>JAIXKK010000116.1 GCA_026954325.1 Bryobacterales bacterium | reverse complement strand
AAATACCGCGGCTGGACTCAGAGGCGGGCGGCCGGCCGGAGACCGTTCCGTACCGTCCATGGCCACCCACTCCACCGGCGCCACGCGGCTGTAGAAAACCGGCGCGGCCGGCTGATATTCCTTCAGCCTTTTCTCGAGGCCTCTCCACGGCGTGGGAATGGATGCCCGGGCAACCACAAATGCCGACGCCCTTCCAAGAGAACTCAGCGGTTCCCGCAGTCTTCCGAGCGGCATCAGCGCTTCGCCGCCAAACGGGTCAAGCGCGTCCAGCATCACGATGTCCGCGTCTCTTCTCACGCGCCAGTGCTGGAATCCGTCATCCAGCACAATCACGCCCGGGCGGAGTTTCCGCTCCAACTCCCTGCCGGTCGCCAGGCGGTTCGCGCCGATGCCCAGCGAGGCATTTCCCGCGCGCAGCAGAATCTGCGCTTCGTCGCCGGTCCGCGCCACCGGACACACCGCGCCTGCCGCGAGCACCGTACTCCTCTCCGGTGACCCCCGTTTGTATCCCCGCGTCAGAATGGCGGGGCTGAAGCCTTCCTTGCGCATCCATTCGGTGAGGTGGTGAGTGAAGGGCGTCTTGCCGGCTCCTCCCGCGGCGATTCCACCAATGCTCACAACCGGCGCCCGGAGGCTTCCGGATCGCGAAAGCTTGCGGCGCCTGTCCCACGCCACTCCCGCCCTCCAGAGCAGGCTGAGCGGACCTAACAGCGCAATCGCCGCCAGAGGATGCACCTTGCGCGGCATTGCTTCGGAGTAGCTCTCGCGCACCGCCGCCACGGCCCGCGCCGTCGCACCCCTCCGCCCCTCCGTCAACTGCCGGGCCTTCTCGCCGATGCGCGTCCGCAAAGCAAGGTCAGCCAGCAGATGGTTCACCGCCTCGGCCAGTTGCGCCGGACTATCGGCGGCGTACACGCCGCCCCGCGCGCGGAACTCCTCCGCGATATCCGGAAAATTTTCCATGTGGGGGCCGATGATGACAGGTTTCCCGAAGAACGCCGGTTCGAGAATGTTGTGCCCTCCGCGCCGGGGAAACGTGCCCCCCATGAACACGACATCCGCCAGAGGAAAGAGGGAACTCAATTCCCCCATGGTGTCCACCAGCAGAACTCCCGGCAGACTCAGCGAGCTTTCCCCGGTGAGTTCCGAGCGGCGCAGGAAACGTACTCCGGCCCGTTCCATCTTTTGCGCCGCCTCCATGAAGCGCTCCGGCCGGCGGGGCGCCAGGATCAGCAGGAGCCGCTCGTTGGCCGCGGCCACGCACTGGAACGCCTCGATGACAAGGTCATCTTCATCCGGATCACCCGCGGCAGCGGGAGGCATCGTGCTCGCCGCAATCCACACCGCGGAAGGCTGGAGTTTCGCGGCCAACAGCCGCACCATCGCCGGCGGCTCCAGACCGGCCGCGCGAAAATCATACTTCAGGTTCCCGGTGTTCCGCACTCTCTCCGCCGGGGCGCCGAGCGCAAGATAACGGTCCATCGCGATCCGGTTCTGGACGAGAATCGCGTCCGGCCACCGCAGCACCGCGCGGAAGAATTTCCGCAGGCGGAGATATCCGGGGAATGCCTTGTCGGAAATGCGGCCATTGATCACCACCAGCCCGCATCCGAAGCGCTTTGCCTCCCGGTAGAGATTTGGCCAGATCTCCGTCTCCATCACTACGATGAGCCGCGGGCGGACGCGGCGGAGCACGCGCCGCACCGCCCAGCACAGATCCACGGGGGTGTAGAAGATTCCGTCAGTGATCGCCTTCAGGCGCATTTCGGCGATCTGCCGTCCCGCCACCGTGGTCACCGAAACATAGAGCCTCTGGGAAGGGAACTGCTCCCGCAACTGGCGTAGAAGTTCCACCGCGGAGATCACCTCTCCCACGGAAACCGCATGCAACCAAATGCCGCCGGGAACCGTCGGTTGGAATGCCGGCGGCGCGCCGCCCAGCCGCTCGCCAAAGCCGCCCCAGTACCGCCGGTCGCGCATACCACGGCTCAGAAGGTAGAGTAGGATCAATGGAAAGCAAAGAACGCTCAACAGCCGGTAGAGGAAGTAAATGAGCACGCGCGGGTCTTGGTTATTACTCCTCCTGAGTATAACCGCTTGGGCAGCGGACAAGGACAAGCGCTTCCAAGTCGAGCCGGCCGCGTCCTATCCCACCAAACAGTCAAGCGAAGGTCTCACCATCGCGGCTGTGCCGTACACAACCCCGGAGCAGATGAAATCCGCCTTCGGGAAACTGGACCTCGGCGCCTACGGGGTTCTCCCGGTGCTGCTCGTGATGCGGAATGACAGCGGAAAAACGCTCAGCATCCGCCAGATGCAGATTACCTACGTCACTCCAGACCGCTACCGTGTCGACGCGACTCCCGCCTCCGACGTGCAGTACATCGAAGGACCGCGGCGCCCGAACTTCGGCGGCAGTCCGATTCCCAATCCCATTCCCCGAAAGCGCAAAAACAAGCTGGCCAGTTTCGAGATCGAGGGCTACGCAATGAATACGAAGATGCTGCCGCCCGGCGAATCCGCGCACGGGTTTGTGTACTTCCAGACGCGGCATCTGAAGGGCGCCCACGTCTACATTCACGGAATTGTCGAGGCGCAGACAGGTAAAGAACTGCTCTACTTCGAGATTCCGCTGGATCAGTGAGGCAAAGTTTTGTTAACCGGGGAACCAGTGACGGCTACGCCGGGTCGACGCAGCATTTTATGTGACGCCCGGACACACTTCGGATCTCCCCATCGCCCTCCGCCGGGAAGCCAAAGCCTCCGCGGGCATCCGATGCCGGTTCACACGGCGGGAACCGGATCAGGAACGTAAACCTCGCTTAACCAATTTCCCGTCGCCGCGCCCGCCAACCCGTTCCTGTTAGAATCACGATGATGTTTCAAGGACTCGAACACACCGCCATCGCCTCTCCCGACCCGAGGAAACTCGCGCAGTGGTATGTGGACTATCTCGGCTTCCGGATTAATTTCAGCTATGACGTTTTCTACTTCGTCAAGGCGCCCAATGGATCGATGCTCGAAATCATCCCCTCCGATGGGGTCATGGCGCGGACGCCCGGGATGAAAGAACCCGGCATCCGGCATCTCGCCATCGCCCTTGACGACTTCGACGCCGGCTATGCCGAACTCAAGGCGCGCGGCGTCGAGTTCCTGGGCGATCCCTACAATAATCAGGGCAATCGTCTGGTGTTCTTCAAGGATGGAGACGGAAACATTCTGCATCTCATTCACCGTGAGAAACCGCTGCCCTAAGGATCGTCCATTTTGGTAAAGCGGGTTTTCAAGGCCTTCGAGTACCGGGATTTCCGGCTCATGTGGCTTGGCGCGTGCACTTCCAGCATTGGGACGTGGATGCAGAAACTCGCGCAAAGCTGGCTCGTCCTCGAACTGTCCAAATCCTCGTTTCTGCTTGGCCTGGACTCGTTCCTCGGGGAAGTTCCGATCCTCCTGTTTTCCCTGGTAGGCGGCGTTGTCGCCGACCGCAAGGACCGGCGCCACCTGCTGATCGCCTCGCAGATAATTCAGATGAGCAGCGCCTTTTTCCTGGCCGTGCTGTTGGCTCTGAAGAAGGTGGAAGTCTGGCATATCCTGTCGCTGTCCTTCTGCAGCGGATTGGCGCAGGCCTTTGGCGGGCCGGCTTACCAGGCCCTGATCCCGCGGTTGGTGAAGGCGGAGGACCTGCCGAATGCCATCGCCCTCAACTCCATTCAGTTCAACCTCGCCCGCGTCATCGGCCCGGTCGTCGGCGGCATCGCCATGGCTCAACTGGGCGCCACCTGGTGCTTCTCTCTCAACGGCGTCTCCTTCATCGCCGTCATCCTTTCGCTGCTTTTCCTCAATGAACGCTATGTTCCAACAGAAAAGCGGCAGTCCATGCTCGAGAGCATGAAAGAAGGGTTTTCCTTCGTCCGCCGGCAGGAAGCCATGGTCTCGCTGATCTTCCTGGCCTTCTGCATGACCATGCTTGGTTTTCCGATTGTGGTCTTTCTTCCCGTCTTCGCCAAGGATGTGCTGCACGAGGGCGCCAATACCTATTCGCTGCTGCTATCCACATCCGGAGCGGGATCGGTGGCCGGAGCGCTCCTGGTGGCCGCTGTCGGACACATCCGACAAAAGGGACTCCTGACTTTGATCATGCTTGTCCTGTTCGGCCTCATGATGGCGGGCTTCGCGCTTTCGAAAGTCCTGTGGGTGAGTTGCGTGTTCCTGTTCCTCGGCGGCGCGGCGCTCATCTCCTGCTTCGCGATGATCACTTCGCTCGTGCAACTGATCACCTCCGATGAGATGCGCGGACGCGTGATGAGCGTCTTCAATGTCGCCTTCCGCGGCGGAATGCCCATCGGCAGTCTCGCCACCGGCTCGCTGATTCCGCTTTACTCGGCTCCCGTGGTCCTGGCCGCCAATGGGGCATTGCTGGCCGTGCTCGGCGGCTACCTGCTGGTGATGCGGCGTAAGATCGCATCCCTGTAGGCATCACCGGGCCGTTGCTGATCCAGCAAGCTTTTCGTCCTAGCGCGCGCATGACGGCCGAATTCCGGACAGGCGCAGCGCGAACATCTTGAGGCTTGTCCGGGATGTTTCGCCGGGCAACGCGTTGCCGGTGCTGATCCGGAGGTAGTCTGAGGCCGGCGCGGTTGAGACGCCGGACGCGCCCTGGGGACGAGAAAATAGCCGTTGGCGATGAGGGCGGCGATGGCTCCGCGGCGGCCCGCGCGGTGGAACATTTCATCGAGGGGAACAGGCGGCGAGACGGCATGGGGATGATCCGGGCAAGGATGAGGTGGCGGGTGGAATGCATCGCCTTGGCGAACATGCGCGAAACGGCGCGGCTGGTTCCGGCGCCGGAATCGCTCCGAGAGTGATAACATCACGGCGCCCAGTCCCGTTGTAGAGGCAGAGGAGAGGAACTTTATGAGTGAACACGTAATGATCGGGGTGATCATGATCTCCCTGTTTGCGAGCAGCGCGTTCATCCTTGCGACCATAGTGGATGCCGTGCGGGCGACGCGGAAAGAGCGGTATCAGGCGGACGTGCAGTCGAAGCTGATTGAAAAGCTGGGCACGGGAGCGGATGTGATGTCGTATGCCGGCAGCGACGCGTTCAAGAGCCTGCTGGCGGGAAACGCGGACGGGCGGGGAGCGTACGTGCCGAGGGTGTTGAACACGCTTCAGGCCGGAGTGGTGCTGCTGTGTACGGGGATTGGAATGGCGGTGGTTTCGGCGTTCGCTTCTGACGCGCGCCTGTTCCTGCAAGTGGCGGGCGGGATAGTGATCGCGCTGGGGATCGGGTTGGCGCTGTCGGGAGCCTGGAGCTACCTGCTGCTGCGGCGGTGGGGCCTGCTGGTGGAAGAAAGCAAGTAGATTTGGGAGCGGATGTGACGGGCCAAGGCCAACGGCGCGCCTCAGGGTTTCTGCTGTCGATGACGGCGGAGGCATTCGAGGAGTTTTATGCGCAGACGGCGCGTCCGCTCCAGAGTTACTTGCGGCGGTTGACCAACAACGCGGCTCTTGCGGATGAGACGGCGCAGCGCCAGAAACCGGCCGGCTTGCTGAAATCATTGCCGCCGGAACTCGAAGCACATGCGGGACGATGCCGGACCTGCACGGAAACCCGTCTTTTTCGGATTTTCCCGCGGCGGAGGCAACCGCGGCCGTTCCGCCGCCCGGGCCGGTGTACTGGAAGGCGGAACTTCGGGCGCGCCGCGAGCAGGCCGAACTGGCGTTGCGGCCCGCGCGGCGAATGCAGGCGGCGGCGGCGGTTTTGCCCGCCGTGGCCATCGCGGGGGCTGCCATGTACTCCGGGTCGGCCTGGGTGACGGCTGCCGCCGGGGGATTCGCTCTGCTGCTGGCTTCGGCGGGATGGGCCATCCGCCGGTGGTTGGCGCCGGCGCGCTAGAATTCGACTTTGTCCATGGAGAGGAATTCCCGGATGTGGGGGTGATCGCTCTCCTCGAGTTCGTCCACGGGTCCGAAGTAGATGACCTTGCCTTCGAAGAGGACGACCACTTTGTCGGCGACGCTGCGCATCAATTCGAGGTCGTGGGTGACGACGACGGAGGTGAGATGCAATTGATGCTTCAGGCGGAGCATGAGTTCGGTGAGGTGGCTGGACATGATGGGGTCCACCATGGTGGTGGGCTCGTCGTAGAGGATGCACTCGGGCTGGGCGGCGAGGGCGCGGGCGATGGCCACGGCGCGCTTGTGGCCGACGGAGAGATCGGTGGGGTAGGCTTCTTTGTATTCCTGTAGCTCGACCATGCGGAGGAGTCCGTCGACGACGTCCTCTTTGTTCTGCTCGTCGTAATCCTCGCGAAGTTCGAGCGAAAACAGAATATTTTCGCCCACGGTGAGGGAGTCAAAGAGTGCCCCGTTCTGGAAAACCATGGTGACCTTCCTGCGGATGCGGCGTAATTCGGCTTCGGTCATGTCCGTGATGTCGGTGTGGGCGACAATGACTCTGCCCTGGTCCGGTTTGAGGAATCCCATGATGTGCCCGAGGCTGACGGACTTGCCGACGCCGCTGCGGCCGATGATGGTAACGGTTTCACCAGGGGCGACATGAAAACAGGCGTCGACTAAAACGGGGTAGTCGAACGTCTTATACACGTGACGGAATTCGATGTAGTGGGGGTAGTGGTCAATCATGGCGCGTCCCGGCGTGCCGGAGAGCGGCGTCCCAGTCAAGGGGGGTGTTGGCATTGGCGAGCGCTGTTTGCTCACTCACCGGCAGGAGTTTGATGCGCAGCGAACGAAATGCCTCGGACACCTTGTATTGTTCGCGGGCGAGCGCGTCCCGGGCGGCGGGAAGGCACGTGCGGCGGTATACGGCGCACAACGGCTCGCGGCCGCCGGCGCCGGCCGGCATGACAATGTCCTCCTGCCCGCCCACCGCTTCTTTCAGTATCCAGGAAAGAAAGGGCGCGGTGAGATTGGGCATATCGCAAGCGACGACGAGGTTCCACTCGGCGCCGGAGTGCGCCAGAGCGGCTTCGATGCCGCTGAGAGGGCCGCAGCCGGCGTGTTGGTCCTCAATCAGCGGGAGTCCGAGAAAGCCGTACCGGGAGGCGGAGCCGACGAGGGTGACGCCGCCGGCAGCCGTATTTACTTGCCGCGCCACCCACTCGACCAGCGTCGTGCCGCGAAAAGGGAGCAGAGCCTTGTCTTTGCCCATCCGCGAGCTGGCTCCGCCGGTGAGCACGTACCCAGCCTGGCGCATGGCACTAATGATACCATTACGCTTGAGCTATCTCTCCGGGAGTGTGAATCTTTTTGTGGTTATACTGGTTGAAACATTATCATGCGATTTTGTTGTCAAGTCCTGAGCCTGGCCGCCCTAGGCGGCGGTTTGCTGGCGGGGGCGGAGGTTGCCAATCCCACCATCGAGCCGGTGCGCAAGCTGGCGACAGTCCGGGTGGACCCGGGTTCCGGGCGCCTGGTGCGGCGGACAACGGTGATCGCTCCGAAGGTGATCCCGCCGGTGGTGGTTGCGGGCGCCGGAGTGGACAGCGGGAATGCTCCATTGCAACTGGCGCCGGACGCCGGCGTGAACGAGATCATCGACAAGGTCGCCAGGCAATACAGCATGGATCCGCTGTTGGTTCATTCGGTGATCCAGGTGGAGAGTTCGTACAACAAATATGCCGTTTCGCCCAAGGGAGCGCAGGGAATGATGCAACTGATTCCCTCGACCGCGCGCACGCTGGGGGTGAAGAACCCGTTCGACGCGCGGGAGAACATTGAGGCGGGAGTGCGCTATCTCAAGCAATTGCAGGCGGCGTTCCGGGATGACCGGCTGGCGCTGGCGGCTTACAACTCGGGTCCGGCGGCGGTTACGAAGTATGGTTCCATTCCGCCCTACGCCGAGACGCGGAATTACGTTTACCAGGTAGGGAAGCGGTGGGGCGCCGCGCGGCGCGCGGTGGAGACGAAACCGGCCGGCTCGAAGGTGGAGCAGTCAAAGATAATCGAGCAGTTTGTCGATAGCGAGGGGAGATTGCATCTCAGGATGCGTTAAAGGAGTGCGCGCAGGGGGCGCGGTATCAACTATGGCTGCAGAAGCAGGTAGTTCCGGACGCCCGATCGGGAGGCCGCTGTTAGCGGCGCTCTTCAGCCTGCAGGTCTGTGCAGGCGCGGGCGACCATCTTGCCGTCACCGCCGTCCGCTACTGGTCGCTGAGCGATGTGACGCGCATCGCGGTGGAGACCAACGGCTCATTCCGTTACCGGACGGACAAACTCTATGATCCCAATCGGGTTTTTTATGACCTGATGGACGCACGGCCGCAGCTTTCCTCGAAAGGGGTGCATATCATCCCGATCAATGATCCCCGGGTGAAGCAGATCCGGGTGGCGGAGACACAACCCGCGGTGACGCGAGTAGTTCTGGACATGGAAGAGGGTCAATTCGACATTTCGGCATCTCAGTTGACGGTTCCGGACCGCCTGGTGATCGAGGTCCGCGCCAAGGGGGATATTCCTTCGAAACCGACACTGAGCAGTAACGGAGTGCGGCGGATTGAAGAAAGAGCCGAACATAGCCAATGGAATGAACCGCCGGTGCTCGATGCGAAACCAGGGCCGGAGAAACCCGCTCCCATTCCCGTGGCGATGCCGGCGTTGAAACCGCCGCCTGAGCCGGTGAAGGCCGCCCCAAGGGTCTACTCGGAGAAACCCGCGGAAAAGCCGTCGCCTGCCTCTTTCCTTTCGGCTGCTCCCGCGCTTCCCGATGCTCCCCCGCTACCGGTGAATCTGGCTCCGGTGGCTCCGCCGGCGGCTCCGGCGAAGCGCAACACCAATGGCGACCGGTCGCTGACGCGGGCACTGGGTCTGAAGATCCGGCGGGTGGTTCTGGACCCCGGCCACGGCGGGCATGATCATGGGAGTACCGGTCCTGGAGGGCTGGCCGAAAAGGATCTGGTGTTGGATGTGGCGAAGCGGCTAGGGGCGTTGATCGAAGAAAACATGGGGAGTGAGGTGATCTACACCCGCTCGAACGACCGCTTCATTGCGTTGGAGGAGCGGACGGCGATCGCCAATGCGAAGAAGGCGGACATTTTTCTTTCGATTCACGCCAACTCCTCGCCGATCAAGTCGGTTTCGGGGGTGGAGACGTATTACCTGAGTTTCACCACTTCGCGGGCGGCCATGGACCTGGCGGCGCGGGAGAACGCGCTGTCGGAGCGTTCCATCAGCGATCTGAGGGACCTGTTGCAGAAGATCGCGCAACGGGACAAGGCGGATGAGTCGCGGGAGTTCGCGGCGAAGGTTCAGGCGAGCCTGATCCGGCTGACGGGTTCCTCTTCAAAGACAAGCCGGGACCGCGGGGTGAAGAAAGCGCCGTTTGTGGTGCTGATTGGGGCGTCGATGCCTTCGGTGCTGGCGGAGATCGGCTTTGTAAGCAACTCGCGGGAAGAGGCGCAATTGAAGAAGGGCGAGTACCGGCAGAAACTGGCGGAGGCTTTGTTCAAAGGGTTGGAGGACTACGCGCAGACGCTGAGCCATTTCGAGGTGGCGCAGCGAAAGGCTGGCGCCGGGCACTAGCGTAGGGCGCGTCGCGTCCGGCTAACGCAAGGTTTCGATGAGTGAAGAGCGCAGCACGACGCGGTTGCGTCCGGCGCGTTTCGCCGCGTAAAGCGCTTCATCAGCGACGCGAATGAGTTCGCTTGCGCTGATGACGGATTGGGGCATGAAGACGGTGGCGCCGAAACTGGCGGTGACGACAAGGCCATCGGAGACGTTTTTGACGGGGGGGCCGGCGATAGACACGCGCATGCTCTCGGCTCTGGTGTAGAGGCCAGCCTCATCACAGCCCGGCAAAACGACCAGGAACTCCTCGCCGCCGAAGCGGCCTACACCGTCGTAAGGACGGACGCTGGCGAGCAAACGGCGGCCGGCTTCCTTGAGCACTTCATCACCGGCGAGGTGGCCAAAGCGGTCATTGACCAGCTTGAAGTGATCGAGGTCGAGCATAAGGACGCCGATGGGGGCTCCTTCGCGCTGGGAGCGGGACTGTTCGCGTTCGAGGATTTCCATGATGGAGCGGCGGTTCCAGAGGCCCGTGAGGGCGTCCTTGGTGGCCTGTTCGCGCAGTTTCTCGCGTGCATCGAGGAGTTCGGCCTGAAGGTCGAGAATGCGCATCCCAGCGCGGAGGCGGACATTCAACTCGTGAAGATCGAAGGGTTTGGTGACGTAGTCATCGGCGCCGGCTTCCATGCCGGCAATCAGGTCTTCTTTCAGGGTCTTGGAGGTGAGCAGGAGGAGGTAGGTATAAGGCTCGCCGCCCCTGGCGCGAAGCATGCGGCAGATTTCGGGGCCGCTGTAGCCGGGCATCATCCAGTCGAGGATGGCGAGGCGCGGCGCATCGGGTAGTTGCAGTTGCTCCCAGGCGGCGAAGCCGTCGACACAGGCAACCACCTCATAGCCCCACTTGACCAGGACCCTCTCCAAGGCCAACCGCGATGGCCCGCTGTCTTCGGCGATTAAGATCCGCATGGTCTGTTTCCCCGAACTGGAGATCTCCCCAGTTGGCCTTTCGGCAAAACAGGTCTTTCCGTTAGTGTATCGTGTCTGGGAATCCTCTGCCAGGATGAGAGTATTGGTGGTCATCATTCGGCACGCCCCCAACGGGCATCTGAGATTGCAGGCTTTTTCCTTGGGACGCTTCGTGGTCCCATTCCGGTACATGGATTTTCGTGAGCACTCATAACAATCCGTGGGTATTCCCTTCTTAACAGGACTTATCGCCTGCGTGGGCCGAGGTCTGCAAATAAATCGGCGCCTGGCCCGCGGGGAGAGTGCGAATCGGCCGAGGGGCAGGAAGGAGCGCTGACCCAGGCGGGGTGAGTATCCGGCACCAGGCGGGACGGCAGTGGAAGAAGTTGAGAAAAAGATGCGCAACTCCTGATTCGCGATGGATGGAGCGAGGAGGTGAAGGCGGATGCGTCTTCGATCATTCTGCGCTTTGGGGGGGGCGGGCCGCCATACCCTACGGAAGGGAGAATAAGGTCCTTATTCCGGTTATTGCTTTTTCCCGGCATCAGGGATTTAATCAGGGTATTGCGGCCGAAAGAGGATACCCAACCATGATGTTTTCACGCTCGTCTGAATACGCCATCCGGGCGTTCCTGTACCTTGCGGGACAGGAGCCCGGAAAACTCGTGATGGCGAGGCATATCGCTGATGAAGCGGGCCTGCCGTCGCATTTTCTCGCCAAACTGTTGCAGCAACTGGCGCGCAAGGGTCTGGTGAGGTCGAATAAGGGGCCCTCGGGCGGTTTCACTCTCGGGATGACGCCGCGCGAGATATCCCTGTATGACATTGTCGAAGCCGTGGATGGAATTGATGGATTCAATCGATGCCCGATCGGTCATGTGAAGTGTAATGAGCATACGGGCTGTCCGGTGCATGATGGATGGAAGACCGTGCGTTCGCGTATAGTAGATTATTTGGAGCACACTTCGCTGGCGGACGTGTCGCGGCGCAGCACCAACGGGACGAGGCGCAAGGCTCACAAAGCGAGGTCGAACGGCTCCAGGAACTAGAAGGAGCGACAAAGCGAATGCACAATTCCGTGCTGGTGCCCATGGTGGTTGAACAGACCTCCCGGGGCGAGCGTGCCTATGACATTTACTCGCGCCTGCTGAAAGAGAACATCATCTTTCTGGGCACCCCGATTGACGACCAGGTAGCAAACCTCATCATGGCCCAGATGTTGTTTCTGGCTGCCGAGGACCCGGAGAAAGACATTTCTCTGTATATTAACTCGCCGGGTGGTTCGATCACGGCGGGGCTCGCCATTCTCGACACGATGCGCCTGATTGAGCCGGACATCACGACGTACTGCATAGGGCAGGCGGCGTCGATGGCGGCGGTGCTGCTGGCCTGCGGCGCCAAGGGTAAGCGGTTCAGCCTGCCGCACGCCCGCATCCTGATCCATCAACCCTCGATGAGCGGTCTTGCGGGACAGGCGACGGATATTGACATCTACGCGCGGGAGATACTGCGCATGAGGGAGAACCTCAACCAGATTCTGGCCGACGCCACGGGGCAACCGGTGGACCGGATTGCGCGCGACGTGGACCGCGATTACATCATGGAGCCGCAGCAGGCGCTGGACTACGGGATGATCGACCGGATCATCACGTCGCGAGATCAGGCGCGGACGTAGGGGAAGCAGGAGCCGGGCCGGAAAGCCGGGATGGCTTCAAAGCACCAGCATGGGGTGGTAGAGATTCGGTAGTTTTACCTCCCCGATGGCCACCAGATCGCCTTGCGGACTGATTGCCTTGACGTACTTTGCCCCGCGCTGGACGCGAAACGGGGAGACACGGAAGTCACGGCCCTGGCGGATTTGATTGGCCGTGACACTATCGATCATTTCCGCGGGAAATTGCGGCAGGAGTTGGGAGGCGGGGATGAATGCCTCGTTCAGCCTGTTCCCGGCGGCAAGCGATTCGAGTTCGGCGAGCGTGTGGGCGCCGGCGATGGTGAAGTCACCGCTCATGGTGCGGCACAACTGTTCGAGCCAGGCGCCGCAGCCGAGCCTCTGGCCAAGATCATGGGCGAGACTACGGATGTAGGCTCCGGCGGAGCAATGCACGGCGAGGCGGATTTCGTCCGGGAGGAACTCGAGCAGATCGAGCGAATAGATGTTGATCTCCACCGGCTCCAAATCGACTGCGATTTTCTTGCGGGCGAGTTTGTAGGCGGGGGTTCCGGCGATTTTCTTGGCGGAAATGGCGGGAGGGCGCTGCATCAGCGGGCCGCGGAATTCCTGAAGGGCGCTTTCGAGTCGCGCGCGGTCGAGGGAGACTTCCACGTGCTCCGATAGAGGCAGGCCATCACGGTCGTGGCTGTCGGTGGAATGGCCGAAGCGGATGAGGGCTTCGTATTTCTTGTCGCAGCGGACATAGAACTGAGCGAGGCGGGTGGCCCGGTTGAGCACGAGGGGCAGGACTCCGGTGGCCATGGGATCGAGGGTTCCGAGATGTCCCACGCGGCGCGTCCCGGCGATGCGGCGCATCTTGTTGACCACGTCATGCGAAGTCCAGCCTTCTGGCTTGTTGACTACAATCACACCATCCATGTAATGCTTTTTCTCCAAATATAACAGTCAATATCGGTTGGGCAGGGCAGGGAGGGATGCCTAATCCGGCCATTCTTCAAAGCGTTTGGACTGGGGGTCCATGGCGAGAATGGCGCCCGTGCCGATGTCGTAGACCCAGCCGTAGACATCGAGGTCGCCGCGTTCGACTCTGCGGCGGACCGAGGGGTGAGTGAGGAGATTCTCGATCTGGACCTCGACGTTGAGTTGGGTGAGGACAGGGAGGGCATCCTCGCCGCTGAGGGACGGGTAGATCTGGTGGAGGCGGTGAACAGCCTCATCTCCATAGAGGAGCCAGCGGGCGACGGCGGGAATATTCCCGGTCTTGTCAGGATTGAGGAAGGCGCGCACCGCTCCGCAATCGGAGTGGCCGCAAATGATGATTTCGGGCACCTGAAGAACGGTGGCGGCATATTCGATGCTGGCGGAGACGCCGACAAGATCATCGCTGTAGATGGGGACGATGTTGCCGGGATTGCGCTCGACAAACAGTTCTCCCGGGGAGGTGGAGGTGATGAGGCTGGGAACAACGCGGGAATCGGCGCAAGTGAGGAAGAGGGCCTTGGGAGCCTGGCTTTTGGAGAGGCGGCGGAAAAGGGCCTGTTTGGTGGGAAAGACATGATTGCGAAAGTTGCGCACACCGTCGCGGAACTGGTGCATGATTCTATTATCGAGGAGAGGGGGAGAAAGGCGAAAAAGCTTTTAGCCACCACCAAGTTGTGGGTTTATACTGGGGTTGGCTAGGAAAATGACGTCATCCATGGCAACCGTAGAACCCCACATTCCAACGCCGCATTCGCGGCTGAGCAGCGACGAACTTCTGCGCGCCTACCAGATCATGTTGACCTCCCGGCGGCTGGATGACCGTGAGGTAGTACTCAAGCGGCAGAACAGGATTTTCTTTCAGATCAGCGGCGCCGGCCATGAGGCGGCGCAGGCGGCCGTGGGATATCATCTGCGGGCGGGAAAGGATTGGGTGTATCCCTACTACCGCGACCGGGCGTTGTGCCTGACGCTGGGAGTGACAGCGGCGGAAATGCTGTTGCAAAGCGTTGGAGCGGCCGCGGACCCTGCGTCGGGGGGGCGGCAGATGCCTTCGCATTGGGGACACAAGCGGTGGAACATCGTCAGCAGTTCTTCGCCGACCGGAACGCAGTTCCTGCAGGCGGCCGGGTGCGCACAAGCCTCGATGTGGCTGGAGGCGAGCGGTGATGACGTTACTCTTGTGTGCGCGGGCGACGGGACAACGAGCGAGGGGGAGTTTTGGGAATCCTTGAACATTGCCTGTCTGGGCCGGTTGCCGCTGTTGTACTTGATTGAAGACAACGGCTATGCGATTTCAGTCCCCATTGAAGAACAGACGGCGGGCGGGAAGATCTCGCGGCTGGCGGCGGGGTTTCCGGATTTGTGGATAGGGGAAGTGGACGGCACGGACTTTCTCGCTTCGTATGACGCGGCGCAGGAGGCGGTGGCGTGGTGTCGCGGGCGGAAGGGGCCGGCGCTGCTGCATGCGCACGTGATCCGTCCCTATAGCCATTCTTTGTCGGATGATGAGCGGCTATACAAGACGGAAAAGGAGCGGAGCGCCGAGGCGAAGCGTGATCCGGTGTTCCGCTTTCCGGAGTATCTGATGCGGGAAGGGGTTGCGGACCGGCACAGGCTTCAACTGATAGGCCATGAGGTGGAAATTGAGGTTCAGCAGGCGACCGAGCAGGCGTTGAAGGCGGCGGGACCGAAGAAGGACAGCGCGCTGACGCACTTATATTCGGAGCGCGTGGATCCCACGTCGGAGCAGTTTGCAAGGAAGGCCGAGCCGGGCGGAGAACCTCGGACAATGGTGGATGCGATCAACCAGACGCTGGCCGAGGAGATGCGGCGCAATCCGCGGATCGTGGTGTTTGGGGAGGACGTCGCCGATTGCGGGAGGGAGCGGAACCTGCCCGAGGTAAAGGGCAAAGGCGGAGTCTTCAAGGCGACACAGGGACTGCAGCGGGAGTTCGGTCCCGCGCGCTGCTTCAATACTCCGCTGGCGGAAGCGGGGATTGTGGGGCGTGCGATCGGGATGGCGACAAGGGGATTCAAGCCGGTGGCGGAGATCCAGTTCTTTGACTATATCTGGCCGGCGATGATGCAATTGCGGAATGAACTGGCGACGATGCGGTGGCGGTCGAACGATGCCTTCAGTTGTCCGACGGTGGTGCGGGTGACAATAGGCGGGTACCTGGGCGGCGGGGCGGTGTATCACAGCCAAAGCGGAGAGGTGCAGTTCACGCATATTCCAGGGCTGCGGGTGGTGATGCCGTCGAACGCGCTGGATGCCTGCGGGCTGTTGCGGACGGCGCTGCGCGCGGATGATCCGGTGCTGTTCCTGGAGCACAAGAAGCTATACCGGGAGCCCTACAACCGCCGGCCGCATCCGGGGGTGGATTACACGATTCCTTTTGGGAAGGCGCGGATCGTGCGGCCTGGGGAAGACCTGACGATCGTGACGTACGGTGCGCTGGTGCAGAAGTCGATGCTGGCGGCGGCGGAGCTGGTGAAGAAGAATCCGGCTTGGACGCTTGAGGTGATCGACCTGCGGACTCTGGCTCCCTATGATTGGGAAGCGATCGCGGCGAGCGTGCGGCGGACGAACCGGGTGTTGATTGTTCATGAGGATGTGCTGAGCTTCGGGTACGGGGCGGAGATCGCGGCGCGGATTGCGGACGAGCTATTCGGGGAGTTGGATGCGCCGGTGGGACGGGTGGCGGCGCTTGATACGTGGGTGGCCTACAACCCCTCGCTCGAAGATGCGATTCTGCCGCAGGTGGAAGATGTGGCGCGCGAGGCGGAGCGCCTGCTGCGGTATTAGTTACCGCAGCACGACATCCCAGACTTTGGCGCGGCGGGACTTGCCTTTGGGGCCTTCGACATCGAGGACGACGATGTATTCGCCGCCTTTCGAGTATTGATGGATGGGATGCTGACCGGTGGAGTGGGCGCCGTCACCGAAGTCCCAGCGCCAGGAGGTGATTTCGCCAATGGAGAGATCGTGGAAGGCGACGAGGCGGCGGTCGAGGTCGACGACCTGGAAGGACCAGTCGGCATCGATGGGTTTACGAAGGCTGGGTTCGATCGGCATGAGGCGGAAGGCGACGAGATCGGAGGCGTTGCCGTACATGCTGGTCTTATGGGAGAGGTTCCAGAAGCCGCGGTAGGTTTTGGCGTTTTCGTCGTCGTAGTCGAGCACTGACCAACTCATGCCGATGATCTTGTTTTCCGTGAGCTGCGATTCGACGGAACGCCGGGGGCCTTCATAAGCGGCGTAGTCGAAGGGAGTGATGAAGAACTCGAGGATCAACTTGCCGCTCTGGCCGTGGCGGAAGTTGTACTTGTAGGCGGCGTTGGCGTAGGGGAGATGTTTGATCCAGGGCTGGCAGCCCCAGACCATGGTCCAGTCCTTGCTGTCGGCGGGGGTGAAGATGTGGTAATTCTGCGCGTGGACGCCGTGGAGGGAGAAGTGGGCCTGGTCCTTTAGAACATCGGCGCCGGGGTGCATCGGCTCGATGAAGGGGCCGCCGGAGAGATCGCCATCGACGACGAGTTCGAAGATGTCGTTGTGAAGACCGGTGCTCTTGAAATCCCAGTAGTTGTCGTAGGCCTCGTAGAGGAAGTAGAGGCGGTTTTCACCCTTCACCCAGCCCACTTTCACTTTGACGTCAAGATCCTTGCGGTCGAGCGGGGTGTTGTTGACGGTATCCTTCAACTGATCGATGCCGATGGCGTAAGAATCCGGAACGATATTCCAATCCGACGGATCGGCGTCGATGCGGGGGATCTTGTCCGATGGGAACTGGAAGACTTTGAATACCACGCCGGGACGTTCGAGGGTGAAGGCTGGAAGTGTGGAAAAGAGAAGACAGAAAATAGCGAGGCGCATGGATAGAGGTATTGTAGGCGATTCGCCGGCTACGGCTGGACGCGGATCTTTCCCATCGCATACCAGCCTTCCGGATCCACGCCCTCGATGGCCAGCTTGACCTTGGGCCGGTGCGTGTCCGGATCGACAATGCCGAGGGAAAGTTCGTACTCGCCCGCGGGCATGTCCGCCGGCACGAACACGGCATTGTCATAGAGATTGTCGCCGGGCAGCCAGCGGCGGATGTCGGCATCGGTAAGGAGCACGGTCTCGCGCCCGGCGCCCTTCAGGCGCAGCGCGAGGGGAAACCGGCGGTAGCACGGCGCCACGCCTTTGTTTTCCCACCATGAGGTAAACGCGAGTTTGCCCAGCGGATTGACGATCGAAGGATAAGTGAATTTCCGCGGCACGAAGCGATAGCCCATCTTCTTCAGCCAGCGCTCCACTTGCGGCCGCCACTCTTCGGGCACGGGCGACGACTTGCCGTTGAAGGACGAGATATGCCACTTGAGCGACTGGTCGATGATATAGTCGACGTCCCAGCCTTTGTCTTTCCAATGCTGCATAACCCAGCAGACCTCGAAGGTCACCGGGGCCTGCTTCCAGGCATCCCGCATGCCGAAGTTGATGATGCCCCGCGGATAGTAGTCCTGCATGTGCGACCACTGGGGATTGCTGAATCCGCCCATGTCGCCGAGGCAATCGACCCGCCAGCCCACCGGGCGTTTCGAGATGCCGTACTTGTTTGTCTTTTCGTCCGTGAGCAGCATCACGAGCGGGGTCTTGTGGAAGGCATCGAGGTAGCAATCGACGAGCGCCTCGCGGGTGGGTTCGGTCAGGTCGGCCGAGCCGGCTCCCTCGCCCCAGGCGCCCACGATAGCCATGTCCACGCTCTCGAGGTCCGGGCTGCCGTCGTAGCGCTTGCCGAGTTCGCGAATCATTTTGCCGAAGTGCCCGGCGTAGCGCGAGTCTTCAGGATCGGTCCGCCACTTTGCCAGCGGCATCTTCTTCGACTCGTCGCCGAGCATGGCGCGGTACCAGTCCGGCACGTCGTTGTCGGGGCCTGTTCCGTAAGGGGCGATGCGCAGCATGAGGGTCTGCTTGCGCGAGCGCGCGGTCTTGAGCGCGGTGTCGAGCAGGTCCCAGCGGTACTTGCCTTTTTCGGGCTCGATGAACTTCCAATAGACGCGGAAATAAGCGATCGTGGTCGCGGGGTGGTTCTTGTTTTCGAGCGAGCCCTTGTAGTCCTGGTAGACGATCGGGTAACCCTCGGTCCACTTGAGGCCCTGGTTCAGTTCGTCGCCGTTGAAGCGCTGAAAGGTCATGAAGCCGATGCCGGGATTCAGGAGCACATCGCCGATTTCCTTCGGGCGGACGATGACGTCCTGGGCGCATAGCGAAGCGCAGAAACAGAACAACAAGAAAATGGTTCGGTTCATCGGTAGCTCACTTGCCTGCCGCCCAGAGGATAGCATTGTGAACGAGCTGCCGGTAGCTGGGGTGGCGGTGGGCTTCCGGGCCGTGGCCGAGTTGGATGACCACGACTCTCGATTTTTCGTAAGGGCTGATCCAGGCGAGCGGACCGTCGCTGGTGGGGTGAGTGGTTTCAAGCAACACCTGGGCGTCCTTGGAGATCCACATGTGCTTATAGGTTTCATCGTGAATGAGCATGGGCGGAATGCCCCGAAGGATGGGGTGGTCGCCGGCGGGCTTGGCGTCGATGTCGACATCGTGCAGGAAAGTGGAGGCGGGCTGGCCGCGATCCGGCTTTTCCAGGTAGCGGCCCGCCATGACATCGCGCCACCACCACTCCCAGGAGTTGAAGTCCATGAGGGCGTGGTGAAGGACGACGAGTCCTTTGCCGGATTCGAGGAATTGGGTGAGGTTGCGGCGCTGGTCTTCCGGGACTTCCTGGACCATGTCATAAAGAACAAGGACATCGGTGCTCTTGCGGAGGTCGCCGCGATAGGCGACGGGGTGCGGGTTGACGGTGACGCGAATAGCCGGGTTGTTGTCGAAGACAGAGTAGAAGCCGGGGTCGTGGCTATGGCCTCCGGTGACGAGGGTGACGCGGACGGGAGGTTCGGCAGGCGTTGTGGGGGCGGGCGCGGCTCCGGCGGCCCAGAGGGCGGCGCGCGTGAACATGGCGGTAAAGCCAGGGGCCGAGAGGGCGGCGGTGTCGTGGCCGAGGGCGGTGTAGAAGACGCGGCCGCCGCCGAAGGATGGTCCAGGCGATGGGTTCGTTTCGTCCCGTACCGTTCTGCCCGGGTGCGTCGAAGGCGGTGGCGAGGACGTGGACGCCGGGGGAGAGGCGGAGGTTGTGGTAGAGTTCGTCGGAGATGGGAAAGGTTGGCTCGAGGCCTTCGGTGATGGGGTGGGTTCGGTCCGTAATTTGGACTCGGAAGAGGTGTCGCTTACCGTGGCCGCTCTTGGGGTCCTTATCGGACCAGCGGGCGCCGATGATTCTGGCGTAAGCGGGCCACGGGGGCTCATGAATGCCCGTGCGGAAGTGCCGGTCGCCGAGGATTTCCATATCCCCGAAGGCATAGGTGGCGGCGTGCGTAGCTACCAATCCCTTGCCGGAGCGGAGGAAGGCTTCGACGGCCTGCTCGGCGGCGGGGCTCCAGCGGGGGCCGTTGTAATCGGAGACGAGAACCTGATAGGGCTCGAGCGCGGCGGGGTTGAGGGCCGTGGGCTCTTCCGTAATGCGGACATCGAAACGGCCGGTGGATTCGAGGAGGCGCGCGAGGAACGGCGTTGTCGAGCGCCAATCGTGGTTGTTGCGGCCGGAGAGCATGAGGACTCGCACCTTGCCGGGGGCGAAGAAATAAGAGGGTTCGGAGGCAAAGGCGGCGATAGCGAGCAGGCTAATGAGAATGCGCATGGCGGGGCTCCGGTTGGGCGGCGAGGAGGGCTTCGAGGTGAGCACGGCTGCGGACGGCCTGGTCCGGGGTGCCGCATTCGACCGAGAGCACGCCGCTGTAACCAGCGTCGCGCAGGGTACTGATGACGCGACTCCAATCGATGACGCCATCGCCGCAGGCGCAGCCGACCGGCGTGCCCGTGACTTTTCCTTTTTCGGATTCCGACATCTGAATGCTGATATCCTTCGCATGCACATGGACGATCAGGCGCGCGGCCGCGGCCAGGCCCGCATAGGGATCCTCGCCGCCGAGGTAGGCGTTGCCGGTGTCGTAGTTGACACGGAGGAGGGGAGAATCGACGAGGGTGGCGATGCGGAGCAGTCCCTCGGTGGTCTTCGAGATGCTCTGATGCGGTTCAATGCCGACGAAGATACCGTAGCGCTCGGCGGTGCGGAGGACAGTTGCCAGGGTGTACTTCATGACTCCGAAGGCTTCTTCGAGCGGAACCCAGGAAGGACGGATGCCTTCGTCGGTGTTGACGACAGGCGCGCCCAGGGCGTGAGCGAAACGGATGGCCTTTTGGAGATAGGGCACGGAGATTTCAGGCCGCATGAGGGGGCAATGGGCGCTGAGGCCGGAAGCGCGAACCTGGTTGGCTTCGAGGACGTCGCGGATTTCGAGAGGGTCCTCGTCCATGGAGACCGAATGGAAGTATCCGGCCTCGCTTAGCAGTTCACGACCGTTGTGGACCATGGGTTCGACGTAGCGGTAGCCGATGGCGGCGGCGCGGGCCACGCCTTCGGCAAACGGCTTGTCTTCGCAGCGGATGAATTCCATGTTGATGCCGGTGTTCACAGCTCCCACTCCTTCTTCCAGCCAACGCGCTCCCTGCGCTGATAGGCGATATTGCCGATGTGGCAGGCCATGGCGGAATAGTGACCGTCGGCGGGTCCGCAATTGGGCGCCTTGCGGGAACGGACGCAATCGAGAAAGTTCGCCATGTGAGCCACTTCGGGCGAGCCTCCCGCTGTCACTTCCTCGCCGCCTCCGGCCGGGAGGAAGCGGTAGCCGTAGCGGAAGATGTTGAGCCGTCCGCCGGAGCCGAAGAAGACGATATCAGCGGATTCCTTGGAGAGCATGTTGGTGATGTTGGCCTCGAAGGTGACATTCAGCTTGCCGCCATAATCGAGGATGAAGTTGATGTTATCGGGGGTGTCGCGGCCGTCGGGGTATTGGTAGATGCCGCCGAGGGCGACGGCGCTCGAGGGTTGCCGGATGCCGAGGAACCAGTGGACCACATCCACCATATGAACGAAGAGGCCGCCGGTCTGGCCGCCGGTGGCGAAATCCCAATAAGCGAACCGGTTGAAGTAGCGTTTGGGATCCCAGGGGATATGGGGAAGCCAGCCGAGGACGGCGTCCCAATCGAGGTCCGCGGGTTTGGTGTCCATGCCGGGGGGGACGGGGGTCAGGTAACCGCTGTTGGCGTTCCAGACCGTGCGGACCAAGGTGACCTGTCCGATGCGGCCGGAGTCGAAGAAGCGCTGTTTGGCTTCGGCAAAGTGGGCGAGGCTGCGCTGTTGGGTGCCCACCTGGACGATGCGGCGGCTCTCGAGGGCAGCGCGGACAACATCGTGGCCCTGTTCAGGGAGAGAGGTCATGGGCTTTTCGACGAAGACATCCTTGCCCGCTCGGCAGGCATCGACGGTCATGCGGGAGTGCCAGTGATCGAGAGTGGCGATTATGACCGCGTCGATGTCCTTTCGGTCAAGGAGGGCGCGGTAGTCGGAGATCTTGTCCACGGGTTCGCCGATGAGATCGGCGGCTTGGGAGCGGCGTTGATCCCAGGCGTCGCAAAGGGCGGCCCATTGGACACCGCCGGCGAGTTTGGCCATGCGGATGAGGTGAGAGCCGCGGCCGCCCGTACCGATGATGCCGAGGCGGATACGGGAATTGGCTCCTGCGACGCGGGCGGCGGAGGCGGCGGTAAAGGCCGCGGCAGTCGAGGCGCCGAGGAAGGTGCGGCGGGAGGAATTAGGCATGGAAATCGCTTAGCAATCCGCGCGCCACTTGAAATGTGGCAACCGGATTGCTGAATGGGTTCGCATGACCCGACGGGACTGGTTGTGCGGATTGGCGCTGGGCGGACCGGGCGGCTATGCCCCGGTGCTGGCGGCGCAGGCTTACGTGTGGCAGCAGGCTCTTGCACGCGACAAACGGACGATTGCCGAGGGGGTGGGCGATGTGGTGGCGAGCCTGGCGGAGGCGGGATACCGGCACACGGAATTGACCTCGTCGTTCTTCACGCCGGAACTTGCTCCGCGGACGTTGGAGTTGCTCGAAAAGCACGGGCTGAAGTTGGATGTGGTGTACAACGGTGGGGAAATGCACGAAGGCGGCGCGGCGGCGCGGACGGTTGAGGATACGCTGGCGCTGGTGGAGAGGGTGAAGCCGGCGCGGATCGCGGCGGTGAGCTTCAACGCAAATCCGAAGAAGGGGCGGGAGCGGAAGACGGATGCGGAATTGGAGACGCAGACGCGGGCGATTGGGGGATTGGGGCGGCGGCTGCGTGGGATGGGGTTGCGGCTGCTGGTGCATGAGCACGCTCCGGAGTTGGCGGAGAACGCGCGTGAGTGGCGGCACATGCTGCATGGAACGGATGCCCGGGACGTGGGGATCTGCCTGGATATTGATTGGGTGCGGCGCGGCGGGTTGCAGCCGATGACCCTGCTCGAGGAAGCGGGGGATCGCGTGGGGGATCTGCATTTGCGGAATTCGCGGGACGGGGTATGGCTGGAGGAGTTGGCGGATGGGGATGTGGACTATGCGAAGGTGGCGGCGCATTTGAGGCGGAAGGGATATCGGGGATGGCTGGTGGTGGAGTTGGCTTGGGAGCCGGGGACGCGGATTACGCGGGGGTTGACGGAGAATTTGCGGCGGAGCCGGGTGTGGGCGGAAGGGGTGTTTGGAGTGCGAGCGTGAGGCGAGGAAATCAGACAAGTTCGAGCCGGATCTCGCGCCCCACAACGATGGCGGCTTTGCGCAATGTCGTGAGGGTGACGGAGTCATTCGCGGGATCGAGAAGTCGATTGAGCGCGGCGCGACTGGTGTGCATTTGACGAGCCACGCTTCAAAGCCAGGCTGATTTCCGCTGAGGCCAAGAATACTGAATGTCCTTGATGTCCTCCCCGATGACTTTCCGGTGCAAGGGGTCGAGGTCTTTCAGCCATTCGCGGACTGACTCGCGCCCTTAGTCCGTGCGGTATTTCCCCGCAGCAAGCCGTTTGAGGGGCTCCATATATGGATACTGGTCATTTTTGATACGAGCGGCCAACCTCCCAGATGCCTGCCGCGAGGGGGACGCCTTCGATGAGTTCGGAGCCGAGACGAACCTGCTCAGGGCCGGGTCCGGTCAACCTATAGAGCTTGTTTTCATCGACGGTGAACCATTCGGGGAATTCGTTGAGGCGGACGTAGTTGGCGGCGAGGTTGAGGACGCGGCGGTGGCGGGCGAAGTCGAAGCGGATGGTGGCGTCACGGTTGAGGGCGAGGAGGAGGTGGTCGCCTTGCCGGACGGCTCCCACTTCGAGGCCAGGGGTCCAATGGGTGGGGCGGCACCCTTGGGACTTCGCGAGGGCGTAGAGGTAGGCGGTGCGGTTGAAGTTGCCTTCGCCGTACCAGTATTCGATAAAGCCCGAGGGAAGCTGGCGGGCGAGGAGAGCGTCCATTTCGGGTCGATCCGGACCATGCCTCGGTGGAGGGTTCGCGATTGACGAGATAGAGGGCGCTTTCGATGGAGTCGGCGACGCCGTCGAAGGAGCCGTTCTCCCAGTCGTAATTGCGGTATTTGGGAAGGTTCGCGAGAACGCGGCGGACGGCGTCGCGATAGCGAGTATCGCCGGTGGCCTGATAGAAGGTGTACATCGCGCCATAGAGGTAGCCCCAGTTATCGGAGAGACGGTCGCGGAGGGGCTTCAATGTCGCGGGGTCGATGACGTCGTAGAAGAAACCGTCGGGGTTGGCGGAGGCGAGGATACGGTCGAGCATACGGGCGATGGGTTCGCGGTAGGCGGGGGTGCGTTCGATGGCGTAGAGAAGAGCGAGGCCGACGACGGCTTCATTGCCGTGGTCGCGGAGTTGGACGCGCTGATCGCCGGTGTGCGTTTCGAAGTTCCAGTTCATGCAGGGGAGATCGTGGCAGCCGGGGAGCACCTCTTCGAGGTAGGAGCGGGCGATGGTGTGGGCCCAATCGCGGTAGCGGGGATCGGCGGTCATGGGGATGAGGCGGTCGAGGACCTGGAGCACGTCGCCGTTGATTTCGGCTCCGGGTCCGGGGAGGTTGCCCCAGCGTGTTTTGGTTGGGGCGTGCTTCATGATGTCAGAGGTCAAATCCGTCATGCGGAAGAACCACGGGGTGCGGCCGAGGAGTTCGGTGACGGCGAGAAGACCGTCCTTGGCGTACTCGGAGGCTCCGAAGAGGTTGAGGGGGCCGGGGCGGCCGGTGGAGAGATCGACATCTCCGGGGAGCGAATCGAGGACTGTGGAGTAGCGCACCTCGTTGCGGAGCATCTCGAGGAGGCGGCCGCGGTAGAGATCGGGGTCAGTGAGTTCGGCGGTGAGGATGAGGTAGGGATAGAGATCGGCGGCGGAGTTGTGGACGGTGTAGCGGCGCGGTTGGCCGGGCTTCAGGCCGCGTGGTCCGCCGGGGATGCGCTCGGGGAGGAGACCGGTGCGGGGGTCGGTTTCGGCGAGCCAGGCGAGCATGAGCTTGCGCATGGCGGCGGCGGAGCGCTCGAAGCGGCGGCCGTTTTCGCGGGCCTGGGCGGCGAGCGGATCAGGGGCATCGAAGATACGCACCTGGTAGTGGAGGACGACGGGTTTGCCCGGTTCGATGCGGAGGGGGTCGACGCCGGGGAAGTTCGCGCCGAGGAAGCCGTAGTGGCGGAGGCACCAGGGGTTGGGGAAGCGTGGATTCGTAGGGGCGGCGGTGATGCGGAGTCCGGCGCGGCCTTGGGCGAATGTGCCCTCGAATTCGGCCCACTGGTGTGCACCGTGATCTTCGTCCTTGGGCACGGGGCCATCGCTCGAGCGGAGTTCGGTGCGGGAGCGGGGAGCAAAGCGGGTGCTGAGGCCGCCGTATCCTTTGTTCTGTTCGGGGGCTCCGGCGAGGCGGATGGGTTGATCGGCAGCCTGAAGGGTGAGGGAAACGTCAAAGATGCGCGCGCCGGCCTGGGCGGGATGGACGGTGATTTCGATGGAGTCGCGAAGCAGCGGCTTGCCGCCGGCGATCCAGGAATGAGAGGCGCGCAGGGTGGCGTTGCCGGACTGGATGCCGTGAACGGGGGCGCGGTCAGGGCGGTGCTCAATGTCATTGAGAAGCCATGGATCGTAGCGGCGCCCGCCGGCCTCGAGAATGGGCCAGGCCCAGAACAGGCCGCGATGATGGCGATGATCAGCGGGGCCGTCATCGGTGAGGGTGACGCCCGCCGGCGAGACTACGGGATGCAGGTAGCAGCACTTGCGGCCTTGGCCGTGGTTGTAGACGAACACGGTCTTACCAGCTTCCGTGAGTTCGAGTTGGGCGCCGGTCTTGCCCATCCAGCGGAAATCTCCGGCCCAGGCGGAGACGGCAAGCAGCAGAAGAAGGGATTTCATAGAGTGTTCCGGCGGACGGCGTCCTCGTCGACTTCGACGCCGAGGCCGGGGGCGGTGGGAACGGGGAGCGTGCCGTCCTCGAGTTGGAACGGCTTTTTGAGAAAGCCGGCGGTGAGGAACTGGAGACCGTTCAAGGCGGCGGGGTAGGTGACGTCGAAGGCTCCGAACAGGAGAAGGGAGGCGGCGAGAGAGACGTCCGGATCGGTGAGGCCGCTGCCGAGCATGAGGAGACCGGCGTCACGCAGGATTTCGGCCTGGCGGCGGGCGTCCCAGAGTCCGGCGGTGCGGGCGGGTTTCATGGCGACGCCGTCGAGCAGGCCGAGTTTGATGAATTCGATGAGGTCGGTGGAGGAGACGACGCCTTCGTCCATGAGGATGGGGAGGGCTCCCTGGCGTTTGAGGTCGCGGAAGCCGGAGAGGCGGTTGGCGGCGACTGGCTGCTCGAGGACATTGACGCCGGCGGCGGCGAGTTTGGGAGCGACGGAGAGCGCGGTGGCCGGGTCATAGCCGCCGTTGGCGTCCGCCCAGAGGAAGCAATCGGGGGCGAGGCGGCGGACGAGTTTGGCGAGTTCGACATCGAAGCGGGGATCGGGGGCGACCTTGATGTTGAAATGGCGGTAGCCGCGCTTGCTGCCCTCGGCAACGAGTTCGCCGGTTTCGTCGAGCGTGCGCGGGTTGAGGGTCCAACTGAGGGTGATGCGCTCGCGGGGAACGCGGCCCCAGAGGCTGGGGATGGAGCGTTTGGCGAGTTTGCCGGTGAGATCGTGGAGGGCGAGATCGATGCCTGCCTTGGCGATGGGCATACCCGTGGAGAAGGACGGGGCGATAACGCGATTCATCGCCTGGTGGGCTCCGGCGATGTCGAGCGGGTCGCGTCCGATGACGGCCGGGGCGAGATAGTTGCGCAGCGAGGAGGTGACGGATTCGAGCGTTTCGTAGCTCCAGATATGGGTGGGGACACTTTGGCCCCAACCGGAGGAGCCGTCCTCACAGGTGATTTTGACGAAGACGGCGGGGCGCTGGGGCTTGGAGAAGAAGCGGAAGTGGCCGGTGACGGGATAGATGACGGGGAAGACCTCCACTTTGCGAATGGGCGGTCCGCCGGCGGCGGGGAGCAAGGGCGATGCCGCGAGGGGAACAAATACGCGGCGGGTCATACGATCTCGAGGCGTTCGGCGTCGAAGGTGACGCGGCGGCCGGTGCGCAGGGCTTCGGCGGACATGATGCCGGCGACGGCGTGGGAGAACCCGGCCTGGATATCGGCGCGCGGCGTCTTGCGGGAGCGGACAGAGCGCAGGAAGTTTTCCATGTGGGTGTCGGTTTCCACCTTCTCGATGGCGATGTCGTCAGTGATACGATCCGGGGCCTTGCTGCCCGCGCCCGTAATCTTCAGGGCTTCGCAATCGAGCACGCCGCGCGAGCCGTGCCAGGCGTTGCGGGCCGGGGAGGAATTGGTGAGACTCATGGCCCAGCGGACGAGGCAATCGTTGGGGTATTCGAGCAGCGCTTGAAAAACGTCCTCGGTTTCGCGGCCGTCCTTCCAGAAGAAGACGCCTCCACCGGCCACGGCGGAGCGCGGGTAGGGTGTGCCGAGGAACCATGGGACGAGGTCGATGTAGTGGCTCATCCAGAGTCCGGGGAGGCCGTTGGTGTAATCACGGAAAAGCTGCCATTCGCGGAGACGGCGGGCTTCGAAGGGCCGGTCCGAGCGGCCGAAGAGGAAGCGGGGCCAGTCGACGTCTTCGGCGCGAATTGCCGAGTAATCGCGGCGCCAGCGGGGTTCCTGAAAGTTGAACTCCATGTCGACGCGGGTGACTTTGCCGAGTACGCCCTGCTGCATGAGTTTCGCGGCTCCCATGAGCGCCGGCTCGCTGCGGCGCTGAGTGCCGATCTGGACGACCTGCTGCGATTGTTTGACGGCGTGGAAGGCGCGTTTGGCGTCCGTGAAGACGGTGGCCATCGGCTTTTCGCAGTAAGCGTCCTTACCTGCCCGGACGGCTTCGGCGAGGATTTCGGCGTGGGTGAAATCGGGGGAGGCGATGATGACCGCGTCGACCTCGCTCCAGCCGAGAAGCTCGCGATAATCGGTGGTTTTGCGGGGCGTGGTGGAAAAAATCGAGCCAGCGCGTTCGGCCATAGCGTTCAAGGCCGGATGGTGGACGTCGCAGACGGCGGTGATGGCGACGTTTTCTGCTTTGAGCTTCGAGAGATCAGAGAGATGGTAGCGACCGCGGCCGCCGCCTCCGATGAGTCCGATCCCGATGCGGTCATTCGGGGAGAGATGGCGGCGGGCGGCGGCAGCAGGGGCGGCGGCCGCCATGCCGAGAACGGCGCGGCGGGATGTCGTCATGGATTTCTCCTTTATTGGGTCACTTCGCGCTAGGGATGGGGGAAATCGCTCAGCCGATGCGCGGCAATTCGTATCCCTTGCGGCGCGGGCGGGTGAGTTTCGCATTTGCCTCCGCGTCGCCGCGGAATGTTTCCGTATCGGGATTGTAGTTCAGCTTTCGTCCGAGATCGCGGGCGATGTTGACGAGATGGCAGACGGTGGACGATCGATGACCGATTTCGACGTCGGCGTTAGGAAGCTGACGGGAGCGGATGGCGTCGAAGAAGTTGGCGATGTGGAAGCGGTTTTCTCCTGGGCCTTCCGGCGTGAACTCGGGAGCGTCTTTGAGAAGGGATTCGGCGAGTCCCGCCGGTTCCACGGTGAAGGACCCCCGTTTGATTTCGATGACTCCCTTGTCTCCAGTGAAGATTGCGCCGAGGTCGGCATGATCACGGCGCGCGCCCCAGAGTTTGAGGGTGACGCCGGAAGCATAGCGCATGGTGACTTTGGCGGCTTCGCCGGGCGCCTCCGGTACGATTTCGACGGGGCAGGTGTTGTCCGTGCCGAGGGCGCACTGGACCTGGTCGAGGGAATGGGCTCCCCAGCCGGTGACGCCCCAGGACTGGCCGCCGCCGTCGTAATCCGTGTACCAACTCCAGCGTTTCTGCAGTTCGGAATGATAGGGGCGGAGTTCGGTCTGGTTGCACCACTGGTCCCAGTTGAGGCCTTCGGGCATGGGTTCGGCGTCGCGCGGGGTCCAGTGTTTTCCCGCTTCGAAATTGCAGACCATGACTTCGCGGACGCGGCCGATGGCTCCCTCGCGGACGAGTTTGCTGGCGTAGACGTTGGCGGGGATGGAGCGCTGCTGGGTGCCGGTGGTGAGGATGCGGCCCAAGTGGCGGGCGGCTTTGACGAGGACGCGACCCTCGGCGATAGTAAGGGTGAGAGGCTTTTCGGCGTAGACGTCAAGACCGGCCTGCATGGCGTGGAGGGCGATGAGAGCCCGGGCATGGGTGGTGGTTTCGACGAAGACCGCGTCGAGCTTTTCGGCGTCGAACATGGCCCGGTAGTCGCGATATTTACGCCACTTTTCGCCCTCCGGGCGAATGCGGGCGGCTTCGTCGCAGCGGGGGAAGAAGCAATCGGCGACGGAGACGATTTCGGCGCCGGGAAACTGCTCGTTGGCAAGGAGCCAGCGGGCGCGGCCGCCGAGGCCGATGAAACCGGTACGGATGCGGTCATTGGGGCCGACCTTGGCGGCGCGGGCGGTTGCGGCGAGGGCCGCGCCGGAGAGAGAGAGGAAATGCCGTCGTCTCATGGCGGGGGTATAGCATGTTGGTCGCCATTTGCGGGATGTTTTCGCGCGGAAGCCGAAGCAGAGGATCAGACGGCTTGAAACGAATACAGGCGGGCATCCCGCATGGCGACGGCGAGGCGGATGCGACGGCCTTTGAGGGTGTCGAGTTTGGCGGAGTTGGGCCAGGCCGCCTGTTGGGGATGGGTGGCGTTGTGAGTTGCCGAGAAGCCGGGGACGGGGGTGTTGTCTTCGTTGCGGATTTCGATGGAGAGGGTTCCGCCTCCGCTTGACGGGTGAGCTTTGGGGTAGCGGGTGGTGGTGGAATTGAGGAGGAGTTCGCCGCCGGGCCATGTCATGGCGCGGGTGACGAGAAGGCCCTCCTTGAAATCGGCCTGTAGGGCGGCGAAGCGGCCGGCGGGAATGGTGGCGAGGGCGATGACGCCGTAGGAGTGCGGAGCTTCGCGGCCGTGGGCTCCGCTGCGCGCGCCTACATAGAAGTAGAGGGTGTTGCCTTGCTGGATGGGAGGAGTGGAGGCGCAGGTGTTCCAGGCCTGGTTCCAGGGGTATTTCGGGCCGATGAAGGCGGAGCGGCGCGCGGGGCGATGCCAGATGTGGTTGTCGTGGCTCCAGGCGAGTTGTACTTCGATGACATCCGGGTTATCGTACCAGCGCTCGAGCATGCCGAGGTAGAGATCTCCGTAACGGAAGGCGGGCATGCCGTATAACTCCGTGTTGGGATCATCGAGGAGGTCCTGGCGGAGGACGAGTTGCGGGGTGGACCAGTGAAGGAAATCCTTGCTCTGGCTGCGATAGATGGCGCGGGCGCGGACGGTGCGCATCATGTCGCGGTGGCGGAGGTAGGCGACATAGTTGCCTTCATGATCGCGGGCGGACATGACGTTGGTGCGGTCGCCGGTATCGGTCATGACAGGCTGGGGGCGGCGCTGCCAGACGACGCCGTCCTTACTGAAGGCGACGTATTCGCCGCGGGGGCGATTGAGGCCGGAGCCGTAGTAGATCATCTTGAAGGGCGATTGCGAATCCTGGGGATCGTGACAGACGGTGGGGCCATCGTGGCTTTCGCCGGGGGCAGGCATCATGACGATGTTGTTGTTGCGAGAGCCGCCGAATTCGAACAGGCCGAGATTGGGGCGCCGCCAGTGGACGCCATCGCCGCTGGTGGCCATACAAAGGAGAGAGGGGGCGGGGGAGTTGAAGGTCATGTAGTAGAGGCGCCATTCCGAGCCGAAGCGGAAGGCGGAGCCGTAGAGGACGACCTGGCGGCCTTCCCAGGGGGCTTCGGGGCGCAGGACGGGCTCGGGGAAAAGCTCGGCGGATTCCCATACACGCTCGAGGCGGTATGTGTCCTCGATCCAGGCGCCGTCGAGGAAGAGTTGGGGCTGCCGGAGGTCCTTGAGGGCGCGGTCCGCCTGAAAGGATTCGTTCTGGCCGATTCCAGCGAAGGCGACCGAAGGGGAAGCGAAGAAAGCGCGGCGGGAGATGGAGGTCACCTGGCTATCGTACTCGAGATTGAGGACGAGGTTAAGGGTGGCAGAATTTTAATTTAATCAAATTTTATGTTTCCAGCTTTACGCGGGCAGGTTTTCAGGATAGCTAGCGGGAGTTTATTAAAACTTCAGGATCGCATTGAGTCAAACCCTTGCATCTGAACGATTTCGGATGCCGTGATCCGTATATACGTAATCGGATAGCCTTTGGATCTCTGTACGGCACGTCAGAATGAGCTTGACAGGCGTGCGTTAATTTATGTATATACGTAATTGATGGCCTCCCTTCAAGCCTACCAGTCTCATGGCCGCCGCTATTACCGCATCGTCGAATCCTTCCGGCGGGACGGGAAGCCGCATCTCCGCGTGGTCGCCCACCTTGGCCGCGTCGAGGACATCCTGCGCTTGACCCAGCAGCAGCACGCCGACATCAAGGTTTCTTCGGTGACGGCGGGTGCGGTGACCGCGCTACATCATCTGGCGCAAGAGTTGGACATCGCCGGCAAGATCAACCGAGCGCTGGAGAAACAGGGCCGTCGGGTGCAGAAGCGCGACGGCCTCACCGTAGGAGAGAGCATGTTGGCGGGCATCATCGGCCGAGCCTGTGCGCCGCGCAGCAAGCGCGCTTTCGCCGCATGGGCTGAGACTACCGCCTTACCTGCGTTGATGGACTTTGCGCCCCAGGATCTGGATAGTCAACATTTTTGGGACCAGATGCACGCTCTGCCGGTGGCCTTGCTGGGCGGCATCGAACAAGCCATCGTGCGCGAGGTCATCGGCATTGAGCAACTACAACCGCAGGCACTGGCCTACGACACCACCAACTTCTACACCCACATCGCCAGTACCAACCAGAGACCAGAGTTGCCGCAACGGGGACACAACAAACAGGGCCGCCACGATCTCCGACAGTTAGGACTGGCTCTGGTGGTGGACCAGAATACGCAGTTGCCTTTGGCGCATGCGTTGTACGAAGGGGCGCGTTCGGACATGCGCACCTTTGCCGCCTTTCTCAAGCCAGTGCGGGAACGGCTACAGGCGCTCACCCCGCAGCCTCAACAGTTGACATTGGTGTTCGATGCAGGCGCCTCTTCGAAAGCCAATCTGGAAAAACTGGAGGCGGGCGCCGACCACTATGTCACTGCCGTCCGCCCGTCTTACCAACAGGCCCTGCTGGCCGAAGCGGGTGATCATCTGGAAGAGATCACCTTGTCTACCGGAGCGGTGGTGCGTGCCTGGCGAACGAGGCGGACGATCGCCGGCAAGGAACGCGACGCCGTGGTGGTCTTCAGTCCGCAATTGTACGCGGGGCAAGTTCGCGGACTCCATCAACACTTGGCACGCTGCGGGGAGCAATTACAAGAAGTAGGGCTCCAACCGCGCGGCACACCGGAAGCGGTGCGGCGAAGGCTGGCGCAAATCTGCGGCCGCCAGTACCTGCGCGCCTTAGTCCGCTGCGAGGTGCACAGCAGCGAGCAAGGGGAAACGCAGGTGCGGACCTGGAGTGACCTGGAAGAGTATCGGCGGCTCACTCAGCGGTATTTCGGTTTGCGCGTGTTGATCACCGACCGCAGTCAGTGGACGACCGCACAAATCGTGGAAGCCTATCGTGGACAGTCCCGCGTGGAGACGGCCTTTCGTGACCTCAAAGACCCTGGCATGCTGGCCACACGCCCGCAATTTCACTGGACCGATCAGAAACTGCACGTGCATGTGTTCCTGTGCGTCACCGGCTATTTGTTGGTGCGCTTGTTGTGGCGGCGAGCGCGGAGGGACGCCGGGTTCGCAGGCAGTGCTCGCAACCTGCTCTCGCAACTGGCGCGGATTCGGAGTTGCCGAATTGTGGAGCATACCGGACGGGCGGGACGCCCACGAGTTCGTCAACAGATCGAAGAAATCGACTCGGCCCTGGAAACCCTCGGCCGTTCATTGCGGGCTCTTCCGGTTCTGACCTGAACCCCGTCGTATATACGGACGAAGTCTCCTATTCGACTGATCCAAAACAACCTGCGGCTCGTCCGCTTCTCGTTTTAATAAACTCCCGCTAGGAAAGTTCCTATTTGTTATTTAAACGTACTGGATGCCTGATGTATTCAAGCACTGGAACCTCGGGCAGTCCAGCCTGGAGCATGCGTGCGATGAGACGGGGTCCCCTGATCCAGGCTTATCCAGGCGAGTGCATTGCCTTCAGAGGGCAAAAACGCCCATGCGGCGGTGGCAAAGATCTGGGTATTGTCCGGTTTGGCGGGGAGAAATAGATAGCTTCCCTGATTGAATTCCTGGTTTCCCCCGGCGGCCGATGAGTCGATGGAGAGCGGGGGTTGGTTAAAGGAGCCAGGAAGCAGGAACGCAAGGGTATAGATGCGGCGAACTTCGCCTTTGTTTCGCGCAGAGAGGGGTAAGGTGATCGGGAGCGTTTCTTCAATCGTGATCGTCGCCGGCGGCGGGGAGGTATTTGCCCAGTTTGGGAACGAGTACCTCCTGCGTGAAGCGGTCATGCCGGCGGAGGGCTTCCATGGCCTCGGGGATGCGCATTTGGCGGACGATGGCGTTGATCTGATCGCGGCCCTGCCTGCCCCAGGCTTCACGTTCCGCGGCGTTGGCGGGCAGCAGGGGTTCAGTGGAACCATGCGCCATCACGTCGGCCACCCAGGAGCCGAGGAAGAGGCTGCCGGAAAAGCCCAGTTCGCTCAAGGTGGCGAGTCCCGTGTTCGAGGGCACGGGTCCGGCCGCTCTTGACTCAGCGGGGCCGTAGTCGCCCTTGAGGGGGATATCTTCGAGCCGCCCGGTGATGTAGTGGGCCCCGAAGAGCACCTTGTCGCGCGCGGATGCGGCGAGTTTGAGGCGGGGCAGGTAAGCGTCCATGTCGATGTAGAGGATGGGTACGTGCTTTTCGTCGTAGAATTGGCGGACCATGGCGCCGGCGGTGAGCGGAGCGGGGCCCTGACTCATGGAAAGGTAGACTTGTCTGCGGAATCCCTGGCGGAGAAGGGATTTCGCGAGGATCTTCAACTGGCTGATGCCGGATTCGATGGGCAGGTAGACGGTGGAGGGTGCGATTACGGTGGTTCCCGGGTAGGACCAGATGAGGCCGGGCATGTAGAGCGCGTCCGTCTGTCCGGCCATTGTCATCGCGATGGCGAGCGGGTAGACGTAGTCACGGTCGCTCGGCAGGATGCCATTGGTTTCCACCGCGCCCACGGGGATGAAGATGATATCGCTACGCTTCAGGTATTCCGCAACCTGCACCTGGCTGAGGCGGGTCATGTCGCGGGTGTGGAGTTTGCGGACCTGGGCGTGGAGCGGCGTGAGCAAAGCGAGTGAGCAACAGAAGAAGCGAAGGGCGAACGAGGAGGGCATTGGCGAAGGATATCGCGCGGTAGCGGCGGAAGTCGAGGGGCGGCATCCCGGTCCGCGGCTTGTCATAATCAGAGCAGTTTGTCGAAGCCGCCGCCCCGCCGCCCATGACGCGGCGGGGAACGCGGAGGAGGAGTGAATCATGACCAGGGATGAAATCATTCTGGCGCAGAAGGAATTTCTGTTTCCGTCAGTGTTCCATTATTTCCGCGAACCGCTGGTGATCAGCCATGCCAGGGATCAGTATGTGTGGGACGCGGACGGGAATCAGTATCTCGATTTCTTCGGCGGCATCGTGACGGTGAGCGTGGGGCACTCGAACCCCAAGGTGACCGCGCGCGTGCATGAGCAGATGGATAAACTGGTGCACGTCTCGACCGTATTCGCCACGGAGCCGCAGGCGGCCCTGGCGAAAAAGCTGGCTGAGATCACTCCGCGGCGGGCGTTGACGAAGTCGTTTTTCACCAGCAGTGGAACGGAGGCCAACGAGACGGCGATTCTGGCGGCGCGCTGTTACACGGGCGCGCCGGAGATCATCGCGTTGCGGCATTCCTATCATGGCCGGAGCGCGATGGCCATGACGCTGACGGGGCAGGCGAGTTGGCGGCTGGGAGGAGTGACGAACCCGGGCATTGTTCATGCTCCGAACGCCTATTGCTACCGCTGCCCGTTTCATCTCCAGTATCCCTCCTGCGAGGTGGCTTGCGCGAAGGACGTCGAGGAGGTGATCCGCACGACTACATCGGGGCGCGTGGCGGGCATGATCGCCGAGCCCATTCAAGGCGTGGGCGGGTTCATCACGCCGCCGAAGGAGTATTTCCAGATTGTGGCGGGCATTGTCCGCAAGTACGGCGGGATTTTCATCAGCGACGAAGTGCAGACCGCGTGGGGACGCACCGGCGGGAAGTGGTTCGGCATCGAGCAGTGGGGTGTGACGCCGGATGTGATCACGAGCGCGAAGGGGCTGGGTAACGGGCTGCCGATCGGGATTACGACGGCCCGAGCCGAGGTGGCCGATGCGATGAAGGGGGTGACGATCTCGACATTCGGCGGCAATCCCGTGACCACCACGGCCGCGAAAGCTGTATTGGATTACATCGAGGAGGAGAAACTGCTCATCCATACCGCCGAGGTGGGCGCATATCTGCGCGGGAAGCTTCTGGAACTGAAGGATAAGCATTCGCTCGCCGGCGATGTGCGCGGCATGGGTTTGCTGCAATCGATCGAGTTGGTGGAGGACCGGATGTCGAAGACGCCCGCCGTGCGCCAGACAGCGGAGATGATGGAGGCCTGCCGCGAAAACCGGATCCTTGTCGGCAAGGGCGGTCTTTATGGCAATGTGCTGCGCATGTCGCCTCCGATGAATATTTCGAAGAACGACATTGATCAGTTTATCCTTGCGCTGGACGCGGCGTTCGAGAAAGTGCGGGTAGCGGCCGGAGGCGCCAGGTGAGAGAACCCGGCGCCTGATATCCCGGACAAGCGCCTACACGCTGATCACGGGGCAGGGCGCCTGGCGGATGATGCTGTAAGCGTGGGCGCGAATGCGGCCGAATACCCCGCTGGTGGAACCTCGTCCGATGATGAGCATGTCCAGTTGGTGCTTCCGGGCAAGGGCGCTCACCTGGAAGCCGGGGTCTCCCGCTTCAAAGAGAACTTCGGCGTTCGTGCCTGCCGCCTGCTGCAAATCCTCGATCGTCTTCCCCGCTTCCTCGGCGAAGCGTTCTCTCCAGTTCGGTTCGAAGTATTCGCCGGACATTCCCTCGACGGAGGGAGTAATGTGCAGGACACTCAGCGATACGTTGCAGGCTCCGGTGAAGTCCGCGGCCCATTGCAGGACCTTGCTGCTCGTGGGCGAGAGGTCGAGGGCAACACCTACTTTACGGATATGAATGGGCTTTTCCGTTTCGAGCACATCCTCCATGGCGACGCCGGTGAAGACCGGACAGTCGGCATCATGGAGCACCTTCGCGGTGACCGAGCCCAGCATGAAGCGGCGGAATCCTCCATAGCCGTGCGTGGGCATCACGATGAGATCCATCTGGTGGCTATTGGCGAATTCCACGAGTTTGCGCGCGGGATCTCCTTCGAGCAACACCCGCCGCAGTTTGAACATCTTCAGTTCCTCGTCGAGGAAGTATTCAAGGTCCTTGCGCACCTGTTCGGTGCGGGCCGCAGTGTACTCCTGGATGAGACCGCCGCCGAGATCGGCCATGCTGTATTCAAAATGTGGCGGCGGAAGAACGTGAGCCAGCGTAACTTCGAATTGGAAACACTGATGCAGAGCTTCCAGAATGCGAGCTGCCCCCCGGCAACGGTTGGAGAAATCAACAGGAAACAGGACATTCTTCAACATGAACATTTGTCGCTCCTTTCAGACAGCCTAGCCAACTTCCTGGCTGCATGCGAGCTTCCCTCTTGGGATGAGTACAACTTATTGTACCTCAAGCGGTTAGTGTTATCGTCGAACAATTTGCAAGTGCGATTTGACGCAAGAGCGCCAGCAGGTGGGTGAAATCTCGCATCCCCGGCCGCGGAAGTGGTAAACTTGCCGTGAGGCCCCCCATCCGTGTCGAAGCTGCTCGAGAACTCCAGGCAAAGCAAGATTCTGGAAGCGGTTTTTGATCAACTGTCGGATGCCTTGATCATCTATGATCCGGACATGATGATCACAGGCGTGAACCGCGCGGCCGAGATCATGTTCAACATGAGCGGCGAGCAGATGACGAACATGCGGTGTAGCGACGTCTTTCGCTGCGCCACGTGCGAGAACGATTGCGGCATGCTGCTGGGGATCAATCAGCCCACGGTTTCCAACGGCACGGTACGTTTGCGGACCTCGAGCGGGCGTGAACGGATGGCGCTGATTCGCACGACGCGCATCTACGACGACCAGGGAGGCCTGGAGGGCGCGGTAGCGACCATCAAGGACATTTCGGATGAGTTCCTTCCCCAGAGAAGGGACATGGTGGCGGAATCGCAGGCGATGCGGGACATCGCGAGCTTTGTCCGCCGGGTGGCGGCGAGCGAAGCCACCACCATTCTGATTGAAGGAGAAAACGGGACAGGCAAGGACCTGATCGCCAAGACCATTCACTATTCGAGCATGCGGCAGGCGGAACCGTTCATTGCCATCAATTGCGCCGCGATTCCGGAAACGCTGCTCGAGAGTGAATTGTTCGGTTATGAGAAGGGGGCCTTCACGGACGCGCGCGCTCAAAAAAGAGGGTTGTTCGAGCTGGCCGACAAGGGAACGTTGTTTCTCGATGAAGTAGGGGAGATTCCGCTGATTCTACAGGCCAAGCTACTGCGGGTGCTCGAGGAGCAGACCTTCCGCAGGCTGGGAGGGCTAAAAGACATCACCCTCGATGTGCGTGTGATCGCGGCCACGAACCGCAACTTGAGAGAAGCGGTGAAAGAGGGGGCGTTCCGGCAGGACCTGTACTTCCGCATTAACGTGATTCACATTCAGATTCCGCCTCTTCGGGAGCGGCGCGCCGACATTATGCCGCTGGCGCGGCATTTCATCGAGCACTATAACCATAAGTTCAAGCGGCAGATCCTCGGGATTTCGCCGGAAGCCGAGCATGTCATGGTGCATCACGATTGGCCGGGAAACGTGCGGGAAGTGCGCAACGCGGTGGAGCGGGCGATGATCCTCGAGGACTCCAGCTACATTACGGCGTCAAGCCTGCCGCTTTCCCTCTCCGAGCACGCCGAGGCGGCCGCCGTTGCGCAAGCAGAGGCGTTTCCCGACGGGGGTCTCTCGCTGCAGGAGACCGAGAGACAATTGCTTGTCCGCGCGCTTGAAAAGACCGGCGGGAACCAGACTCAGGCCGCGCGGCTGCTGCGCATTACGCGGGATACGCTACGCTACAAGATGAAGAAGTTCAACCTGCGCTGAAGGAGAGTTTGCCCGAGTTGGTTTCGAAACCCTACCGCTGGCGGGCGAGGATCCGTTTCGTGGACACGGACGCCTCGCAACGAATCCATTACACGGCGATGTTCCGACACTTCGAAGCCGCGGAACACGATTTTCTTGACGCCATCGGATGTCCCTACACGCATCCCGACTTTCGTGAGGTGAGTTTCCCCCGGGTTCACGTGGAGTGCGATTTCTTCTCCGAAATCCGGTATGACGATGCGATCGAAATCGAATTGACGGTGGACCGGGTGGGGACATCGTCATTCACGATGCAGTTCTCCACGTCCGTGGGCGCGAGACCCGCCGCGAAGGGAAGAATCACCGTGGTCTCAATTGACCGCCACACGCAACGATCCTGCCCGCTACCGGAGCGGTTGGCTGAATGTCTCCGCGGCCATCTCGCGTGACGGCGGCGGTTGGCGGTTCCTGGTCGGCGCTCCTATGTCAACTCGCTGCCCGTTGGGGTTCCAATTCATCGGCTGGAAGACCGATGGCGTGAACGACACTCTCGAAACGCGCCTCCCACCGCAGACGCTGGTAGAGCGGGTCAATCAGGACTTCCGCTAACCGGACACACTTCACGGAGCAGGCGCTCTCGATCATCTCCAAAGCTTTCGCCGTCTGCCCCAGGCCGAGGAAAATTCTCGCCGCGTGGAGCGGCGAAATGTAGGTGGAATGGGACAGGCCGCGAATGCTTTCCGCCAATCTCATGGCCTGTTCCGTGTTGCCCTGGCGCGCGTAACAGTATCCAACATAGCCCGACATCGCCAACTCCCTCCCGCAACCTCGTTCCGCGATGGCGAAGGAATCGAGGGCGGCGGTCAGATCGTCCTCCGCCAGGCAGGCTCTTCCCAGAAGCCAGTGGGCGGGCCAGAAACCGGGTTCGATCTCGAGCGCGCCGCGGCACAACTCCCGGGCATCCTCGTACTCCGCGCGATAGAAATGGATGAGACCCGTGTGACATTGGATTGCGGGCGACAAGGGTTGGAGAGCCTGCGCCTGGTGCATTTCGGCAAGAGCCTCATCGAGGCGCTTGCGCGGGGCGAGATAGGCGCATGCGTACCACTGCCGGGGCAAGGGATCGGAAGGGTTGCGATCCACGGCCTCTCGAAACTCGCGCTCCGCTTCACCCCACTTCCACTGAAACAGGGCGCGCGCACAGCCGACGATGGCGCGAATGCCGCTTCGGGAGGGATCGAGCAGCAATGCTCTTTGCGCGGAGGCTTCCGCTTTCGGCCATGCTTCCGAGGGCGTCATTTCGCCGAACCATGCCAGAAAGGCATAGGCGTTGGCCAGGCCCGCGTGCGGCGCGGGGAAGTTGGGGTCCCGCAGAATGGCTCGTTCAAACAGGGAAAGCGCCTTGTCATGACCGGCGGCGCCGGCCCGGCGCAAATGCCGCAAGCCCCGAAGGTACATGCGGTAGGCGCGGAGGTTTGTTTGTGCCTGTAATGCGCCGGGGAATTCATCCTTTACCAGTTGGGTTCCGAGGTCCCGGGCGATGGCGGAGGCGACTTCTTCCTGGGTGGCGAATATGTCCGTCAACTCGCGCTCGTAGGTCTGGGACCAGATCTCCAACCCGTCCGAGACGCCGTAAAGTTGCACGGAGATGCGAACCCTTTTCCCGGCCTTCCGTACGCTGCCCTCGAGAACGCACTCGACTCCGAGGTCCGCGCCGAGACGCCTGAGGTCGAATGCCCGGCCTTCGTATTGGAGTGTCGAGGTGCGCGAGGTGACATGCAACCCGGGAGAACGCGCAATGATATTGATCAATTCCTCGGCAAAACCGGCGCACAGGTTGTGTTGATCGTTGGACGGGCTCAAATCAAGGAAGGGGAGAACGGCGAGCGCCACCGGATTATTTGCGCGGGGATGCTGTTCCTGGGGCCGGGCATCGTGCTTAAAGATCGGCGGCGGGTCGACGGCTTTCAGATTCCGCAAGGTGAATACGGGAGTATAGCCGCTGCGGCCGAAAAGGATGAGTACTTCGTCGCTCTTTCCCGCCGATTCGTAATATTCCCGCAGCCGTCCGCGGAGGCGCCGGGCCTCCACCCTGACAATCGGGTCGAGCCGAGGGTCGAAATCCTTCGGCTTGTCGAAGACCTCCAGGCCGATGACATACTCTTTCAAGACGGGAACAGGGTTTTCGAGGACCTGTTCCACGGTGAAGCGGAGAAAACGGCTCAGCCGGCCGGCTCGCGCGAAAGGCTCCCAACGCAAGATCTTTTCCAGTTGGAAACGCACGGCGGACGGATTGGGAGATTTTTGCGAGTGAATGGAGAATTTGGAAGCCGTCATCATTATGGACCGTTGCACAATTTTCCGCCGCCTGGACGACGGCGACAACGCCCCACCCGCGAGCACTTCTAGTCTCAGTGTAACACTGCGATCGCGGGACGGCTTACTGTAACTTCACCTGCCGAGCAGAGAACGCCGCATTCGTTCGCGCGCCCGGTGCAGCCGGAGGCGGATCGCCAGGCACGAACAATGATGTTCCCGGGCGAGTTCATCCGCTCCCCAACCCCAGATGTAGCGTTTCTCAAGCAGATTCCGCTCCCCGGCGGGGCACTCCAGAAGCTTGTCTCCGACGTCGATGGAAGCGATTGGTTCCCTCCATTGGTCTCTCAGTGTTTCTGGCAGGCTTTGGAGTCTCGCCACCTGCCTGGTTCTGGTACGGCCGATGTTGAGCGCGATGCTGTTAACCCACGGAATGGCTTTGCGGAAATCCCGTAATTGCTCCTTTCGCTCCCAGCCACGGACCCAGGCCGCTTGCGCTGCCTCCTCCGCGAGTTGAGGATTGTAGCCCCTCGATAACAGGAAACTGACGGTCTTGTTGTGCCCGTTTTCGTAAGCTTGTGCGAAGAGTTCCTTAGTAATGGTTGTCGTCATCGGTTTCACGCACTCCTCTTCTTCCAGGATGTTCGCAGACGGCGGGAAGTGAAAGTAACTTACCGCTACCTCGCGCGATGATGAAACGAAAACTCCGGAGGAGAGTCAACAGAAAGCCCAGGACTGGGGGGTCCGTGGCCGAAATATTGACAAAGGAAGCCGTTGAGTTGTTAACGGCCTTTCTCGACATCAACTACCGGGTGCTGGCTGCCGAGCGCGACATGTTTCCGTATCGCCAGATCTTCCTGATTTTCGAGCGGCTGATCGGGAACCGGCAGGTGAGCTTTTCGCTTTACGATGGCGAATCCGGACGGAGCGGAGGCGAGGCGGTCATGCGCCTGTCGGCGGGGGAGTTTGAACGGGTGCCGGAGACGCTGGCTGACCCGCAGTGGCACGTCAGGCTGAATCGTTCCTATATTGAGAAGGTGGTGGCTGATTCCGGCGAATATGCGGCCCATCCGGAACTGCTTGACTGGGAATGGATGAAGAGCAGAGCGGCATTCCGCGATGTCAGACTCCCCAGACCTGGACACGGTTGTCTCAGGGTGCGCGATCTCATGACGCCAGTGGTTGTCACTGTTTGTCCCGGCGACACGGTGCAGAACGCCTCCGCGCTGATGCGAACGCTGGATATCGGCGCGCTTGCGGTAGTGAACGGCGGGGGTACGGTGGTGGGGATGCTTACGGATCGCGACATTGTCCTGCGAGCCTGCGCGGATGGTCTCGACTGCGGGTGCACGCGCGTGAGTGAAGTCATGACCGCGGGAGTGGTGAGTTGCCCCGAGGACGCGGCGGAAGCGGACGCGGCCTGGATCATGGAGAATCTGAAAATCCGGCGTCTGATTGCCGTGAACAGGGTGGAACAACCTGTTGGCATCCTGTCGCTCGGAGACGTGGCGGTGCGCTCGGGTGACGCATCGATAACCGCGCGTCTGCTGGCCGCGGTTTCCTCTCCGGAGGAAGCCGAGTTCTGACGAGTTTCAAGCCAGCGCGGGGCTTGGCGACCAGCGCAGCAATGTCCTGCGCAGATGTTCGATTTGAACGGGCTTGGAGAGGAAATCGTCCATGCCGACCTGGATGCAGCGCTCACGATCGCCATCGAGGGCATTTGCCGTCATTGCGACAATCGGGACGCGCGGGCGGCCCTGTTCCCGTTCGCGCCGGCGGATCTCCCGTGTCGCCTCGTAGCCATCCATCTCGGGCATGTGGCAATCCATGAGGATCACGTCATGGGCCGTACGCTCCCAAATGCGGATGACATCCGTTCCGCTGGGGGCCAGATCCACGATGCAGCCTTCCTTTTCGAGGAAGCGTATGGCGAGTCTCTGATTGACAAGGTTGTCTTCCGCCACCAGAACGCGCAGCCGGACGAGTTTGCCGGGAGAGGCTTCGGGTCTGGGGTCCGTTTCCAAGGGCGTTTCCAAGGGTGCGCCCAGACATTCCAACACCGCCGCCAGCAGATCGCGCGGGCGCAACGGCTTGTTGATCACTCTCGAAGCGCCCGCCGCCTCGAGCAGCAGACGGTCCGCCCGGCGTCTCCAGCCGGTCAGCACGATGATCTTCGGCGCAGCGGCCTCGCTCATGCTCTTCACGACCTGGCATGCCTCGAAAGGATTCATCTCCCGGGAGTGATCCACGATCGCCACATCCGGCGGGGACGAGCCATTACGGGTCAGGTCCGCCAAGGCGAGAGGCGGTCCGATGTCATCCACCAGCAGGCCGGCGCCGGAGAGCATGGCGGCGAGGTTGTGGCGTAGCGCGGGTAGCGAACTGATCACCAACACCCGATTGTCCCCGAACACCTGCTTAATGGCTGGGCGGACCAGCGGCTGTGAAAGAGGAGGAATGCCTACCGGCAGCCGAAACGTGAATTTCGAACCCGTTTCCGGCTCGCTTTCGATTTCAATGGCGCCGCCCATCAGGCCAAGCAGCCGGCGGCAGATAGTCAAACCGAGTCCCGTACCCCCGTATTTCCTCGTGGTTGAGGTGTCAGCCTGTACGAACTGCTCGAACAGCGCGTTTTGCTTCTCTTTGGGGATGCCGATGCCCGTGTCCTGGACTGTGAAACGCAACTCAGCGCGATTTCCGTTACGGGAACCGACCCAACAATTTACAAGAACGTGCCCCCTTTCGGTGAACTTCACGGCGTTGCCGACCAGGTTCAGAAGGATTTGCCGGAGCCTGGCGGGGTCGCAGAGGACGGTTTCCGGAGTATCCGGGGAGAAGCCGGAAATGAGTTCGAGGTTCTTCTCACGGGCGGCCCTGCCAAGGAGGCTCATTACTTCACAGACCGTGGATTCGACATCGGTGGGAAGACTCTCGAGGGTGAGTTTCCCCGCTTCGATCTTCGAGATGTCGAGGATGTCGTTGAGAATGGCGAGGAGCGCTTCGGCCGAATGGCATACGGTTTCGGCGTATTCGCGCTGTTCGGAATTGAGATCCGTGTCGAGCAGCAGCCCCGCCATGCCGATGACGCCGTGCATCGGGGTGCGGATCTCGTGGCTCATGTGCGCCAGGAACTCGCTCTTGGCCCGCGCCGCTGATTCCGCGTTCTGCCGGGCGATTCTGAGTTGTTCCACCAGCGCCTTTTGTTCCTGTTCGGCTTGCTTGCGGGCAGTGATGCCGCTGATGGAGCCCGCCATGCGGGTGGGTTGACCTTCCTCATTCCACACCGCCAATCCGCGCAGGTGAAACCACCCGTAGCCGCCGTTCCGCATCCGCAAACGGCATTCGATGTCATAAGGAACCCGTTCGGCCAAGTGCCGCGCCAGCGCTGCCTTCACGGCGCCGGCATCGGAGGGATGGACGCGTTGTTCGAAGAAATCCTCCGGCGCATCGATGCTCTTTCCCTCATGCCCCAACAACTCCATCAGGCGCGGAGAACAATACATGGAGCGCTTCCGCATGTCCCAATCCCACAAGCCGTCACTGGTTCCGCGAACCGCCAGTTCAAAACGGACCTGTCCCTCTCTGAGGGCACGCTCCATTTCCATCCGTTGCGTGACATCCCGCAGCAGCCATACTTCATCTTCTTCGCCGCGGTAATACGTGATCTCAAAAAGACGGGCTTCTCCATCCTTGCGGTAGCGCGTCACCGGGTGCGATGCGGGAAAACCTGCCGCGCGGGCCTGTTCATAGCGAACCTGTTCTTCCTTGCCCCCGCCGACGAGGCGGAACCAATCGTCCACGGTGCTGATTTCCTCCCGCCGGTAGCCGGTCAATTCCTCGACAGCCTTGTTCAGCAGGAGAGAGTCACCCTTGCGGTACACGGCGCCGGCGGGGAGGTGTTCCACCAGCGTGCGAAGTTGACGCTCGCTGGCGCGTAACGCCTCTTCCACCTGTTTGGCGGCCGTGATGTCCACGACCGTGCCGATGAAACCGGTCAGCGCTCCACTCTCGTCCCGCAGCGCCACCGCCCGGCCGGATACCCAGAGGTCTTTACCCTGCCGGGTGCGATAACGGTACTCCATGGCGAATTCCTCGCCCGCTTCCACGGAACGAACCCATCGCTTCAGCACGCGCGTACGGTCCTCCGGATGAAGCGCGCGCTCCCATCGCGTCCCCCTGGCTTCCTCCGGGCTGAGCCCGGTCATCCGGCTCCAATGCCCGTTCAGGAACAAGACGTTCCCGCGCGGGTCCGTGAGGTAGATTCCAACGGGAGCATTCCGCGCCAACGCCTCAAACAGCCGGTTGCTCTTGTTGAGCGCTTCATCTCCGCGGTGGCGTTCCGTGGCCAAACCGGCCAGTTCCGCCAGCGCCTCCACCGCCTTCAGTTCCTCGACCTCCGCCAACCGCGGTTCGCGGTGGAATACCGTCAGAACTCCAAGGACCTTCCGCCCGCGGTCCCGGATGGGAATGGACCATGAGGCCTGCATTCCAGTCCGCAGCGCCACGCTTCGCGCCTCCGCCCACGCCGGATCGTGGCTGATCCGCCCGCAGAGTACCGGCCGGTTGAAAAACGCGGCGGCCGCGGCCGAGCCGTTGTTCGGCCCAATGGGCAACGCGTTCCAATCCGAGGCGGCGCCGGGAAGCAGGCTGGGCGCCCGCGCGAGGTTGAAGCGCCTGCGGCTTTGATCCAGCAGTTGAATGGAGACGCTGGTCTCCGGCCACATTTTCTCCACGTTTCCGGTAATGGCCTCCAGCACATCATCGAGGGCCGCTCCGGTTGTCAACATCCTCAGAATCTCCCGTTCCGTCTCGAGCGATTGCGTCACGGTACGCAGCGCCCGGGAAACGTCCTTCTTGTCCGTGACGTCCTCGGTGATTCCGATCAGGCGCCGGTGACCGGGCGAGCTTTGCGCGGCCGTCCCCCGCGCGCGGCAGATTCGCAAGGCGCCGTCATGCCTGACCAATCGGAATTCAAAATCATACGAGCCCTCCCGGCGCGCCGCTCTTTCCACCTGCTGGAGGAACATGCCGCGGTCCTCGGGATGCACCATCTGCTGGAACCGCTGCAACGACATCGGTTCCGTCTTGTCGAGACCGGTGAGCCGGAAGTTTTCCTCGGTCCAGACCGACTCGCCGGTTTCGAGGTTCCACTCCCACCCGCACACCAGAGGGATCTTCTCGAGTTGACGAAGCACCGCGCCGCCGCACTTCCAACTGCTTTCCACCGCCTTCCGCCTGGTCACATCCACGAGGTAGGAGCGCAATCCGGTCACTTCGCCGATCGAGCCCAGGACGAACGACTCGTAGACATCCAAGACCCGGACGCGACCGTTGCCGTCCAAGAACTCCTGTTCGAACGGCCGCAAGGGACGGGCGCCGGACAGTTTCTCCCGCACCGCCTCACGGGTTTCGTCACTCGACTCGGGGAAGACGAACTCCCAAATATGCCGTCCGATGATCCTCTCGCGTGGGTAGCCGAGCAGTTCGCACGCGGCTTCGTTTACGGCGCGGAGGATTCCGTTCCGGTCGATCTCGTGAAAAGCAAAGGGCGTCTCATCGAAGCACTTCGAGCATTGGTTCACGGTCCATCCCCTATGATCAAATCGGCGAAAACGGCGACGATTTGAGGGATTTTTGCGTGCTTCGAGCAAGCCTCTTACAAAGCGATTACAGAGTGCTTCCGAATGCCCCGTTATTCCCCGCTTTGCTGCAACAACTTCGCCACCAGGCCCGTCCATCCCGTCTGGTGGCTTGCCCCTATCCCCGCGCCATTGTCTCCATGGAAGTATTCGTAAAACAGAACATGGTCGCGGAAGTAAGGATCGGACTGGAATTTCTCCGTTCCCCCGAACACCGGCCGGCGTCCCTCGGAATCGCGCAGGAAGATGCGCGAGAGCCGCCGCGAAAGTTCGCAGGCCACTTCTCCCAGGTGCAGCCACTCGCCCGAGCCCGTGGGGAACTCCACCCGGAACTCCTCGCCGAAGTAGTGATTGAATTTTTGCAGCGACTCAATCATCAGATAATTCACGGGAAACCACACGGGCCCGCGCCAGTTCGAATTGCCTCCGAACATCCCGGTGGTGGATTCGGCCGGCTCGTAATCGACACTGTATCTCTGCCCGTCGATCCACAGCACGAACGGGTTGTCCTTGTGATACCGGGACACGGAGCGGATGCCGTACGGGCTGAGGAACTCGCTTTCGTCCAGCATGGTGCGCAGAACACGCTCCAGCCGGTGCCAGGGCACTATCGAGAGCAGGCGTCTTTCCGCGAGCCCCTCGCGGGTCATGGAAGCGATGTTCCGGCACAGATCCGGCCGGTTATCCAGGAACCATTCCATGCGCTTGCGGAACCCCGGAAGTTGTTCAATGATGGCAGGCTCGATGGTGTCAACCGCGAACAAAGGGATCAATCCGACCATGGAACGGATTTTGGCGGGAATGCGCCGCATGACCCCGTCTTTGCATGGAATTTTCAGATAGTCGTAATAGAAGCCGTCCTCTTCGTTCCACAGGCTGCTGTCGTCCAGTTTGTTCATGGCGCCGGCAATGTGCAGGAAGTGTTCGAAGAATTTACTGGCGATGTCCTCGTAGGCCGGTTTGATCAGCGCCAGTTCGAGGGCGATCTTCAGCATGTTGAGGCAATACATCGCCATCCAACTGGTGCCGTCGGATTGCTCGAGCAAACCGCCCCCCGGAATGGGTTTGCTGCGGTCAAACATGCCGATGTTATCGAGCCCGAGAAAGCCCCCCTCGAACAGGTTGTTGCCCTCGCTGTCCTTGCGGTTCACCCACCAGGTGAAATTCATCAGCAGCTTGTGGAAGACGCTCTCCAGAAAGTCCGTGTCCTTCCGCCCCTGGAGCTTCCCGTCGATCTTGTACACGCGCCAGCATGCCCAGGCATGGACGGGCGGGTTGACGTCGCTGAGCGCCCATTCATAGGCCGGGAGTTGTCCGTTCGGGTGCATGTACCATTCGCGCAGGAACAAAGCGAGCTGACTCTTGGCGAATTCGGGATCCACGAGCGAGAAGGGGATCATGTGGAAGGCCAGATCCCACGCCGCATACCACGGGTATTCCCACTTGTCCGGCATGGAGATGACGTCGGCATTGTACAGGTGCGGCCAGCCGGAGTTGCGGCCGTTGAGCCTTTCCGCCGGCGGCGGAGGCATGGCGGGATCGCCCTTGAGCCAGTCTTCGATGACGTAGTGATAGCATTGCTTACTCCACAACATGCCGGCGAACGCCTGCCGCTGGACGGCCTTGCCGTCGCGGGAAAGATGGGCGGGCTGGAAGGAGGCGTAGAATTCATCCGCCTCGCGCAGACGCTGGGCGATGGTTTGATCGCACGGCAGCGCCGGAGAATCCTTCGAGCACAGCCGGAGCCGGAGTACCCGCTGCCCTCCTCCCTCCACTTCCAGGCGGTAGAGGCCGCAAGCCTTGGTTCCGCTGAGATCGGCGCTTACGGCGTCCTCCCGTCCGTGAATGAGGTAATCGTGGAAGCCGTCCTTGTACAACCTCCGCTCCGCGGCATAGCCGTAGAGTTTTTCGGTGTTGGTGTCGTTCTCCGTGAAGAGCAGCGTGGGGCGGCCATCGAAGGTCAGCAGGTAGCGGCCCAGGGAAGCTTCTTCCGTTTCGATCACATTGGCGTCCACCTGCCAAAGACACGGCTTTGTCTGCGCCGCGCCCCAACTCCACACATTGCGGAACCAGAGAGTGGGCAGGACGTGAAGGACGGCGGGATCGGGGCCGCGGTTCACCACTCGGATGCGGACGAACAGATCATTGACATCCGCCTTTGCGTATTCCACCAGCACGCCCCAATAGCGGTCGCCGTCGAAGACGCCGGTATCGGCCAGTTCCAACTCGGGCTGATGGCAATCCCGGCCATGGCGCACCAGGCGCGCATAGGGATATTCCGCCTGCGGATACTTGTAGAGGCACTTCATGTAGGAGTGCGTGGGAGTGGAGTCCAGGTAGTAGTAGTATTCCTTGCAGTCTTCGCCGTGGTTGCCTTCCTCCCCGGTGAGGCCGAACAGGCGTTCCTTCAGAATCGGGTCGCGTTCGTTCCACAACGCCAGGGCGAAACACAGACGCTGATGGTTATCCGAAATGCCGCACAGCCCGTCTTCCCCCCAGCGGTAGGCTCGCATGCGCGCCTGTTCGTGAGGAAAATAATCCCAGGCGGCGCCGCGCGGGCTGTAATCTTCTCTCACCGTGCCCCACTGGCGTTCGCTCAAGTACGGCCCCCAGCGGCGCCAGTGCCGCTTTCTCGATCCGGCTTCGATGATGCGTTGGCTTTCGGCTGACATAGTTGCGGGAAATCAGAGACGTGTTGCCGTGATAGCGTAATCGAGCCCTCCGAAGAAGGCGCGGCGGAATGATTCGGGAATTTCGCCCAGGGACGGCATCGACTCCTCCGCGGGGCTGAGGTATTCGACGGTGATCCTGCCGAAGCCGCATTCTTCAAGGTAAAACGCAAGCAGCGCCGCGGGGACAGGGTGGCGGTGGGTGGGGTCCAGGTAGAAGTGCGACGCGAAGATGGCGAGACATTCCGGATTCGGGGTTTCGATGACGATCTTTCCCCCCGGACGCAGCGCCGCCGCGGAGAGGCTGATCAGTTCCGGTACCCGGCCCGGCGGCAGATGTTCCACCACCTGACAGCAGAAAATGCCATCGAGCGAGGCTTCATCGAGTTCGCCGAGATAGTGAAACAGGTCCGCCTGCTCGGCGTAGAGTCCCTTCGAACGGCACAACGCCGCCAGTTCGGCATTCGAGTCGATCCCTTTCACCAGCATGCCCGCCTCGCGCAGGCATTCGAGGAACTCGCCGCGTCCGCAGCCGAGATCCAGCACCTCGGCGCACCCTTCGAAATGACGCAGATAGCGCTTCTGCCGGTTCCGTACGTACTCTTCGGTTCCGCGGAACCGGTCGGCGAACCGCAGATAGTCGACCGGCGGTTCTTCGAACCGGATGCCCGAGGCGCCGGGAGAAGGCGCGAAGCCCGGCAATGGCGCCGTTGCCGAGACGCGCTGCCGCATTACGCGCAGTTCGTTATGGATGAGGCGCTCATACTGCGTACGAATCCTGTCGAGATCCGCCCAGAGGCGCTCCTGAATCTCGATCCGCGCTTTGTCCAGAGCGGCGGTGAAATCCTTGTGCTGGGTAGCGTTGAGGTCGCGGAACGTGCCCTCCATGAGCATCGCGCGGTGGCTGAATCCGGTCTGAAGGTCAGCCACGCCGCGCAGGAACTGGATTTCGTTGACGGACAGCTTCCGCTCCCATTCCTGACGCCATTGGGACCAGTGCCCGCGCACATCCTTGAGTTCCCGCGCCTCGGTGGTGAGTTCATCCGCTTTGCGCTCCGCCTGATCGAGACGTTTTTCAAGCCGCGCGGCCAGCGACTGGATGGCGCGATTGGTTTCGTTGAGGGCTTCGAGCAGGGACTGCACGCAATCAAGGCTTGCGCGGTTGAACTCGATCTGGTCCCGGACAAACCACTGAAGTGTTCGCGCGACCGTGCGCTTGCAGGTTTGGATGACTTTGTTGGCCAGGCCCGGCGGCCGCGGATTTACGCTGCCGATGGAGGCCACCTTGGCTTCGGCGCGGTCGCGCGCATGGGCGACCGGCATCAGGTCAGCGAGGGGAATGGCGTTTGCGCCGCCGGTGTTTTCCGGGTAGCGCGCGCGGACCCGCTCCCGTACTTCGCGGAGTACCGCGGCGATTTCCAGTTCCCGTGCTTCGTCAGCGGCCACGCTTGCGGCTCCACGAGGCTGTGATCTTCGAATAAATGCCGCCCCGGGGCATGAAATCGCCGGTCACCGTGGCGCTCACCGGACGGCAGGCTCTTACCACGTCATCGAGAAAGCGGTTGACAATGTTTTCCTGAAAGATGCCCAGGTTGCGATACGCCAGCGCGTACATCTTCAGCGATTTCAATTCCAGGCATTTCTTATCGGGGACATAGCGCAGGGTCAATGTCCCGGCGTCGGGCAATCCCGTTTTCGGGCAGACCGAAGTGAATTCGGGGACGGAGATTTCGATCTCATAGCCCGAATGCGGATATTGGTTGGGCCACGTCTCAATCTCCGGCAGTTCGGCGTGAACGCCCGCCGATGCGTGTTCGTCCGTGTATTCGCGTCCGTTCTTCATGGATTCACCAGCGTGCGGGCCAGCATGTCGAGGAACATACCCACATCCGTCACCACCCCCACGGCCTGTCCCGTTCCGCGGTCGCTTACCTTCGTCACGACAGCGGGGTTGATATCCACGCACACCAGTTTTACCCAACTTGGGCACATGTTACCGGTGGCGATGGAATGAAGCATCGAGCCGAGGCACAGCACCAGGCCAGCGCCGCGCAGTTGTTCGGCGTAGGCGTCCTGCGCGGCGTTCATGTCGGTAATGGTGTCGGGAAGGGGCCCGTCATCGCGCAGGCTTCCGGCGAGCACGAACGGCACGTTCGACTTGACGCATTCGTACATCACGCCAGAGTTGAGCTTACCGCTTTCCACGGCGGCGCGAATGCCGCCGGCGTGATAGATGGCGTTGATGGCGCGCATGTGGTTGCGGTGGCCGTGCTCTTCCAGCCTGCCGTCGGCGGTGCGCACGCCGAGCGACGTACCGAGCAGCGCCGCCTCCATGTCGTGCACGCCGAGAGCATTCCCGGCGAGCAGAGCCTGCACCCATCCGTGGCGGATCAGCGTAGCCAGCGGGGCCGTGCCGCCCGTGTGAATCACCACCGGACCCGCCACGACGACGATCCGCTGTTGATTGGCCAACGCCTGCCGCATCAGAGCCGCCGTTTGCCGTACCGCTGTGTCCACCTGCCGCTCCGATGAGATGCCGTTGCTCATGAAGGCGAACTGCATGCGGTCGCGTTCTTTCGATTCGGGCATGACGCGAATGCCGCGCATTCCCACCACGACTCGATTCCCACGCCGCAGGTCGCGAAGACGGCGGCAGAACGCATGTCCGTCTTCGATGACGATCGTGGCATCCATGCGCTGCCGCTCCACGTCCATCCATTCGCTATTCCAGCGAACCATGGTGCGGTGGTTGGTGGTGGAGTAAAAATCCTCCGGCGCGCAGCAATCCCGCTCGACGGCCTTCACTTCCGCGTCGCCTCCATCCACCGGCGAACAGCCGAGTCCCAGTAACTGCGCCAGCATCTGGTGCATCAGTTCCGAAGATGGGGCTTCCACCTTCAGGCGCAGACGCGACGGATCGCTATTGGTTCGTCCGATGTGGAAGTGCTGCACCTCGAAACGGCCCTGGCATTCCACCACGGAGTCGAAAATCTGCTCCATGATGTGGGAGTCGATGAGATGGCCTTCGGCCTCCACGATCTCGTGGAAATGCATTGTTACGGAATTGGAACTCATGTCGTGTGGAGAATACTTCTCTCCTTAGAATAGCGGGACAGGCGCCTCGCGGGCGCGCCTCGTGGCCCCGCCGGGTGCTGCTATCCTGCTCTTTCATGGATCTTCTGGGCCAGGCACGGTCCCTTGCCGCCGGCGGCGAGGTGGGACAAGCGATCGATCTGCTCGAACAGGCTGTCGCCCAGGGCGAGGAAAGCGCCCTTATCGCAAAGGAAATTGCGCGCCTGTGCCTCTCGGTGAACGAAGTGCGGGCATTCACGAACTGGTGTCACGAGGCGCTGCGCCTGGACCCTTCCGACGGGGAGCCGCAACTGATGATCGGACGCGTTCTCGTGGCCCGGCAGCGTTGGGGGGAAGCCGTCGAATCGCTGGAACAGGCTGTTCAGGGGATTCTTCCGGGCGCCCGGGAACGCGCGGAGGCCGCGCGGTTGCTCGACCTGGCGCGGGAACAGTACGAGGAATGGAAACATCTCCACCCCGGCGCGTCGAACCTGTAGTATTCTGAGACAAATCGAAAAGGGTATGTGTCGCAACGGGAACGTTCGCTCGAGCATCAGTGTATTCTTTCCGGCCTACAATGATGCGCCATCACTGCCGGAACTCTTGAGAAAGACCTTCCAGGTATTGCGCGAGAACTTCGCGGACTTCGAAGTCATCGTGGTGAATGACGGCAGCCAGGACAATACCGGCGAAGTGCTCGCCCGTCTGCAACAGCATTACGGCGGTTGCCTGCGGGTGGTGACGCACGCGGAGAACCGCGGCTACGGCGGCGCTCTGCGCAGCGGGTTTGCCGCCGCGCGGAAGGACCTGGTGTTTTATACGGACGGTGACGGCCAGTACGATCCGCGCGAACTCATCGGTCTGTACGCGGAACTGCGGCCCGGCGTGGGTTTCGTCAACGGCTTCAAACTGGAGCGCAACGACCCCCGCCACCGGATTGTCATCGGCAATGTGTACAACCGCTTTGCCCGCGCGCTGTTTGGGGTGCGCATCCGCGACATCGACTGCGACTTCCGCCTCATCCGGCGTGAACTTCTCCAGTCGCTGAATCTGGTTTCCACCAGTGGAACCATCTGCGTGGAACTCGTGCGGAAACTCGAGTTGAGCGGTTGTGGGGTTGCCGAGGTCGGCGTGCGCCACTATCCCCGTCTGCACGGACGATCGCAATTCTTCCGCTTGCGAAGCCTGCTGGCCACGCTCCACCAATTGGCAAGCCTGCGGGTGCAACTGTCGCTCGATTCATTTGTGAGAGCTACGCGCGGCTGGATCCGGGAATGCCTGTCCCATCTGTAAATCTCCGGCCGGCGGTCGAGTCCACTCGCGAGGCCTGGCAACGCCGCCTGGAGGAGATGTTTGCGAGGGGGCATTTCATCCTCGGCGATCAAGTCATAGCTTTCGAAAGCGAACTCGCCGCTGCTTTCTCGGCGCGCGAAGCCGTGGGCGTGGGAAACGGGACGGACGCCATCCAACTCTGCCTGCGCGAGGCGAAGCTCACGGAACGGCGGCATGAGGTGATCACCTCCGCTCTCACCGCGCCTTTCAGCGCGGCGGGAATTCTTGCCGCTGGCTGTTCCGTGCGTTTTGCGGATGTCCATCCGGATACGCTACAGATGGACGCCGGCGATGCGGCCAACCGAGTTGGCCGCCGGACGGCGGCGCTGATGCCCGTGCACCTTTACGGGCAGCCTTGCGAAATTGACCGCTTTGCCAAACTCGCCAAAGCCGGCCGCCTGGTGCTGGTGCAGGACGCCTGCCAAGCGCACGGCGCGCGATTCCAGGGCAAGCCGTTCACCGAGTATTCGTCTCGAGTCGCCTACAGCTTTTATCCGACGAAGAACCTCGGCTGCCTCGGCGATGGAGGCGCGGTGGCGACGAGTTCCGCCGTGGTGGCCAAACGCCTTCGCGAATTACGCGACGGAGGGCGCCGCGGCGGACAGATCGCATACATGCCCGGAATCAATTCACGCCTGGATGAGATGCACGCCTGCTATCTGCGCGCCTTCCTGCCGAAACTCGATGAGTGGAATGATGACCGGCGCCGCACCGCCGCTTTCTACGATGCGGCCCTGCGCGACTGTCCGGGTCTCCGGGTGGTGAAGCGTACAGCGGACTCGGTGTGCCACCTCTACGTAGTTCGCGCCGGCAAGCGCGACAGGCTGCGGGAATTTCTCGCGGGCAAAGGCGTCGGTTCCGGCGTGCATTACCCGGCGCCGCTCCACCTGCACCCGGCCTTTCGCGATTGCGGCCTCAAGCGAGGAGACTTACCTCACGCGGAAAGAGCATGCAAAGAGATCGTCTCGCTGCCTTTGTGGCCTTACCTGCCCGAGAGCGCCGCCCATGAAGTGGCGAGCCGGGTTCTCGAGTTTTACCGCTCCTGATCTGGTATACAATCGGACAAACTGATCTTGATGGCCGTTTCCTAGGGTGAAAGGAGACTTCTGTGTGTCGTACCGGGATTTGCGTGTCCTGATAACCGGCGGGTTGGGTTTCATTGGCAGCAACCTCGCCATCCGGCTGGCTGAGCTTGGCGCGCGGGTGACCATTGTCGATCCGCAAATGGCCGGCTGCGGAGGCAATCCGCACAACATCGCCCCCATCCGCGACCGGGTGGATTTGATTCCCCACGACGTGGGTGACGCCGAACGTTTTGCGGGAGCTATTCGCGAGGCGAAGGTGATCTTCAACCTCGCCGGCGAAATCAGCCATATCCACAGCATGGAGTTCCCCGAGCGGGACATGCTGATCAACGCCGTGTCCCAATTGCGATTCCTGCAGACCTGCGCCCGTCACAATCCCGGCGTGCGGGTCGTGTATGCGGGAACCCGCCAAGTCTATGGCAAGCCGGACTACCTTCCCATGGATGAGCGCCATCCGCTGCGCCCGGTGGATTTCAACGGCGTCCACAAGTATGCGGCGAACATGTATCACGACATGCTGAGCCGCATGGGGTTGCTCGATGGGATTGTTCTGCGCCTTACGAATGTGTATGGGCCGCGCATGTCCTTGTCGATACCCTGCCAGGGGTTTCTCAGCACATTTCTTCGCCTGGTGTTGACGGGCAAGGGCCTGGTGGTTTTCGGGGACGGTAAACAACTGCGTGACCCGATGTTCGTGGATGACGCCGTGAAGGCGTTTCTGCTGGCGGGCCTTGCGCCCACACCGCCCCAGCGCACCATCAACGCCGGCGGACCGCGCGCGCTATCTCTTTCCCAGATCGCCCGGATCTGCGCGCGCCTGGCGGGAAATCTGCCCGTGGAACTGCGGCCATTTCCGGAAGATCGCGCCATGATCGACATCGGCAGTTATTTTACGGACACGTCTCTGTTCGCCGAGACTTTCGGATGGAAGCCCTCGGTACACTTTGAAGACGGCATCATGACCACGCTCGCCTATTACCGCGCCGAAATGGACCACTATCTCGACCCTGGCAATCCGCAACCCCGCTGCGGCCTGCCGGAGCACAGAGGAATTCCACACCGGCTGACTTACGCCGCCTTATGATGAATCCGGCGGAATTCGCCAACATCGCGGCGATCGAGGAGAATTTCTGGTGGTTCCGCGGCATGAGGCGAATCCTGTTCCACCTGCTCGATCAGCAGGTGGAACAGCGAAAGCGGGACCTGGTGTTGGAGGCCGGATGCGGCACGGGGCATCTCTCGCGGAAATTGACGGAACGTTACGGGTGGCGGATGGTCCCGGCGGACCTTGCCCGCGAAGGGCTGGAATATGGCCGCGGCCTTGGCGTGGAGCGCATGGTTCAGGCCGATGTGGCGCAACTTCCATTCGCGGCCGGGGTGTTTGACGCGGTACTGTCGATGGATGTCATCGTGCACTTTCCGCGTGGAAAAGAACTTCAGGCATTCCTTGAACTGGCGCGCGTGCTGAAGCCGGGAGGGTTAATGGTGGTTCGAGTTTCGGCCCTGGATATCCTGCGCAGCCGGCATTCCCGGTTCGCTCACGAACGGCAGCGCTTCACTCGCGCCAGGCTCCTCCAGAACGTACGCGCCTGCGGATTGCGGATACTGAGATGCAGCTATCTCAATTCACTCCTCTTTCCCGTGGCCTTCGCCAAGTTCCGGCTGTATGAACCGTTCTTACGCGGCCCGGCGGAAAGCGGCGTGCGGCCAGTACCCGGCTGGCTCGACAACATGTTATATATGCCTCTTGCACTGGAGGCAACATGGTTGGGAGCGGGACTGAACTTTCCACTAGGGCAGTCGCTGCTGGTGCTGGCCGAGAAGCCGGTTCCGTAGCGCCCGGCGGGCGTCTGCTATCTCTCGATGTATTCCGGGGGCTGACCATAGCCTCCATGATGCTGGTCAACAACTCCGGTTCCCATGCGTATGCGCCGCTGCATCACGCCGCGTGGAACGGATGGACGTTCACCGATACCGTGTTTCCGTTCTTCCTGTGGATAGCCGGAATGGCGATGACGTTCTCTTTCGCGAAACGGATGGAATCCGGGGCGGACCGCGGAAGACTCGTGCTTCACACCCTGCGGCGCGCCCTGTTCATCTTCGCCCTCGGATTGTTCCTGAACGGCTTCCCCAGCTACCACCTCGCCACCCTGCGCATTCCCGGTGTTCTTCAGCGAATCGCGGTGTGTTACTTCCTCGCCGCCATCGTGTTCCTGTACTGTTCGCGGCGCGCGCAAGTGGGGGTGACCGTGGCGTGCCTGCTGGGCTACTGGGCTCTTATGACGCTGGTTCCGGTTCCCGGCCACGGAGCAGGCGTGCTCGAACGCGAGGGCAACCTGGAACAATACATCGACAGTTTGTTTCTAAGCGGCCACATGTATCCGGCCACGAAGATCTACGATCCCGAAGGCATCCTCAGCACCATCCCCGCCGTCGCCACCACCCTGTTTGGAATACTCACGGGGCGCCTGCTTCGAAGCGCGCCGACGGCGCTCGAGAAACTCGCCTGGATGTTCTTCAGCGGCAATATCCTGCTGTTTCTCGGCGTGTTCTGGGACAAGGTTTTCCCCATCAACAAGAACCTCTGGACCAGTTCATTCTCCGTGTTCATGGCGGGACTGGCGCTGGTTACCTTTGCCTGCTGCTACTGGCTCATCGACATCAAGGGCTGGAAGCAATGGTGCCGTCCATTTGCCATTTACGGTTCGAATGCGATCGCGGTCTATGTGCTGGCGGGCGTGGTTTCGCGGCTACTCGGCATGCTCGGCTGGCGGGCCCCTCTCTATGACGCCGCCGTGAATGTTTTCGGCGGCCCCAACGGCGCCCTGGTCTATGCCATGGGCCACGTGCTGCTGCTCTACATGGTGGCCTGGGCGCTCTATCAGAAACGGTGGTTCCTGCGCGTATGATGCGGCGGCGCGATTTTCTTACCGCCGCGGCGGCCAGTCCGCTTGTCGCGGCAACCCATGGCGTGAAGCGGCGGGTCTTTCTTCCCTCGCCCGGCAAGGGGACCGCGGTGATGGCGTACGCGTATTACACGAAGCCAACCGGCGGCGGCATGATCTCCGTGGAACAACGCCTGTCGCGCTCGGATACCATCGATATTTCTTACTACCGGAAATCCTCGGACAACGGACGCACGTGGAGCCAGCCGAAGGCGGTCCCAACCGGCGAGAAGCGGCCGGACGGCGTGTGGCGCAAGCACCCCCGCGCCGCGTATGTGGATCCCCATACAGGCCGCCTCCTCCAGTTCTGGCTGGAAGGCATCCTTCCTTCGGACGATCCGCTGGAAGGCATGAAGCAGTGGAATGTGTACTACCGCATCGGGGAGAACGGCGAGACGCGGCAAGTGATTGCCGAGGGGAGGGAATTCGGGCCGCGCCATCCGTTGCCGGCCGTATACACAGGCAAGAACTCGATGATGCTGGGTGACCTGTCTTGCACGCCGGTGACCGCCAGCGACGGCACAATCCTGCTGCCTTTGGAGATCACGCCGATCGGCCCCAACGGCGAATATTACAATCCAGGCGGCGGCTACACCTACAGCGATGCCGCCCTGGCATTGGGGCGGTGGAAAGGCGGCCGGCTGGTGTGGCAAGCCTCCGAACACATCGTGGCCGATCCGCGGAAGAGCACTCGCGGCATGGTGGAGCCGACGGTGGAAATTCTCGACGGCGGCCGCGTGCTGGTGGTGATGCGCGGGTCGAACGACAAGAAGCCGGAGTTGCCGTCCTACCGCTGGGTCGCCTACAGTTCCGACGGCGGGCGCTCCTTCACCAAGCCCGCTCCCTGGACTTACGACACCGGCGAGCCGTTCTTCTCGCCCAGTTCCTGCTCGCAACTGTTGAAACATTCTTCCGGCCGGTTGTTTTGGCTCGGAAACATCACGCCCGCCAACCCGCGCGGCAACCGGCCGCGCTATCCATTCGTGATCGGAGAAGTGGACCGTCACACGGGCCTGCTCGGAAAGAAGTCCGTCCGTAGGGTGGACGGCCGGCAGCCGGGCGAATCCGATATTCTCACTCTCTCGAATTTCTTCGCGCATGAGGACCGCGAAACAAAAGAGATCGTGCTCTACATGACGCGCCTGTTCGCGTTCCCCAACGGATGGGAGGGCGATGGCATGATCTATCGGATCGAGGTATAGGAATGAACCGGCGCCAATTTCTGCCGGCCGTCTGCGGCGCGCCCGCCCTGCTTCGCGCGCGGAGCAAACGGCCGAACATCCTGTTTCTGCTGGGGGATGACCATCGCTGGGATGCGCTGGGGTGCATGGGCGACCCGGTGGTGAAGACGCCGCACATTGACGCCCTCTCTTCGCAGGGCGTCACGTTCACCCGGAACTTCGTGACCACGGCGATCTGCGTCACCAGCCGCGCCAGCATTTTTACCGGCCTCTACGCCCGCACGCACCGCATTCTCGAATTCCGGAACTCCTTCTCGCCCGAACTCTGGGCGCGCGCGTATCCGATGCTGCTGCGGCGGGCCGGCTACCGTACGGGATTCATCGGCAAGTTCGGAATTGACGGCGGCAAAGCGCCGGCGGAGGATTTCGATTACTGGCGTGGCTTTCAAGGGCAGGGCCACTACTTCCCCAATAAGGACGGCAGGACGCACCTCACTACCATCCAGGGCAACCAGATGCTCGAGTTTCTGCAAGCCAGCAAGCCGGATCAGCCCTTCTGCCTTTCGGTCAGCTTCAAAGCGCCGCACGTTCAGGACGAGGATCCGCGGCAATTCCTGTACGATCCTCAGGATGAGGCGATGTACAAGGACCTCCAAATCCCGCTGCCGCGGACCGCCGCGCCGCGATACATCGAACAGCTTCCGTTATCCGTGCAGCGCTCGGAAGGCCGCCGCCGCTGGGCGGTCCGGTTTTCGACCCCGCGGTTGTATCAGGAATCCGTGAAGGGCTACTACCGTCTGATCAGCGGCGTGGACCGGCAGGTGGGCCGGGCGGTGGAGGAACTGCGGCGTGTCGGATTGGCGGACAACACCATCATCATCTACACGGGCGACAACGGGTTTTATCTCTCCGAGCACGGACTGGCCGGCAAGTGGCTGATGCACGAGGAATCCATCCGTACGCCGCTGGTCATTTGCGATCCCCGGCTGGAGAAAGACAAGGGCGGCCGTAAATACAGCCAGTTAGTTCTGAACATCGATCTCGCGCCTACCATGCTCGACATGGCGGGCGAGCGGCATCCGGCGTCCATGCAAGGCAGGAGCCTGGTTCCGATGGTTTCTGGTACAGTTCCCAAATGGCGCAGCGAGTTTTTTTATGAGCACCACTTCCGCAACAACGGCTGGATCCCCTCCACCGAAGGGGTGCGGACGAACCGCTACAAGTACACGAAGTACACGGA
>JAIXKK010000162.1 GCA_026954325.1 Bryobacterales bacterium | reverse complement strand
CCTCTTCATAGCGCCCCAGTTCGTAGCAGATGCGCCCGCGGGCAAAGTGCGTTTCCGGCAGCGGAATCGCCTCCTCCGGCTGGCTTTCGAGCGCCTTCAGGGCTTCCTCCCGCCGTCCCTGAAGATGCAGCGACACAGCCCCGGCCAGGGCGCCCGCTTCCTTCGAGGCAGACGCGCCGGGCTCAGGGGAGGGGTCATTCGTCGCCAATAGCGGTATCGAACTGATCATGCGAGGCTCCTGCGAATTGTGGACGCATCAACGGACTGCGTTCAAGATGTCACTCTGTCATCGGCGAATGATACCCGAAGCTTTAGGGTGTTTACCGCAGGACTACTATCTTTCCCCTAGACCCCGCGCGCCGTCCCGCCGGCAACAATTCCAACTCCGTGGCCGCCGCCGCCGGAAACACAAATCGGTACGCGATCACCAGTTCCCGGGAAAGCCCTTCGGTTTCATCCATGCCCGCTCTCCACCCAATGGAGGCCGCCACACCCGGCCGCCCGCACGTGAGGCGTGCCTCCTCCCCCGGCCCGGGCAAACGTGGCTTGGCAAGCGATGGATCCCGCCATTCTCCGTTCGCTCGAGCCCGCACTCCTGCTTGCGCGGCCCACTCGACCCGCTCTCCCGTCCGCCGCAACAGCGCCACCCCTCCATTCTTTGAAGGCTCCGGCATCTCCACGCTGCCGGTTCCGGCGAATCGGGGTTCTCCCCTCATCGCCCGGGCCAACGGAGTTGGACTCGAACCTAGGGGCCAAGGCCGGCCGTTCCCCAACACCGCGGTTGCCGGGCCTCCATCCATTCCAGCGGGCAGCGCGGGTCCCGGCGTGCCGGTCCAGGCTTCCCACCGCCTGTTTCCGGCCCATTGCGTGCCCGCGCGGCGCGCTGAGCGAATCACCGTCAAATGCTCCGGCGGCGCTGGTTTGCTTGCAAAGGGGACTTGTACGACGGCCGGGCAGACCGGGTGCGGACTCACCGTCCCTGTCTGCCAGATCTTGCCGCGAGGCTCGTCTTGCTCATTGCGCGGCACGTGGTCCATCGATATCGCGAGGCCGCCGCGCACGGGCGGCGTAACCGCCAGATGCTCGCGCCTGGCAGGCTTTCCTTCGAACGGAACCTGCGGCCATGATGGATAGACCGGCCGTGAGGTTGCCTCCGGCGCGCGCCACATCTGTCCTTGCGGCCCGTGCCTCCGGCCGCTCCGGGCGGCGCGCGCCAGCCTCGTAAGGCCGGGACTGCCGACCACCGTCGCGGTCCTCCCTGGCAGGGACCGCCGCACCAGGATCGGCGCCGGCGGGATCTTCCATTCCGCGGCGCACGCTTGCTTCACCGGGGCCGGCGCCTGCGGCGGCGGATGGCGGTATCCGCCGCCGCGCATCAAGTTCTTATCCAGCCAGTGCTTGTCCCGCCAGGCGGCAATCTTCGGCTCTGATCCCGGCGCGGCGTCCGTCAGGAAGGCATCGGCCACTCCCCGCGGCAAGATGAAAAACTCCCTCGTCCGGCCCACGGCATGGAATCCGGCGGCGCCCATGCTCGCTTCGGACAGCACCGCGCCCAACCTCGGAAATAGCGCTTCCTGAGAGCCTGGCCCGGGAAACGTTTCCCGCCGCTGGGCGGTGCGGGGGAGGTCTTTCGCGGCAGAGGCGGCACATTGCGCCGCCGGACTCGCCAAGGAATGGAACCGGTAGGCGTCCCCGGACATGGGGGCGCGGCTCGCATGAGCGCCCACGCCGCGGAGAACCTTCGGCATGTTCACCCCGCCGGCATTCCCATCGATCCAGCCGGGCGCGCGCTGCCCCGCAACCCTGGCCAGCACCCGCGGCTTCGAATACTCGCTGCCCGCCAATCGCCCGCCCTGCAAGGGCGGCCCCTCCGGACTCGGCAGCAGCAGGTTTCCCTTGGCCCCAATCCATGCGCTCCGGAAAACCGGAGCCGGGAGCACGGACGCCGCCCATCGATGTCCCCCGGCCAGCGGACCCGCCGAAGCCGGCGGAACCATTTCATTCTGCTGGCCTGCCGCTTCCTTTTGGGGCTCCGGTTCTTCCGCCATGGCGGGCCGGAGCGAGGGAACCGCCATGCGCGGCATCCAGAGCGGACGCCGGAAACGTTCCGGGATTTGTGTTCGGGCGTAGTCCAGGAACCCCGCATCGCGCGGCGGCAGCAGAAGTTCCGGAGTCACAAACGCTTCCCGCGGCAAGTCATCCCGGATCGCCGCGCATCCGGCGCTGCCGGGTAGCACGATCAGGTTCGCAGACGGTTCAGCCGCCGGCTCTCCAAGCCGGCAGATCACCGCCGGAGGCGGGGGAACCGCAATCTTCAGGTCAACCCTTCCCACCGCCATCACTTCCGTCCGGCCGAGCGTAAGTCCTCGCAATCGCGGACGGGCGACCGCCCCGCCTGAAGCCAGCTTGAGAATTTCCCCGCCGAATCTCAAGATGGCCGGCGAAACCGAGAATTGAATGCCTTCAACCGGATATAGCGTGAGACGTCCCGGCCTTGGCGGCACGGTCATCGGCTCGAAGCCGGCGCAGCCTTCCGTGTTCCTTGCATCCCACAGCCGCCTTGGGCGCGCCCTTGGCCGGTCTTCCGCCCGCAACCGCGAAAAAACAAGGCTGCTCTGCTGCTGCCGGTACTGCTCCTCATGCTCTTCACTGCAAAACCTGCGTCTCTTCAGCCGCCTGCCTACACTCAACGGTTCATTGCAATACTGGCAGCGCGGAATCGCTTGTGGATCCCCTTCCGTGAGGTCCACTCCGTACAGGTCATCCTCGAGCGCGGCCGCCCCCCCAAGCCGCGCCATTGCCTGCTCATTCCATGACCGGTAGTAGAGATCCTCGTGATCGGAATTACAGAACTGCCAGCCTTTCAGGCGCTTGCGAATGCTCAGCGGCTGTGAGCAATAGAGACAATTCGAGGAAGCGGGGGATTCCGGCCGCGGAATTTCGAGCCTGCCGGGATTCTGCAGTTGCAGCAGAACCCGGATATCCACTCCAAATTTACGCTGATGATCCGCCGAGCAAAAGGAGCCAAGTTCCGGATTCCGGTTGCCGGATAGCTTTTGTCCGCAGTAGAGGCAGTTCATGCGCAGAGCCGTCCCTACGGTAATCGGCGGTACAGCCCGAAAGCTTAAGCCGTGACCACCTTCGCGTCAATCCTTCTTCGCGGTGGATTTCGATGTCTCCGCCGGCGCGGCGGCAGGCTTGGAGGTTCCGGAACCCTCGCCCTTACTCTCCGTCGAGCCGTTCTTCGCTTCGCTCTTGCCCGCCTTCGCCCCGCCTGACCGGGCGTAGTCCGTTACGTACCACCCGGTTCCCTTGAATTGCAGACCGGGCGCGGACAACAATCGTTCCAACTCGCCTCCGCAACCCTCATGGACCGTGAGAGGGGAGTCAGAGAATTTCTGAATCACCTCAAAAACACGGTCACACTGTTTGCATCGGTATTCGTACAGAGGCATGCTTATTCCTTCATCTGCTGGTAATTTCAACGATCCCAAATGTCGCCGCCGTGATTCAGCGCCACGGCTTTGCCTGAACTCAACACTTCAATTGCTTTCTTCAGGAGAATATCTTCCCCACTCTTTTGCTCGGGTTGCGCCGGCTCGGCCTGTGGCTCCGCATCCGGATCCGCCGATGCCGTATCCTGTTCCACCACCGGAACAGAGGGAGTCACTCCGGTATCCTGCAGCGCCTTCCCCGAGGGCGAGTAGTATTTCGCCGTTGAAAGAATCACCGCCCCGCCGTCGTCCATCAGAATTGCTTTACGCACCGCCGCGTCACCGTAGGTCCGCTCCCCCACCACCTCGGCGCGCTTATTGTCCAGCAGAGCCCCAGCGGCAATCTCCGCTCCATTGGCTGTGCCCCGGTTCGTGATCACCACCAGCGGCCCCTTCCAGATCTGCTTGGAAGCATCGGCGTCAAAATTCTGCCGGCTCACCTTCTGTCCCTGCACATACGCCACCAGCCCCTTATCCAGGAAGAGGCTCGCTGCCTCGATACCTTCCTCCGGGGTCCCATCCGCGGCATTCCGCAGGTCCAGCACAATCTTCCGCGCCCCCTGCTTTTCGAGCGATTTCACCGCCGCGGCGATCTCTTTCGCCTTGCCCGCTTCCATACTCGCCGAAACAATCTGCCCCACGCCGTCCGGCAGCATCTTCGCCGTCACCGCGGGCAGTTTCGTCATCGCCCGCACCAGGCCCACCTTCTGCGGATCGGTCCCTTTCCGCACCCGCAGGACCGTCAGTTCCACGCTCGTCCCCGAATCCCCGTGCAGCAGCAAATCCGCATAGGCAAGCGGCATATCCCGAGTGGACACTCCGCCAATCGCTTCCAGTACATCCCCCGTTGCCAACCCCGCCTTGTCCGCCGGGGTCCCCGGAATGGCATCCACCACGTTCAGGTAGCCGAACTTCTTCGAGAGGATCAGACCCACGCCGGCCTTCCGGTTGTCTTTGAACTTGACGTATTGCTTATACTGGTCCGCGTTCAAATAGCTGGCGTAGGGATCCACCGACTCGAGCAGCCCGTTCAGCGCCCCCAACGTGACATTCTTCATGTCGGGTTCTTCCACGTAATCGCTCTTGATTCGTGAAAGGACTTCGGTGTACACGGCAAGGTGCTTATAGGCATCATCCGGCGATGCGCTCCGGCCCTTGACGGCGCCAATCATCAGTAGCACCACCAGACAACTGGAGGAGGTAACTACAAACAGTTTGAAGCGGCGATTCATTGCCCAGCCTTTCAGAAGCCCGCGGATACACTCCGCCAGCATCTACACACTATAGTAACCCATGCGGGTCAGCCTACACTTCAAAGACGCGTCCGCGCCGTCCGCGGTCTCGACAATCCTCACCGCTCAAACCTCGATTCGCGAGGCATCCACGCTCCGCGCCACCGCCTCCTGCATCGCCCTGCGCTCTTTCTGCCTGCCGGGAACCCATTTTTGCAACGCCGCGCGCAAACAATACGCATCGAGCGGCTTAATCAGATAGTCGTCCATCCCCGCCTTCCGGCTCCTCTCCCGGTCCGACAGCGTTCCGCCGGCCGTGAGGGCGACGATTACCGCGCGGTCCGGGCCGTTGTTGCTCCGCCGGATCCGCTCGCATGCCTCGAAGCCGTCCATCTCCGGCATGTGGCAATCCATCAGGATCAGATCGTAGCGCAACGCTTCCGTCGCCAGCACCGCCTCCCGTCCGTTCATCACTAGGTCCACTTCATAGCCCAGTTTTTCGAGTAGCCGCCGCGCCACCAGCCGGTTGACGGCATTGTCGTCCGCCACCAGGATTCTTGCGCGCCGTTCCGGCAAGTCCCATCCGTCGTCCACCGCTTCGGTCAGCGCCTCGAAGTCCGCCACCAGCAGCGGCGCCGATTCGCGAATCGCTCGCAGGCACGCCTCTAACTTCTTTCTCCGGTACGGCGCAAACAGCAGCGCCCGCGGCCGCGGCCCCATCCGTGTATCCAGGCTCACCGCCCTTTCCTGCCTCGTCATCAGAATCACCGGAACTCCGCTGTGGTAAGCCGCCGGAAGATCGTCCGTGAGTAGCCCGTCCGCCCCGCCCGGCCCCGCCACGACATCCACTCCCAACGATTCGAGATGGCTGCGCAGCACGTCCCGGTCAAACCGGGTTCCGCCCTGGATCACGATCCGCATTCCCTCCGCATCTGACCGCGCCGCCGCCGGGCCTTCCCCTTCCACCGGAATCCGGAAATGGAACGTTGTCCCCCAACCTGGCCGGCTTTCGACTTCGATCCGGCCTCCCATCCATTCCACCAGCCGCTCACAGAGGTGCAATCCGAGCCCGGCGCCCGCGTAACGGCGGCTTGACGATTCATCCGCCCGTGTGAATCGCCGGAACAAGCGCGCCCGTGCCTCCCCGGAAATCCCAATCCCGGTGTCCGAAACCGCAAATACCAGTTCCAGCCGCCCGTCCGCCGCGTTTTCCGCCCGCGCCCGCACCGTGATCTCCCCCTTCTCCGTAAACTTCACCGCATTGCTCAACAGGTGTATCAACACCTGCCGCAGCGCGCCGGGATCTCCCACAACGGTCCGGGGTATGCTCTTGTCCGGGAGAAAACCGATCTCCAGCCCCTTCTGATAGACCTTCGGAGCCATCACGGTCACCACTTCCTCGACAATCGTTTCCACGGAGAAAAGCGCCCGCTCCGCCGGAAACTCTCCCGCCTCGATCTTGGAAAAATCGGGAATCCCCCCTACCACCTGCGCCAGTGCGTCCGCGGATCCGCGCATCGTTTCGATGTACTCCCGCTGAGTCTGGTCGAGCGGCGTCGCCAGCATTAACTCCGTCATCCCGATAATGCCGTTCATCGGGGTCCGCAACTCATGGCTCATGTTCGTCACAAACTGCGATCTCGCCTGCGCCGCCGCCGCCGCCGACACCCGCGCCTTTTGCAGCCGGAACGCCACCCACGCAATGATGACCAGCCCCGCCGCCCCGGCCGCAACCATCTGCATCCGGAGTCGCGCCTTCTTCCGCTCCAGCAGTAACCGCGAGATCAACTCGCTCTCCCATCCCGGCATTTCCGAGGTTTGCTCCAGAATACGTCTCAGCCCTCCGTCTTCCGCCATCCGCGTCATCTCAGTGCGAAACGCTTCCGCCACCGGCGCATACCGGCCTCTTGACCGGATCACCACCGGCACCGCCGAATCCGGCGCCGGCCGGTACTCGAATGGTGCGTCCTCGCACCCCGGCGGACGCCGCAGCAGGGTTTCCAGCACGCGGTTCCGGCTCAAGTAGACGGCATCCGCCTCGCCCCGGCAGACGGCGGCGATGGCCGCCTCCGTGCCGGGGTAGGGAGCCGCCACCGCTCCCGGCAGCGCCTTCCTCACTTCTTCCGCCTCAAAGTTGCGGGAATAGAATGCAACCCGCCTTGCCTTGCCGCCGCTCAACTTCCCCTGCCATCCCACAAGCCCCATCTCCAATTCCATCCACGGCTCGGAAACATAGTATCCGTCCTCCTCGCCCGGTTCCTTTCGCGCCGCCGCCCACAAGTCCACCCCGGTTTCGTTTTCCTCATCCACCCACTCGATAGGCGCCCGGAGCCGTCTCGAAAGATCAGCGAAAACCGCTTCGACCATCTTTGGACGAAAGCGCGGACGCGCGACCCGCACGGGATGTGAAACCGGTTCAAGGCTCTGCGGGTAGAGAATTGCCGGGCAGGCTAATGCCGCTACCACCGGCACAATCTTCGTGTACTGTTGCAGAGTACTTATCACTGTTGCCTTCCACCCTGGCGGCAGTTTCCGGAATCCCTCTATCACTCGTCAGGACTGCGGCAATAGTTTAGGTAGTACCGCTTACTGTGTGGTTCCACACGCGCCCATCCGCTTCAGCCTGTACATCCCTCCCCGCCATCGGATCCGCCTCGACACCCCCGCCCCCACGCAACCATACAACCATAGCCA
>JAIXKK010000062.1 GCA_026954325.1 Bryobacterales bacterium | reverse complement strand
GATTGACACCATTCGCTATATCGGACAGCAGTGGCCTTTTTTCGCCGGCTACGTGCAGGACGATTGGCGCGTGAACAGCAAACTCACCGTCAACTATGGTCTCCGCTGGGAAGTGCAGTTGCCGCCCGTGGAATCCAGGGACCGCTGGAGCGACTTCTCGCCCACTACGCCCAATCCTCGCGCGGGCAACATCCTCGGCGCCCTCATCTATGCGGGGACCGGGGAAGGGCGGCAGGGTTCTCGCTCGCTCGCCGACACCTGGTGGAATGGCTACGGGCCGCGCATCGGGTTTGCTTACCAGTGGAAGCCGAAGACCGTGGTGCGCGCCTCCTACGGCCGCTCGTTCGGCGCGGTCACCACGGTCACCGGCTCCACGCACCAGCGCGGATTCACCCAGACCTACGGCGTTCCCGACCTCGGCACCAACGGCATCCTGCCCAACATGATCCTGAAGAACGGTTTCCCGCCCTATCCGGTGCCGCCCTTCATCGATCCTTCCTTCGCCAACAAAGACAGCATCCCGTGGTGGCAGGGCAAGGAGGCAACGCGCCTTCCGGAACAGAACTTCTGGAACCTCTCCATCCAGCACCAGCTTTCAGGCAGCACGATCTTTGAGGCGTCCTACAACGCTCTCATCGGGTCCCACCTCCAGACCATGCTGTTGAACTACGACCAGTTGAATCCGCAGTTGCTCTCGCAGTACGGCTACTCGCTGCTCAACAGCCTGGTGACCTCGGCCGCGGCAACAGCGGCCGGCTTCCGAGCGCCGTATCCGAGTTTCGCCACCGGCACGTGCCCGGCGCAGGATGCCTGCTGGGGTAGCGGCGCCACCGTGGCGCGCTCGCTTCGCCCTTATCCGCAGTATGCCGGCGTCGACACCTGGACGGGCGGCGGCGACCACAGTGGACACTCTTCCTACCATGCCGGTATTCTGCGTCTGGAACGCCGCTACGCCCGCGGCGTCACTGTCCAGGGATCTTATGTTTTCTCCAAGATCCTTACCGATTCGGATAGTTACTGGGGTAACGCGAACGGCGGAACCACCTATGCCATGGACCACTTCAATCGGGGTCTGGAAAAATCCATCGGCGCGTTCGACATTACCCATAACGTGAAGATCTCCGCGATTTGGGAACTGCCCTTCGGCAAGGGCAAGGCCCGCTTGAACAAAGGCCCGGCGGCTTACCTCGCCGGCGGCTGGCGCATCAGCGGCATCGGCTTCTACTCGAGCGGCCAACCGCTACCCCTCGGCACCAGCGTCGGTACTCCGTCGGTGTTGTTCGCGGGCCCCAACCGGCCCCTCATCACCACCTATGATGGATGGCGCGCCGCCACGGCGGGCGGTACGTTCGATCCCTCCGTGAATACCTTCGTGCAGCCCGCGTCCTTCTTTCCCAACCAGAGCAACGTCAGCATGTTCTCCGGCACCAACCAGTACTTCGGCAACATGACGCGCTTTAACCCCAAATTCCGCCAGTTCCCCAACTATACGGAGAACATCTCCATCACGAAGAGCTTTCCCATTCATGAGAGGATGCGTATCGATTTCCGCGCCGAAGCGTTCAACGCCTTCAACAGGACGCGTTTCGGGACGGGATCGCTCACCATCCAGAGCCAGCAGTTCGGCAAGCTGACCTCGAGCGGCGATCTGATGAACACACCGCGTCAGTTGCAGTTCGCGCTGAAACTCTACTTTTAAGAACGGCAAGACGGAGCCCGCCCGCGCCGGGACGGGCTCCGTTCCCGTCTCCGATGGCCGCGTTATCCTGAATGCACCATGGACTATTCGCGCCGAGACTGGAACCTTCTGCTCCCCGCCCTTGCCGCCGCGGCCGCCGCGCGGGCAGATGCGAAAGCGCTGCCCTCGAAAGCTCTTCGCTTCGAAGATCTGCCGGTAAGGAAGAACGGCGAGAACCGGTCACGGGCTACCCTCGACGGGCTTACTCACACCGGCTACCCTATCGAACTACACCAGACTGAACTCGCCCCGGGTCTGGCGCCGCATCCGCCGCACCGCCACGAGCACGAAGAGATGCTCATGATTCGTGAAGGCACGCTCGAGGTGACCATCGCCGGAGAGTCCACCAGGCTCGGCCCCGGGTCCGTCGCGTTCGTCGCCTCCGACATCGAGCACGGCTGGCGCAACGTTGGCGGCTCCCGCGCGCATTACTTCGTGCTCGCCCTCGGCCGCGGCGTCAAGTGAGCCTTAAAAGCCTGCGGAATCGGCTTACCCAGCACTCCTTCGTACTCCCTGTAGCCGATGCCCAGCAGCTCGAGGATGGTGGGCGCGATGTCGCGCTGATGCGTCTCGCCGCCGATGCCCGTTTCTCCCCGCGCGGGCGTCTCCGGACTCACTATCGCCAGCCAGATCTGCTCCGAACCGGGCACGCTTTGGCCGTGACTCGTCCAATCGCGCACCGTGCTGCCGCGCCCGTGATCGCTTGTGATCACCAGCGCGGTCGAATCGCGATATTGCGGCAGAGCCTGCATGGCGGTCCAAAGCTGCTTCAGCGCGCGGTCAAAATAACCGATGGAATCGAGTACACGGTCATAGCGGCTGTCATGCGCCCAATCGTCCGCTTCGCCGAATGCGATGTGCAAAAATCCCGGATGCGCCGTGCGCAGGTATTCGAGCGCCATCTCGAAGGTGATGTAATCGTGGCGCACCGTTGGCCACGGGGTGAGGATATCAAACTGAAGCGCGCTCAATTCCCGCAGGCGCGGAGATAATCCCGAAGGCAACTTCTCATAGCCGGCATTGAGAAAAATCGACCCCGGCCGGCTCTCCCCAATCGCGCGGAAAACCCGCCACGAGCCGAACAACGCCACCTGCTCCTTCGTTAATCTCAGTTTCCGCCGCAGAAATTCCGGCAGCGTTTGCGTGGGATTCTGGATCGGGCGGTTTCCTTGAATCGCCCCATCCTGCGCGCGCCCCGTGAGGATCTCCGAATAGCCCGGATAGGAGACGTGATACCTGTTGGTTACCTTCACCGAACTCCCTTTGCTCACGTCGCCGAGGACAACTCCCGCCGGCGCCAGCGTGGACCAGAAGAAAGGCATCAGCTTCCGCCGCCGCTCCTCACGCGTCGCCGCCGATAGCCGCGCCCGCGGTTCGTCCGCCTCCTCCATTCCCGCGCTCTTTTCGTTCTCGAGCAGCGGGTCCATGCCGCCGAACAGGTCCTGCCATCGCAGCCCATCCACGGTGATCAGAATCACGTTGCGTGTCTGTTGCTGTCCGGGGGCAACGAACGGTAGAAGGAGACAGAAAAGAAATGCGGGGCGTCGGGTATACATTGGCAGAATTGTATCGTCGCCGCCTTCGCGCTGACAACAGCGCGGGAGCGCGGCATGCGATGCGTGAAATCGAAATCGATGACCCCTTGCGCTCCTCTCTCCCCCTTTGATACGCTCCCGCCTACTACCGAAAGTGAGGTCTTTCAAATGCCACGTATACTCTTTGCTGTTCTCTCCATCGCTCTACTTGGGCTACCTCTCAGCGCCCAGAACTTCGCGGAAATCACCGGCACGGTCTCCGATGCGAGCGGCGCCGTCATGGCGGGCGTCACCGTCACCGCCGTCAACACAGCCACCAATCAAAAGCGCCAGGCAACCACCAACGACACGGGCACCTACTCGCTCCCTTATCTGGTTCCCGGCAGCTATGATCTCAGCGTCGAGAGTCCCGGATTCAAAGTCTCCACTCGGAAAGGCGTCGAACTACAGGTGGGCGCCGTCGCCCGCATCGATTTCAACCTCGAAGTGGGCGAAGTCAGCCAGCAGGTGGAGGTGAGCGGCGGCGCTCCTCTTCTGAACACGGAAACTGTCGCCCTTGGCACCGTCATCGAGAACAAACGCATCGTCGACCTGCCGCTCAACGGGCGGAACTACCTGCAACTGGTCACCCTCAGCCCGAATGTCACCACGGAAGGCGGCGCGGGCGGGGCGGGCGGATTGCAGGGCGGCGCGCGCAGCAATACATCGCTGTCCATCGCCGGACAGCGCCTTGAATACAATCGCTACACCCTCGACGGCGTCGAGAACACTGATCCCAACTTCAATTCCTATATCATTCAGCCGTCCGTCGATGCGCTCCAGGAGTTCAAGGTGCAGACCGGCATCTACTCCGCCGAATTCGGGCGCGGATCCTCCCAAATCAACGTCACCACCAAGTCCGGCACCAATCAGTATCACGGCGCCGCCTTCGAATTTCTCCGCAATTCCTCCCTTGATGCCCGGCAGTGGCAGCAATCTCAGGGGCAGAAGAACCCCTTCCGCCGCAATCAGTACGGTTTTACTCTCGCCGGCCCGGTGGCGATACCGTCCGTTTTCAACGGCAGGGACCGCCTGTTCTTCATGTCGAACTTCGAGCAGAACCGCGACCGCACGACATCCTTCGCCCGCGCCAGCGTGGCCACGGACGCCATGCGTGCCGGCGATTTCTCCGGACAAAGCCGTATCATCTTCGATCCCCTATCCCGCACCTACAACGACAGCGGCGTGGCCATTGGCGCCACCGCCTTCTCCGGTAACATCGTTCCCAAATCCCGCTTGAATCCGGTATCGCAACGGCTGCTCGAATTCTTTCCCGCCCCCACCGTTCCCGGCGCCAGCCTCGTCAGCAATTACTCCCGCAATGCGAAGTCCACCGTCGATAACACCCAGTTCAACCAGCGCATCGATTGGAACGAAAGCAACAAATCCAACTGGTTCGGCCGCTTCAGTTGGGGCGATGACCTTCAGTTATCGGGCGGAACCATTCTCACCGACTCCACCCAGGTGGCCACCACCGTACGCCAGGCAATGATCTCCAACACGCGTATTCTCAGCGGGTCCACCGTCAATGAAGCGCGCGTTGCCTGGAACCAGTTCAACAACGACATGGTGGGCTACTTCGCCAACACGCGCGACGTCCAGGCCGATCTCAAAATCCCCGGCCTGTTCTCTTCGAGCCCGCTTGCCTACGGCGTCCCCGCCATCGGTCTTGGCGGCGGCATCAACAGCTTCGGCGGCGTCACGCCGTGGGTCACGCGCAACAATTCCTTCCAGTTCATGGACAACCTCTCGCTGATTCGCGGCCGTCACTCCATCAAGATCGGCGGCGAGATCCGCCGCGACCGGTACAACCAGTTCGGCAATCAGAAGGCCACGGGAGAATTTCTCTTCGATGGACAGGCCACCTTCAACCCGGCAAACCGTGGCGCCACCGGCTTCATCTTCGCCGATTTCATGATCGGCGAAACCTCCACCGCCGCGCGTGTCGTCGCCATGGCCAACGCCATGCTGCGCCGCGGTTCCTATTACGCCTACATTCAGGATGACTGGAAGATCACCAACAACCTTACGCTCAACATCGGGCTGCGTTATGAGAACCCGCGCCCATGGCACGACAAGTATCGCGGCATTATCAACGTCCAACTCTTCGATACAGGCGTCAGCGCCGATGGGTTTCTTTCCGGGTCGAAGACCCCCATCCTCACTCGTCCCGGCGACGGTGACTTCTACCAGGGCCTCAACTTCCACTTCGCCGACGGCCAGAATATCCAGGCCGGCGACCAGTTCATGGGCCGCGGCCTGGTGAACCCCGACAATAACAACTTCGCGCCCCGCCTCGGCCTTTCCTACAGCCCCACCGGCCGTTGGACCATCCGTGCGGGAGGCGGCATCTTCTACGTCCAGGATTCCGGCAACCCCACTTTCGATATGGCTCGCAACCAGGGAGGCCGCGATCTGTTCATCACCAACATCGAGCGCCGCAACGCCAGCATGAGCGATCCGTGGGCTTTCGAACGCGCCAACGCCTCCTGCACCGGATGGTCCGCCACGTGTCTCGTCGGGCCCCAGGTTCTCGGCAACATTCAGAACATGCGCACGCCCATGGTGATCCAGTGGCTGTTCAACGTGCAGCGCGAACTGGCCAAAGACCTGGTTCTGGAACTCGGCTACATGGGCAATGGAGGGCACAAACTCCCGCGCTTCCGTCTCTACAATCAGCCCATTCTCAAGACCGGCTTCAGCGATACCCGCACCGTGGCTCAGCGCACCCCTTGGCCCAAATTCGGACGCCTTCAGGAAGTGGACGGCGTCGATAACTCCAATTATCATGCGCTCAGCACCAAGGTGACGCAGCGTTTCAACAGAGGGCTCACGTTCATGGTGGGCTTCACGTGGTCGAAGGCTATCGACGGCGGCAGCGCCATCCGCACCAACAGCGGCGATACGCTCTGGCCCGTGAACAGCTACAACCTCGCCGCCGAACGCGGACTCTCGCAATTTCACGTCGGCCGCCGCCTGGTCGCCTCGTATGTATACGAATTGCCCTTCGGCCCCGGCAAGAGGCTGCTCCAGGAGGGTATCGCGTCGAAAATTGCCGGCGGTTGGCAACTCGGCGGAATTGTCACGTTCGCCGACGGTACTCCCCAGAACGTTGCTCAACTCGGCGATACCGCCGCGCTCAACACGCTCGGGAACCAGCCCGACGCCACCGGCATCAGCCCCATTCCGCAAAACCGGTCTGTCAACCAGTTTTGGAACATCGCCGCCATCAATGTAACGAATCCGGAATTCAGTTTCCGTCCCGGCAACATGGGCCGGAACACCCTTCTCCGTCCGGGAACGCGCCAGGCCGATTTGTCCCTTGCGCGGAATATCCGCCTGCATGAGAGCCACATACTCAACTTCCGCTTCGAAACGTTCAACTCCACCAACCACCCGAATTGGAACGCTCCGGCTTCCGATGCGCGCAGCCCTTCCACTTTCGGCGTCATCACCAGCGCGAAGACCATGCGCCAGTTGCAGTTCGCCTTGAAGTACATCTTCTGAAGCCGGAGGACTTCCGCGGCCGCCGCGCACGCGGCCGCGGATAGTGAAATACTATTCCAATAAGTCCTACACACTGGAGATGCGCTCATGGAGTCTGGTCTTCTTTCCCGCCGCGGACTGCTCGAACGAACCTGCCTCGGTTTTGGAAGCGTCGTTCTCGCCGACCTCCTCGGCGCCGCCAGTGTTGATACCGCCGCCCACGCCCTCCCCATCTACAACGACCTCAAGGCCCGCCCCACCCACTTCCCGCCGAAAGCGAAGGCCGTCATCCAACTCGTTCAGAACGGCGGTCCCAGCCAGATGGACCTCTTCGACCCCAAGCCGGAACTCACCAGGCACGGCGGGCAGCCTCTTCCCGGCGGCGTCGAGATCCATCAGCCGAACAACGTCAATGTCCTCCTCCCCTCGCCCTTCGCATTCCGCAAGTACGGCCAGTGCGGCATGGACATCTCCCAGATGCTCCCGCACACGGCGAAGATCGTGGACGACCTCTGCTTCATCCGCTCCATGCACACGGAGCACAACAACCACCTGGAAGGTCTCAACATGCTGCTCACGTGCAAGATCTTCCCCGGCCGTCCGGTGATGGGAGCGTGGATCAGCTACGCCTTGGGGACGGAAAACCAAAACCTGCCCTCCTACGTCGTTCTGCGCGACCCCACGG
>JAIXKK010000178.1:51106-60905 GCA_026954325.1 Bryobacterales bacterium | reverse complement strand
GAGGGAAGCGGGGAGGTGACGGTGAAGGAAGGACAAGACGCCACCGTGGATGTTTTCAGGAATGTAAACCCGGCCGGATACGACTACTTGCATTTCGCTTCCCACGCGCTATCGAGCAGCAGCGAGCCGCTCGAATCAGCATTGATCCTGAGCCCTTCCGGTTCCGGGTTCAAGCTGACCGCGGGAACCATTCTGAGGACCCCGTTGCATGCGCGGCTGGTGAGTCTCGCTTCCTGCCGCAGCGCGGGAGAGCGGGTGACATCGGGAGGACTGGTGGGACTGGCATGGGCATTTCTGCAAGCCGGGGCGCGCTATGTGGCGGCGAGCCTGCGGGACGTGGACGACGGCGCTTCGCGGGAGTTATCCGCGCGCCTGTACGAGGGGTTGCGGAGGGGAGAGTCTCCGCGGGAAGCGCTGCATGCGGCGAAATTGGCGATGCTTGGGGGACGGTACGGGGAACCGGTATATTGGGCTCCCTGGATCCTGTTGGAGTAGGCGGCCCACAGCGCCGAAGTGGAGAACCACACCGGACGGCTACCGCACCAAGTACTCCCTCAAGAGATTACATCCAGCGTGCCGGCGCTTCACCACTCCACCAGCGAATGTTTTCTCAATTGCCGATGATCGAGCCATTCGGGCCGCGCTTTGGTCCGAAGTTTCCGTCTTCCAGGTTACACGGGTACTTCGCCGCGGCCTTTTCGTTAATGTCAATACCTAATCCCGGCGCTTCGTTTATGAAGAGATAGCCGTTACGAAGCGTGGGAGTACCCGGGAAAACCTCGCGTATGGCGTCACCGTGTATCAACGACCCTTCCTGGATTCCGAAGTTTGGAGCCGCCAAGTCCAAATGGCCGTTCGCCGCATGGCCAACCGGGGACAAGTCGCCGGGAGCATGCCATGCTGTCCGTACGGAGAACCACTCGCCCAGCAAAGCTAATCTCCAGGATCGAGTGAATCCTCCGATGGCAGGGACGTGTATCCGAATGAAGTCGATGAGGCGGCCTGTCACCAGACCAACGTACTCCTGCTCGCTCACGAACTTTTCACTGGTGCCGATGGGCACCGTGGTGACCTGCCGCAGATTCTTAAGATAGCCAATGTCTTCCGGATAAAACGGGTCTTCGAAAAAGTATGGACGGAAGGGTTCCAGCCGCTTCACCATGCCGATGGTGGACTGGGGCGGCAGTTGCCCGTGCAAGTGTTGAATCAACTCCACCTCCTCGCCACACGCTTTGCGTACGCCTTCGAAAATCCTGGGGACCTCGCGCACCCATTCTTCCGGGTCGATCACCACATTGGTCGGCATGCCTGCCAGGGCGGGCGTTTCCGCTACCTTCCTGCTGGAGTAATTCAAGCGGACATGCCGATAGCCTCGTTCCTGAGCTTTTTTCACGCTTTCGGCCGTTTCGGCGGCATCCCTCCCGGAGGCATCGGCATAGCATTGGATTGCGGACCTTGTCTTGCCGCCCAGTAACTGGTATACGGGCATTCCGGCACGCTTACCCTTGATATCCCATAAGGCCATGTCAATCCCGCTCAGTGCGTAATTGTGAATTGGCCCAGTGCGCCACAGCGTGCTGACGTTCATGGACTGAAACAAGTCGGCAATCATGTCGGGATCCTTTCCGACAACGAACGGCCTCAGATATTGATCAATCACAGCCGCGACTGCCGCGGGCCGAAAGACGAACGAGGCGCAACCGAGGCCGTACAGCCCCGGCTCACTTGTTTCCACTTTCGCGATTACCAGCCGCTGCATGAAGGAAAAGGTTCCATTTGCGTATGGTGGGTTTGTTAAGAGGACCTTGACATTCGTAATCTTGAGCGGCGGCAAACCTCGCGTAGCCTGCCGATAGGCCTGCGCAGCCGGGCTGTCACTCTCTGATACACCGACTGCCCCCGCTGCCAGCCCTAAACGGGAAATCAATTCACGCCGATTCATAACTCCGCACCTTCCTTCTGATTTAGAATTTTGATCGCCACTCGCCACAGCAGACCCAGAGCCCGAAGTCCGATCATCAGAAACTATACTTGAGCGCAAGCTGAATAACACGATTGCCACTGGCCGACGTTACCCGGCCGAAGTTCACAGTGCCAACTGTCGCTGACGGAAATCCGAATTGCGGGGTATTGAAAAAGCTAAAGAATTCCCCGCGGAGTTGCATGTTGTGTCGCTCCTTCAGACGAACGTTTTTTGATAAACCGAAGTCCAGAATCTTTGTGCCAGCCTTTCGCAGTACGAACCGCGGACTCGTACCATAAGTGTACAGCGCCGGATTAGCAAAGGCGCTCGTATCGAACCAACGCTCTGGCGTCTGCTGGCCGCGCGCTAGCCTCCCGTCCGCCAATCGGTCGGCCCGTTGAGTCGAACCCGTGTTCGCTCTATCACCAAGTGCGGCCACCGTAAAAGGGAGTCCAGACTCCAGCGTTAATATGCCGTTCGTCTGCCACCCGCCGAGAATGTGGCGGAGAGGGGTCGACAGTGGGAATGGGACGTCGTACACAAAGCCTGCAGTCATTTGATGAGTCAGGTCATTCGGCGAGTTGGCGCGCTCGAGGTTCCGGTGCCGAAAATCCTGGGGAAACGGCCCGGCATTCGTATCGAGACCATCCGCAATGGTGTGAGACCATGAGTAGTTAACAACAAACAGTAAGCCTTTGGAAAACCGCCTCTTAGCTTGGGCCTGTAGAGCATGATAGGTAGAAGTGGAGTCATTGCGAATCATTCGGATCGCAGCCCAAGTTGGAATTTGGCGTCGCGGTTGCACAGGACCCGGGCCGGGAAAGGCTTGATTGGGGTCATCGCTACGGTTCAGGTGAACAGCCAGCGAACCCATGTAGCCTATTTCCACACCCAGATTCTCAGTGATCTGTCGCTGCACATTCAAGGTCCACATCTGATTGTAGTCTTGGGGCAGGCAACGGCAAGGGTCAAGAGAAATCACATTGAATGGCCCTGAAGGCACTGTACCTTGAACAGCAAAGGGATTCGCAAGGGTAACCGTGGGGTTATTGATATCGTTGACCAGCGTTGGTGTAAGAAATTGTGGTGGGTTCCGAACCAGAATTGTGAAGTTGTTCAATTGGTTAGAGTTGTAGTAGAGGCCGTACCCGCCTCTAAAAACTGTCTTCGTACCAAACGGGCGGTAGGCGAAGCCTATCCGAGGCGCGAAGTTGTTGTGGTCACCCTCGTACAATGCCGTCGACACACCGAGTTCAGGATAGAGTCTGGTAAGGTCCCTCGGATCCAGACTGCGCAACGACCCACGCGGGTCTTTAACGACAGTAGCCAACTGATAGCGAACACCCAGATTCAGTGTGAGTCGAGGCGTCACATGCCAGTCATCCATAAGGTATGCTCCATATTTCCAATCCCTTGCTTGGGCACGGAGAAGTGCTTCTACACCTGTCACGGATCGCGGCAAACCAACCATAAAGTCCGCAGCAGGATTGCCTGTCATATCGCCAGTAAAACTAATTGAGCCACGCATTAAGTTCGCAGCTTTTTCTACTTCTTGCGTCAATCGAATGTCGACCCCAGCCTTGAGAGCGTGCCGGCCCTTAATCACGGAAATATTATCGGCAATCTGTCCGGTATCATCGACTTTCGGTCCGGGTCCTGTCGAGCTCATTCCCAAATAGCCAGAAATACCAATAGAGGGTAATCCAGCCAAGAATGGGTCAGTCGGGTAACCTACCATGCCGAATTCCTTCAAAATAGAAAAATCAGTATTTGTGAATTGGTTTCCGGTAAACCACTTGAATCGTGTCCAACCAACCCGAAGTTCATTAATAACAGTGGGGCTGAACAGATGTGTGTAATTGAGTGCGATATTATAGTCCGTAGGAGAATCGTAACCTCTATCGTACGGGTTTGCGCCCACGTTCACGAGCGCGTTCGTCTGATATACAAAATGGCTAAAAATTCGATCTCTTTCATTAAATACATGGTCGACACGACCCAGATATTGATTGTTATCGATATCGTTTCTAGTTCGCGCCTGATAGTTGAGAATACCACTTTGGTTCGGTGTCGGGATGTATCTCAAGAGAGCGAGTGCCTGAGGACTGATCTGATCCTTCGGAATGACGTTTCCAGGAAATACATTTCCCGTCCGTGGGTCGCGGATTATCTTGTTGGCTGCAAGCAACGAAGAGAAATCGCCACCACGGAAGTCAAGCGGCAGAACAGTGGCAGGAGTCGAACCCGCTAGGCGGTGTCGCAGGAGTTCAAAGTTGAACATGAAAAAAGTACGGTCCTTTCCGCTGTACAAGCCGGGTATGTAGACTGGACCCGAGATGACGGCGCCGAACTGATTCCTACGGAATGGTGCTTTGGGGTCGATCGGACGCTCAAAGAAGGTACGGGCGTCGAGCTTGTCATTGCGGAGAAATTCGAAAAGCGTCCCGTGAAGTTCGTTCGCGCCTGAGCGGAGTGCGATGTTCACTTGAGCGCCGGAAAAGTTACCGAACTCGGCAGAGAAGTTGCCCGTCTGCACTTTGAACTCCTCCATGGCCTCTAGTGACGGGCGGACGCTGACTGAGTTGATGAGGTTGTTCTGGATGACGATGCCGTCCATCGTGAACTGATTCTGATTCTCCCGCTGCCCGCTTGCAGCCAGCCGCTCTCCGTTCATGATCGGAAATGGCACCAACCGGACCCCTGGAGAACCCAGCACGGCCAATTGGGCGAAATTGCGTCCGTTGAGCGGCAACTCGGTTATCCGTCGCCGATCCACAACATCCCCGACGGTCGCGTCGTCGGTCTTTAGTACGGGTGCCAGCCCAGTCACTTCGATTGTATCCGTTACTGACCCAACTTTCAGTTGGAAATCGATCCTGGCCTTTTGGTTGAGTTCCAGAATTATACCTTTTCGAACTTCACGTTGAAACCCGGTCGCCTCCGCTGTTATTTCGTATTCCCCAATCTCAAGCGATGGAATAATGTAATTCCCGGTATCATCAGTGCGAAATCCACGCGTTTCGCCAGTTTCCACTCGTCGTACTTGAATGCTTACACCGGGCACCGCCGCGCCTGTTGAGTCTGTAATGGTGCCGAGGATCTGCGTAGATGTGGTTTGAGCGGATACAGTTCCGACAAGAAGCAACGTCGTAACCAATCGGAGCCCTATTCGGGGATACCTGCGAAGAACTCGGACTTTCATCATAGCCTCCATAAACAAACAACACACCAGCGGAGAGTACATACCTCCGCTTCCATATAACGATTTGCTAAAAAGCGTCAAGCGAAGTTCTGAAGCAACATCATATGCTAGATGCGCCGTTCGGCCTGCGCCTCCAGGTGCGCCAGGAAGGCGGAGCGAATTCCGAAGCAGCATCATATCCTAGCTGCGCATGAGTGTCAATGAAATAATTTGTTCCATTAGGAAACCGCTGATGCTCCTGTTAGCGATCGCCGAGAAACGTAGATTTTTGGACACTCGCCGGAGGGTGCGGAGAGAGTGCGCGAAGCTTCAGGCGTAGATGTTGGAGATAGGAATCCGAAAGAGGTTGCTGGAGCAGTTCGTCGATGACAGGCTGAAAGTAGGCGAGTGATCGAATGCGCGCCAACGGAGGCAACGACGAAGGACGCATCAGTCTCCGCAAGGAACCCAGCAAAAACGCGGCTTCAATGACCTGCAATGAAACCTTCTGCTGGCGAAAGCTCCGCGCCAAGGCTTGATCGGCAGAGTTGAAGCGCAAGGGCGTATCGGGCAGGTCGAGATAGAGTTCCAGCACGGCGGCGACAAAAGCAACATCGGCGACCGGCGTCATGATTTGGAGGACCTCCGCTGACGTGCGTTCTTTTCGATTTCGGCTTCGCGATAGCGATAGCTATCGCCTTCAAGCACGGTGGCGTCGGCGTGGTGTAACAAGCGGTCGAGCAGCGTTGCGATGCAGGTGGCGTTTGGGAACACTTCGTTCCATTGCTGAAACGGCCGATTGGTGGTGACAATCAGCGATTTCCGCTCGTAACGGCGGTTGACGACCTCATAGAGCAAGTCCGCGGCCTTGTCATCGCAGGAAAGATACCCGACCTCGTCCAGGCAAAGAAGTTCGACATTGGCATAAATGCGAAGCTTGCGCCGCCGGCTTTCCGGGGACTGGCAGCGATGAAGATCCTCCAGAAGCTCCGAAGCGGAACGGAACAGAACCGAATGACCGGCAAGCACGGCGGCATGGCAGAGATTCTTGGCAATCATGGTCTTGCCGAGGCCATTGGGGCCGATCAGAATCAGATTGCGCGCACGAGCCAGGAACTCAAGTGTGAACGCACGTTCCAGCGTCTCGCGCTCGATGCGCTTGGGCCAGTTCCATTCGAAGTCCGCCATGGGCTTGTAGTTCTTCAATCCACAACGGCGCAGACGTCGTTCGAGGCTGCGGCGCGCACGCTCACTGGCTTCGCCTTCGGCGAGATGTTGCAGGACTTGGAGCGGAGTCCAGCGGCCATTGGCGGCGCGAGTGAGAAAGTCATCGAGTTGAGACGGCAGATCGCGCAGTCCGAACGAGGCCAGTTGAGCGGCCAGATCAGTTTTTGTCTGTTTGTTCGTCATCGGTTTGCTGGTTTGGGGTTTGCTCGTTTGGGCCGGGTTTGGCGAGTTGATCGTAGGAAGCCAGAGCATGAGGCGTGACCACCAGAGACTGCACTTCCGGATGGCGGCTCAGGTCGACGGGCGCGGGGCGTGTACGTTGCCGTGCGCGCAGCACAAACGCGACCGACGCGGCAGTTGGTGTGTCGCGCTGCATTGCTTCCACCACCGCGTCGCGCACACTGGCGACGCCATATTCTTCCACCAAGCGATGCAAGCGTTGCGTCTGATGGCCAGCCGATTCCCCGCGCGAGAAAGCCAAGTCGAGCAGCGCACGCACTTCGGGAATGGCTTGTTCGAGCCAGCCTGCGGGGATCGATTGAGAGGCTTTGCGTTTGAAGCGAAGCACGGCGTCGCGATGAGTGGGGTCTAGAATCTGTTGCCCGCTATCGTAGCTGCGTGGATGCGAAGCGAGTTCCGAGGTGTTATCGAGAATGCGCACGTTGGTGTCGGAAGCGGCGATGGTCAGAGTGCGGCCCACAGCTTGTGGCGGAATCGAATAGCGGTTGCGGTCGAAGGTCACGTAGATGGTCTTGTGGGAGCAAGCGGCTTCAAGCCGGTCGGTGGGAAAGGAGTGAAGCGGCGCTGCCAGCAAGCGCGGTTGTTCCTCTTGAAAGACGCTGTCCACCGTGCGCTGTGGGTTGCCAGGCCAAGGGCGTTGATGGGCCACCTCATCGCGCCACTTCCACGCCTGGTCATTGCACTGCGCAAGCGTGAGGAAGTCGCGGCCAGCCCGGAAGGAATCGCGAATGTAGCGAATGGCGCGTTCGACACGGCCTTTCTGATTGCCTGCGCGAACCTGGCATGGGCGAGGCTGAAAGTGGTAATGGCTGCTGCATTCGAGGATGCGTGGATGAAAGCGGATGCCACTGCCGCGACGTTCGAGCACGACACTACGAAGATTGTCGTAGAGGATGGTGCGCGGTTGGCCGCCGAAGAAGGCGAAGGCGCGCACATGGCCGCGCAAGAAGCTTTCCATGGTTTGATCGAAGAAAAACTCCAGATACAAGGCGCGTGAGTAGGACAGCGTCATGACGAAGCAGGAGAGCGTTCGTTTTGCGCGTCCCACTGGCACTTGGCCGAAGTGAGCCCAGTCCGCTTGTGCCTGCTCGCCCGGAAAAGTATGCAAGCTGAGAAAGGGTTCACGGACATGCGGACGCATGCGAGCCACGGCGCGGCGTAGTTGCACGATGCTGCCGGAGTAGCCGCGATCGCGGATCATCTGGTAGATTCGTGTGGCCCGCAGCCGCGGATGTTGCTCGAGTGTTTCGCGGATGAAGGCGGTGTAGGGATCGACGACGGAAGGCCGGACGAAGTCGCGGGCTTGAAACCGGCTGGCTTCGATGGCATTGCGCACTGTGTCGGCATGCACGTTGAGTTGCGCGGCGATGGTGCCTATTTTCCAATGCTCGGCGTAGAAGTAGCGGCGGATGCTGGCGCGGAGTTCTTCGCTGATCATTGCGGAGGCCTTTCAGCGGCGTTGGATCGGGAGAAGGCGGCGGTAGGGACTGAGAAAGCGCACGCTGCGCCCGCAGATGCGGCAGCGAGATTGTGTTGAAGCTGGTTCACAACCCGATGATGGCGGGGATAGGTTCAAAAGGGAACATGGATCCGTCACGCTTTCTTCGGCTTGCCCGGGGACCGGAATGGAGGATCGGGCGCGGCAACGTTGCCGGTAGCGGCGTTGGGAGTCACAATGATCCTGGCGTCCTTCAGGGCTGGACTGATGGCGGCGATTGGCGGCACGAGTTTGTTCCAGCCGCGCGCGCTTGCGGCATGGATTGGAGCAGTAGCGGTGGCCGCGATAGCAGCGTCTGCAAATGATAAAGACTTGCCCGCAAGGACATGTCAGAGTGAACGCTACGTCCTGGTTGTCATCGCTTCCCAAGTCGCAGATGCCCGCGGCTTCTGGACAACGGAGGCGATTCCAGCTACGTTATTGGGTGACCTTTGGATGGCCCCTCTTTGGCTGTCCAGAACCGGAACCCTGTCGCTGCTAACGGCGGGGTTCCTTCCCTTCTCTCACCCACAATACTTCTTTCCGCAACGCCGATGATCGGATGGACTTGCCGCCTCCGGCGGCGATGATGCCGGCAAACCGTTCAGAAAACCACGCTTCGCGATGATTGACTACAGCTCCGAATGGATGCCGGACAATTCCAGGGTGGTGCCTCAGCAAAGAATCTTTGCACGATGTCCGATCAGCCATCACGGCCGGTCGATGGTTGACCCCGATAGGCGCGGTGGCCAAGGACCTATTTGTTCGCCGAAATTGTTCTTGGTAGAGCCTGGGAGATCTGGAGAGTGGCATCAAGCAGCGCTCGGATAACACGACGATCCTGCCTAGGGTCGAACCTTGAACTCGGACCGGAAATGCTCAGCGCGGCGATTGCGCTACCCTGCAGGTCCAAAATCGGAGCCCCGATGCAAGTGGCACCAGTGGCCGTCTCCTCTCGATCGATGGCGTAGCCACGTTCTTTCACCACCTCCAATTCCCGAAGGAAGAGAACTGGATCGGTAGTTGTCATGGGCGTCAGTGAGGGTAAGTTATGATCACTCACAAGGGTTTGGACTAATTCCGGGGGTGAAAACGCTAGAATCGCTTTGCCTAAAGCCGAGGCATGTGCGTGGATTACGGCGCCCGGGCGCTCGCATAGGCGCAGGGCATACTCGCTCGGAATCACCTCCACATATGCGACCTTGTTCAATTCGAGTCGTCCAAGATTGACAGTCTCTCCAATGGCATCGCGCAACCGTAGCATATGCGGAATTGCAGCCCGTTTAAGAGCCTCACTATCAGATCCCTCGCTGATCAAGCTGAACAGCCCACGACTCAAATAATACATTCGCTGTCGATTATCCCGAGCTACGTACCCGAGTTTATGCAGTGTTGTTAAGATTCGAAAAACGGATGACTTGGCAATCCCAGTCCTGTGTACGAGATCACTCAATTTCAACGGGCCAGACCGCGACAATTCATTGAGTATCCGGAAAGTGCTCTGCACTACTGGCACCAAGTACTTCGCCTGGGGGTCACTCGATTTCGACCTCATTACTTCAGATCACCTTCACCCTAGAATCTTCCATCACCCTAACACAAATCTAACAACGTCGAGCGGAAAGCGGCACTGCTCCCCGGCGCGTGTCAAGCATTTTGAGACACCCGGCATGGGAATTTACTGACTTCCTTCCTCTGTCTTTTGGCCGGT
>JAIXKK010000178.1:0-51096 GCA_026954325.1 Bryobacterales bacterium | reverse complement strand
TTGAGACACCCGGCATGGGAATTTACTGACTTCCTTCCTCTGTCTTTTGGCCGGTTGGAACCGGCCTGTTGATCCACACCTCCGAGGGCAATGGCAAGGGTTTCGGTGGACGGCGCACGAAACGGTCGGGGTGCGCCTGGTAAGCAGCGTCGAGCACCGCTTGGCGGCGGGCCAGGACCGTCTGGGTCTCGCCAAAGTGAACCATCGCGGGCGTCAGCAAGCCGATGCCGGAGTGGCGATGCTCGTGGTTGTACCATTGGAAAAACTGCTGACAGTAGGCGCGGCTGTCCTGGATCGAGCCGAAACGATCGGGGAACTCCGGGCGGTACTTCAGGGTGCGGAACTGGCTTTCCGAGTAGGGGTTGTCGTCGGAAACATAAGGCCGGCTGTGGGTCTTGGTGACGCCCAGGTCGGCCATGAGAAAGGCGACCGGCTTGGAGGTCATGACCTTGCCGCGGTCGGCGTGGATGTGGAGTTGGCCGGCGGGGATCTGGTGCTTACCGATCGTTTCCTCGATGAAGCGCTTGGCCAATTCCGCTTTCTCCCTGGGGGCCACCATCCAGCCGGTGACGTAGCGGCTGAAGACGTCCAGGATCACGTAGAGGTAGAAGTAGGTCCACTTGGCCGGGCCCAGCAGCTTGGTGATGTCCCAACTCCATAGTTGGTTGGGCGCGGTGGCGAGCAGTTCGGGCTTCTGGTAAGGCGGATGAACGAGTTGATCACGGCGCTCGCGGGACTCTCCCTCCTGCTCGAGGATGCGGTACATGGTGCGGGTCGAACAGAGGTACTGGCCTTCATCCAGCAAGGTAGCCTGCACGGCCGCCGGGGAGCGGTCCTGAAAGCGCTCCTCATGGAGGATAGCCAGCACGCCGGCGCGTTCCTCCGCACTGAGGGCGCGGGCCGGGGCGAGGCGCCGTGCCGCCACAGCCGGCTCGGGCGGCGGCGCTGCCGGTGGCCCCAAGACCGGACGCTGCCGATAGAAGGAAGCGCGGGCCACTCGCAGGAAATCGCAGGCGGCAACCACACCTACGGTGGGGGCCAGATGGGTGACGGCATCCATCAGGGCTTCTCCTCCGGGTCCGCCTTGGGCAGGGGCCAGCCCAACAGCGCACCCACTTTTTTTTGAACGTCAATCACGATTTCGGCTTTACGCAGTTCCTCGGCCAGCCGTTGGTTCTCCCGGCGGAGGTTCTGGTTCTCCTCCTCCAACGGGCTGCGTTTGGACTTGGGGCCGCGCTTGTGAGGAGTCAAGCCCTTGAGGATTCCAGCTTGGCGTTCGCGGCGCCAGGTGACCAGGTGCGAGGAATAGAGACCCTCGCGACGCAGTAAGGCGCCGATGGCTCCGGGTTCGGCCGCAGCGTCGGCCTCGGTCAAGATCCGCTGCTTGTACTCGGCGGTGAAGGTCCGCCGCTTGGCAGCGGCGACGACCTCCGGGTCGGGGTGCGGCGGGGTGGGCGGCTGGGCCGCGACGATTTTGTCCGCCGCTGCACTCCGGTCGGCCTCGCTCCGCTCGGCCTCCCTACGTTCCGCGGCGGACAAAATCGTGGAGGAAGCCGGGGAAATTCCGTTGTTCTTCACTTTGATTCCTGTTCTCGCCCTGCTCAGTAATTACTACCGGGTGAGCTGTCTCATCAATGTTGGCACGGAGGGCCCGTCCTAAAAGGCATGAGGCACTCGAAGTTGCTCGCCACGGAATGCAGGTGTGATGCGAGAGGGTAGGCGGATGCGGGCTCCCGCGAGAGCATATTTCATTTCACCCACGGATCGAGCAACTTCACTTTAACGTCCCGAACATCCGATGCGTTGCGCGTAACAAACGTGAGTTCATGGACAACGGCGGTAGCCGCAAGAAGCGTATCAACGACGGGGCGCGGCCGCTGCGCGGATAGTTCTCCCCACAATCGCGCTGTGCGGCCGTCGACGCCAATGATTCGGTCGGCAAAGCCGAGTTCCAGGCCGTCCACCCAAGCACCGATTCTCTTCGCCGCGCCAGGATCCGAGCGCGCCTTGAGCGCCACACCTTTCCTTAGTTCGCCGAGCGTGAGAACGCTGATGTAAAGGGATGACGGCTCGGCTGTGGAAAGAAACTCAACCACGCGCCGGTCGGCATTTTTTTTCCGCGTTTCGGATAGAACGTTCGTGTCAAGCAGGTATTGCAGCTTCGCGCTCATAGCCTGACTTTCCGTCCTTTGTCGCGCTCGCGCGGCACTTCGAAGCGGTCCACCTTCGGGCCTCCCAGGAGATAGTCCTTCAGATTGGGCTTTTGGGCGGTTAGAGAGCGATACTCTTCCATGGACAGAACGACAGCCTTTTCGGCGCCGTGCTTCGTAATAAACTGCGGGCCTTTTGAATGTGCTTCCTCAATGACCTCGCTCAAACGAGCCTTCGCTTCCTGTACCTGCCAGACGGCCATGAATATAGACCCTTTCAACCATAATTATAGACGGTCTGGTCAGACTCGGAATCGTGGCTTACCAAGGTGCGCTTCCATCCTCCGACAATCACCGGCCATGCCGGCGCCAGGACTGGGGGCGCCGGAACACTTCAACTCGCTCGGTTCGGCGGCGGCGCTGAGCATCGGTATCGGATTGCAGAATCTCCCGGAGGGAGCGGCGATTTCCCTGCCGTTCCGGCGAAGGACTGAGCCGATTGCGGGCATTCTGGTGGGGGCAAGCTTCGGGGCAATCTACGGTCAAATCGCGGGAGCGTTCTATGGTGAGGAAGGCATGCCCGAGGAATGGGTGAAGCGGTTGGCCTGGGCTGATCGAATCTCGTGAGACGGCCGATGCCCTGCGCCCAGGCGGGGAGTTTGCTGCTACCCCACCATAGTCTTCCAGGTGCGCCAGAAGAAACCGTCCGTCATGCCGGCGATGTAATCGCACACCGCGCGGTGGAGCGTGTCCCCGGCGGCTTTCGCCTGGTGGGTGGCGGGGAGGCGATCGGGATGATCGAGGAAGAATTGAAACAGTTGCGCGACGGCGGCAGTGGAACGGAGGCGCTCGGCGCGAAGATCCTCCGTGGAGTAGACACGCGCGTGGAGGAAGCTCTTCAGCGAAGCGTTGACCTCCTGTCCTTCCCTGGTAAGACCGGCAAGGCGGCTGGGATGCCGGCGCACGTCTTCGACATCCTGAACCCCGGCGGCGAGGGCGTTAGAAGCGGTCCCCTCGATGAGGCTTGACACGAGGATATCGATGAGCCGGCGCACGCATTCGAGAAATTGAATCCGGTCCGGCGCCCCGGGGAACTGGGATTGGACGGTATCGTGCATTTCCGCAAAGGCCGGCACGGCTTGCACCAGTTCCTCTGACGCAATCAGTTGCGCGGAGTGGGCGTCGTCGAGGTCGGCTGTGTTGTAGGCGATTTCGTCGGCGAGGTCGATGAGTTGCGCTTCGAGCGGCGGGCGCAATTCGGGCAGGTATTCCTCGAGGGACGGATCAAGGCCGGGGATCAGGTCGCCGGAATGCTTGACGATGCCTTCGCGCACTTCGAAGGTGAGGTTCAATCCGGGGAAGAGGGCGTAGCGTTGTTCGAAAATCTCGACGACACGCAGGGCGTGCAGGTTGTGGTTGAAACGGTCGTCGAAGCGCTCCATCTGGAGGTTCAGTTCTCGTTCTCCGGCATGGCCGAAAGGAGGGTGGCCGATGTCGTGGGCCAGAGCCAGCGCTTCGGTGAGGTCATCCTCGAGGCCGAGAAACGTCGCCACCGTACGGGCGATCTGAGAAACTTCGATGGTGTGGGTGAGGCGGTTGCGGAAGTGATCGGAAAGGCTGGGAGTGAAAACCTGGGTCTTGTCCTCCAGGCGGCGGAATGCGCGCGCATGAACTACGCGGTCGCGGTCACGCTGAAAGTCGTTGCGATAAGGGTGAGGGAGTTCGGGGAAGCGGCGCCCACGGCTGCGCTGGACGGGGAACCGCAAGCGGCCGAGAGCCTGTGGTTGCACAGTTATCGAGGCTGCGGCTGGCCTGACATTTCACCCAGAAGCGCGACGGCGGAGCGCGTCACGGCGGGCCGGTCCAGAGCCTGAAGCGAATTCAGGATAATGCGCGCCTCTTCTGGCTTGGTCTTCATAATGGTCCGGGCAAGGGAGAGCTGGGCCTGCTCCTTGGAAACCACCGCGGTGGGATGATTCACCAGATCACGGAGAATGGCTTCCGCCTCGTTGTTCTTGCCTTCGGATTGGTAAAGCGTGGCTAGCGAAAGCTTGCCGAGGGAGGCGACATTGGCATCACCGCCGTTGGAGACTTCCTTGAAGGCGGCTTCGCATTCGGCCACCTTGCCCTGGTCGCAGAGCAGATTGCCCATATAGTAGCGGGCAAGCAATCCTTCGCGCGAACCGCTGTACCTGGAAGCCACTTCGGAGAAGGCCTTGAGCGAGGCGGTGTCTTTGTCAGCCTGCGTTTTGAAGACCTGGCCGCCGGTGGGGCTCTGCTGGCCGACAAAAGCGTCCAGGACGAGGGTGGCTTTGCGGAGCGCCTCTTCGCGCTGCCCGGCCTGGTAACTGGTGAACCCGTAAACCGCTCCGGCCAAAACGATTACGGCTGCCGCAACGACGCCATACTTGCGGACGGCGCCTTGATGATCCTTTAAGTATTCTACGGTGTGGCTGACTTCTTCGACGAATTTATCGTGCTTGATTTGATCGCGTAACTGCTTATCCACAGGGAAACCTCGGGAACCTAATAGGTTAGCACAACGCGCGGAGACTTCTGAAAGAAAGAACCGGGCGGCCATCCCCGGTTGAGGAAGGCCGCCCGGCCTGGGTTTGCGCCGCGGGAATCGTTAGACCTTGGCGTTCTTCTTCTGGTCCCAACCCTTGGGAACCAGAGCGCCCACCTTACCCTTGCCGTCCTGCTTGCCGTAGGCCATGATCATCTTGGCGAAGTTGAAGCTGATGGATTCCGTGGGGATGGGGTCGCCGTGGCCCTGGCCGCTGACGGTCTGGCTCGAAAGCAGCACGTCTTCGAAGGTCACCTTGTAGAAGACCTGCTGGCCGCCGTCGCCGGTCGACTTACGGACCAGCAGTTCGCACTTCGGAATGTGCTTGCCGCTGCAGCAGGCGTCGAAGAGGTGGGGCGTGGCGTCGTCGGCGCGCTTGGTGAAGTGGAAGTCCTGGAACTGAACCTTACCCGTGGAACCGCCGCCGCCGTAGGCGAAGCTGCCGGTCTGGGTGGCGCCGAAGGAATAGGAAAGCAGTTCGATGTGCTGCGGGAACATCTTGTCGTCGGTTTCCCCGTTGACCCCGTCGATCTTCAAAAAGGCATCAAATTGAGACATTGTCTTGGTTTCTCCTGGATTTCGCTTTCGATGTGTTTTTCCCTATCAGGATGAACATTCCGTCATCCACATCTAACAACGCGCGATCGGGCAGCGGAAACCTTCATCGCGCGGGCGATTTTTTCGCGCCGTCCCGCTGTAGCGCCACAAGCAAACCGGGCGGCCGTCCCTGGCCGGGGAGGCCGCCCGGCTGAGTGCTTGCACTGCGGTAATCGTTAGACCTTGGCGTTCTTCTTCTGGTCCCAGCCCTTGGGAACCAAGGCGCCCACCTTACCCTTGGCGTCCTGCTTGCCGTAGGCCATGATCATCTTGGCGAAGTTGAAGCTGATGGATTCCGTGGGGATGGGGTCGCCGTGGCCCTGGCCGCTGACGGTCTGGCTCGAAAGCAGCACGTCTTCGAAGGTCACCTTGTAGAAGACCTGCTGGCCGCCGTCGCCGGTCGACTTACGGACCAGCAGTTCGCACTTCGGAATGTGCTTGCCGCTGCAGCAGGCGTCGAAGAGGTGGGGCGTGGCGTCGTCGGCGCGCTTGGTGAAGTGGAAGTCCTGGAACTGAACCTTACCCGTGGAACCGCCGCCGCCGTAGGCGAAGCTGCCGGTCTGGGTGGCGCCGAACGAGTAGGAAAGCAGTTCGATGTGCTGCGGGAACATCTTATCGTCGGTTTCTCCATTGACCCCGTCGATCTTCAAAAAAGCATCAAATTGAGACATTGTCGTTTCTCCTCTTAATTGTTTGCATTCTTAGGTTACTGTTTGGAGGCGCCGGAAGACCGCTCTCCAGGATTCTCACAAGGCCGGGAGCGTGCCATCTCATCCACCCGGTTACCCGTATTCGATGTCACTGATCTACCGTCCACATTAGGTAATGCGCAAATCCCACGAACAACCCATCATGGGATCGCGCTTTTCTCCCGGCTCCTTTCCCGCCGGTAACCTGATGCGTGCTCCGTAGCCCCTCGACTGCATGTCATCGTATCAAACATCGAGACCGATGGAACGCATCAACTCCAAGGCATTGCTCTTTTGCACGACGCCGGGCCGCAGCCTGTAATCGAAATGAAGCTGCCCGTTTTCGAGCGTGTCCTCGAAGTGAACGTTCGCCGCGCGCGGCTGAAGCGCCTCGGCGATGGCGGTGAGCGCGAGGTCGTGGGTGGTGATGAGACCAAGGGCGCCGCGGTCGAGCAACTCTCTCAGAACACCCTCGGCGCCGATCTTGCGGTCGTGGGAGTTAGTGCCGCTAAGGAGTTCATCGAGCAGAAAGAGGACGGGGTATTCGCCGGCCGCGAGGTCCAGAACCTGGCGGAGCCGCTTCAGTTCAGCATAGAAACGGGAGGCGCCTCCCTGAAGCGAATCCGTGATGCGGATGGCGGCTCCCGTGGCGACGGGGCAAATCCTGAGATGTTTTCCGCGAATGGGCGCGCCGGCCATGGCGAGCACGGCATTGATCCCGATTGTGCGCAGGTAGGTGCTCTTGCCCGACATATTGGACCCGCTTACGCAAAGCAGGGCGAGGTTCGCGTCGAGATGAACGGAATTGCGGACACATTTGTCCGCGGGCAGGAGCGGGTGGCCGAGTTCGGCGCCGTCGATCAATTTTTCGGGCACGATTTCCGGGAAAGGGTCGGAAGGATGCTCCGCGGCGTATCCCGCGAGGGAGAGGAGAGCCTCGAATTCGCTCAGCGCCTCGAGCCATGCGCCCACCTGAGGGCCATAGGCGGCACGCCACCGTTCGACGGCGAAGGCGAGGTGGGTTCCATAAAGCAAGGGAGGACCGGCCACGCGGATGAGGGGATTATCGCGCGAATCAACGAGTTCGGCCAGATGGTGGAGGCGGCGGATGGCCTGCGAAGCTGTCAGGCGGCGGCGCAGTTCGAGCAGGTGGGGGCTCTCGAACGGCTGCTTCTCGACCAACTCGAGCAGCGACGAAAGCAGAGAAAGGTCATGAACCGCCTCATCGAGCGTGGTGATGACGGCGAGCACCCGTTTGCGGAGCCAGTAGCCGAACAAAGCGACGGCGAGCAGCGCAAACAGCAGCGGGCGCTGGAAGTCGAGATACCAGGCGGCGAAGGCGGAGACAGCGACATTCAGGCTGAGCAGCGCGGCGGCGGACCAGAGCAGGTTCGAATCGAGAATGGGAGAAGATCCGGCCCAGGCGGCGAGGTGGCTGGTGTGGACGGTATCCCTGGCGTCCTCGCCGAGGACAAACAGAGACTCGCGCAGATCCAAATACTGTTTCAGTTCGGCAACCGATTGCTGGCGCCGGCGGATGGTTTCCGGATCAGCCGGGTGGAGGAGCCAACCGGCGAGGGCATCCTCGCCTCCGCGCGTGCGCGCCTCGGAGAGCAACTCGAAAAGGCTGCCATGTCCGAACAGGTCGAGATCGTCGGCGTAGGGATGAAGCGGATCGCGCAAGCGAAGGCCTTGTTCGCCCGTGCCGGCCCACTTGTCCGCGATGCGCGCCAGCCCGTGCTCATAGAAGAGGACCGCGCGAGCCGCCATGGTGCGCTTGCGCAGGACACGGGAATGAATGGGCAGAATCGGCAGGAAGGCGGCAACGGGGGCGAACAGCCAGAGGGGGTTGAGAGCGTGGTGGACGAACGCGGAATAGGCGATGACAGCGGCGGAAACGCCAAGGAGAAGCCGGATGTTGCCAAGTTGCACGTGCAACCGGTCCTGCGCCGCCACCCTGCCGCGCCTGCCGGTTAAGCGTGCTTCGTATTCGGTTCCGGGAGTCATGGCCGGCTACTCTCCCAGAACGCACACATCCTTGAGCTGCCGGTAGTCCTCCGCGAAGTCAAGGCCATAGCCGACGACAAACGCGTCGGGGATGCGGAAGCCGACGTAATCCACCACCACGGGGCGGACGCGCCGTTCCGGTTTGTCGAGCAGGGTGGCGATGCGGATGGACCGCGGCTTTCTCTGCTGCAGCACGTGGATGAGGTAGCTAAGCGTGATTCCGCTGTCGAGGATGTCTTCCACCAGCAGGACATCGAAGTCCTCAATGGTTGTATCGAGATCCTTCGTGAGACGCACTTCACCCGATGAACTCTTGCCCTTGCCATAACTCGAGGTCCCGATGAAATCCATGCGGACAGGGTGAGTGATGGCGCGCGCAAGGTCGGCATAGAACAGCACCGCGCCCTTCAGCACGCACAACATGTAGAGCGGGCCGCGGCCTTCCAAATCCTTATCGATCTGCGCGGCAAGTTCCCGGATGCGGGTCTGGATCTGACCGGCGGAGATGAGGACGGTGAGCTTGGGATCGGGCATGGGAAAACTTGAGTATATGCGAAGCGGGCGGGGGAACTGCCGGGTTTCAGTCCGACACCCGCAGGCGCAGGCTCGGCGGCCCGATGTGGATATGGGGCGCGGTGGCCTGGCCGGGGATGGCGCGGGTGAACGCGAGATAAGGAACCCCCATGCGTTCGAGCCAGCCGCGCAACCAGCGGCCTTCGGCCGAATGCGGGTTCAAGGCAATATCAATGCGGCCTGTGTGGTCGAAGCCGAGAGAACGATGGAACACCGTGTCACCATGGGCGCTCACCGGGAGCGGATGATCGAACATTGACTGAAACTCGCGGTCCAACTGGCGCTCCCGCGCGGCGGAAAGGATGCCGGACGAAGGATTCTCCTCGGATTGGGCCAAGGCAGCCAGTTGGCCGGCCTGAAGTTCGGCCTGCCTGTCCTGCTCGGCGCGGGCCATTTCGAGAAGCTGATTCCAGAAGCGGAGGCGGTCTTCGGCGAGGTCCATGGTCTTGCGGCGGCGGTCGAGTTCCTCGATGATTGGCGTGAGCGCCATTCGCGGGAGCACTCCCTGGTCCGCCAGCTTGCGAGCATCGTTGACCCGCTGCCGCTGGAGATCGAACAGCCGGTGGGCGCTCTCGATCATTTCCTTGTTCAGGGGTTCGGTGAGATCCTCCACTTTGAGGGATCCGTACAAGGTGCGCCGGAGAATGGCCTGATCTTCCGCCTCGCGCACGGCCTGGCGAGCCTGCTCGATCCGGTTGCGCGGCGCCCCGCCCGCCTCCACCAGCAATTCCACGCGCGCCAGTTCCGCTTTGGCGCGGGCCAGTTCGGGGGGATCGGGTGAGGTTTGCGCGGGAGCCATGTTCGCACAGACGAATAGTGCGAACGACAAGACCAAACGCATTTACCTATTGTAGTACGATACAGGCAGGAGCGTTTCCACTCGCGAATTGGCTACAACGAAGAAGTCCGCCGCAATCTCCCGGGTCCGGAAGAAATTGACCGCGGGAGCATCCGCCGCCAAGGCGCCAAGATCCAACCCAGCCGCCGCCGCGTCCCAGGTTGTCACGGAAGAGATGACGGCATGGCTTCCGGCCGTGCGCGCCATGGAGGCCAAGAAAGCCGGAGATATCAAGGTGCTCGATCTCCGCGCGGTCACCACCTTTACCGACTACCTGTTGATCTGTAGCGGCTCCAACCCGCGCCAGATCCAGGCCATCGCCGACGAAGCCGGAAAGCAGTTGAAGGATGCCGGCGAGCGCCCGCAAAGCGTGGAAGGCTATGACAACGCCGAGTGGGTGCTGCTGGACTACGGAGACTTCGTGGTGAACGTTTTTTCGGAGAAAGCGCGCGAGTATTACGACCTGGAACGTTTATGGCGCGACGCGGCCGAGTTGCCGATTCCGGCGGCCTGAGGCTGCTCCGCTCGTTTTGGCGGAGTGAGGAAAAATGCGCGGCCATATGAGGAGCCGCATCGCCGAAACACATCGGAGTGTCACTCTATGCGCTTCGGTCTGTCGTATTGTTTTCATTTTGGGTGCGCGGTGACATCTTAAATGATGATGGTGTCGCCGGCGATTGTGAAATAGAATCGCCAGTCCTTGTTGACGCGGCCCTGCCAGGTGTTTGCGGCTTCGCTGTACTTCTTGGCGTGCAGGCCGGGATGGAGAAGGTTCCTCTCCAGAAAGGTCATCTGCTTCCAGAACGCCTTTCTCACCGCCAAAGGTGCCCCCTCCACACCTTCCAGAGCAGTTCGCGTGTAGGCAATTTTCATCGGGAGCGCTTGGGCTTCTTAGCCGCGGCTCTCTTCTTCAACTCGGACTTCATGGAAGCAATCATCTCGCCGGCGCTGTTGAACGGGCCGTAGGCGCGGCCCATGCGGATGTCTTTATCAGCCTTGGCCAAACGCGCGTCGACAATGCGGCGCTGCTCAGGTGTGTACTCGTCGGTGGCAGGGGGAAGTTTAGGCATAAGGGTGACGATGCCGCCGCTGGCGCGCACCTCCAACTGGTCGCCGGCCTTGATGCCGGCCTGCCGTCGAACGCGAAGGGGCAACATCCGCTGGATATCATCGGTTACGGTAATGGTCACGGGTCTGGACATTGTTTAGACACGAGCCCTGAGGGGGGCTTGCACTGGAAGAATAGCATCCCGGTGAGAATCTGGGAAGATCACTCTTTCTCTTTATTTCTCTTTCTCTGCGAAGCCTGCCACCCTTGGCAAAGAGCGAGTTGGGCATGTCGCCGGGCTGCCCCTCACCACTCTCCTGTCCGGTCTGCCTGCCGCTGGCTTTAGCCGCCGGACTTTCCGCCGCCCAGCTCGCGTAAGAGCCACGTTTTGGCCATTCGCCAGTCGCGGGTCACGGTTTCCTCTGAGATCTCGAGCACTTCAGCCGTTTCCTCGACGCTCAGGCCGCCGAAGAACCGCAGTTCGACCACGCGAGCCTTGCGGGCATCCTGTTTCGCCAGGGATGTGAGCGCGTCGTTCAAAGCCTCGACGTCAACCCCGGCCGCCCGGTCTCCGAGCAGGGCCTCTTGCAGGGATACTTGCACCTGTCCGCCGCCGCGTTTGGCATAGTGCTGCTTGCGCGCTTCATCCACCAGAATTCGCCGGATCATCTGCGAGCATAGGGCGAAAAAATGCGCCCGGCTGCCGCAGCGGATGCCGTGAGTGTGGACCAGCCTGAGGTAAGCCTCGTGCGCCAGCGTGCCGGACTGCATGACGAGCCTGGCGCCGCGGCGGCGCAACTGGTTCCGGGCGATTCCCCGGAGATCGCGGTAGACCAGCGGCATTACGTCACCAAGCGCGCTCTCGTCACCTTTGCTCCAGGCCATGAGCAGCCCGCTGATGTCGTCTTGCCGGGTCATCGCCGCACCGCGCCAAATATAGCAAAAATTTGGCGTGGGAATGACGGTTTTCATCTCTCTTTCCCGGATTGCATATTAGGGAGAAGAATCATGACTGGATTAATAAAGTACAGGCTGGTGCTGATTGCGCTGGCCTTTGTTCCGGCGGCCTTTGCGCAACTTACGAATTTCGAGGTAATCGACTACCCGGGCGCGGCCCGAACATTCGCCTACACGGTTACCGGCTCGGGCGATGTAGTGGGGATGTACTACAGCGCCGATGGGAAACGGCACGGGTTTCTGCATCGGAAAGGGAAATTCACATCCATCGATTTCCCGGGCGCGCCGCAAACCTATGCCTATGACATCAACGATGCGGGCGACATGATCGGGTCGTATATCGAGGCAAGCGGCCTGCAGCACGGTTTCTTATTTAAAGATGGCCGCTACACGACCGTCGATTATCCCGGCGCGGAGATGACGGTCCCGCAAGCGGCTAACAACAGGGGCGGCATGGTCGGCATGTACTGGAATCGCACCGGCGACACGAAAATGCGTGGTTATCTATACAGCCAGGGCCGTTTCACTTCTTTCGAATATCCGGCGCCGAACCTGATGTCGTGCATGTTCTCCATCAATGATCGAGGCGACATGGTGGGGCACTGGCAGGAACCGAGCGGGGTCATTCATGGATGGCTGGTACAGAACGGGCAGGGCACATCGTTCGACTACCCCAACGCACAGTCGACGATGTTCGACCGGGGAGGAATCACCCAGGACGGAGACATAACAGGGCCGTATGTCGATCCGCGAGGTAAGACTCGCGGGTTTCTCATGGGGAAGAACCGGTCCGTCACGTTCGAAGTGCCGGGATCGAAAGGCACGTTCCCCTTTCATATGAGTGCATCCGGCCGGATCGCGGGACATTTCCTGGACGCCGGCGGCATCGCGCACGGCTTTGTGACATCGTTGCGCGCGCCCGGAGCCGGACGGGTCCTGACGGTGGATGACGACGGGATGGAATGTCCCGGCGCGATGCGCACGATTCAGGAGGCCGTGGAGGCGGCAGCCGGTGGAGAAACGATTCTCGTCTGCCCCGGCATCTATACCCACTCGGTGCGCATCGCCGGCCCCGAGAAGAACGGTTTGAAGCTGATCGGAGCGGGTGCGGCCAACGAAGTCGTGCTGCAAGGGGACTACACCGAGCGCGATGGATTCCACCTGGAGCAGGTTGACAGCGTGCTGATTCGCGGGTTCACGGTCCGCGACTTCGGGATCAAGCCGACTACATCCACTGAATTCGGGACCGGCAACCTGATTTATCTCGAGAATGCCAACTACAACACCATCGAGGAGAACTGGCTGGTGAACGGCGACATGATGGGCATCATGCTGATGGATTCGGGAAACAACACGATCCGGCGGAATGTCGCGCTGGTGGATAATCCCAACCTGGTGAATTGCGGGATTCACATGCAGGGGCCCAAGTCCGCCGGCAACGACATACGGGGAAACGTGGCCAATGGCAACCAGTTCGCCGGAATCATGATTCGCGGCGCGGGGCCCGGTAATCTTGTGATGGACAATACGGTGGTGAGCAACGGCCGCTTCGGCATTGACGTGCAAAACACGAATGACATCTGGATCGAAGGCAACCGCGTCAGCTACGGCCAGGGTTTCCAGGCAACGAACCCCAATGGTAAGCAGCCGGGTGTGGGCATCAACCTGGTGAACGCGAACCAGGCGACAGTTTTCGACAACCGGGCGCGGAGCAACAACGGGACAGATCTGAGTTGGGACGGCAGGGGCGAAAATAGGATTCAATCCAACGCCTGCGAGACATCCAATCCGGCAGGCATGTGCAGTCAGTAGAATACCCAAGGCTTGTTTTTTCGGCGTCTCGAGAATAGGCTGAGAAAGTCTTGGCAACGCCGGCGGCCGGCTGAGCAACGAAGATGGTGCAGGCGGCGCGTATGACAGTCAATCGGTGGAATCAGATCGAAAGCCTGTTTCATGCCGCGTTCGGCATGAACGCCGGTAAGCGGAAGCGCTTTTTTGACGACGCCTGCGGCAGCGACCCGGCGCTTCGCCGGGAGGTTGAATCGCTGCTCGCATTTGAAGAGTCGGCTGCCGGTTTCCTCGAGTCCCGCGGCGCGAGCGGCGCTCCAGCATCGAGCAGAGCGGAGTCCATCCCAGTTGGGGAGCGAATGGGGCCCTATACCATCCTGGAACTGCTCGGCGCGGGTGGCATGGGTCAGGTCTACAAAGCTCACGACGAACGCCTGGACCGCGACGTCGCCATCAAGTTCCTTTTGCGCGCGGTCACGGATGATCCGGCGGCCCGGCAGCGGTTCGAGCGCGAAGCCCGCGCCGCCTCGGCTCTCAATCACCCGCACATATGCACGGTGCACGACGTGGGGGAGTTTCGAGGGCGCTCTTTCCTTGTAATGGAACTGCTCGAAGGCCAATCCCTGAAAGACCGGATCGCTGAAAAACCGATTGCGCTTGCCGAGTTCGCTCTGATCGGGCGTCAGGTATGCGAGGCTCTCGAAGCGGCGCACGCGAAGGGCATCGTGCACCGGGATATCAAACCGGCCAACCTCTTCATCACGCACCGCGGGCAGGTCAAGATTCTGGATTTCGGACTGGCCAAACAAGGAACTGAACCCCTTCGCGCGTCGGGCACGGGGCTCCCCCGGTTCGAAGGCGCTCCCGCACCTTCGCTCACGGTTTCGGGAATCCTTACGGGGACTCTCGCCTACATGTCCCCTGAGCAGGCGCTGGGAGAGGATGTAGACGCACGCGGCGACATCTTCTCTCTGGGAGTCGTGCTTTATGAGATGGCAACCGGGCGGCTTCCTTTTCGCGGGAAGACCGTCGCCGGAATTCTAGGCTCAATCCTGACGGAATCGCCCGCCAAGCCGTCCACAGTAAATCCCGCTGTCCCGGCCGGGTTGGACCGCGTGATTCTGAAGTCGCTGGAGAAAGACCGGAGAGACCGCTATCAGTCCGTTGACCGTTTGTCCGCGGATCTGGAAGGCTGGCAAGGGCCGGAAACGAACGGCGCAGCCTGGAGGACGCGCCGTTGGATGCTGGCAGCCGCGGGGACGGGCGCGGCCGCGGCGGCGGGCGGAGCGTTTCTCGCGCGGCGTGTGCTCTTCCCGGCGGAACGCCGGATTATGCTGGCCGTGCTGCCGTTCGAAAACGCCGGCGGAAATCCGCGGGAGGCGTTCCTGGCCGACGGCCTGCATCAGGACATGATCACGGTTCTGAACCGGCTTTACCCTGACCGTCTGGGCGTCATTGCGCGCACCTCGGCGAAACGTTACCAGGGGGCCGGCGCGAGCATCGAGCAAATCGGGCGCGACTTGAAGGTGGAGTATGTCGTTGAAGGGAGCGTGCGGCGAGCGGGCACGCAGGCAAACGTCACGGCCCGCCTGATCCGGGTCCGCGACCGGGCTCCCCTATGGAGCGGGACGTACGGCCGCGATCTTGGCCAGGTGGCGGCCGCGCAGTCGGAAATTGCGCAGGCCATTGCGCACGGCATCGAGCGCGGCTTACGGCCTGACACGCAAGTCTCGGCGGCGCTCGCGCGGCCGTTGAATGCCGCCGCGCATGAGGCGTACCTTCGCGGAGATTGCGCCAAGGCGGTTGAACTCGACCCCGGTTACGCGGCGGCCTTTACCGGTCTGGCGAACCAGTTGTATTACCCGGCCCTGTTCGGTTTCTTCCCGCCGCGGCCGGCGTTCGCGAAAATGATGAATGCCGCTTCACGGGCACTGGAACTGGATCCGACGCAAGCCGGCGGGCACGCGTGCCTGGGATTGGCCAAGCTTCACCTCGATTGGAACTGGGCCGAGGCGGAAGAGGCTTTTCGCCGCGCCGTTCGCCTGGATCCCGCCGATGGGGAAGTGCGGCACTTCCTGGCGCATATTCTTCTATGGACCGGCCGCCGCGAGGAGTCCGCGCGGGAGTGCCGCCGGGCGCTGGAACTCGATCCGTTCAACCCATCCCTGTACTCCTGTCTCGGCTTCCACTACCTGTTGGCCGGAGATGAGGAAAAGGCAATGGAAGCGACGCGGCAGGCGCTGGCCTTCGACCCGAAGCACGGATGGGCGCTGATGACATTGGGCTGGATCTACGAGCAGAAGGGTATGTTCCAGGAAGCCGTGCCGGCGTTCCGCAGGTCATGGAAGATCACCATCCAGAGGGCATCCATCGCTCATGCATTTGCCCGGTCGGGAAACCGGCCACCGGCGGAGAAGATCCTGGCGGATCTGCTGTCGGAGTCGAAGACCAGGTACATTTCGCCCTATGATATCGCCGTGGTCTACGCCGGGCTCGGCGATCGGGAGCGCGCCCTCGCTCACCTGAACCAGGCATCCGAGGAGCATTCGGGTTTCTTACTCTTCGTGAATTCGGATCTGCGCTTCGCGGCGCTCCGGCCCGATGCACGGTTTCAGGACCTGGTGCGGCGCATGAGGTTTCCCCGGGCCGCTGGCGTAACCCCCAATTGAGGGCAACACTCCGCGGTGTCTGCAATCCAAAGCGCGGGTTCGGCATGCCGCGCGCCGTTCCCTCACCACTCGGTCTCATCGCGAATCACCCCCGCGAGCCGTTTGCTCACCACCACCTCGAGGCCGTTGGACATCCGCAGCAGCCAGCGCTTACTGGAGAGCGGAGAAATCTTGCGGATCTGGCCGGTGTTGATGATGGTGGAACGGTGGACGCGGCGGAAGCGGCCGCCGGGGAATTTTTCCTCGATCACCTTCAGCGAATGGCCGGAATAGTAACGTCCGGAGGCGGTGATGATGTGGACCAGGTCGCCTTCGGCCTGGAAGGCGATCACCTCGGCGGGCTCGAGCAGATGGAGATCGCTGCCGACGCGGCCCACGATCTTGCGCGGCTCGCCGGAGGGCGGCGGCGCCGGACGCGGGGCGGCGGAGAGGCCCGCAAGGTGAGCCTTCGCTTTCTCGAGAGCCGCCTCGAGGCGCTCCTTGCGCACGGGCTTCAGCAGGTAATCGATGGCTCCGGCGTCAAACGCTTCGAGGGCGTGCTTGTGGTAGGCCGTGACGAAGATCACGAGCGGGGATCGGGACGGGAAGGCTCCGGCCACCTGGAAGCCGTCCATGCCCGGCATCTGAAGATCGAGCAGCACGACATCGGGCTCGAGCCGGCGCGCCTGCTCGACGGCTTCGGGCCCGCTCGATGCCTCCCCTGTGATGGCGGCGCCCGGGATCTCCTCGAGTAACTCCCGCAGCACCTGCCGGGCCACCGGTTCGTCATCGGCAATCAGCACTCTCATTGCGGCGCCGTTTCCATTTGGCGGACCGGGACGAGGAACTCCACCTCCGTGCCGTTCTCCGTCGAGTGGATGCGGACTCCGGCATCCGCCCCATAGCAAAGCCGCAGCCGCTTGTTGACGTTCTCCAGGCCGTGGCCGGAGCCGTGGCTGGACGATGCGGCGAAGCCGGCTCCGGTGTCGAGCACGCGGATGCGCAGACCCTGGTCTTCGAGATGCGCTTCCACGCGCACCAGCCCGCCTTCGGTCCTTGCCGCGATCCCGTGCTTGACGGCATTCTCCACCAGCGGCTCGATGGCGAGTACGGGGATGGAGACGCGAAGGGCTTCCGGGGAAGTATCGATCTCCGTCCTCAGTTTGTCTCCCAGCCGCAGCGCTTCAATCTCCAGATAGGCGCGCACGATCTCCAGTTCCTCTTCCAGACGGATGAACTGGTGTTCGGTGTCGAGGAAGTAGCGGAAAATGTCCGCGAGGTTGAGCACGGTGCGGCGGGCGCCGGCGGCCTCGCGAGGGATAATGCCATAGAGTGTGTTGAGGGCGTTGAAGAGAAAATGCGGATGGATCTGCGACTGGAGCGCGCGAAGTTCGGCCTGTGCCACCAGGCGGCGCATCTCGGCCTCCCGGTACCGGTCAATTTGCTCCACCAACTCAGCCTGGATTCGCGCCATGGCGCCGAAATCTTCACTGAGATAGCGCCGCCCGCCATGCCGCCGGCCGAGGAAGATGGCGCGCTCCGCTTCGCCGGCGGGGCGCAGCGGGAGGATAGCTTCCACTCCAAGCTGCTCCAGTTTTTCGCGAGCCGGACCCGGCAGGTCGGACACCGGAGCGGGCAATGTTATGGCTCCGGCGGTCACCGCGACGGGGTCTTCGCGCACGCGGACGGCCGAAGCTCCGAACAGCCGGGCAGTCGCCTGCTCCGCCCATTCCATGAGACTCGCCTCCCCGGTGGCCGTGGCTGCGCGGCCGCGCAGTTCGAGCAACAGCGCATCGAGATTATTGCGCGGAAACACCAGGTGAACCAGAAACCGCGATAGGCGTGAGCGCAGCACGGCGAACAGCAGCAGCAGCAAACATGCCGCCGCCAGCAGCATGCCCTCATGGAACGGACTCTGTTCGCCCCAGCGCATCACCGCGCGCACGTTCACCACGCTCACGCCGGCGAACACGAACGCCGCCGCGAAGAAGATATTCACCAGGAAGCGGACGAAGGCATCCACGAGAAGGAAGCGGTAGTCCTGCAGCAGCACGAACAGCGCCAGCGCGATGCCGGCGTGGTGCGCCAGCAACTCGCCCGGCCAGGAGCCTGGCATGGCTGCCCCAAGGTGCACGAACGACATCGAGAACAGGAACAGCGACATGGTCCCCGCCAGGCGTGAAGTAAGCCGCTTGCGCTCCCCCGGTCCGGCCAGCAGAGCGATTACCGCAATCAACGTCAACGCGCCGAACCCAAGCGTGGTGATCCGCAGGGCGAGTGTATGATTCTCCGGCGCGTTTAAGACCACCTCGCTCGCGTGGCTTGCTACGGCGAAACCCGCGAGAGTGTAGCCGGCCCGGCGGATCCAGGCGAAACTGCCGCCCAGTGAAAGGTGAAGCAGCACGGAAGGCAGCACGCTCAAGGCCGAGGTGCTCAGGGTCACCAGCGCCTGGGAAACCGGGCTGGCCGGACTGTTCCAGGCGATTACCAGCAGGGAGGCGAAGTTCCACAGCAGGGCCAGGGCGGTTGCTGTAATGGTGAGGCGGCTGCCGCGCAGTTTGGCTCCGGCGCGGTCCCGGAGCAGCAGGTAAAGGAAGATGGTAAAAATGAGGGTCCCCGCGCAGTGGCCTAGCGTGTTCACCAGCAACGGCTCATGGACCGTGAGGACATCGTGCATGATTTATTCCGCGTCCGGTGGAGGAACCCGCCAGCCCTCGCCGCAAGCGAACACCTTGAACCGCTGTTCCGGCCGGTGAAACAGCATATACTCCACGAATCGCTCGATGTTGCCGTTATCTTCGCCGAGAGTCCCGTAGTGCATCGGCGCCAGCCATCGAGCGCCGATATCCGCGGCCAGCGTGGAAGCCTCCTCGATGGTGAAGTTCCCCTCGGAAGGGCCGCCAATGGGAAGCATGGCGACGCTGACGTTGTATGGCCTCAGGCGGTCCGCGAGCCCTTCATACGGCACACAATCGCCGGCATGGTAGAACGTGCAGTCTCCACATCGCACAAGGTACCCGAGGTAGGGGTAGCCTCCGAGCGGCGTGTAGTCGAGTTCGGGGTGGGCCGAAGGTACGGCGTACACGCGCGCGTAGGCGCCTTGCTTGAAATATTCCACCCGCAGCCCGCTGTCCGTCGTGGTCATGCGCTGGTAGCCGATCCCGATGGACCGGGCATGTTCGGCTGAACTCTTGGGCAGCACCACCTTGGCCCGCGGAGAAGCCGCCAGCAGGGCGGGGAGCGTTGCGGGGTCCATGTGCCCGCCATGGGCGTGAGAGCACAGCACCATGTCGGCGTGGCGCACCTCTTCGGGCCGCAGCGGCGAAGCGACACGGCGGGCCGGAGAATCAGAGAGCAGCGGATCGAGGTAAAAGATGATGTCGAAGTACTTCACGACGAACCCGCAGTGCCCCAGCCACCACAGACGCGGATGGATGGCTTCCGCCTGGTCGATCTCCTCAAGCAGGGCGCCGCCGTGATTGATTGGCTGCAACATGTTGCTACGCCAATTGTAAGCTTGCGGGCCGAACGTAGGCGGCGGCCGCGTCAGTTTCCCACGATAGCGGCCAGGATCCGCCGCGCCATTCCATCCATCGCCTTGCCGCCTTCGTGCCAGCGCCACACCAGCACAATGCCGTGCACGGGATCGATCCAGACGATGTTCCCGCCATTGCCGACGGCGGCGAAACTCGATGCCGGGGCGCTCGGCCATTGCTTGCGTTTCGTGTTCAGCCACCAGAGATACCCGTAGTCCGGGCCGTGCGCCGAGGGGGTGACGGCTTCCCTGATCCATTTTTCCGGCAGCAGTTGGCGGCCGTTCCATTTGCCTTTGTTCAGAAACAGAAGGCCGAAGCGCGCCAGATCCTCGGAGTGGATCCACAGCCCGCCGCCCCAGCGCGTGCCGCCGCTCACTGACTCCACCGGCCTTCCGTTGATTTCCACGGTTGACTTCGCGCCGTAGCCCTTCCACCGCCAATCCGGGGAGGCTCCGATCGGGTCCATAATGCTTTCCTTCAGCACGTCCGGCAGCCCCTTTCCGAACACCCGGGCCAGGGAGAGCGCGAAACGGTTGATGCGCACATCGTTGTACTCGTAATACGTGCCGGGGTCATGGATTTCCCGAGGCTCCCTCTTGCCGGCGCCGAACTCCTCCACGCCGAGAAAGTTCGCGTTCTTCCCCCACATCTCGCCCTCCCACTCGCTTTCCTGTTGCAGGTGATGCTTCCAGGTGACTTTGGCGTTATGCGGAGAGTCGTACCCGCCATCGTGGACATAAGCGCCGGCGCGGTCATTCACGCCGCGGATCAGCCCCTTGTCGAACGCAATCGCGGCCGTGGTGGAAAGGAAGCTCTTGGCGGCGCTGTAGGCCGGATCGACGGCTTTCGTATCGCCGAACTCCGCCACAATGTAGCCGTGGCGCAGAATGATGCCGTTGGTGCGCGCGCGCCGGGCGGGAATGTCGCCCAGAACCCTGCCGAAGACTCGCACCTGGTCTTTTCCGAAATCCCACTTGGATTCGTGCGACTGAGCCCACTCGACGGCTTCCCTGAGTCTGGCGGCATCCATTCCCGCTTCGGCGGGAGTTTGGTGCTCCCACGCCCCGGCAGGGGGGAAGTAAGAGGCGCGCTTCGACACGGACTGGCCCGCCAGCCCGGCGGCGCACCACGCCGCCAGCAGAGGCAGCGCCAGCAACTTGGCGCGGCCGGAACGGTTGGCTTTCATGGAGGAATAGTTTGTCACAGTTTCGCGTTGCGTGGCGCGAGGCGGGCGCGCGGCCGGGCCTGGAACGCGCTGGTTCAGTATCATGTCAGTGATGAGTTTCCTTTGTTTATTCATACTTATCCCGTTGCTCCCAGGGCAGGATTTTTCGGATATTCACATCGAGAAGGTGGCGGCGGGCAATCGATTCACGGAGGGGCCCGTCTGGTCGCGCGAGGGCTATCTCATCTTCAGCGACGTGCCGAACAATCGCATGAACAAGTTCGTTCCAGGCCAGGGCGTGGCCGGCTTCCGGGTGAACACCAACGGCGCGAACGGCAACGCGTTCGATGCGCAGGGGCGGCTCTATACCTGCGAAAGCCGCACACGCCGCGTGGTGCGGACGAAGAAGGACGGCACGCTCGAGGTGATCGCGGAAAAGTACGAGGGGAAGCGCTTCAACGCTCCGAACGACATCGTGGTCCGCAAGGATGGCCACGTGTGGTTCACGGACCCGGCTTTCGGCGAGCAGGCGGACCATCGGGAACTGGATTTCCATGGGATATTTCATATCACCCCGAAGGGGGAATTGGATCTGGTGGCGAAGCCGAAAGGACGCCCGAATGGAGTCGCGCTGTCGCCGAATGGCCGCGTGCTTTATGTTTCGAACTCCGATGAGCGCGGCGTCTATGCCTATGATGTGGACGGGCGGGGGCGCGCCTCGAACGAACGCCTGCTGATTACAAAGACCGATGGCCCGCCGGACGGGCTCCGCGCGGATGAGAAGGGCAACCTCTACGTCGCCTGCAACGAGTTGTCCATCTATTCGCCGGAAGGCAAGCTCGTTCACAAGATCCAATTTCCGGAGCAGCCGCGAAACTGCGCGTTCGGCGACCCGGACTTCGAAACGCTCTACGTAACGGCCATGACATCCGTGTACCGGGTGAGGCTGCCGGTGAAAGGCGCGGTGCAATACTAGTGGCTCGCGACGGCCGCAAATATCCCAAGCGCCCGGTGCTCGGCGTGGGCGCGCTTATATTCCGGCAGAACAAGATCCTGCTGGTGGAACGCGGCAAGGAGCCGCTAAAAGGATGGTGGTCGCTTCCCGGCGGGGTGCTCGAGACGGGGGAGCGCATCGAAGAAGGCATCCGGCGCGAAGTGCTGGAAGAGACGGGACTCGAGGTAAAGCCGGTATCGCTGGCCACCATCTTCGAACGTATTATTCACGACGATGCGGGGCGCGCGCAGTACCACTACGTCCTCATCGACTATATCTGCCGCATCCTCGGCGGCGCTCCGGCGGCGGCGAGCGACGTCAGCGCGCTGGCATGGGCAGGCGAAAAAGAACTGCGGGATTACCGGCTGACCGAAGGCACCCTTCCCGTGATTGAGGCCGCTTTCGCCACCCGCCGGGCCGCGAAACTCCAATCGCGGCCGGCAAAGAGAGTTCGCACATGACCAATGCAAGCGCGGACCTGTTGGAATTCGAGACGCTCCGTGAGTTGATCGGCCGCTTCATCGGCAGCCCGTTGGGCCGGGCGGAACTCGACAAGGTGCGGCCGCATACGGACCGCCGCGCGCTCGAGGAGGCGCACGCGGTAAACGCCGAAGCCATCGAGTATCTGAAAAGCGCGAGTAAGCCGCAAACCGCCGGACGCGGCGCCGCGCTGCGATTGCGGTTCACTGATATTCCCGACGTCCGGCAGGCGGCGCAGAAGCTGAGAATCGAAGGCGCGGCGCTCGAGGGCAAGGAGATCTTCGAACTCCTGAGCCTGCTTGACCGGGCTTGCGATATCCGCATGATCCTGCTGGCTGTGGAGGAGCGTTTCCCGCTGCTGGCCAGGCAGGCGGGGGGCATTGGGGGAGAGTTGCGCGGAGTGCTCCATGATCTGGCGAACCGCGTCCTGCCCGATGGCTCCGTGGCTGACCACGCGAGCGTGGCTCTGAACCGCATCCGCAAGGGAATCGAGCGGCAGAAGCGGATGATTCAGGAGTCGCTCGAGCGGTTCCTCAAAGCGCACCGCACCGACGGCGTCCTGCAGGAGGAGTTCATCACCCTACGCAATGACCGCTTCGTGGCGCCCGTGGTTTCCGGATTGCAGGGGCGCGTGAACGGAGTGATTCACGGTTCGAGCGGCAGCGGCCACACCCTGTTTGTCGAACCGTTTGAAACCATCGAACTGAACAACGAACTGGTGAGCCTCACCGAGGAGGAGTTGCGGGAAGTATTCCGCATCCTGCGCGAGATGACGGACCGGCTGCGGGCGCACGGGCCTTCCATCGGCGCGTCGCTTCAGGCGATTGCCGGCCTCGATCTGGTGTTCGCCAAGGCAAGCTTTGCCCTGGAATTCGACTGTGTCATTCCGCGGTTCTGTGATCCGGAAAGCCCGAAGCTGCGGCTGGAAGGCGCGCGCCATCCGCTGCTCGAGGACGTGCTGCGGCGGCAGCGGAAGCCGATCATCCCGATCACGTTCGAACTCGACTCCGGCAGCCGCACGCTGCTGCTCAGCGGGCCGAACACGGGCGGCAAGACGGTGGCCTTGAAGACCACGGGTCTGCTGGCGCTGATGGCGCAGGCGGGGATTCCGGCGCCGGCGCGCGAGGCGGTGTTTCCATTGTTCGACCAGGTGCTGGCGGACCTCGGGGACAAACAGTCGATTGCCGAAAGCTTGTCGAGCTTCTCTTCACACATCCGGCGCGTGAGGGAAATCCTCACCGTTGTGACCGCGGATTCGCTGGTGTTGCTGGATGAGTTGGGGCGCGCCACTGATCCGGAAGAAGGGGGCGCTCTCGGAGTGGCGATTCTCGACAACCTGCGCTCCTGGAAGGCGTTCACGCTGGTTTCGACGCACCTCATGGCGCTGAAGGTGTATGGCGGCAGCCGGCAGGGGGTCCTGAACGGCTCGATGGGCTTCGATCATGAGACACTCGAGCCGACGTATCAACTGCGCGCCGGCGCGCCTGGGGAATCGGCCGGGCTCGCCATCGCCGGCCGGCTGGGCATGCCTCCGGATCTGATCGAAAGGGCTCGCGCGGCGATGACCACCCGCGAGCGCGAACTCGCCGACTTCCTCCAGCAATTGCAGGATAAGACCAGCGAGCTTGCCGAGGAGAAGCGGAAGCTCGAGGAGCAACGCACGGCGCTTGCCGCGCGCGAGAAGGCGGTGGCGCGGGAGTGGGAGCAGAAGGAGTCGGCCAAGCTCAAGGAATTGGAGCGCCGCTGCGAACTGCTGATGCGGAATTTCGAAGAGCAGTCGCGGCAGACCATTGAAGGCATTCTGCAAGGAGCGCAGAACCGCAAGGCGTCCGAGCAGGCGCGGCGCAAAGTGGCGAAGACCACGCGCGAGTTTCGCGAGGAGGTGCGCGCCACGGTGCTCTCCACCTCGGATGAGGCGCGGCAAGGCGTGATTCCGCGCTTGCGGATCGAAGAGGGAGCACGGGTGCGCCTGACGAACGTGCGCGAGCCCGCGCTGGTGAAGCGGAAACTCGGGCCGGACCGGCTGGAAGTGCAGGCGGGCTTCCTCAAGCTACAGGTCTCTATCGATGATGTGCTGGAAGTGCTGCCGGAGGGCGGGGGCGGGGGAAAACTGCCTTCGAATGTCACCTTCCAGCCCGCCGGGCCTCGCTGGGACACCTCCTATCGCGAGTTGAACCTTATCGGAAAACACGTGGAAGAGGCGATGGAGGAACTGGACAAGTTCCTCGATCAGGCGGTGATGGCGGAGGTGATGCGCATCCGCGTGGTGCACGGGCACGGGATGGGCATTTTGAAGAAGGCGGTGGCCGAGGCGCTGGCGCGCAGCCCGCACGTGGCGAAGTTTTATGCCGCTTCACCGAGCGAGGGCGGCACGGGAGCTACGGTGGCGGAGTTGAAGGAGAGTTGAAGCGGGTCAGCCCGCCAGGCGCGCCAATGATTCTTCGTACGGCGGGTACGCCACGCCCTTCTCGGTGATGATGGCCGTGACATAGCGGTTCGGCGTGACGTCAAAAGCCGGGTTGGCGACCGAAATCCCTTCCGGCGCCACGGGAACCCCGAACACGTGGGTGACTTCGGCCGCGGCGCGCTGTTCGATCGGAATCCGGTCTCCATCCGCGAGCGTCAGATCCAGCGTGGAGATGGGAGCCGCCACGTAAAATGGAACGCCGTTCTCCTTGGCCAGCACGGCGACGGAGTAGGTGCCGATCTTATTGGCCACGTCGCCGTTGCGCGCGATGCGGTCGGCGCCGACCACGACGCAGCCGATTTCCCCGCGGCGCAGGAAATAGCCGGCCATGTTATCGGTGATGAGCGTGGTTTCGATGCCATCCTGCTGCAACTCCCAGGCTGTCAGGCGTGCGCCCTGAAGGAACGGCCGGGTTTCGTCGGCGTAGACGGCGATCTTCTTGCCCGCTTCGACGGCCGCGCGGACGACGCCCAGCGCCGTGCCGTATCCGGCGGTTGCCAGGGCTCCGGCATTGCAGTGGGTGAGCACGCGCTTACCATCGGGCACCAGCGGCGCGCCGTTGGCGCCGATCGAGCGGTTGATGGCGATGTCTTCCCGGTAGACGTGCACGGCTTCGTCAATCAGGCGGGCGCGAATCTCGTTCAACGAATGTCCCCGCAGGCTTTGCGCCACCCGCTTCATGCGGTCGATGGCCCAGAAGAGGTTGACGGCGGTGGGACGCGTGGCGGCCAGGGCGCCGCATACCCGCTCCAGATGGGCGTCAAAATCCCCTTCATCGCTGCCGAGCATCCCCAATGCCACGCCCATGGCGGCGGCGACGCCAATCGCGGGAGCGCCCCGGATGACCATGCTCCGGATGGCTTCCGCGACTTCCTCATATGTCTTGCAGGTGACGTAGACCGTTTCCCGAGGCAGGCGAGTCTGATCAATCATCACCACGCCGTCGGCTGTCCATTCAATCGTCTCTACCATTTGCTCCCTAAGGCTGCCATTCTTTTCCCTGGGCTACCATGGCGCTGAAGAACGTCAGATTGTAGGTGGCGTGCGTCAGGGCCGCGGCAGCCGTCGATCCCGTAATATACCGCACTCGGCCGAACGCCGTTCCGGCCAGCACAAGCAGCACCACATGCTGCCAGGACCACGAGTATTGCGGGCCGTGCAGAAGGGCAAACGGAATGGCCGTAATGAGAATGCCCGGCCACGGGCCTAAACTGCGCACCAGGATGGGCATCAGGAATCCGCGGAAGGCCAGTTCCTCGCACAGCGGGCCGATGGACACCGCAAAAACCCCCATCACCATCAGGGAGGATCGGTCACGCAGCAACTGCTGGAAAGGCATCTCTATTTGCGGGGTCCGCAACAGGAAGCCCAGCCAGGCCACCGCGAAGGCGAGCATGGGACCTTGAAACACGCAGCGCCAGAAGCCCTGCTTCGGCACCACCCAGGCAAGCGAGGGCCAGAACGGCGCATCGTAGCGGACACGGAACAACAGAACAAGGGAGGCAAACCACAGGCCATAACCGATGAACTGCGCAAGCAGAAAATAAAGAGCTTTATCGGGCTTCACGGGCAGCAACCAGGTGATGGCTTCCATAAGGACGACGCTCAGAACCAGCGAAGGCAGCCCCATGCCGAAGAACAGTGCAATGTCTTCGTAGGTCCAAAACGGGTATTGCAGCGAGGAAGGCGCCTCCGCCGCCGGGGCTTCCGGCAGCCGTGGCTGAGGCACCATCGGTTCGAAATCGGTGTTCATGCGCGTTCGATCAAGGCCGCCGCCAATAGAGGAATCATCAACTCGTGGTGCCCGGTAAGAGCGTAACCCTTTCCTCCGCTCTGGGCGTGAGGCCGCTCGACAACGTTCGCCTTCGGACGGTAATGCTGGAGAAAATCGAAGTTCACCGTGGTAAACCGGGCCAATGGATACTGTAAGTTGCGGACGACGGACACCGCCTTGAGGAATACCTCGGGGAGAACCACCGCCGACCCTACGTTTAGATAGACGCCGCCGTCATCGATGTCGCGTACCAGGGAACACAGCAGGCGAAAATCCTGGTGCGAGGCGGCGCCGATAGCGGAGCCTTCCGCGCAAGGGTGCGTGTGGGGGGTATCGGTACCGACCGCGACATGGACAGTGACGGGGACGGAGGAACGCCAGGCTTGGAGCACAACGGAATAATCGGCATATTCCTGATTCGCAATATGGTGCAGGTGCAAGCCGAGCGCCTCACCCATGCCGAGGCCCTCTCGAAATCCGTCAATTATCGCCCGGTTCATCTCCCGTCCTGTCTCTTCCGCTGCCCCAAATCGCCCATCCGGCAGCACCGCCTCCACATCCTCGCTCGTCTGGCCCGCGATGGCGATCTCGAAATCGTGGATGGTTGCGGCTCCATTCATCACGAATCCCGAGACAAACCCGCGCCGCATCAGATCGGTCAAGACCGGGGCCAACCCGCACTTGATGACGTGACCTCCCATGCCCCAGAGGATAGCCCGCCCGCGACGGCGAGCCTCGATCACCGCCTCGACCACCGCCGCGAACTGCCCGGCGGCCAGGATATCCGGAAGTCCGGCCAATAAGCCGTTGATTCCACTACCCTTCTGGTAGGGCTTACCCATGTGGCGGATAGTCACCTTCCCGCCCCGGCAGGCGATGGGCACTGTTTTCAGCGCCGCAAACTCGAGCGGCTGCTTGGTGTATCTGCTAGACAATCCGGCGGCTCCCTTCCGCGCGCAGCGCCCGGGCCAGCGCCTGGCCCGTATGGCTCCGCTTTACTTTCATGATCGACTCCGGCGGCCCGGCCGCGACGATGTGGCCGCCGCGCTCGCCGCCCTCGGGTCCGAGATCCAGAATCCAATCCGCCGAGCGGATCACATCCAGTTGATGCTCGATCACCACCACGGTGTTTCCCAGGTCGACCAGGCGCTGGAGCACATCGAGGAGTTTCCGAACGTCGTCAAAGTGCAGACCCGTGGTGGGCTCATCGAGAATATACAGTGTCTTCCCGGTCTGGCGCTTGCTCAACTCCCGCGCCAGCTTGATGCGCTGCGCTTCCCCGCCGCTCAGAGTGGTGGAAGACTGCCCGAGGTGAATGTAGCCGAGCCCGACATCCACCAGCGTTGCGAGCTTTGTCTTGATCATGGGGATGTTCTCGAGCAAAGGCAGAGCTTCGGCCACCGTGGATTCGAGCAGGTCGCAAATCGACTTCCCCTTATACTTCACCTGAAGCGTTTCCTGGTTGTACCGCCGCCCCCGGCAGACATCACAGGTGACATAAACGTCCGGAAGGAAGTTCATTTCGATCCGCTTCAGCCCGTCCCCCTGGCAGGCTTCGCAACGCCCGCCTTTGACATTGAAGCTGAACCGCCCCGCCTTGTACCCGCGCTCGCGGGATTCGGGCAGCATCGCGTAGAGGTCGCGAATCGCCGTGAACACGCCGGTGTAGGTAGCCGGATTGGATCGCGGAGTGCGGCCAATCGGGGACTGGTCAATCTCGACGATCTTGTCGACGAGATCGAGCCCGCTGATACCCTCATGAGCCCCGGGTTCCGCGTGCGAGCCGTAGATTTCCTTCGCCAGGGCGCGATAGAGAATATCGTTGACCAGCGTCGATTTTCCGCTGCCGGAAACACCCGTGACCACGGTCAGGGTCCCCAGGGGAAACACGGCTTCGATGTTCTTCAGGTTGTGTTCGCCGGCGCCGTGAATTACGAGCGAAGAGCCGTTGCCCGGCCGGCGGATTTCCGGCACTTCAATGCGCGTGCGTCCGCTCAGATAGGCTCCGGTGAGCGAGCGCGGGTTCCGCTCGATATCGGCGGGGGTCCCCTGCGCGACGAGTTCGCCGCCCAAACGGCCGGCTCCGGGGCCCAGATCGATCACGTAATCCGCCCGCTCGATGGTTTCGGCGTCGTGCTCCACCACCAGCACCGTATTGCCGAGATCGCGGAGGCGCGCCAGGGTGTCCAGCAGACGTTCGTTATCCCTCGGATGAAGCCCTATGGATGGTTCGTCGAGCACATAGAGCACGCCGCGGAGCCTGCTGCCGATCTGGGTAGCCAGCCGGATGCGCTGCGCTTCGCCGCCGGAAAGCGTGGCCGCGCTCCGATCCAGGCTGAGATAATCAAGGCCTACCGCCGCGAGGAACTGGAGCCGGTTCCGGATCTCCTCGCGCACGCGCCCGGCAATCTGGTGTTCGCGCCCGGTCAACTTCCAGCTATCGAGCAGCGGCAGAAGCCGCGCCACGGACGATCCGCTGAATTCGGCAATCGAGACATCCTTCACGCGCACGGACAGGCTGGACGCCTTCAAACGCGCGCCCTTGCATCGCGGGCAGGCGGTGGGCGTCATCTGCTCGAGCAGCCACTGTTTGTACTCCTCGCTGGTGGCTTCCTCATAGACCTGCTGGAGGATGCTGATCACGCCGGGGAATCCGCCGCCGCCCTCCACCAGGACCTTGCGCGCCTTCCCGGGCAATTCCTCGAACGGCTTGTTGATGTTGATTCGCAGCCGTTTGGCGGCGTCCGTCAGGTGGTGGAGCATGAGGCTGGAGCCGGCTCCGGTGCTGAGCGCGCCGTCGAGCAGCGGCTTCGACGGATCGGCAATCACTTTTCCGGGGTCGAATGTCCAGAGGCTTCCGAGCCCGTGACAGGTCTCGCAGGCGCCATACGGGCTGTTGAAGGAAAACGACCGCGGCTCGAGTTGCGGGACGCTTTCGCCGCACTCCGGGCAGGCCAGTTTCTGCGAGTACAGCCGCTCCTCGCCGTTGACGACAGCCACGATCACCAGGCCCCCGGCAAGCTTCGTTGCCGTCTCGACGCTCGCCTCGAGGCGTTTTTCGATTCCCTCTTTCACCACCAGCCGGTCCACCACCACTTCGATGGTGTGATTCTTCCGTTTGTCGAGGATGATTTCCTCGTCGAGAGACCGCAGGATGCCGTCGATTCGCGCGCGGACAAAGCCCTGCTTGGCCAGTTTCTCGAGGTCTTTCCTGTACTCCCCCTTGCGTCCGCGGACCACCGGGGCGAGGATCATGATGCGCTCGTCCTGGCGCAGGGTCACGATGTGTTCGAGTATCTGCTGCGTGCTCTGCCGCGTGATGGGGATATTACAGTTCGGGCAGTAAGCAACGCCGATCGAGCTGTACAGAACGCGCAGATAGTCGTAGATTTCCGTGATGGTGCCGACGGTGGACCGGGGGGTGCGGGAGGTGGTCTTCTGTTCGATGGAAATCGCCGGGCTAAGGCCGTCGATGGAATCCACCTCGGGGCGCTCCATCTGGTCCAGGAACTGGCGCGCGTAGGGCGACAGGGTTTCCACATAACGCCTCTGGCCTTCGGCGTAGATCGTGTCGAAAGCGAGCGAACTCTTCCCCGATCCGCTCAGGCCGGTGATGACCGTGAACGAATCGCGGGGGATTTCCACGTCAATGTTCCTCAGATTGTGCTGCCGCGCGCCGTGAACCGTGATTTTTTCGAGCATGCCCCAATCACCACGATACCGTACCCTGCCGTGCTATCATCGCGCCTATGAAATTCCTTATCGCAGCCGCTTTCTGGGCAAGCATGCTGCTCCAGGCCCAGGGGCCACCGGCGCCGAAGAACTTGCAGGTGCTCCCCAAGGATATCTCACGCGACGACCTCATGAAGGTGATGCGCGGCGTCAGCCAGGGTCTGGGCGTGCAGTGCGCTTTCTGCCACGTTCCACGCGAAATGGACAAGGACGACAAGCACGAGAAGATCGTGGCCCGGCACATGTTCACCATGGTGATGAACCTGAAGAAAACGGACGGGATGCCGGAAGAGGTGGCTTCGAAAATCACCTGCTGGACCTGCCACCGCGGCAGCGCCCACATCGAACCGCCGCCCCCGCCGGCGCCGCCCGCCAGGAAGCAGTAGCCGCGGGCGGCGTCAGGGGCGCCCGGCGTCTGAGGTAGACATCGATTTCCGCATAGTGCAAGGCTTCCGTGATGCTCAGAACCCGTACGGACGGTTTGGCAAGAAACCTTGCCAGTAGCGCCCGGTTTTCGGCATAGCGGCTTCCCTGCCGGAAACCGCTATACAATTCGCCTAGAACGATGGCCGGCACGGCAACAGTTTCCGCCTCTTGCATCACCCCCGGGATCCGCTTGCCGCCGCGATGGGACGCCGAGTACGCCGAGGTATCGAGCAACACGTTCACCGCGCGTTCTCCCGGTCACAAGGCTCTACCTGCCTCATGCGCCGTAAGGCGGCGTCGAAAGCTTCGCCTTCAGCCTCTGTCCAAGCTCCGAGAAAAGACTGACCGTTTGCGCCGGCTGGTTTCGCGGATCGCTTTCTCGATTTGCGGAGGGAGGATATCGTGATGCTTTCAGGCGGTCAACGGCTCCTCCGCAGTCGAAGCCGCGAAGACCAGCCCGTTGTGGCCGCCTTTGTAATCCGCATAGACGATTCCCATGGGTTCCACCTGTCCTCTGGCCACCATCGACGCCACGGGTTGAATCAGGAAGCGGTGCACCGTGCGCTTCAGTTCCCGCGCGCCGTATTCGTCGCTGACGCCCTTGTCGAGCAGGAACTGCCTTGCCTTGCGCGAAAGCTCCACGGCGAACGCCCGCTGCCCGAGACGCTGCGCAATGTGCCGCTGAAAATCGTCAATCTGGTGCTGGAGAATCTTCTCGAGCGCGGTGCGTTCCAGCGGATAGTAGGTGCTGATGACGTCGATGCGGTTGATGAATTCCGGCGAGAACTGTTTTTTTACGGCGTTCATGGCGACGCTTTGTAACTTGTGATGCAGGCTCCCGGATTGAGCACCGGTAAGCGCTTCGAAGCCGAATTCCGGTTTCATCTGGCGGCTCATGCCGCGCGCTCCGAGGTTGCTGGTGAGGAAAATGATGCTGCGCTCGAAGTTGACGGTGGTGTTGTCCCCCAGCCGCAGGATGGCTTTGTCGAGCACGCCCAGCAGAAGGCGGTTGAGGGAAGGCGCCGCCTTCTCGATTTCGTCGAAGAGAACGATCGACAGGTTGGACTGTTCGCTGGTGGATGCATTCAGCTTCTGCTGCGTCAGCATGGGCGTGGTTTCGCGATGCCCAAGGTATCCGGGAGGGGCTCCAATGAGCTTGGCCACCTCATGTTCCATTTGAAATTCCCCGCAGTCGATGCGCAGCAGGTTGCGCTCACTCCCGTGGACAGCTTCGGCGAGCGCCTCCACGGTGCGGGTTTTTCCGGTACCGGTGGGGCCCAACAGGAGGAACACCCCAACAGGACGGTTCTCCGGCGCCAACCCGGCCTGGTACAAGTGGACATAAGGCACAATCGCTTCCAATGCGGGCGCCTGACCCACTACGCGCTCGCCGAGGGAGACCAGCAGATCCGCGGTCTCCAAGGCCGCCTTCTTAAACCGTGTGCTTGTCGAAGTTCTCATTGTGCGGACATTTCCTTTCGTGCCCCGAGTATATCGGCCCGAATGGGCGCAATTCGCCCATTTGTGGATCTGGCGCGGGATGCGGGCTGAAATTCAACCCTCTGAAACAACAGGGCTTTCAGAAGGTTACGGGCCCGTAAAAAGAAAAATGATTACTTGTGATCGAGGTTTGAAGGGGGAACGAGGCAAGGACTACTTGTGACGGTAGGTGATGCGGCCCTTGGTCAAATCGTAGGGCGACATCTCGATGGTGACCCGGTCGCCGGCGAGCACGCGAATGCGGTTCCGGCGCAGCTTTCCGGCAAGGTGGGCAAGCACAATTCGTTCCTGATCCAGTTGCACGCTGAACAAACCGCTCGGGAATTTTTCGACGACGGTTCCGGTCACTTCAATACTGTCTTCTTTGCTCATTTTCCTCCGGTTGAATTATACCGTATCCCACGTTTGGTGGAAGCCGCGGCGTGAACCGGACGTTTCTCAAACAAGCTTCCACCGCGCCGATGAGGGAGGGAGGGGGCAAATGTTCTCATTAAAGCGATCGATCGAACTGGATGAACAGCGGCACCAGAGCGAGCAGCAGGGCCGGCAACTGGAGGAGGCCGTGACGTGCTATCGTTCCGCCATCCAAGCCGTGCGCGACCACGCCTTTCGGGCCTGTCCTCCGCTGACGGAAAGTCACTCCGCGGCTTTGCTCGAACTCGAATCCGCGCTCGAAACGGAGGCGGGCCGATCGAGCCTTCCGGCCTCGCTGACAAGTCTGCGCCAAGAGCTTTCCCGGTTCGGAGAAGAGGCTTTCCAGGATTTCCAGGGAAAAGAGGACGACCTGCGCCAGTTGGTGGATCTGCTTGCCATGGCCACGCGGTCCTTCGTCAGCCATAGGAGCGAAAGTTCCCAGGAGGTTCTCCAGTTTACGCGCCGGATCGAGCATATTTCCAGCGGCGGTAATCTAGGGGAGGTTCGCCGCCAGTTGCGAACCCAGGTGAAGGGCATGCGGCAGACGATCGAAACGATGGCGCAAAAAGAGACCGCCCTCATCGAACAATTGGAGTCCGAGTTGGCGGCCACGCGCCGCCGGCTGGAGGCGGCCGAGGGTCTCGTGTGCCTCGATGCCCTGACGGGCCTGTCCAACCGGCGCAGTCTCGAGCGGCAAATCGGAGCGCGCATCCGGCGGCGCAGGCTGTTCTCGCTCATCGCGTTGGACATCAACAACTTCCGCACCGTCAACGAGCGCTACGGGCAGGAAGCGGGCGACATGCTGCTGCGAGAATTCGCCGCCCGGATGGCAAATAACATCCGCGTCACGGACATTGCCAGCCGCTGGAAGGGCGATCAATTCGTAGCCCTGCTCGATTGTCCGCTGCCGGACGCCATGGTCCGCTCCCGCCAGATCCATGCCCTGATGTGCGCCACCTATTCCATTTCCGTTCAGCGGCAGGAGGTTCTCGTCGACATAGGCGTATCCATGGCTCTGGCGGAAAGCCGGATGGACGAGGCGCCCGAACATCTCATCACGCGCATCGCGGCGTGTTTGGGAAAGAATCAACCAGCTTAGGCAAAGCTCGGGCAGGTGGACGGGCAGCGAGTCCGGCGGGCTCAGGCCGTGCTTGACTTCCAGCCGTTCACTTGAACTACCTTAGACTGGAGGCAATTTGAGGTGCGTTCCCTGTTGGATCGTAGCGTGTTCATTGCCGGCGCCGGGCGAGGGATTGGCAAACGGCTGGCCATCGGATTCGCCGCCGCCGGGGCAAAACTGACGTTGCTTGCCCGCAGTAAGGCGGAACTCGACCTTGCCCATCTGGAGATCGAGCACGCCGGCGGGGCCGCGCTTCGGATCCGCGCCGACATCCGGGACTACGAGCAGGTGCACGCGGCGGTGGACCGCGCCCGCTCGCATTTCGGAGACGTGCACGTTGCCGTTTGCGCGGCGGCCGTTCAGGGTCCAATCGGGCCCCTGTCGGAGTGCAATCCAAGAGCCTGGGAAGAGACAGTGGAGACCAACCTTTTTGGAGCGATGCACCTGAGCCGCGCCGTTCTGCCGCACATGATTGAAAAGCGGCGGGGAAAGATCATTGTGCTCGGCGGCGGCGGAGCCTTGTCGGCGCGTCCTAATTTCTCCGCCTATGCCGCCTCCAAAGCCGCCCTCGCGCGCTTCGTCGAATGCCTGGCCGAGGAGGTGCGTGAGCACAACATCCAGGTGAACTGCATGTCGCCCGGAGGCACCTATACGGCCATGACCGACGAAATCCTGAGGGCCGGAGAACGCGCGGGGTGGAAGGAACGGCAGGACGCGGAACACATCCGCATCACGGGCGGAGTCGCGCCGGAAAAGCAGATCCTGCTTGCGATGTTTCTGGCCTCGGAGCGGTCTAACCACGTCAGCGGCAAGGTGATCCACGTTAACGACGAATGGAGACGGCTCGAAACGGGCCGGGTCCACCCGGAAATCTACACCTTGCGGCGCGTGCAGAAGGTCTGAAGCGGCCCCGCCGTTCATCCTCCTCCGCATCACTCGTATGTTACGCTGGTCGCTTCATACACTTATGGCGGCCATTCGCGAAAAAGCCCAACTGATGAGCGCTTCCGAGATCGACCGGACCCTGGTCCGGCTGGCTCATGAAGTCCTGGAGAAAACGGAGGATCTCGACAAACTGGGGTTCATCGGCATTCGCCGCCGCGGCGTCCCCATGGCGCAGCGCCTGGCGGCGAAAATCGAAGCCATCGAGGGCCGGAAGATTCCGGTGGGCATTCTGGACATCAACCTCTACCGCGACGACCTGTCCACGGTGGGCCAGCAACCGGTGGTGAGCAGCACGGATATCCAGTTTCCGGTGACGGGGATGGATATTGTCCTCATGGACGACGTCCTCTACACCGGCCGCACCATCCGCGCGGCGCTCGACGCCCTGTTTGACCAGGGCCGTCCCGCGCGCGTGCAGTTGCTTGTATTGATCGACCGCGGCCACCGCGAACTGCCCATCGAAGCGCGCTACACCGGCCGCATGGTGCAGACCACTTCGAAGGAGATTATCGAGGTAAAGTTCAACGAAGTGGACGGGGTGGAAAAAGTGCTGCTCGTCGAATGCGTGGATTGAGATGGCAAAAGGACTACTCGGAATCGAGGATCTGGAGCGCGCCGAAATCGAGGCGATCCTGGCGCGCGCGAAGGATTTTCAACCGCTGCAGAACCGAAGCAACAAGCGCCTCGATCTGCTGCGCGGGCGGATGATCGTCAACCTCTTCTTCGAGGCCTCGACGCGGACGAGAACCAGCTTCGAGATCGCCGCCAAGCGGCTCGGCGCGGATGCCGTGTCGATTACCGCCTCGGGTTCGAGCGTGGCAAAGGGCGAATCCCTGGTGGATACTCTGAACACGCTGGCGGCGATGAAGCCGGATGCCATCGTCATGCGCCACGCCGCCTCGGGAGCTCCTCATTTTCTCTCGCGCCACCTCCCCGCCCCCATCGTCAATGCCGGAGACGGAACCCATGAGCACCCCACGCAGGCTCTGCTGGACGCGCTCACCATTCTCGATCACCGCCAGTCGCTCGAGGGCTTGCGCGTGGCGATCATCGGCGATATTGTGCACAGCCGCGTGGCGCGGTCGAACATCTACCTGCTTTCGAAGTTCGGCGCCGGCATCGTGCTCTGCGGCCCCGCCTCGCTGCTGCCGCCGAAGATGGACCGGCTTGCCCCGGGAGCGCGCATCACGTACGACATGCGCGAGGCCATCGAGAACGCCGACGTCATTATGATGTTGCGGGTGCAGCTCGAGCGGCAAAACGAGTCGCCGTTCCCGGCCAGTGAATACTATCCGTTTTACGGATTGCAGGTGGAACATCTTCACCTGGCGAAACCCGACGTGCTGGTGATGCATCCCGGCCCCATCAACCGCGGGAGGGAGATCGCCTCGGATGTCGCCGATTCGCAACGTTCGGTCATCCTCAACCAGGTTGAGAACGGAATTGCGGTGCGGATGGCCGTGCTCGAAAGGATCATGAATTAGGCTCTCATGGCGAAACTGCTCCTCAGAAACGGACGCGTGGTGGACCCGGCGGCGGGCCATGACGCGGTTGCCGACCTGCTGGTGGAAGACGGAATGATTGCCGGCTACGGACCCCACGCGGATGTTGTAGGCGCCGAAGAGTTTGACGCGGCGGGGATGGTGGTGGCCCCCGGCTTCATCGACATGCATGTCCATTTGCGCGAACCCGGATTCGAGCATTCCGAGACGATTGAAAGCGGCTCCCGCGCCGCCGCCGCGGGCGGGTTCACCTCCATCTGCTGCATGCCGAACACGCACCCGGTGAACGACAGCGTTACGGTCACCAGCTACATTGTGGAACGCGCCCGGCACAACGCCGTGGTGAACGTCTATCCCATCGGCGCCATTACGAGGAAGAGCGCCGGCGAGGAACTGGCCGCGATCGGCTCCATGAAACGCGCCGGTATTGTCGCCATTTCCGACGACGGCAGGCCGGTGATGAATGCCCGCGTGATGCGGCGCGCCATGGAAATGGCCCGCTCCTTTGACCTTCCGGTCATCGACCATTGCGAGGATCTCCATCTGAGCGCGGGCGGCGACATGCATGAGGGCCTCACGTCGCTCAAACTCGGGCTGCGCGGCATTCCCGCCTGCTCGGAGGACGTCATGGTGGCGCGTGACATTCTCCTGGCGGAAGTGACAGGGGCGCGCTTCCATGCCGCCCACATCTCGTCCCGCCATTCCATTGCCATGGTGAAGCAGGCAAAAGCGCTCGGGCTGCCCGTTACCGCGGAGGTGTGCCCGCATCACTTCGCGCTCTCCGACGAAGACATGCCGCCCTACGACAGCAACTTCAAGATGAAACCGCCGCTGCGGGACCGCTCCGACACGGGGGCGGCCGTCGAAGGGGTGTTGTCGGGCGCCATTGACGCCATCGCCACCGATCACGCGCCTCACCCAGGCAGCGAAAAGATGCAGGAATTCGAGCGCTGCCCCTTTGGTATCCTCGGCCTCGAAACCGCCATCGCGCTCGCTCTGGAAACCTTTGTCCACACCGGAAGGCTGCCGATGAGCAAGCTGGTGGAGAAGTTCACGACGGCCCCGGCGCGCATCCTGCGTCTTCCCCGCGGAACTCTCGCCAAGGGCGCCCCCGCCGACATCACCATCTTCGATCTCGACCGTCCCTGGACCTACGACGTGAATCGCTCTTTTTCCAAGAGCCGGAACTCGCCGTTCCATGGGCGCACCTTCCGCGGCGGACCAGTCGCCACCATCGTCAACGGCCGGTTCGCCTGGCGGAAAGACAAGGAGCTTTAAGAAATGAACGGAGAGCGGCGCGACCGGACTTCGTGGATGTTCCTTGCCCTGATTCTGGCGCTGTTCGCGCTCAGCGTCATTCGCCGGTCGGCGGATTGGGTGCTGCGGTACGAGTGGTGGAAAGAACTGCATCAGGTGGATACCCTCATCAACACGATCCTCTACGGATTCGTGCCGGTGATGGTGGTTGCCGCCGCCGCGTTCGCCGTCCTGTGGATGGCCCATGCGCGCGGGGTGAAGGCGGCGGGAACGGGATTGAGCAGGCATCCGCTCTACAACAAGCTGACCACGCTCGGCCTCCTCGTGTTGGCCTACGTGGCGGCTTCCATTGTCGTGGATAACTGGACGGCCGTGCTATTCCTCGGCGGGCGCCAGTTGCCGCCCGAAGCCACATCCTGGAAAGATCCCGTCTTTCAGCATCCGCTTTCGTTTTATCTCTTCGAATTGCCATTCTTTGAGATGGCGCTCCGCGCCGTACTGGTGTTCGCCGCCCTCGCCGGTCTGGTTCACCTGGGCGCTCACCTGTTCTGGGCGTCCCGCAGGGCGGGGCCACGACTGGTTTCCGATGGCAACATCGAGTGGGGCGAACTCGACCTGCGTCCGATTCTTCGCTCCGGCTTTCTCCGCTGGGTCATTCTGATCTTTCTTCTCGCCCTCGCCGCGGACCGGTATCTGGACCGGTACGACATGCTGACCCACGACCACAGCTTCCTGGTGGGCATTGATTATGTCGATGAACGGTTCCGCCTGCCCTTGCGATGGCTCACGATCGCGGGTTGTCTGGCCGGCGCCGCCATGGCCTGGAGCCGGAAATGGATGATCGCGGGCGTGGCCGTGGTGGTCCCCGTACTCTTTGAAGCCGTTGTCCCGCAAGCGGTGCAGTCCATTTATGTGCGCCCGAACGAAATCTCTCTCCAAAAGCCCTACATCCAGCGCCATATAGCCGCCACGCGCACTGCCTACGGCCTGGACCGCCGCGCAAGGGAGGTGGAATTTCACGCGAGCCTTGACGCGCGCATCGATACGGCAAAGCACAAACCACTGCTCGATAACGTCCGCCTGTGGGATTGGCGGGCGTTCCATGATACCGTCACTCAGATTCAGGCGCTTCGCCCTTACTACGTCTTCCACGACACCGACGTCGACCGCTACACCATCGACGGCCATTTGCGTCAGGTGATGCTCACACCGCGGGAACTCGATGTGAACCAGTTGAGCGGCGATGCCCGGTCGCGGTGGATGAATCCGCATTTTATCTACACCCACGGCTACGGGGTCGTGCTTGCGGAGGCCAACAGGATCACGGCGGACGGTATGCCGCAGTTGTTTATCGAAAACGCCCCCCTCGAGGTGAAGACGAAAAGCCTCAAGCTCACCCGGCCGGAGTTGTACTACGGCGAGGTGACACATGAGCCCGTCTTTGTGCGCACGGCGCAGCCGGAATTCAACTATCCTTCGGGCGCCGAGAACGTCCACAGCCGCTACGAGGGCACGGGCGGTTTCCCCATCTCCTCCCTGCCGATGCGGCTTGCCGCCGCCATTTCCTACGCCGACGGGAACATTCTGCTCACCGGTTTTCTCACGCCGGAAAGCCGCATGATGATCCGCCGCGACATTCGCGAGCGGGTCTCCGAACTGGCCGGCTTTCTGCAATGGGATAGCGATCCCTACCTGGTCATTACCAACGCCGGGCGCCTGGTGTGGATGATCGACGGCTACACCACTTCCCAGGCCCACCCCTACGCGCGAACAGTGAGTACGTCCTTCGGATCCTTCAACTACATCCGCAATTCCGTCAAAGCCACCATCGACGCTTATGACGGGGACGTGCAACTCTACATCTTTGATCCCTCGGACCCCATCATTCAGGCCTACGCCCGCCTGTTTCCCAAACTCCTGCGCCAGGCATCCGAGATGCCCGCCGACTTGCGCGAACACGCCCGCTACCCGGAAACGCTGTTCCGCGTCCAGGCCGAGATCTACCGTACCTTCCACATGCGCGATTCCGAGGCGTTCTACAACAAGGAAGACGCCTGGGATATCGCCCGTTTCATCAATTCACAGGAGTCGCGCCCGGCTGCCGTGGCGCCTACCTATGTCGTCGCCACTCTGCCCGGCGAATCGACGCCCGAGTTCCTGCTGCTGCTGCCTTTCACCCCTCGCAACAAAGATAACCTCATCGGATTCATGGCGGCCCGCTGTGACGGCGACAAACTCGGCGAACTGCTGTTTCTTCAGCTTTCCAAACAGGAACTCATTTTCGGTCCCCTCCAGATTGAAGCGCGCATCAACCAGGATCAGAATATTTCGAAAGACCTCAGCCTCTGGAACCAGCAGGGCTCCCAGGTGCTCCGCGGCCAGATGCTCGTGCTTCCCATCGATAACGCTTTCGTCTACATCGAGCCGATCTACATTCAGGCCAGCCAGGCCCGTATGCCGCAGTTGAAGAAGGTTGCCATTGCCACCGGAAACTCCCTGGTCTATACCGACACGTATGAGCAGGCGATTGCGCAATTGTCCGGCCTCAGCCCGCCAACTCCCGCCGCCGAAGCCAAACCCGGGACGCCGCCGCCGCCCGGTCCGCCGCGGACTGCTCCGAGCGCCGAAAAACGCCTCGAGGAAGTGCGGCGCCATCTTCAGCGCTACCGCGAACTGACGGCACAGGGCAAGTGGGTGGAAGCCGGGCGCGAGTTGGAAGCGCTCGACGCCGCCGCGAAGAAGTAGCCCTCGAGCCGGCAACTGGCATTCCCGGCTTGCCCGCCGTCCTTGGTCATCACACGAACTTTACGCTCGGCCACTCCAGAGTGCCGCGAACATGCTGATCAGAGAGGCTTGGCCCTGGAGAAGTCCTTACTCCCAATGATGTGAAGTGGTTTGTTTAGGAGACCGGGCGCTTGCGTCACGGGTTTGCTCTCCGGCCTTCAAAGGAAGGGGTTTTGTGTTCGGTTTTGGTTTTTGGTCCGGAAGGGATAAGCGTACATGCCGGGGTTGTTTCCAGACCGGATAAACTGAAAAAACGTGCGGCAATGGTTGAGCGGATTGACATAGAGCGGGCGCTGAGCGCCCTCACTTCTGACGAAGGAGGCATGGTCTTCCAGAGGCTTGCCGTCGTTCTCGCCAAGCTCCGTTATCCAGAACTGGCCGCCTGCGAGCGCAAGAATGACTTGGGACTGGACGCGTATGCCAGCGCTGCTCTTTGTGCTGATGGACGTGGAAAAGGAATGGCCTCTTCCTTGACGCAGTTTCCCGGACAACCGCCAATGCTTTCGCCTCATCCCAATCGGACTTGCCGGTTTGCTTGCGGCTGAACTTGCCCCCTACCGTGCCCGAGGCATGAATGAGGCACCCGCATTTCTTCCAACCACGTCGGCCCTCTTCGAACGTTCTAAGTCCAATTCTAAGACAGCATTGGACGCCAATGCGCGCTGAATTGATTGTTTGGCTGTAAGTTGTTGATTTTAATATGGCGGTGAGGGTGGGATTCGAACCCACGGAACCCGTAAAGGTTCAACGGTTTTCGAGACCGCCCGATTCAACCACTCTCGCACCTCACCGGGCTTTACCAATATAGCATTTCCGCTGCGCTTTTCTGCCGCGCGGGCGGGGGAGCGGCGCCGGACCTGGCGGCCCGGGCTCGTTTGGAATGCCTGATATAATGGGAATTACCCCGTAGGAGAACCCACGAAATGTTTGATCTGTTCCGAAGCCGAGAGAAGACTACTCGTTACCTGCTTGGCGGTTTGTTGTCCCTTGTCGCGATCTCGATGGTTGTGACTCTCATTCCAGGCTTCGGCGGCGGCATGAGTTCGGATGCCAATGATCCGGTGATCGCGGAGATCGGTAAGGATGTTCTGACGATGCGCGAAGTGCAGATGGGACTGCAGGATACGCTTCGTGGAAAGAATATTCCGCCGGAGCTGATTTCGATCTATGCGCCGCAGATCGTCAACCAGATCGTGGTGGACCGCGCCCTGGCGTACTACTCGAAGAAGCTTGGCTACACGGTAACGGACGCGGACGTGGCTCAGGTGATCGAGTTGATGATCCCGCAACTGTTTGAAGGCGGAAAGTTCGTGGGTAAGGATGCTTATGCGCAGTTCCTGGCGGCGAACAATACGAGCATCGGCGAATTCGAGAAGCAGGCGCGGTTGCGAGCGGAAACGCGGCGGCTGCAAAGCGCTGTTCTCGAGGGCATGGTGGTGACTCCGCGGGAAGTGGAGCAGGAGTTCCGGGAGCGCAACGAGAAGGTCACGGTGGATTACGTGAAGATCGACCCGGCGAAGCTGCAAAGCGAGATCAAGGTGACGCCGGAGGAGATCAACGCCCATTGGGCGACATCGAAGAACAGCTACCGGGTTCCCGAGAAGCGGGCGTTCGAGTTGCTGGTGGTGGATGAAGACAAGGTGGGCGAGTCGCTGAAGATGAGCGATGCGGAATTGCGGAAGGTGTACGAATCCGAGAAGGAGCAGTTCCGGACCCCGGAGCGCGTGCACGCGCGGCACATCCTGATCAAGACAATGGACAAGCCGAAGGAACAGGATGAGGCGTTGAAGAAGAAGGCTGAGGATGTTCTGAAGCAGGTGAAGGCGGGGGGCGATTTCGCGGAACTGGCGAAGAAATACTCCGACGACACAAGCAACGCATCGAAGGGCGGCGACCTCGGATGGTTCACCAAGGGGCAGATGGTGAAAGCGTTCGAGGATACGGCTTTCGCGATGAAGCCGAAGGAGATCAGCGGGCTGGTAAAGACGGAGTTCGGTTATCACATCATCCAATGCATGGGAAAGGAAGATGCGCACCTGAAGACGTTCGAGGAAGTGAAGGACACGATTCAGAAGGAGCGCACCAAGCAGTTGGTGTATGACCGGATGCAGACGCTGGCGGACCAGGCGCATGCGGCGTTGCTGAAAGACCCGGCGGCGGCGGAGAAGATCGCGCGGCAGTTGAACATTTCGTACGTGAAAGTGCCGGCAATGGGGCGCGGCGCGGTGTATCCGCAGATCGGCGCCTCGACGGAGATGGACGACAGTCTGTTCGAGTTGACGAAGCCGGGCGGTGTGACGCCCGTCATCACGACGCAAGGGAACAAACTGGCGTTAGCGGTGCTCGATCAGGTTATCCCGTCGCGGCAGGCGGAGTTGAGTGAAGTGGAGGGGCAGATCCGGCAGTCGATTGTCAACGAGCGTTCGCAGCGGCTGCTGGCGGAACGCTCGAATGAGTTATTGAAGAAGGTCCGCGAGATGGGCGGAGATCTGAAGAAGGCCGCGGCGGCGATGAAAATGGAGGTAAAGAGCACTCCCTCATTCGGGCGCGAGGGCCAGGCTGAAGGCATCGGCTCGGCGCAATACCTGGAGCAGGCATTCCGGAGCGATGTGGGCGCGGTGTTCGGTCCGGTAAACGTAACCGGAGTGAACTATGTGTGCAAGGTAACGGGCAAGACTCCCGCGGACATGAGCAAGTTGCCGGAGCAGCGCTACGATACGCTGCTGCGGTTGAAGAGCCGCAAGGCGCAGGAACGGAAAGATCTGTTCGAGGACGGCCTGGTGCAATATCTGAAGAGCAAGGGCGTCATCAAGATCCACCAGGACACGGTGAAGCGGCTGATTGAGAGCTACAAGAACTCCTAGCGCATGATCGAAGCGCTGCTTGAGTTTCTCCGCACTCTCACCAATCCGGAAAAACTGATTCATCTGTTATCGACGGTGCTCGGTGGTCCGCTCGGCTACCTGATGCTGTTCGGCGTGGTGTTTGCCGAGACCGGTCTGCTGGTGGGCTTCTTTCTGCCCGGGGACTCGCTGCTGTTCACGGTGGGGGTGGTGGCGGGCGCGGGGAAGCTGGATATCGTACTGATCAATCTGCTGCTGATGGCGGCGGCGATCATTGGGGATGGCGCCGGGTACTATCTGGGGTTGCGGACCGGCCCGGCGATCTTCCGGCGGCCCGACTCGCTGTTGTTCAAGCAGGAGTATCTGAAGCGAACGCACGAATTCTACGAAAAGCACGGCGGCAAGACGATCATCTACGCGCGGTTTGTTCCCATCGTGCGGACCTTTGCGCCGTTCGTGGCCGGGGTTGGCCGGATGAGTTACCGGCGATTCCTGTCGTTCAATATCTTCGGCGGCATCGGATGGGTCTTTCTGATGACGATGCTGGGGTATGGATTGGGGAACGTGCCCATCGTGAGGGCGCATTTCGAAAAAGTAATTCTGGGAATCATTGTGATTTCGGTAGCGCCGGTGGTCTGGGAGTTCGCAAAGAGCCGGCGGCGCTGAAAGCCGGGAACCCCCGGCGCGGGTAGCGCGTTCCTACTTGTATGAGGCTTGTCGTTTTGTGTCTCATCGGCGGCGGGCTGCTGTCGGGGCAGACGATCGAGGAGAACCGCAAGGAGATCCGCAAGACCATTGCGCTGCTCGAGAAGGGCGAGGACAACCAGAGCAAGTTTCTGTTCGTACGCCGGCGCGAGGTGCGGGAGTTCGACTCGCAGGGGCAGGTGAAGTTCAGCGAATCCCATACGGTCCGGCGGGAGATGGTGGATGGGCACGTCATTACGCGGCTGAAGGGAACCGAATTCCGGATGGAACGGCGGGAGACTGCGCCGGGCTGGTGGGTGGTGGAGGCGCAGAAGATCAAGTACGACGCGCGGGTACTGGACCGTGCGGGCCGGGGCGGTCAGCCTCCAATGGCATACATGGGCCGGGGCGGCGGAACAAAACCTTTCGTATTGATCTCGTGTCCGATCCACTTGGCGCGGACATTGGCGCGGATAAGACCGGCAATTTCCTCATCACCGGCGCCGGAGCGAAGCAGATCCTTCACGTTCATTTCCTCGATGGCGAAGAGGCAGTAGCGGAGGTGTCCGTCGGCGGTGAGGCGGATGCGGTTGCAGTTGAGGCAGAAAGGCTTACTGACGCTGGCGATGAAGCCGACGCCGCCGATGCCATCGGCGAAGCGGAACTCGGTGGCTGGGGCGCGAGGGTCCTGATTCGGGATTGGTTCGAGGGGACAGATTTCACGCGCGAGCATGGCGAGCATGTCGTCCATCAGCAGGACTTTGTCGCGCTGCCAGAGCCCCTGGCTGTCGAGGGGCATGAACTCGATGTAGCGAACCTCGATGCCGCGTTCCCGGCCGAAGCGGGCAAGGGGCACGATGTCATCCTCGACGAGGTTCTTGACAGCGACGGCATTGATCTTGATAGGCCCGTAGCCCAGTGAGCGGCAGAGTTCAATCCCTTCGACTACCTTGTCGAAGTCATCGCGGCGCGTGATCTGCCGAAAACGTTCCGGGCGGAGCGTATCGAGGTGGACGTTGATGCGGCGCAGGCCGGCATCGAACAGCGGCTGGGCGAGTTTGGGAAGCAGGACGCCGTTGGTGGTGAGGGCAAGATCCCGCACGCCGCCGATGGAGAGGATCTTCTGAATGAGAATGTGCAGGTCCTTGCGCAGAAGCGGTTCGCCACCGGTGAGGCGGATCTTGTTGACGCCGAGGCCGGCGGCGACGCGCACGAAGCGCTCCACCTCCTCGAAGGTCAGGATTTCAGCGCGCGACTGGAAGTTCGTGGCGTCCTCCGGCATGCAGTAAAAGCAGCGAATGTTGCAGCGATCGGTGACGCTGATGCGGAGGTTGTCGTGCAGCCGGCCGAAGGTATCGACGAGAGGGGGCATCTTGTCAGGGACTAGCGTAGGGCCAGCATGCGTTCAATGGGAATGCGGGCGCGCTCCATGATTTCCGGACTCAGTTCAACGCGAGGTTCGAGCGAGCGGAGGCAATCGCGAAGTTTCTCGAGCGTATTGCGCTTCATGTAGGGACACTCGCTACAGTTGCAGTATTCGTTGGGGACGAAGTGGTACTTCTTGTGGGGCGCCCGCTGCTGGAGGCTGTGAGAGACGCCGCTTTCGGTCATGATGATGAACTCGTCCGCGTCGTGATGAATGCACCAATCGATGATGGCCGAGGTGGAGCCGATGAAGTCGGCCGATTTCAGGATTTCCGGAGGGCATTCCGGGTGGGCGGCCAGGAGCGCGGCGGGGTGCTGGGCGCGAGCGGACAGCAGGCGGCGGGCCGAGAACGTAGCGTGGACGACGCAGGCGCCCTGCCAGATTTTCATATTCTCGCGTCCGGTCTGTTTCTTGACGTAGTTACCGAGATTGATATCGGGCAGGAAGAGGATAGGCTTCCCAGGGGGAATGGAGTTGACCACCTGGACAGCGTTACGGGAGGTGCAGATGATGTCGCTTTCCGCCTTTACTTCCGCCGAGGTGTTGATGTAGCTGACGATGGCGTCGTCCGGATGGAGTTTCTTGTACGCCCGGACCTGATCGGCGGGGCAGCTATCCACCAGACTGCAGCCGGCTTCCCTGTCCGGGACGACGACGATGCGATGCGGATTGAGGATTTTAGCCGTTTCGGCCATGAACCAGACGCCGCAAAAGGCGATCACCTCGCCTTCGAAGGACTGGGCCTTGCGCGCAAGTTCGAGGCTGTCGCCGACTACGTCGGCGAGATCCTGGATTTCGTGCTCCTGGTAGTGATGGGCGAGAAGGATTGCCTTTTTCTGCCGTTTGAGGTGAAGAATCTCGCCGGTAATGGTGTCTGTCGCAATCATTGGGAATACCGCAGGCGGCTATCTTTATTTTACCCTCTTAGCCTCCTGAGTACATGGATGCGGACGAGGGGCTCCAGGGTTCGGCTTACCGCTTTCGTTATTCAGAGAGTCCAAAGCGCCGGCAGGTGGCAGTTGCTATCAAAAAGCTTGAGCCGGCAGAACGCCTTCAGGCGGCCTGCCGGCCTATTCACTCCCTGTTGATAGTCTGGCCGGGGGGCTTGCCTCAGGACTGCTCTTCGCCGCCCTCTTCGCGCCCTTCCTTTATCGCCTTCAGCCGCTCTTCCCGGCGCCTGGCGCGTTCGGCGGCGCGCTTCACCAGTTCCGAACCGACCAGTTCGAGCATCGCCTGCTCGGCTCCATCGCCCTTGCGGGGCCCAAGCCGCACAATTCGCGTATAGCCGCCGTTGCGCTGCCCGAACCGCGCGCCGAGCTTATCGAACAGTTTCTTCACCGAATCCGCCGTTTGCAGGAACCCGGCCGCCTGCCGCCGCGAATGCAGGGTGTCGGCCTTGGCCAGCGTAATCATCTTGTCCACCAGCGGACGGGCGGCCTTAGCCTTCACCACCGTGGTGACTACGCGCTCATTCTCGATGACGCTGGTCACCAGGTTCCGCAGCAAGGCCTTGCGCGCGCTGACGTCGCGCTTGATCTTGTAACCACCCACTCGATGTCTCATGTTTCCTTCATACCTCCCTAGTGATTACAGATCTCCGTTATCGCCTTCCGACGGCGCAAACGGCGCTGGACCGCCGCTCGGCCCAACCAGCCGGCCCTGCGAATCGAACTTCATGCCGAAGCTGAGAGACAGCCCGCCCAGAATCTCCTTGATTTCGTTGAGCGATTTGCGGCCGAAATTCTTCGTCCGAAGCATCTCCGCTTCCGTCTTCTGCACCAGATCTCCAATAGTTGAGATATTGGCGTTCTTCAGACAGTTGTAGGAGCGCACGCTCAGTTCCAACTCTTCCACCGAGCGGTTGAGGATCTCGTTCATCTGGTTCATGGCCCGCTCGGCCGGCTCTTCCACCATCTCCGGAAGCTCTTCGAAGTTGATGAAAATGCTCATGTGGTCCTTGAGGAGCTTAGCCGCCATGCCGATTGCGTCGGCGGGCGACACGGCTCCGTTGGTCCAGGTCTCGAGCGTCAACTTGTCGTAATCGGTCATCTGGCCGAGGCGCGCGGCCTCGACGCTGTAGTTGACTTTTCGCACCGGGGAATGCACCGAGTCGATGGGGATATAGCCGAGGGGCAGGTCCTCATCAAAGTTACGGTCCGCGCTCACGTAGCCGCGGCCCATCTTCAGCCGCATCTCGATGGCGATCTTTCCGCCTTCGCTCACGGTTGCGACGTGCATGTTACGGTCGAGAACTTCCACATCCGCGTCGGTCTCGATCTGTCCGCTCAGCACTTCGCCCGATTCATCCACCTTCAAGCGGACCGTTTTCACTTCGTCGGTCATCATTTTGAAGGGAATCTGTTTCAGGTTGAGGATGATATCGGTGGCGTCTTCCACCACGCCGGGGATGGGGCTGAACTCGTGAGCAACCCCCTCAATCCGCACTGCCGTAATGGCGGCGCCCTCGATGGAACTCAGCAGCACGCGCCGCAGGCTGTTGCCGATCGTGGTGCCGAACCCGCGCTCGAACGGCTGCGCCGTGAACTGGCCATAGCGGTCCGTGAGCGATTCCGTGTTCGCCACCAGCCTTTTTGGTTTCTGAAAGCCCTTGAACATCGAATCCTCCTTTCCTTACTTGGAATAGAGCTCGACGATGAGCTGCTCGTTGAGCTGAATCTGCACTAACTCTTCCCGCTTGAAGGTGCTCACCACGCGCCCGCGCAGGGCGTCGCGATCAAACTCGAGCCAGGCCGGAGACGGCCGGCTCGCCGTCGCGTCGCTGGAGGCGAGAATACCGGGGTTTTTCTTGCTCTTTTCCCGGACCTCAATGACGTCTCCCTGACGGGTGAGATAGGAAGGGATGTTGACCTTGCGGCCGTTCACCTGGATGTGCCCGTGCCGCACCACCTGCCGCGCCATGGCCCGCGAGGTGGCCAGACCCAGCCTGTAAATGACGTTGTCCAGACGGTGTTCCATCGCGGCGAGCAGGTTCTCGCCGGTGATGCCCTTCATCTGGCTCGCTTTTTCAAAGGCGGTCCGGAACTGCCGCTCGAGGATTCCGTAGTAGCGCTTGGCGCGCTGCTTTTCCCTCAACTGAATTCCATAGCCGACTACCTTCGGTTTGCGGTCGCGGCCGTGCTGCCCCGGCTGGTAGTTGCGCTTCTCGATGGCGCATTTTTCCGTGAAGCAGCGTTCCCCCTTGAGGAAGAGCTTCATTCCTTCGCGCCGGCACAAGCGGCACACAGGTCCTGTATATCTAGCCAATCTCGAACCTCCTTACCTTTTCATCTCTTCGCCGCGCCCGGCGCGGCGGCTTAAGAAGGTGCAGTTTACAGCTCTCGGGCCTTCTTCCTGCTTTCCTGCTTCCATTTCCAGTTTCAAAATCTCTCACACCCGGCGCTTCTTCGGCGGCCGGCATCCGTTGTGGGGAATCGGCGTAGTGTCGCGAATATGCTTCACCTCGATGCCCGCGGTCGCCAGAGCGCGAACGGCCGATTCGCGCCCGCTGCCCGGCCCGGATACCCGCACCTCGCAGGTACGCAATCCCGTGTCCTTTGCCTTCTGGGCGGCCGTCAGGGACGCTTGCTGCGCGGCGAAGGGAGTCCCCTTGCGCGATCCGCGAAAACCGAGCGACCCGGAACTCGACCAGGAAAGTACGTTCCCCACCTGATCGGTGATGGTCACAATGGTGTTGTTGAACGTCGCCTGAATGTGCACGATGCCGAATGGCACATTCTTCTTTTCCTTCTTCTTGAAAGCCTTTTTCTTGGTGGCCTTGGCTTGCTGTTTTGCCATGAGAATCCTTCTTGTGCCTTACGTCTTGCCGGTAGCCTTTTTCTTATTAGCCACCGTGCCGCGCCGCGGGCCTTTCCGCGTCCGCGCGTTGGTATGCGAGCGCTGTCCCCTCACGGGCAAACTCCGCCGGTGCCGCAACCCGCGATAGGATCCCATTTCGATGAGACGCTTAATGTTCATCGAGATCTCTTTGCGCAGGTCGCCTTCAATGGCCCCTTCGGACTCGATGAGCATGCGGAGCCGGTTCACTTCCTCCTCGGACAGATCCAGCACCCTCTTGTCCGGGTCCACGCCCGCGCGGTGGAGGATCGACTTCGAGCGTGTCCGCCCGATGCCGTAAATATAGGTGAGGCCGATTTCGGCCCTTTTCTTCGCCGGAAGATCCACGCCAGCAATACGCGCCATACGTTCTCCTTAGCCCTGCCGCTGCTTATGCTTGGGGTTGGTGCAGATCACCCGCACCACGCCATGGCGGTGGATGATCTTGCATTTATCGCAAATCGGCTTTACCGAGGCTCTGACTTTCATGTCCTATCCTTCAACCGAACATTTCTACTCGAGGAGCTTCATAATCCGCCCGCGAGTCGGATCGTGCGGCGACAGCTCCACCAAAACTCTATCCTTCGGACGCAACCGGCTGAAATTAGCCTTCGTCGCCCCCGCCGCGTGCGCCCTTACCCGCGCCCGCGTGCTCAACTCCACAAGGTAGCCTGCCTGCGGCAGCAGTTCGAGGACCGTCCCTTCCACTGCCCGCCTGCCTTCTCCCTTGTCCTTCTCCGTCACGGCCGTGTCAAGACCCAGGGGCCTTCGGCTGTAATAGCCACCACGTGTTCGAAATGCGCCGAGCATTTTCCGTCGGCGGTCACCGCCGTCCAGCGGTCCGCCAATACCTTGCTGCCGGGCTTCCCTTCGTTCACCATCGGCTCGATGGCCAGGACCATCCCCTCTCTCAGCCGGGGATTCTCATGCTGCCGGTCAATGTAATTGGGCACCTGCGGCTCTTCATGGAGTTTGGCTCCGATGCCGTGGCCGACAAATTCCCGCACAATGGAAAAGCCGTTCTTGACGACGTGCTTTTCGACCGTTCCCGAAATGTCGAACAGACGGTTTCCCGGCTTGGCCTGCTCGATCGCCAGATCCAAGGATTCCTTCGTCACCTGAAGCAGCCTGCGCAGCGAATCGCTGATCTCGCCGACCGGCACCGTGACCGCGGAATCTCCGAAATAACCGTCCAGTTCCACTCCGGTATCGATCTTGAGGATGTCGCCTTGCTTCAACGCGCGCCGGGCCGAAGGCATGCCGTGCACAATCTCGTGATTCACCGAGGTGCACAGGACAAACGGATAGCGAGAGCCGGCCGCCGGGACATAATAGCCTTTGAAGGCGGGTTTCGCCCCAGCGTCGCGAATCATCTTCTCCGCCGCCACTTCCAGGTCATGCGTGGTGACGCCAACTTCCACCCGTCCGGCCAGTTCCCGCAGAATCTGATACACGAGCAGCCCGCTTCTCCGCATTTTCTCGAGTTCCGACGGGCTCTTGCGCGTAATCATCTCCTGTGTCTTCAATTCGAACAAGCCGCCGCGCCACCGGGCCTGCCGGACCGCGCGAGGCTGCAAATTCTCTCCGCAATCAAAGGCGGCGCGTCACCGGCGCCGTCCACTTCACAAAACGATCCTTCTTCCTCCGAGAAAAACTCGAGCAGCGGCCGCGTTCTCTCTTCGTAGGCTTCCAACCGCTTCCGCACCACGCTTTCCCGGTCATCGTCACGGATGCTCAGAGAGTTTCCGCAGCGGTCACACAAGCCCGCGACGGCTGGAGGATGAGAAGTCAGGTGATAAACCGCGCCACAACCCGGGCAACTCCGGCGTCCGGCCAGTCTCCTGATAATCTCATTGTAATCCACTTTCAAGTGGACCACCAGCCAGCCGGTTCCCCGATCCGCCAACTGCCTGCACATCATTCCCGCCTGGCTCAGCGTCCGTGGATAACCATCGAGGATGAATCCCTTCCCGCAATCGGGCTTCGATATCCGTTCCTGCACCATCCGGTTGACCAGTTCGTCCGTTACCAACTCGCCCTCGTCGATGAGGCGCTTGATGATCATCCCCAGGGAATCCCCGGCCTGCATCCGGTCTCGCAGCATGTCACCGGTTGAAATATGCGGGACTTTCAGGCATTCCCGGATCAGGCGCGCCTGCGTGCCCTTTCCCGATCCGGGCGGTCCCAACAAAATCAAGGCTCTGCCGCCGCCTTCTCTCATACGTGGCCGCACCAATCACATTCCTAAGCCGACGCCGACCTGCGCCCGCGAATACGCCCCGACCGCGGCGTGAATCCTTCGTAGTGCCGCATGATGAGTTGCGCCTCCACCTGGTTCACGGTGTCCATCGC
>JAIXKK010000159.1 GCA_026954325.1 Bryobacterales bacterium | reverse complement strand
CCCGTACCCCCAGCCGCCCGTCCACCCCCTTCATCTCCGCGAGCCCGCCGTGTTCGTGCCCCGCCACCACCAAACCCACTTCCGGCACTTTTTGCAATACCTCGTCCATCTCCCGGTGCGTGATGTGCGCCAGAAGAATGATGAAATCCGTCCGCTCCCTCAATGGCACGACAAACCGGTTCACCGCATCCACCACCGGCATCACCTTCCACGGCCCCAACAAATCCGGCGTCGTGAATCCGTCCAGCAACCCGCCCATCACCGCTCCGATAATCCCGATCCGGATTCCGTTCACCGTCACAATCGTGTACGGCTTGCCCGTCAGGTACGCCCCGTCCGCGTTCACCACATTGGCGTTCACCACCGGAAAATTCGCCGTCGACACGAAATCGTAGATTCGCCTCCACCCGTAGTCGAATTCGTGATTCCCCAACGTCGATACGTCAATCCCCAGGGAGTTCGCGATCTCGTACACCGGAAGCCCGCGAAACAGCGTCGATACCGGAGTCCCCTGCACCAGGTCGCCCCCGTCCAGCACCAGGCACCCCGCGCAGTTATTCCGCTCCCGCCGCAGCGCCGCCGCGACGTACGCCAGTCCGCCCCGCCCCTGATCATCCGGCAGCAGCCGCGCGTGCAGATCGCTCGTATGCAGAATCGTCAGGTGCCGGATATCCTGCGCCAGGCCCCCGCCCAGCCACAGAAAAAACAGAACCCGGCGAACGAATCCGCTCCGCATCCTCAACTACGCGCCCGGAGCCGGCGAGTGCACCGATTCGAGCCGCCTCATCACTTCGCCCTCCCAACCCTCCGCGCTCGCGTCAAAGCCCACCTGCTCCCACTGCCACTTCCCCTTGGCGTCAATAATCCAGAGCCGCGGCACACTCAGAAAGCCCACCAACTGCCCGACAAACACAAAACTGGGCGCCACCGGAAACGTGTACTTGTGCTTCACCATGAATGGCCGCACCGGACTCACGTCCTCATCCACATTGAAGCTCACCACCTCCACGTCTTCCCTGTCCCGCAGGTCGTCGTACAGCTTCTGGAATTGCGGCAGCAGCATGTGGCACGGCGCGCTCCAACTCGCCCAGATGCACACCACCACAGCCTTGCCCTCCAGTTTCTTCAGGTTCCACACCTTCCCGTCAAGGTCCGCCAGGCGGAACGCCGGCATGTCTTTGTATGGTTTTTCCCATCGCGCCATGGATCTTGGTACCTAGACTTTCTCCGGAACGATGTAAGGCGCCCGGTAGGGATGCCGTGTTAACAAGGCGTCGGCTTGCGCGTCTCCCACAAATCGCTCCCGCTGCCCGTCCCACTGAAGCCGCCGCCCCACCCGGTAGCTGATGTTCGCCAAATGGCAGCAGTCTGATGACAGCACGTTTACCGCCACCTCCGCATGCAGATCCTCCCGCTTCCGGCTCCTCACCGCCCCCAGGAAATTCTCCATGTGCGGAGCCGTATCGCCCTTCTCCGCCTTGCCCTGCTGCGCCAGTTCGCCCTTCTCCCCCTTGTACACCCAATACCCCGAACTGTCCGTCGCCATATATCCGTCGCTGCCGTAAAAAATATCGCCCACTACGTTAAACCCGTGCCGCTTCAGCGGACCTTCGTCCGGGCCCGGAATCCCCCGCACCTCAAACACCATCTGGGCATCGCCGAAGTCATACGTGGCGATCTGCGTATTCGGCGTCTCCTGATCATCCTTATAGAGAAACTTCCCCCCGGTGGAAACCACGTGCTTCGGCAGCGCCGTCGCCCCCAAACCCCACAGCGCGATATCCATCTCATGCACGCCCTGGTTGCCGATATCGCCGTTCCCCGTGTCCCAGAACCAGTGCCAGTTATACTTGAACCGCAGTTCATTGAACGGCCGCAACGGCGCGGGCCCCAGAAACAAATCCCAATTGATCCCCGGCGGAACCGGCTGGTCCGGCTTGTGCCCGATCGAAGGCCGCCGCTTGTAACACAGCCCCTTCGCCATATACACCTTGCCGATCACCCCGCCGCGCAACAACTCCACCGCCTCCCGCATGTGCGGCATGCTCCGGCTCTGCGTCCCCGCCTGCACAATCCGGTTGTACTTCCGCGCCGCCGCTATCATCTGCTTCCCCTCGAACGGGTTGTAGCAGCACGGCTTCTCCACGTACACGTCCTTGCCCGCCTGCATCGCCCAGATCGCCGCCGGCGCGTGCCAGTGATTCGGCGTGGCAATCGACACCGCGTCCACGTTCTTGCTCTCGAACAGCTTGCGCATGTCCGTGAACACTTCGGGCTTGTGTCCCCTGTTCCGCTCCACCAGCGCCACCGCCCGCTCCTGCGCCGCCTGATTCACGTCGCAAATCGCCGCAATATGGCAATCGAGCTTCGAATATTCGTTCACATGCGCCGTTCCGCGCCCGCCGACCCCGACTACCGCGATGTTCACGCGGTCGTTGGCGCCGAGAATTCGCGATGTCTGGGTGGATAGCGCCGCCGCCGTCATCGTCCGCAGCGCCTGCCGCCGGTTGGTTTCCATACTCATGAGGCCTCCACGCGAGTAATCCCGATTATAACCAAGCCGTCAGGAAAGCGTGCTATCATCCGCCGGGTAATCTTCCTGCCCTCGAAAAACAACAGACTCCTCCGCCTCCTCGGAAGCCGGAACCACCCTCACGGCGGTGCTCGAAGACGCCTCGCTCCGCGAATCCGGAGCCAAGGGCAACCTCATCCCGGACGCCTGGCTCGCCGCACTCGCAATCGAATCCGGGTGCGCATGGGTAAGCACCGGCGGCGATTACGCGCGATTCCCCGGCCTCAAGTGGTACGACCCCCTGCGGTCGCGCTAAAGCCTCTGCCTGACCTGCCTGACCTTCTTTCTCCGCGTTTCTCTGCGAACTCCGCGCCTCTGCGCGAACCTGACTAGCCTCACCCCCCAGCAAGGTCTCAACTGCATGCCCCCAGCCGGCCCCTCCTCCGTCTGCTCCCAGTGCCACACCGAGGATACGCCCGAAGCCCGGTCCGGAGCCGAAATGGCAGGCCTCATCCGCAAGCTCAGCGACTCCATCCAGGCTTCCGACGGCATCCTCGAACGCGCCCGCCGCTCCGGCATGGAAGTCTCCGAGGCTCAACTTCGCGAAGTGGACGCCAAGGAGAACCTCATCAAGTCCCGCCTCGCCGTCCACGCCTTCAATGTCCAGGCCGTTCGCAAACCCGTCGATGCCGGCCTCGCCATCACGGCCGAAACCTGGCGCGACGGCGAGAATGCCCTCAGAGAGCGTGACCGGCGTAGGATAGGACTGGGGGTGTCCCTGGTGGCGATCATGCTCACGATGTCCGGACTTTGGATCGCAATCCGTACCATCGAGTCTCCCAGGAAGAACTCGCCGGATGCGAAATCCACCTAACCCCTAATGCAAGGAGCAACTTTGAAAATGAGATTAACTGTTCTGTTCGCAATCCTCTTGGCCGGCGCTCCGCTCGCCTTCGGCGGCGCGGCGGAGGGCAAAGACCTTTTCGCCAAGAGATGCAAAGCCTGCCATGGACCCGAAGGCCAGGGTAACCCAGGGATGGCGAAGATGCTGAAAGTTACCTTCGTCCACCTCGGTTCCAAGGAAGTACAATCCAAGTCCGACGCCGATCTCAAGAAGATCATCACGGAGGGTACCGGCAAAATGAAGCCCGTCACCGGCCTCTCCGCCGCCCAGGTCAGCGACGTGATCGCCTTTGTCCGAACCCTGAAACCCTAATCTTAAATAATCGGGAATTCTACTCTACGCGCCCCGGTTTCCCTGGGGCGCTTAAAGCCATCTGCCTCGTCAGTCTCCGCGCGAAACCGATTTCCCTCATCCCCCGCCGAAACTCAACGGAACCCCTTCCACAGGAAGAGATCCGTTTCGGTTCTCTTAATCTGAACATAGAACAGCCGCCGCGCATCCGCCGAGATCGCGCAGCCGCCGTTCAGTATCCCTTCCGCTCCCAAACCGGCCATCCGGATTACGCGCTGGTCGCTGAAGCGGAACAACTTGAGATAGTGTCTTCGCTCCGAAAAACGAGCCCCCTCACTCGCCAGAAAGTAAATTCCCTCGCGCCGGACGGTCCAGTTTCGGGAGTTCTCCCACTGCAAGTCCTTCAACGCCAGCTTTTCTTCCCCGCCGTTCACCGGAATACTCCATAGCCCGCCGACCGCCCGGCGGCTGTAGTAAAGCGTCTTGCCGTCAGGGGATTCCTCCGCGTCCGAGCCGCCCTTCCTCGTCACCTGAATCGCGGAACCGCCGCCCGCTCGAACCTTCCAGATCTGCAACATCCCCGAACGGTCGGAGCCGAAATAGATCCACTTGCCGTCCCCCGACCAACTCGGACGTGAATTATGTTGCGGTCCCCGAGTCAACGCCCTCGGCCGGCCTCCGCTCGCATCCACAACGTACACGTCATATACGCCGAAAGAGTTGCGCGCCCGGTGGTCGTAAGCGATCAACCTCCCGTCGGGCGACCATCTCGGGCTCCCCGAATACTGGCCGTCCGATGTCAACTGAACCCTGTTTGCGCCCTCCAGGCCGCTCACCCAGATTGCTCCTCCACCTCCGGCGGCCGGTCCCGAGAAGGTGATCCGCGCGCCGTCCGGCGAAATCGACGGAGTGCTCGAACCGCTCGGCCAGGCCGCTGCGGGAGCCGCTTCCACGGAGCCTTCCTCCCGCGGGTCCGCGCGAACCAGTCGCTGCTCAGCCTGCCAGCGCGCGAACACGAGCCCGTCCCCCTCTCGCGGTAATGCCGGTAGAATTGCCGGATCAGCGGCTTGCGTCAGCCGCTCCGGCGGGCCTCCACTGAGCGCGGTCCTCCACAGGCTCGGCTCGCCCGCGCGTTCCGAAGAAAAAATGATGCTTCTACCGTCGCGGCTCCAGGCGATCCCGCGGATTCTCGCGCCATCGTTCGTAAGCCGTCGCGCTCCGCCCCCTCCTGTTGTCGCCAGATAAATGTCCGCGTCTGAGAGCGAGCGGCTCCGTACGAAGGCGAGATACCGGCCGTCCGGAGACAGCGCCGGAGCCCCGTCGCCCACGATACCATCCGCCGGCCACGTCGCTTGCTGCACCTGCCGCCCGGACACGGTCAGGAAAAAAATGCCGTACGGACGCTCCGGGGCGGTCTTGTCCACATATGCGATGATCTTCCCGTCCGGTGACCACGAAAGTGATGCCGGTTCGCCCGCCGAACCACCACCCGAACCCGATTCAATCGTTGGACCTTCCGGGCCGATCTTAAGGCTGAATCCGGCAAAATGGTCCATATTCCGCCGCTCCGCATCCACAACATGAATGTAGATGCTGTCCCCAGCCCGCCGGTAGAACGCAATGCGGCGGCCATCCGGCGAGTATCGCGGGGCGAACTCATTTCCCATGCTCTGCGTCAGGCGTTCCGGCGCCGGAGCGCCCGTCTTCAATATCCAGATGTCCAGGTTCGAGCCCCCGCCGCCGTTCCAGGCGAATGCGATCTCCCGGCCATCCGGCGACCACCCTGGTGTCGTTTCCGATCCCGGATAATCCGTCAGCGCCACGACTTCGGTCAAGTCACGCGGAGCCTTCACCGCGCTTGCGATCCACCACCCCGCCGCGAGAGCCGCGAAAACGGCCGCCGCCGCCGCCATTCGCCCGCGCCGCCCCCGGACTGGAGCGGCCGCAAGGGATTCCTCCGGTCGCGCATTCGCCTCGTCCCCGGATACGGCCGCCGGTCCCGCCGGCAAATCCACCCGCTCCGCCGCTGCCGCGAATCGGTAACCCTTCCTCGGAAGGGTCTCAATATAGCGGGCGTCGTCCCCCGCCGAATCGCACAACGCCACCCGCAGCCGGTTTACCGCCGTATTGAGCGACCGGTCATGGTCGGCCGGCTCGCCGTCCGGCCACAGGCGCCGCCGCATCTCCTCTCTTGTGACAAGCCGCCCCGGTTCCTCCAACAGCAGGCAGAGTATCCGGAACGGTTGGCTCGGCAAATGAAGCCGCACCCCCGCTTTGCGAAGTTCCTCCGCGCCCGGATCCACCTCGTATTCGCCGAACCGGAACATCACGGCGTCCACCCGCGACGGACCCGTTCGCCCGCTCGGGCCTGGTGGAAACGACGGCGAAGTCATCTTCGTTCACGGAATTATAGCACTCGCCGCCACGTGGATAACATGCGACGCAATAAATTATCAATTGAGAACTAAGTGCCGTATTAACAACGTGATATCCACGTATATATGCGTAAGAGAAAATTGATTTGACGCTCCGTCCGCACGCGCCCTACCATCCTTGAGTGAATCTCGGGAATCTTCCCGCCAGTCCCTGGGGAGGGTCATATATGCGTAGCACTGTCCGTTTATCGCTTTTCCTCATCATCATATGCGCGTGCCCGGTTCCGCCGGCATTGCGGGGTCAGCAAAGCTCCGGCACGATTTCAGGATCTGTCTCCGACCCAAACGGAGCCGTCATTCCCGGAGCCGGCGCCACGGTCGAAGGAGTACTCAACGGCGTCAAGCGCAAGACCGCCACCACGTCCACCGGAACCTTCGTCTTCAACAGCCTGCCGGTCGGCGATTATCGCCTGATTGTCGAGATGGCCGGCTTTCGTACCTTTGAAACCACATCCATCCGGCTGGACGTCAATGACCGCCTCCACATCCCTGTCCTCATGGAGATCGGCCAGGCCGCCCATAGCGTTACCGTCAACTCCGAAGTCAGCCGCATCCAGACCGAGAATGCCGAGGTTTCAAATCTCGTCGCACCCGCCCAGATCGAAGGCCTGCCCCTCAGCGGACGCGTGTATTCGCAGGTGCTCGACCTCTTTCCCGGCATCTCGCCCGAAGGCGGGCGCTTAAGCGGCGGCACGGGGCTCAATGCCGATACCGCCGTCTCCATCAACGGCAGCCAGTCCAACTCCAATGTCTGGATGGTCGACGGCGTCTCCAACATGGGCCTCGGCTCAAACAATGGCAACGCGGTCACTCCCTCGGTCGATTCCATCGAGGAATTCAAGGTCCTGCGCGGCAACTACAGCGCCGAGTTCGGCGGCGGCGTGGGCGGCGTCGTCAATGTGGTTACCAAAGCCGGAGCCCGGCAATTCCACGGCACGGCCTTCGAGTATTTGCGCAATGACAAGCTTGATGCGGCCGATTTCTTCCTGAACTCCGCCGGCGGCCGGAAGAGCAAGCTGCGGCAGCACGATTTCGGAGCCACCCTTGGCGGACCGTTCTGGATTCCGGGCCTCTACAACTCCGATCACACCAGGGACTTCTTCTTTTTCTCCTACGAGGGCCGGCGAGAGAGCCGCGGCGTAGTGCGGGTGGCCACCGTGCCCTCGGCGCGGCAAAAAACAGGCATCCTCGACCCCGCCTGCGAGGTTACCCCGGGCGCTTGCGCCGCACAGCCCTTCGATCCGCGAGAACAGGTGGTCGGCGAGCCGAATGTGCCCGCCGCCTTGATAGATCCCAACGCCAAGGCGCTGCTCGCGCGCTACCCGCTGCCTAACACTACTTTCGCCGATCATGGTTTCAACTGGATCGACAGCCCCAACGCCTACCT
>JAIXKK010000012.1 GCA_026954325.1 Bryobacterales bacterium | reverse complement strand
AGGTACGGGACCGGAACTACCTTCCGATGACGGACGCGAAGGTGACGGCGAATATTATCGGTCCGCAAGGGGTAGCCGAGCAGGTGGAGTTGCGTCCGGACCCGCTGACGCCGGGGACATTCGTGGCGGAATGGCGGGCGGAGAAGGCTGGGGCGTATCTGGCGGAGGTGCTGGCGAAACGAGGGGAGGAAGAGGCGGGGCGCGACGTGATCAACTTCCGGCGCGAGGACGGGGTGGCGGAGAATTTCGGGGCCGAGCAGAACAAGGAACTGCTGGAAAAGCTGGCGACGGAGACAGGCGGGAAGTATTACAAGGTGGATGACCTGGCGAAGCTGCCGGAGGAGATTTCCTACTCGGAGGCGGGGATCACGGTCAGGGAGACAAAGGATTTGTGGAACATGCCGGCGGTGTTTCTGGCGCTGCTGTTGTTGAAAGCCGGGGAGTGGCTGCTGCGTCGGCGCTGGGGGGTGGTATGAGGATCGCGGCGCTGATTGTGAGTTGCGCCGTGTCTCTTCAGGCGGCGACGACGTACGTGACGGTGGCGGGTTTGGGCGGGGAGCCGGAATACGAGCAGCGGTTCACATCGCTTGCGAAGGACCTTGACAAGTTATTGAAGAGTTCTAGTCCAGGAGCGAGAGTAGAAACGCTTTACGGTCCGACGGCAACGAAGGCAAAGCTGGCTGAGGTTTTGGCGAGCGTAGGGAAGACATCGACGGCGCAAGACAGCCTGGTGCTGACGCTGATCGGGCATGGGACATATGACGGGGTGGAGTACAAGTTCAACCTTCCGGGTCCGGATGTTTCCTCGATCGAACTGGCGTCGATGCTGGACCGGATTGCGGGGCAGCAGCTTGTGGTGAATACGACGAGCGCGAGCGGGGCGTGCGTACCGGCATTGAAGAAGGAAGGCCGGGCGATCATTACGGCGACAAAAGGCGGGACGGAGAAGAACGCGACGGTATTTCCGCGGTACTGGGTGGAGGCTTTGCGCGATACGGCGTCGGACGTGGACAAGAACGAATTGATCAGCGCGCTCGAAGCGTACCGGTATGCAAATGAGAAGACGGCCCGGTTTTTCGAGACGCAGAAGCGGATTGCGAGCGAGCACGCGCAGATCGAGGACACGGGGAAGGGTGAGCCGGTGCGGGAGCCTTCGGCGGAGAACGGCGAAGGGCTGCTCGCGGGACGGTTCGTTTTGCTGCGGATCGGGACGGCGCAGATGGCGGCGGCGAGCCCGGAAAAGCGGAAACTGCTGGAGCGCAAGGAGGGGTTGGAACAGCAGATCGCGAGTTTGAAGTACCAGCGGGCGGCGATGCCGAGCGAGCAGTACAGGAAGATGTTGACGGAGTTGCTGGTGCAATTGGCGCAGACGCAGGCGGAGCTGGACAAATGAGACGTACGATTGTCCTGTTGCTGGCGGCGGCGTCGATGGCGGGGGCGCAAGGCAGCGTCGCGCAGTGCGAGCAGCAGAAGCATTACGGGCGTTTGGAAGAGGCGCGGAAGTGTTACGAGGCGTTGACGTTCAGCAATAGCGCTTACCTGCGCGCGGAGGGGTTCTGGGGATTGGAGATGTACCAGGACGCCAACAACCAGTTCAAGGCGGCGGTGGCGACGGCTCCGGAGAATGCGGATTACCGTGTGCGGTGGGGCCGGCTGTTCTATGAACGGTGGAACAAGGCGGATGCGGAGAACCTGTTCAAGGAAGCGCTGGAGATCAAGCCGGATCATCCGGGAGCGCTGCTGGGGCTGGCGATGGTGTTGTCGGAAGGATTCGACGCCAAGGCGGTGGAGTTTGCGGAAAAGGCGCTGAAGGCCGATCCGAAGCTGCTGGAGGCGCAGGAACTGCTGGCGAAACTGGCGGTGGAGGACGTGAACTTCGATAAGGCGCGGAAGGAGGCGGAGAAGGCGCTGGCGATTTCACCGGAGGCTCTGGACGCGATGGCGGTGCTGGCGACGCTCGAGGTGCTTGCGGACAAGTCCCCGGACGCGTGGTTTGCCAAGATCGCGAAGATCAATCCGGTATATGCCGAGGGGTATGCCTACACGGCGCACTCGCTGATTCTGAACCGGCGGTATGAGGATGCGATCCAGTACTTCGAGGAGGCGCTGAAGAAGAACCCGCGGTATTGGGAAGCGCATTCGGAGTTGGGGATCACGTACATGCGGATGGGGCGGGAGAAGGCGGCGCGGGAGCACCTGGAACTGGCGTATGAGAACGGTTTCAAGGATCCGGCAACGGTGAATTCGCTGCGGCTGATGGATTCCTACAAGAATTACGAGACGTTCCGCAACGGGGAGGCGATCCTGCGGCTTCATAAGAAGGAAGCGGATCTGCTGAAGCTCTACTTCGAGCCGGAAATGCTGCGGGCGCTAAGCACATACGAGAAGAAATACAAGGTGAAGCTGAAGGGGCCGGTGCAGTTGGAAGTATACCCGGATCACGAGGATTTCGCGGTGCGGACGATGGGGATGCCGGGTCTTGGGGCGCTGGGGGTGACGTTCGGGAACATCGTGGCGATGGACAGCCCGTCGGGGCGCAAGCCGGGAAGCTTCCATTGGGCGAGCACGATGTGGCATGAGTTGAGCCACGTGTACGTGCTTTCGGCGACGAATCACCGGGTTCCGCGCTGGTTTACGGAAGGGCTGGCGGTGCACGAAGAGACGGCGGTGTCGCCGGAGTGGGGCGACCGGCTGGATCCGGTGTCGTTGAAGGCGGTGAAGGACAAGAAGCTGCTTCCGGTGACGCAACTGGACCGCGGGTTTATCCGGCCGGCGTATCCGATGCAGGTGATCGTGTCGTACTTTCAGGCGGGGAAGATTTGCGATTACATTACTCAGCGCTGGGGATTTCAGAAGATTCTCGACATGATGCACGACTTTGCCGGGAACACACCCACGGGGAATGTGATCGAGAAGAACCTGGGCTTGAAGCCGGAGCAGTTTGACAAAGAGTTTCTGGCCTGGCTCGATAAGCAACTGGCGACGCCGCTCGAGAAGTTCGAGGAGTGGCAGAAGAAGATGCGGGGGATGGCGGCGGCGGTGAAGGAAGCGCGCGTGGACGACATTATTAAAGTGGGTCTTGAAATCCGCGACTGGTATCCGGACTACGTGGAGCACGGCAGCACGTATGAGTACCTGGCGAATGCATATCTGGCCAAGGGGGACAAGAAATCGGCCGCGGATGAGTTCGAGCGCTACGCCAAGGCCGGGGGGCGGGATCCCTCATCGCTCAAGAAGCTGGCGGAGTTGCAGGCAGACCTAGGCCGGCCGAAGGATGCGATGGCGACGCTGGACCGGCTGAACTACATCTATCCGGTGGCTGATCCGGAGATGCACAAGAAGATGGGGGAACTGGCGCTGGGGCAGGGGCAGGTCAAGGTGGCGGTAAGGGAGTTCGAGGCCGTGCTTGCGTCGAAGCCTTTGGATCCGGCGGCGTCGCATTACGAACTGGCGGAAGCGCTGGTGAAGGCGAACGAGATGGATGCGGCGCGGGACCATGTGATCTCGGCGCTCGAAACGGCTCCCGGCTTCCGTCCGGCGCAGAAACTATTATTGGAATTGACTTCAAAGAAAGAGAAACGCTGAAGAATGTCAGTCATCGCTCAAATTGACGCCGCCGAACTGAAAGGGCGCATCACACGATTCCAACAGGCCTATCACGACATCGTGACGCAGGTGAGGCGTGTCATTGTGGGCCAGGAGGAGGTACTCGACCAGGTGCTGATTGCCCTGTTCGTGGGGGGCAACTGCCTCATAACGGGACTGCCGGGCACGGCGAAGACGCTGCTGGTGCGCACGCTGGCGGCGACGCTGGGGCTGGCGTTCAAGCGGATTCAATTCACGCCGGACCTGATGCCGAGCGATATCACGGGGACGGACATTATTGAGGAGGACCCGACGACGGGTAGGCGGACGTGGACGTTCGTGCAAGGGCCGATTTTCGCCAATGTGCTGCTGGCGGATGAGATCAACCGGACGCCGCCGAAGACGCAATCGGCGCTGCTCGAGGCGATGCAGGAGCGGTCGTGCACGGTGCGCGGGAACTACTACCAACTGCCGAATCCGTTCTTCGTGCTGGCGACGCAGAACCCGATTGAACTCGAGGGAACGTATCCGCTGCCGGAAGCGCAGTTGGACCGGTTTCTGTTCAACGTGATGCTGGATTACCTGTCGGCGGAGGAAGAACTGAGGGTGATCTCGCTGACGACGACAACGCACATCCCGGTGACCGATCCGGTGACGAACAGCGAGGAGATTCTGACGTTCCAGGAACTGGTGCGGATGGTGCCGATAGCGGACAGCGTGGCGAAGTACGCGATCGATTTGGTGCGGTCGACGCGGAGTTCGGATGCGGGGGCTCCGGATTTTATCAAGAAGTATGTGAACTACGGCTCGAGCGTGCGCGGGGCGCAGTACCTGGTGCTGGCGGCGAAGGCGCGGGCGTTGATGAAGCAGCGGTATCACGTGACGTTCGAGGACATCCAGGCGATGGCGATTCCGGTGCTGCGGCACCGGGTGCTGGTGAACTTCCAGGCGGAATCGGACCGTCTGAGCACTGATGAGTTGTTGAAGCGCGTGATCGAGGCGCGGCCCGCTCCGAAGGGGTAAGGATGCTGCATCGCTTCCTGGAGCCGAGAGTACTTGCCGGCATTTCCGATCTGGAACTGGTGGCGAAGACGGTGGTGGACGGGTTCATCGCGGGTCTTCACCGGTCGCCGGATTTCGGGTTCAGCCAGGAGTTCGCCGAATACCGGCAGTACAGCCCGGGCGACGATTTGCGGTATGTGGACTGGAACGTGTATGCGCGGACGGAGCGCGCGTATCTGAAGCGGTACCGGGGCGAGACGAACACGCAGGTGACGATTCTGCTGGACGCGAGCGCGTCGATGGGATTCACATCGCACACGGTGAGCAAGATCGACTACGCGCGGTACCTGGCGGCGTCGCTGTGCTACCTGGCGCTGCATCAGCGGGACGCCTGCGGGTTGATCGTGTTCGACGACGAGGTGCGGAACTACGTGCAGCCGCGGTCGCGGCAGGGACAACTGGCGCGGCTGCTGCATGCGGTGGAGAAAGCGGAACCCGCGGCGCGAACGGATTATTCGAAGCCGTTCTTCCATTTCCAGCAGTATCATTTCCGGCGCGGGATGGCGATTGTCATTTCTGATTTCTACGCACCGCCGGAGACGGTGGTGAAGGCGATTGAGCCATTGCGGTTCAAGGGGAACGAAGTGGTGCTGTTCCACATTCTCGACCCGGAGGAACTGCATCCCAAGTTTCGCGAGCCGGTGATTCTGATCGACATGGAGACGCAGGATTCGATGGAGGTTTCGCCGGATTACGCCAACGTGGAATACCGGGTGAAGATCAACCAGCACATCGAGGAGTTAGGGGCGAAGGCGCGCGGGGCGGGAATGGATTACCACGTGGTGGACACTTCGCGGCCGCTCGATGAGGCGCTGCGGGAGTACTTCGTGATCCGGCAGGGGAGGATCTGATGGGGTTCCTGTCTCCCTGGTTTCTGGCGGGTCTGGCGGCGCTGGGGCTGCCGGTATGGCTGCACCTGCTGCAACAGCATAAGACGACGCCGAAACAGTTCAGCTCGCTGATGTTTTTTGAGCGGCGGACGCAGAGTTCGATCAAGCACCGGCGGCTGAAGTATCTGCTGTTGCTGGCGGCGCGGCTGCTGCTGTTGTTTCTGATTGTGCTGGCTTTCGCGGCTCCCTACATCCGGCATTCGGGAGTGTTCGCGACGGCGGGACGGAAACTGGTGGTGGTGGCGGTGGACAACTCGTTCAGTATGCGGGTGGGGGACAGGCTGGCGCGGGCGAAACGGGAGGCGGCGAGCATTCTTTCCTCGCGTGGAGAGCGGGACGCGGCGCAAGTTCTGACGGTGGGCGCGACGGTTCATGCGCTGACGCAGCCGACGACGGAGGCGGGCGAGTTGCGGGCGGCGGTGGAGAGCATCCAGGCATCGGATTCGCGCAGTTCGTATGGGGAACTGGCGCGGGCGCTGCGGTCGATCGAGCAATCGGCGAAGATACCGGTGGAGGCGCACCTGATCAGCGATATGCAGAAAACGTCGCTGCCTCCGGCATTCAGCGATCTGCGGCTGGGGCCGTCGACGCATTTGATTGTGCATCCGATGGCGGACCGGACGGAGGTGAACTACGCGGTGGAGACCGTGACGGCTCCGAAGAGCGTGTTCGATCCGAAGAAGGCGCGGGTGTCGGCGGTGATCGCGGCGTACAACGCTCCGGCGGCCAAGCGGACGGTGTCGCTGCTGGTGAATGGAAAGACGGTGGGGAACAAGACGGTGGATGTACCGCGGAATGGAAGGGCTCCGGTGGAGTTCGTGGGCATGGATGCGAACTACGGCTTCAACAAAGCGGATGTTCGCATCGATTCGGCGGATGCGCTGGCCGGGGACGACAATTTTTATTTCGCGGTGGAGCGCTCTGATCCGCGACGGGTATTGTTCGTGCACGAAGAGGGTAAGACGCGCGGGTTGCTGTACTACAAGGCGGCGCTCGAATCGGCATCCGAGGGGGCTTTCGTGGTGGATGCGGTGACATCGAACCAGGCGGGGAACGTTTCGCCGAACAAGTACGGGTTCGTGGTGCTATCGGATGTGGGCGGGTTGCCTGGGGCTTTTGAAGAGGCGCTGAAGACGTACGCGCGCGGGGGCGGGGCTGTGCTGGTGGCGGCGGGTCCGGCATCGGCGGGGCGGCTGCGGCTGCCTGTGTACGACGAGGCGGTGCGGGAATCGCGGTATGCCTCGCGCGCGGGAGAGCGCTTCCTGGTGGTGGGCGCGATGGACGTGACGCATCCGGTGTTGCGGGCGACGGGACGGTGGGAAAATGTGAAGTTCTACCAGGCGATCCAGGCGGACGTGGGGCAGGGACGCGTGCTGGCGCGGTTGAGCGACGACACGCCGCTGCTGGCGGAGAAGAAATTGGGGGAGGGGCACGTGATGCTGTTCACTTCGACTCTCGATAACATTTCGAACGACTTTCCGCTGCACACGAGCTTTGTGCCGTTCGTGGAGCAAACCGCGCGGTACCTGGTGGGGGCGGAAGTGAGACCGTCGGCGTACACCGTGGATTCGAACGTGGAGTTGCGTTCGGAGAAGGGTCTGGGGACGGTGGAGGTTCTCGATCCGAAGGGGAAGCGGGCATTGAGCCTGCGCGAGGCGACGACGGCGCAGAGTTTTCTTTTGACGGAGACAGGATTTTACGACGTAAACCGGGCCAATGAGAGGCACGAACTGGTGGCGGTGAATGCTGACCGGAAGGAGTCCGATTTGGAAATGACGCCAAAGGAGACGCTGGCGTTGTGGCAAGGGACGGGTTCGCAACCGGCTCCCGCGGGGACGCCGGAGGCGGAGCAGCAGCAGAATGCGAGTTTGTGGTGGTACGTGTTGCTGGCCGCCATGCTGGTGGCGCTGGCGGAATCGATACTTGCCAGCCGGCATTTGAGCGCCGAGCCCGGAGAGGCGTAGGGGGGAGTGCAGGAGTTCGAATAGTAAGTTCTACTAGAGGAAGGGGGACCGGATGAGCGCCTTTGACCAGTTGGAAGGGTATCTACGTTCCGTAGAGCGGCGTTTGCGCATGATGGCGCTGACGCAAGGGGCTGCCATTACCGCTGTGAGCGCGCTGGTGGCTACTGTGCTGCTGGTGATGATCGTCAACGGCTACGCCTTCTCGGAACGGAGCCTGCTGTGGGCGCGCTTCGCCTGTTTCTCTCCCTGGCGCCGGCGGTAGGGTTTGGGATTCTGGCTGCACTGTTG
>JAIXKK010000185.1 GCA_026954325.1 Bryobacterales bacterium | reverse complement strand
CCGAAGCTGCGCAACGCGGTGGAGATCCTGACCTATGCGCTCTTCCCGATTGTCGTGCTGATCATCGTCATATCTGGGCAGTTCGCCGTCACGTTCCTCAAGGCCTATCTCGGATCGCTCCTTTGGGTGCAGCTATGGCCCCCCTTGTACGCCGTCACGAACTTCATCATGAACACCAAGGCGGCAACAGGTCTCTCCGGCGCGACGGCAGGCGACGGTCTGGCGCTGAAGTACTACAACTACCTCGGTTCGGCCGTGGCCAGCGATCAGGCGGTGGCAGGCGTCCTCGCGGTGGCCATCCCCGTGATCGCCTATGGCATCGTGCAGGCGACGATGGCGGCGGCCAATTCCGTGGTCTCGTCGGTGACGGCGGGCGGGGCCTACGGCGCGAGCGCCTCGCAAGGCAACCTCAGCATGGGCAACGCAACGCTGGACACGGCCAAGACGGGACTCCACACGGCCGGCCAGTACAACACGGCGCCGACCATGCGTTCGGGCATGCCGGTCGAAACGCTCGTCGGCGCAGGCGCCAACACGACCACCTTCGCGGATGGCACCACGGCCGTAGACGCCTCCGGGATGCAGCACAGGATGAACGTCCGGCTCAACGCCGGCAGCCGCATGTCGGCCGCGCTCCAGCAGCAATCCGAGCAGGCCGACACGGCGGCCATCGGGAATCTGGTGTCGGCAGCCGCCACGACCGCGGCGGCGTTGCAGCAGTCGGCTGACTTCGTCAGGACTCACGCGAAGGGCGAAAGGGCCGGTACGCATTATGGATTGGGTGACCAGGCGGGATTCACGCAGGCCGTCAATCGGGCCCAGAAGACTGTTGAAGAGTTCGGAAACAAGCATGGGCTTGACCAATCGCAGTCGGCTCAGATTCTTGGAATGGCAGAAGTCGCAATGCACAACCCGAAGGCCCTGGATTTGGTTTCTCCGGTGAGCATACGGGCTGCAGCAAAGGTGGCCGGAACGTCCGAAGCAACCGCCAAGCAACTCTTGGAGGAGGCTCGGAAGTACGCGAAAGAGAGCGGCTTCTCCGAAGCGGTCGACGAGGTGCGCCGAGCCTCACGCGAAGCAACTTTCGACGAAAGCGACGAGTCCAGCCGCCGGGCGATGGAGGGTATACGCACGAATCTCGATCGGTCACGGCAGCACACGGATCAGGCGTCTGCCAGCCACCAGCAGTCGCTGGCCTACAAGGAAGCCGCGAGCCGAGCGAGGGAGAATTCAGGCGCGTGGGAAACTGGCCTGTTGCGGCAGTTCACTGACTGGATGGGAACGCAGTACAACGCCTTTGCAGGCCGCAACTTCGATGCTGTTACGGTCGCCCAAATGGCGGAGAAGAACCCCGAGTTGATGACACCATTTGTCGAGCGCTTCTTCAACGAGCGCGTCGAGCCCGCTCTTTCCACCCGCGTAGGCGAGGTTAAGACGGCGGGGGATGTGCATGCGTTATTCGAGCGTGGGAAGGCCGGAGTGCCGACCGCAGGTGATGTTGGAGCGCAGGGCAAGCAATGGTTGACGGACGTGAAAGGGACCGCTGCCGGCGCCGGCGTCGATCCGAACAAGGCAGCAACCAGCCAGCTGCCGCACCAAGTGGTGGCGACGCAGGATCGCGCACAGCAGGCTATCGAGACCGGCAAAGGCAACGTCGAGTCGCAAGGCAAGCCCTTGGAGGACAAGGCGCGGACCCAGACCGCCCCTGGTGCTCAACCGTTGCTCGGCATCGCCGCGACAAACGCTGCCGCACAAGTGCTTCCGGATGGAGCATCCAGGCTCATGATGGAGAAACTGCCTGGCGTGAACATGAGCGTCGGAACGCCGGGCTCTGCGGTTGCGGAAGCTGCTGCTGAACGGTCACGCCAAGGGCATCCCCGCGATCCGGTGAAGCATAGTCTGATCGAAGTCAACGATGCCATCGAGCGAAGTGTGAGCGCAACGCTTCCCGGATCGGTGAATCACGCGCTGGAGCAGACCCGGGCGCTTGGAGAGCAGAAGATCGGGGAGATCATCGGAACCCGGCAGGCACAAGAGTCAGCATCGCCGGCCACCTCCACGGGGGCGGGCGAGGGCAAAGCTGCGGAGCGGGAAGGGGACCTGCTCAACGGTACATGGACCTTGGGAGAGTCGAAGATCGGCGAACTGATCGGAACACGTCCGGCAACGGCAACGCGGCCCGCCGAGGAGGGTGGGGGAGTTGAGCGGCCGGGCGGCAGTGAGCCGCCACCACCCAGTAGCCGATGATTTCAGCGGTGACCGATGTGATAAGGGTTGGCAATATCCCGCTCAGGTCCATAGAACTCCTCGAACGGATCGTTTGCCGGCTCCAACTGGACCCCTTGGGAAACAGCCATCTGCGGTTTCCTCGGCGCGGACTTGCGCGCCACGATCCAGATAACCGCCATCGCCATGCCGGCGATCCAGAACCATACCCAATTGCCGCTGACGGCGAACGCCACGACCATACCGACGATGGCGGCATCCGCTGCCAGTATGGGCGCCTGAGCAATCCGTCCCTTCACGGAAGGCCAGAGCTTGGTCATGGAAACCACAAAGGGCGTGACGATGCAGATCAACAGCGCGACCTTGCCGATCTCGCGTTCTCCGGCCACCAGCGTCCAGGGGAACAGTACTGTGAACCCGACAAGAGCGCTTGCGGCCGAGGCGTTCCGCAGAGCACCCGTCCTGTCTCCCTTCCGGAAGAGCGTGGCCGTCAGGAAACCGATCTTGATCGTGTAGTAGAGCAGAACCAGGTTGCCAAACACGGCCAGCCCGAACAGCAGTTGTTCAGTCGTCATCCTCGAGTGCCATCCTTTTTCTTCGCGTCGCGGCCAAGCTCAGCCCTTGGCCGTCTTCATTGCTTTCTTGAACGCCTTCAAGTCGGGCACCGCAAACATCTGGTTGCGGCCGACCGTCGAGCTTGGATGGAGCCTTCCGGACGCGACAAAACGCCGGAACGTCGACATCGAGACCTCAAGGTATTCGGCTGCCTCGGCCGCCGTGAATTCATCGCTGGCGAGATGCCCGAACAATTCCTCGTGGCTCAGATCCTCGCCGCGGAAGGCGTTGGCGGATAGCAACGCAAAAAACCGCTGCCGCTCCGTTGCAGGCATGCGTTTGAGATTCTGGAACAGGTCATCCGCAGTCATCGCATGTGCCATTTCGCTACCTCTCCGATTTCAGATACCGCTTGAGCTCATCGTAGAAATTTTCGTGCGAGCCCACTTGGTAGAAATCGATCATCAGCAACTCCACATCCACTCCCTGACGGCGTGCTTCCGGTGTCGGGGGGCGGTACGCGATCAGGTATTCCTGGCGATTGAATTTGAACTTGTACACCCAGATCCCGGCCAGGTCGCCCGCCTTGGGTTCCCCGATGTCGGGGTTGTCGCAGACCTCCTCCACCGCGTCCTCGATGGCGAGCTGGAGGGGCTTGTGCGCCTTCTTCACGAAGCGACTGAACGGCGGTTTGTAGTTCGGCTTCATCGCCTTGGTTTCATATTATATCAAAACAGGACTGATAACAACTCACCGCTCTCGGCGCCCGTAGCAGCCGAAAGGGAGGGGGTGAAGGGGGAGTCTTTCCTTAACCCACTTTTCTTTCCAGCCCCCTGACAACTTCCTCAAGGTCGGCTACTCGTTTCGCCTCCTGAACGCGAGAAAAAATTTCATTCAGGACCGCTTGGCGCTTGTCGGGGTCCAGGCCGCTCAGAAGACCCTCGATTGCCGTCAGTCTCTGAGCAAGCTCGGCAGCGGTCGACACCTGGGTTGGCGGCACACTACCCTCTGCAGGCGCACGCGAGTCTCCTTCACCGGTCAGCAGCCAATGGAGGTTGATGCCGGTGCCCGCGATCGCCAACAGCGATTCGCCGCTCGGGAGGCTCGATCGGCTCTCGTATTTTCTGATCGCGCTGAGGTGGATACCGGTCGCTTGAGCGAATTGCTCCTGCGTCATCCCAAGCACGCGCTTCCGCCAATGGCGGAGACGATCGCCGATTTCACTGTCAGGTTTTGAACTCAAAAGCGCCCTCTTTCGGTCTGTTTGGTCATTGACGACATACCGAATGGTAGATATATTTCGCGATCATACCGAATTTCGGGAAAAGCGTCATGAATGACATCATTTCGATCAACCGTCAGTTTCTCACCATGGCGAGGGAGGCGGCAAAGTCCAAGTCCGGTGAGATCGTCACCGGACTGTCCCGACCCGTCCTCGACAAGCTGGCCAACCTGAGCCTCGATCAGATCGAGGGCATCGCCCAGGGCGCTGCGGTCAGCCTCATCAGCCTCAGACTGACGGAAGCCGAGTTGCATCGCCTGGTATCGCTCCAAAATGGCCAGAGGACGGCCTATTCACTGGCCGTAATGTCATCGGCGGAGCGCTGATGGTCGCGCTATGCGAGCTCGAAAGCCTGCGCCTTGCCCATGATCTGATCCGCGCCGGCCTCCGCCTGTCGATCGTTCGCAGTCTGACCAAGATCGGGACACGTTCGCTGCGCCAATGGTGGAAGGACATCCACGGCGTCAGACCCTCGAACGGAAAGCTGCCCGAGACGGTACTGTCCTTCATCAAGGACAAGGACTCGGCGGCCATGGTCTCGGCGTTCGGCGCGTTTCACAATCGCATGCACGGGACGACGCTGTCCCCCGAAAACCTGCTGGCCACCTGGCAAGAGTTCCAGCGGATCTGCGGTCCGCTCGACATCAATGCCGCGTATTTCGCGGTGCGGGACATCAGAGCCCGGATCGTGATGCTCTCGCATTGCGACGTGTGTCATGCCGACTTCATCTATGACGCCGGTAGCAAGCATACGGACCAGTGCCCCTTCTGCGCGACGAAGGTGGTCGCGTAGGCTCACCCTTCAAACGGGCGCCACGGAGGCGCTTTTCGGGTCCGAATGACCAACCCCGCCGTGTAGCATCGGTGAATGCTCGATGCTCTCCATGTCCACGTCGCGCGCCGCGCCCCGGTCTATCTCTGGATGCTTGTCGGCATCGCGGCCTTCGGGCGGTGGTTCGCCCTGACCCTCAACGTCTCGGACTCCCTCCCGGGAACGGTTTTCCTGGTCCAGAAAGGCACCAAGCCCGACAAGGGCCAGCTGGCTGCCTTCCGCTACGCTGGCGGCGGCCCCTACGAACGCGGAGTCCTGTTCCTGAAAGAGATGCTGGGCGTTCCGGGATCGCTGGTGATCGGCATGGACATCGGCAGCGGCTATCGAGACTACTTCGTAGACGGGCAATTCGCGGGCCGGGCCAAGCCGAGGGCCAAGACCGGCATGCTCCTCGGCCCCGGACCGTCAGGCGTCATTCCCGCCGGCCGCTACTACATGGCGGCTCCCAACCCTGACAGCTTGGATTCCCGCTACGCCCTGGTAGGGTGGGTTGCCGAAGATCAGATCGTCGGCCGCGCATTCCGGATCTTCTGAGGTTCGCGGATGTTCTCCTGGCTCAAGAGGAAAGCCCCCTCAACGCCACGACCAAGAGTCCATGAACCGATCTACCACTGGTCCGATGACGAGATCCCGCGTTATCCGCCCTTCATGAAGGGGCTGCCGGTCGTACCCCCGGACCGCCTCCTCGCCACCCAGAGCGAATTGCTCGAACGAATTGCCGACACGGCGATCGCCACGCCGCAGATTTTCGCGCGATTCTATGTGCCAGCCATCGAACGGTTCGCGTCGTTCGCGCACCTGTTACCGGCGTCCCAGTCCCACCATCATCGCGGCGCCGGCGGCCTTCTTCGGCACTCCATCGAAGTGGGCCTGTGGGCCCTGCAATCCGCGGACAAGGTGCTGCTGGACGCCGCCAAGACTCCGTCGCAAAGGCGCGAGATGGAGCCGCGCTGGCAGCTCGCCGTGTTCCTGGCGGCGCTCTGCCATGACGCAGGCAAGCCCGTTACCGACCTCATCGTGACCGACCGGGAGCGCACGGCGATCTGGAAACCCATCAAGGAAGATCTCTATACCTGGGCCACCCGATCAGGAATCGACGCCTATTTTCTCGACTGGCGCGAAGGTCGATCCCGGCAGCACACTGCGCTCGCCAACCTCATCGCCGATCGGATCATCGGCACCGAGGCGCTCGAATGGATCGAGGAGGGCGGCACGGAACTCATCGTCTGGCTGCTGGAGTCGCTCAACGGCAATCCTGGCCCTACGAACCTCGTCTACGATCTCGTCGTCAAGGCCGACCAATCGAGCGTCGAGCGCGATCTGAAAACACTCGGTGTGGCGATGGCCGGATACGACTTAGGCGTCCCGGTCGAGCGCCATCTCACCGATGTCATGCGTCAGTTTGTCAAAGAGGGTATCTGGCTGGTCAATCAGCCCGGCGCGCGGCTGTGGAACATCGGCGGGAACCTCTACCTGGTCTGGCCCTCGGCCGGCGAGGAGATCGCCAGACAGATTCGCGACGATGGTATTCCAGGCATTCCGAGAACGCCGGATGGAATCCTGGACATGCTGGTTGAGCGGCAAATTGCATTCGTTCGGGAGGGAACAACGCCTGGAGACTGCTTCTGGAAGATCGCGCCCGCGGTCTTGGCCGAGAAGATCCCTGACATCAAACTTCCGGCCATCAGGCTGATGGACGAGGCGATGGTGTCGTCCGTCCCGATTCCTCCCATCGAAGGGAGAGTTGTTGATGATGGTGAGGACAGCCCCCGGACGCCCACGACTGGGGAGTCGCCCCCAGCGGCCGACCGACAACGAGACGTGCGCACGGCGTCTGACGCAGATGTCGTGCAGGTTCAGGCGCCGCCGGCTGGTCCGCAACCTGAGCTGGGCGTCCCTCGGGAGACGCCGTCCATCGTGTTGGATGGTGCCGTCGGCGAAGTCCTGAAAGCACTCGCACAGGATCTCGAGTCCGGCGACAAGCGGTGGGGAGAAGACGCTGAGCTCGATGCAGGGCAGCAGCTGCTCCTCCGATGGCCTGAGGCATTCAGCGGGTACGGACTCACGGCCAAAGGGATTCTCGACGAGCTGACCAGGCGCGAATGGCTCTGGATCGACCCGATGGCGCCCCTGAAGAAGGTTCTGGATGCGGAGATCGGTGGCAGGCCGGTGAAGGCGATCCGGTTGGAGCGCGCGATCAGCCAGGTCCTGATTCGTGAGACCGGCGCTATTGCGGAGGCCAAGGGAAGCCGGGGCAGGGCGCCATCGGAATCAACGCTAGCCGATAAGACAGGCCAGGAGCGAATGGCGGCTGGCCCGCGACTGGGACATGGCACGGACGGGGGAGACCCCATGCCGGAGCCAGGCCAGATGAGATCGCCGAAGCGAGCTGGACGATCGTCAAGGCCAGAGGAAGCCACTGACAGTGGGCCATCCACTCAGCATGCTGCGAACAGCAGTTGCCAGTTCCCAGGCACCAACCCCGGTGATGCCGGACCCGAGAGGCGGAAACGGGCGTCGCAGACAGCCACTCAGCCCTCGCTCAACGAGATACTGGAGGCGCTCAACGGGTGTCCTGGGACAGAGCAAGCCGACGGATGGCGCATGCTGCCGAAATCCGAGGCTCTGACTCTCTGCAGGAAGCATGGGCTTAGGGTGACGCACGGATGGCTGGCAAAGCTCGGCCAGGAAGAGCCGGGCCGATTCGCTGTCGACGGTGTCGTCGTCAAGTATCGTCCCTGAGGGCTGGCCGGATCCCTTTGCGCGGTGGCCTGCAATCTGGCGGCAAGATAAGATGCTATTTTGCTTGGTATCGCTCGCTCCATGCTCCTCACCGACCCATCGCTCTCCGAGGCCGAACGCGATGACCTGGACGCCTTCCTGATGTCGGACGCCATGCCCGAGGA
>JAIXKK010000214.1 GCA_026954325.1 Bryobacterales bacterium | reverse complement strand
GGGCACGGCGGCGGGTGGTGAGGAGCCATGCGAGAACCGCGGGAATGAGCAGCAGGGGCCAGATCTTGATGTTCATGCTCATCCCATAGGCAAGGCCGGCATAGAAAGGATTTTCAACGCGCTGAAAGACCAGGAGAGAGAGCAGGACAAAGAAGATCATGACGGCATCGGTGCTGCCGTGGAACCCGGAGATGAGGTAGGAGACGGGCGACACGGCGACGATGAGAAGCGCCCATTGTTTGGCCGGGGTGTGCGGCTTGAGGAGAAGCCAGAGGACCAACAAAATGCCGGCATCCGCCAGAATGGAGGCCATTTTGAGCCAGAAAAAGAAATGGAAGGCGATGTTGTCGGTAAGCCATCCCGCCGCACGCAGGATGTTGATGACGAACGGCGGGTTGCGGAAATCCTCCTTGTGGTAGGCTTTCCCGTTTTCCACGAGTTCAATGCCGTCGCGATACAGGCCGATGCCGCCATCCGGCGCAAGGCTTCGCTGCCAACTGGCGTGATAGAAGAGGATGTCGTTCGTGCCGAAGGTGGTCATGGCGAAGACGGTCTTGGCGATGAAAGCCGCGATGACCGCCGCGATGATCCATCTGGTGGCGACGCGCGGAAGCGCGCCGGAAATAGCGGAATTGCGGGATATAGCGCTCACGGATGTCTCTACCAGAAGTGATGGCCGCTCGGAATGGCGCCGGGGAAGACGTAGGCATACATCAGTACGAGCAAGCCCACGAGGAAGGCAAGCGCCAGGCTATGTTTCGCGACCGCGCGGAACAGGAGCCCTTCCTTTCCTTCCTGGCCTGTCACCGCGCAGGCGATCACCAGGGATTGAGCCGCGATCATCTTGCCCATGACGCCTCCCGCGCTGTTGGCGGCTCCCATGAGGATGGGGCTGAGTCCCAGCTTGTTGGCGGTGATCATCTGCAAGCTACCGAACAGCGCGTTGGAGCCGGCGTCGGTTCCGCTGAGCGCGACACCGATCCACCCGATGAGGGTGCCGAACAGGGGGAACAGGACGCCGGTATTCGAGAGCGCGAGTCCGAGCGTCGCGTCCATGCCGCAGTAGCGGGTGAGATACCCCAGACTCAACATGGCGAGAATGGCCGCGATGCTGAACCGCAATCGGGAAAACGTGCGGATGAACACCTTCATGGTGCGCCCGATGGAAGGCCCGAGCAGCGGGCCGGTGAGGAGTCCAGAGAAAAAGGTGCCGGTTCCGACGGTGGAGAGCCAGGAAACATCGAAGACCGCGGGCTCGGCATAGGCCTTCACCACGGCAGGCGGTTGGCGGAGCACCAGGTGATCCAAACCGGGCACGGGGCCCTTCCAGGAAAACTGATCGAGGAATTTCGCTACGGCAGGCAGGCCCCAGACGACCACGAAAATAGCAAGCAAGAGGAAGGGCGACCATGCCTTGAGGATCTGGGCGAAGGTGAGGGCGGGGCGATGGGTGTACGTGGTTATCTTCCAATTCGGAGCCTCCCAGATCCTGGCGGGTTTCCAGACCTTGCGGAAGAAAAAGGCGAGCACCAGGAGGGTGCCTATGCCGCCGAGAATGTCAACCAGCGACTCGTCCATGAAGTTCGACCAGAAGAACTGGATGCCGCCGAAGGTGAGCCCGCAGACGAGCAATCCGGGCCAGACGGCCAGGGTGTCGGCTGTGTCGGCGATCATACGGATGAGCCAGAAGGGAAGGACGAGCGTAGTGAGGGGAAGAATGCGGCCCACCATGGCGCTGAAGTCAGCCGCGGGCAGGCCGGTGACGGCGGTGAGGGTACGGATGGGGTTGCCCAATCCGCCGAAGGCGACGGGAGCGGAGTTGGCGAGCAGACAAAGGAGCGCCGTGGCGAAGGGCGGGAAGCCCAGGCCGATCATCATGGCCGCGGTGACGGCCACGGGGGCGCCGCCGCCGCCGGCTCCCTCGAGCAGCGCGCCGAAAGCAAATGCGATTAACAGAGCCTGCAACCTCGGGTCATCCGCAATCTGTCCGATGGATTGTTTCAGGTTTTCGAACTGGCCGGACTCGACTGTAATTTCATAGACGAATACCGCGGCTACGACCACCCAGGCAATGCGCCACCAGCCGTAGGTGAGTCCGCTTGCCACCGCTCCGGCCAGCATGTGAACGGGCATGCGAAAGACGGCGAGGGCCAGCACGGCGGCGGCCAGGAAGGCGTAAATGGCCGCCTTCCAGGCCGCGGTTCGACGTACGGCAAGGAGGTAGAAGAGAACAATAGCGGGGAGCGCGGCCGCGGCCGTCGACAGGAACACGTTGCCGAGGGGATTGTAATTCTGAGACCAGGTTTCGTTCATGGACGGTTGGCTTAGTTTATAACAAACCAAGAAGGCGGCAGGCACGAGATAGGCAGTGGGTGGTTAGAAGCGGTTCGGGGTGAACGCGCTGATGTCGAGGCTGGGCTTGTTGTCGAGCACGCATTCGGCCACGAGTTTCCCCGTGACGGGTCCCAGGGTGAGCCCCATCATTGCATGACCGGTAGCGACGAAGAGGCCGGGGAAGCGCGCGAGCGGGCCGATAGCAGGGAGGCCGTCGGGCAGGCATGGGCGCAAACCGCACCATTCGGATTGGATGACCGCGCTGGCCGCGGTGTTGAGGTAGCGGGCGGAAGCTCGAGTGATCTGCTCGAGCCGCGGGCGTCTGATCTCATGATTCACGCCGGAGAACTCCAGCGTTCCCGCGAAACGCACAAACCCGTCCATCGGGGTGCAGAAGACCATGTTTTCACCGAGGACGCAGGGGTGACGCAGAAGTTCCGGCCCTCCCGCCACCGGGGTGCAATCGCGGTGATACCCCTTGGCCGGCTGCAAGGGGAAATCGATTCCCAATTTCCGGAGAAGCGGTACGCTGTATGCGCCACCGGCCAGCACGACGGCGCTGGACTCGAGGATCTCACCCCTTCGCGTCTCGACGCTCCAGACCTCGCCGCTGGAGGCTCGAACCGCGGTCACTTCACGGCCGGTCAGGAATTGCGCCCCGTAGTCCCGCGCCCGCTGCGCCATTTCGAGAACGAACTGGTAGGGGTTGACGCTGGCTGCTTCGGGATGGAACACTCCGCCCGCAACGCGATCGTTCAAGGCCGGCTCCCGTTCCCGCAAAGCGCCGCCTGACATTACTTCGGGGTGGAATCCGAAGCGGGACACCATCGCCGATTCCTCACGGGCGGATTCCCAGCCGCGCTCGGTTAGATACACCTCGTAATACCCGTCGCCGCGGAAGTAACACTTGAGTTTCTCGTTTTCGATCAACTCATCGAAGAGGAGCCGGGTGGTCCTGCCCAACGGCGCCAGCGCGGCCATGGCATGCTCGAGGTGGCGCTCGGTGCAGGTGCGGCTGAAGATCCAGAGCCACCTGGCAAGCGCGGGATCTGGTGTGGGCGCCACGTACAACGGGTTGAGCGGATGAAAAAATGACTTGAGGGCCTGCCGGACACGGCCGGGCTTGTTGATGGGCGGGTGATCCGGCGTGATGGAACCGGCATTGCCGAAAGACGCCGCCTTGCCGATCTGGTCACGCTCGATCACGGTGACACGGGCGCCGCGCTTGGCCAGGTAATACGCGCAGCATACCCCTATGACGCCGCCGCCAATGATGACAGTGTGCCGGTCCGTTGATGGCATCGGTCTAATTAGCTCCGTTTTCCAGTTTCTCTCACCCGTGCCCAAACCCGCCGGCTACAGACGGATCTGCTCGACGGGGCAATAGTGAGCCGAACGGCCGCCGACCTTGATTCGTTCGATCACGTGCCCGCGCGGGCAGCACTCGCCTTCCCGGCCATAGACCAGCAAGACGCGGTCGTAGCCCTGCCTGGAGCCGTCGGGCGCGCGCCGTCCCGTGGCCCCTAATCGAATGGCTTTGCGCAGAACGGTCCGCACGCCGTGATACAGAACCCGGAACTGAGGCGTCTGCAAATGCTCCACGCGCGTCAGGGGGTGCAAGAGGGAGGTATACAGAATCTCGTCTGAATACAGGTTGCCGATGCCGGCGATGAAGGTGGGATCCATGAGCACTTCCTTGAGGTTTCCTCGTTTGCGGCGGAATAGTTGCTCAAATTTCGAGAACGTCAGGTTGGGCGACAGCGGTTCCGGGCCGAGGTTCCGGAGTTCCGGCAGGTCCAGGATGTCGCGCTCCGGTCCGCACATCACCTTGGCGAATTTTCGCAAATCTGACAGCCCCAGTTGCTCTCCGTTGTCCAACTCGAAAAGGAGATGGATGAAGCGGCCTCCTTGGGGCGCATGATCTGGGGAAGTTGCGGGTTGCCAGCGGCCCACGCCTTGAGATGCGGCCGGATTCCAAACCCATTTGCCCATTTGCAGGCGGCCGGAGATCTTTTGATGGACCAGCAGCAGATGGCGCCGGCTGAGATGGATCAGGATGTACTTGGCGCGGCGATCGATCGCTTCAATTTGCCGGCCCTGGATACAGGATCGGAACTCTTCCTCCGATTTTGGCTGGTGGAAATATTTTGGCCAATCGGTCCAGGCATCGATAATTCGACGGCCGGTAAGCGGGCCACGCAGTTCGCGGACAATCACTTCTACTTCCGGCAGTTCAGGCATTGTTTCTTATTTTGAGTGTGATGCGCCGGGATAGCCCAGTCAACCACGAAGTATCCCGAAGTATCCGGATCTCCGCGATTTCGTGACATTCGTTTCCGGCCGCATGACGAATGCACTATTTTCAACGTCACCTTCTTCTAGTCAAAGTAGAGTCGAGGGCCTGAAATGGAGCCGTGTGTTGTCGTTCCGTGGCCATCAAACTGCCTTCTTTCGCCGCACTACTAAAGGAGCGCTGATCTCATGTGGCCGCTAGGCGTATACTTTGCGCTGGTTTTGCTGCTGGTCGCAGGCATGCTGCTGGTTTCGTACGTACTGGGGCAGCGTCACAGCCAGCCTGCCACCGGGTCGCCCTATGAGGGCGGCATTCTATCGGAAGGCTCTGCCCGGGTACGGCTGTCCGCAAAATTTTACCTGATGGCAATGTTCTTTGTGATATTCGACCTCGAAGCAGCGTTCCTTTTCGCGTGGGCGGTTGCCGCCCGCGCCCTCGGGTGGCAGGCCTTTTGGGAAGCCGTGGTTTTCGTGGGTGTTCTGGTTGCCGCGTTAGGGTATCTCTGGCGCGTGGGCGCGCTTGATTGGAGTGGGAGAGTTGGAGGCGCGAAATAACACATGCGATTTTCCATCACCAGGCCGGAACAGGCAATGTCCCAGCCGGAGGGGTCCGCTTTCCAGGAAGCCGTGCAACGCAGCATCATCCTTTCGCGATTGCAGGACTTGGTGTCCTGGGGACGCAAGAACTCCATCTGGCCGTTCAATTTCGGACTCTCATGCTGCTACGTCGAGATGGCCACCAGTATCACCAGCAAGTATGACCTCGCCCGCTTCGGCGCGGAAGTGATTCGCGGCACGCCGCGCGAGGCGGACCTGATGGTGATCGCGGGAACGGTGTTCATCAAAATGGCTCCCATCATTCAACGCCTTTACGAGCAAATGAGTGGAGCCGCGCTGGGTGATTTCGATGGGTTCCTGCGCCAATTCCGGCGGAATGTATGACATCTACAGCGTCGTGCAAGGCGTGGACAAATTTCTGCCGGTGGATGTTTACGTCCCCGGCTGCCCGCCGCGTCCGGACGCATTTCTGGAGGGGTTGACCCTCCTGCAGAAAGCTGTTGGGGGGGAGCGCCGGCCGCTCAGTTGGGTGGTTGGGCCCCAGGGTGTGGAACGGCCGCCGGCGCCTTCGCTTCGCGATCTCAAGCGGGCCGTACGGCAACAAGCCAAAGATTTACGCACGCCGGATCAGACATGACCGCCACCGCGACTCTCAATGCGGTGGAGGCCCTGCGCCGGCGGTACGGCGCGGACATCGCCGGCCAGCAGACGGCGGATGGCGTGCCCACCTGCTGGTGCCCGCGGGCGCGCATTCATGAAATGCTGGCGTATCTCAAAGACGGAATCGACGCGCCGTACAAGATGCTCTATGATCTGACGGCAATCGACGAGCGGATGCGGCTCAAGCACGGCGCCGTGCAATCTGATTTCACGGTGGTCTATCACCTGTTTTCTTTCGAGCGAAACGCATACATCCGGATCAAGACCGCGCTTCAAGCAGATGCGTTATCCGTGGACACCATCACGGACCTGTGGCCGGCCGCCAACTGGTACGAACGCGAAGTGTGGGATATGTTCGGCATCCGGTTTTCGGGGCACCCTCACCTGGAGCGCATTCTCATGCCGCGAAGCTGGGTGGGCCATCCGCTGCGCAAGGAGCACCCGGCGCGCGCCACCGAGATGGGGCCGTTCCAGCTTTCACCGCAAAAGGAAGAAGCCGAACAGGAGTTGCTGCGCTTCCGCCCCGAGGAGTGGGGCATGCAGCGCGGCAGTGAGGACACAGATTTCATTTTTCTGAACATCGGGCCGCAACACCCCGGGACGCACGGGGTGCTGCGCATCGTTCTGCAACTGGACGGCGAAGAGATCGTGGATTGCGTGCCGGAAATCGGATTCCATCACCGCGGCGCCGAAAAGATGGGAGAGCGCCAATCCTGGCACACGTACATCCCGTACACGGATCGCGTGGATTACCTTGGCGGCGTCATGAACAATCTGGCGTACCTGACGGCCGTCGAAAAGCTCGCCGGTATTACCGTTCCGCCGCGCGGCCAGGTGATCCGCGTGATGTTGAGCGAATTGTTCCGCATCATCAGCCACCTGGTGTGGTATGGCACGTTCGCGCAGGACGTGGGCCAGATGTCGCCGGTGTTCTACACGTTCAACGACCGGGAGCGCGCTTTCGCCATGATTGAAGCGATTTGCGGAGCGCGCATGCACCCCAACTGGTTCCGAATCGGCGGCGTGGCCGCGGATTTGCCGCGGGGATGGGACGGGATGTTTCGGGACTTTATCCGGTACTTTCCGCCGCGGCTTGCCGAGTACGACCGCGAAGTGTTGCGCAACCGGATTTTCCAGGCGCGTACGAAAGGCATCGGCACCATCACGAAGGACCTGGCCATCGAGTGGGGCATGACCGGGTCCGGACTCCGGGCTTGCGGCTTCGAGTGGGACTTCCGCAAGAAGCAGCCGTATTCCGGCTACGAGCAATTCGAATTCGATATTCCCACCGCCACACATGGGGATTGCTACGACCGCGCGGTGGTGCGCGTGGAAGAGATGCGGCAGAGCCTGCGGATTATCGAGCAGTGCGTCAATCACATGCCGGATGGCCCCTACAAGTCGGATCATCCGCTGGCCACCCCGCCGGTCAAAGACCGCACCATGCACGACATCGAAACATTGATCACGCATTTTCTGAGCGTCAGTTGGGGGCCGGTGATGCCCGCTGGCGAGGCGTTGGGCGCGATCGAAGCCACCAAGGGCAACAACGGCTACTACCTGGTGAGCGACGGCAGCACGGTTTCCTATCGTACGCGCATTCGCACGCCCTCGTTTCCGCACATGCAGATGCTGCCGTTGTTATGCCGCGGCCGGATGGTTCCGGATTTGCTGGCCGTGCTGGGGGCGATGGATTTCGTATTGGCGGATATAGACCGATGAGGAGCGATACGCATGTTGACGCCTGAGGAACGAGCGGAGATCGAAGCCGAGTTCCCGCACTATCCGAACCGCAAAGCCGTGTGCATCGACGCCATGAAGATCGTGCAGAAACATCGTGGCTGGCTTTCCGACGACTCGTTGAAGGATATCGGCGAGTTGCTGGGCATGTCGGCGGCCGACCTGGATGGCGTGGCGACGTTCTACAACCTGCTGTTCCGGCGTCCGGTGGGCCGCCATGTCATCTATCTCTGCGACAGCGTCAGTTGCTGGATCATGGGCTCGGACCGGCAATGCAGCCATCTTACGAAGCGGCTCGGCGTCGCGGCGGGAGAAACAACGGCTGATGGGAGATTCACGCTGCTGCCGGTGGTATGCCTGGGGGCTTGCGACCACGCGCCCGTCATGATGGTCGACGACGACACGCATCCCGATCTGACGCCCGAGCAGATCGACCGGATTCTCGAGAGGTACCCCTGATGCCGGAGGATAAACCGCTCACCGGAAACATGCGGCCCGATGGACAGGCGCTCGATCGAGAGGCCTACGAGCGCGCCGGCGGGTATCAGGGATTGCGCAAGGCTCTCACAGGCATGACGCGGGCGGCGGTCATCGAAGAGGTAAAGGCATCGAACCTGCGCGGCCGCGGGGGCGCCGGATTTTCGACCGGCCTGAAGTGGAGTTTCGTTCCCGAAACAGTTCCGCATCCGCGCTATGTGGTGGCCAACGGCGACGAAATGGAGCCGGGCACGTTCAAGGACCGGTTGCTGGTGGAGCGCGATCCGCATCAGTTGGTGGAGGGCATGATTCTCGCCGGCTACGCGACCGGCGCGGACACGGGCTACGTGTTCCTGCGCGGCGAGTACAAACTGGGCGCGCAGCGCGTCGCACAAGCCATCGCGGAAGCATATGGCGCCGGCTATCTCGGCAAGGACATCCTGCATTCCGGCTACAGCTTCGAACTGTACCTGCATCTCAGCGCCGGCCGATACATGTGCGGCGAAGAGACGGGAATGTTGAACGCGCTGGAAGGCAAGCGCGCCAACCCGCGGGCGAAACCGCCGTTTCCGCCGGTTTCAGGGCTGTTCGGCATGCCCACGACGATCAACAACGTGGAGACGCTGTGCAACGTGCCCCACATCATTCGCAACGGAGCGGCCTGGTTCCGGGGCTTGAGCCGGTCGAAGGACGGCGGCACCAAGTTATATGGCGCAAGCGGCAAGGTGAAACGTCCTGGGCTATGGGAACTGCCTATGGGAACCACTATCCGGGAAATCCTGGAGGAGCATGCAGGGGGGATGCGGGATGGGCTCCGGCTTCGCGGCTTGCTTCCCGGCGGCGCCTCGACTGATTTTCTGACCGGGGAACATCTGGACACTCCGATGGATTTCAGCGAAGTGCAGAAAGCAGGCAGCCGCCTGGGGACGGGGACAATGATCATTCTTGACGATCAGACTTGCCCGGTGGGCATGGTTTCGAACCTGGAACATTTCTTCGCTCAGGAATCCTGCGGCTGGTGTACTCCTTGCTGGAGCGGGCTCGGATGGGTAGAGCGCATTCTGCGGGCGATGGAGGAAGGCCGCGGCCAACCCGGCGACATGGAAAAACTCGCATTTCAAACGCGTTTCTGGGGGTCCGGACACACATTTTGTGCGCTGGCGCCGGGCGCGGCTGAGCCCTTACAGAGCGCGTTAAAATACTTCCGCGCCGATTTCGAGCAGCACATCAACGAAAAGCGCTGCCCCTGGAAATAACTATGGCGACCGTTTACGTGGACAACCGGGCCTATGAGATGGATGGGGAGCAGAACCTGCTCCAGGGCTGCCTGCAACTCGGCATGGACCTGCCTTATTTCTGCTGGCATCCGGCCATGGGTTCAGTGGGAGCCTGCCGGCAATGCGCCGTCAAGCAGTTCAAGGACGAGAAAGACCAGCACGGCAGAATCGTGATGGCTTGCATGACGCCCGCCGCCGAGGGCACGCGCATTTCGATTCGGGATCCTGAAGCGGTGGAATTCCGCAAGGCGATCATCGAAGGGCTAATGATAAATCATCCGCACGATTGTCCAGTGTGTGACGAAGGCGGCGAATGCCATCTGCAGGACATGACCGTCATGACGGGCCACAACTACAGACGGTACACGTTCGAGAAACGCACTTTTCGCAACCAGTATCTGGGGCCCTTTCTGAATCATGAGATGAACCGCTGTATTCAGTGCTACCGCTGTGTGCGGTTCTATCGCGAGTACGCGGGCGGGAACGATTTCAACGCATTTGCGCTGCGCAACATCGTGTTTTTCGGCCGGGACCGGGATGGAGTGCTGGAGAACGAATTCGCGGGGAACCTGGTGGAGGTATGCCCCACCGGAGTCTTCACGGACGCCACGCTGAAGCGCCACTACACGCGTAAGTGGGATCTGCGGATGGCTCCTTCGATTTGTGTGCACTGCGGACTGGGCTGCAATATCACCGCCGCCGAACGATACGGCATGCTGCGCCGGCTGGTGAACCGCTATCACGGCGAGGTGAACGGTTATTTTCTATGTGACCGCGGCCGGTTCGGTTACGAATTCGTCAACAGCGAGCGGCGCATCCGCCAACCGTTGCTCGAAGGCAAAGCTGTGAGTAAGGAAGATGCGCTCACCCGCCTCAGAGAACTGGCGTCAGGCAGCGTGATCGGCATCGGCTCGCCGCGCGCGTCGCTAGAGAGCAATTTCGCGCTGCGTTCGCTGGTGGGAGAAAACCGCTTCTACGCGGGCATCTCCGGCGCGGAGTCCCGGTTGTGGAAACTGATGCTGGCCATCCTGCGGGATGGTCCGGCCCGCACGCCTTCCCTGCGCGAAACCGAAGCCTGCGATGCGGTATTCATCCTCGGCGAAGACGTCACCAACATCTCGCCGCGCATGGCCTTGAGCCTTCGCCAGTCCGTGCGACGGCAACCGATGGAGATCGTCGAGCAATTGCATATTCCGGAGTGGATGGATCACGCGGTGCGTGAGGCCGTGCAGGAGAAGAAAGGGCCATTATTCATTGCGTCCGTCTCCGCCACGCGTCTCGATGATATCGCCGCGCACACTTATCGCGCCGCGCCCGATGATCTGGCGCGGTTGGGTTTCGCCGTGGCCCATGCACTGAATTCGGACGCTCCGGAGCCTGCGGGTCTGCCGGAGTCCGTCCGCGCCCTTGCCGGGAAAATCGCCGGTGCGCTGAAAGCGGCAAAGCATCCGCTCATCGTTTCCGGCCCGAGCCTTGCCGGCGCCGCGATCATCCAGGCCGCGGCGAACATCGCTTGGGCGCTGCCCGGAACCAAGCTCGCGTTCACTGCGCCGGAAGCTAACAGCACGGGTCTGGCGATGATGGAGGCTCCGGCTTTCGATGCCGCACAAGCAGATGCCGCGGACACGGTCATCATTCTCGAAAACGACCTTGCCCGCCGCTTTCCGGCCTCGGAGATGGAACAGTTTCTCGCGCGTTTCCGGCATGTCGTGGTGCTCGAGTACCTGGAAAACGCCACCACGGCGAAAGCAGAGCTTGTCCTTCCCGCGGCTACGTTTGCCGAAGCCGCCGGATCTCTGGTTAACAACGAAGGGCGCGTGCAGCGCTTCTTTCCGGCGCTGGCGCCGTCCCCTCCCGTGCAGGAAAGCTGGCGCTGGCTGGGCTCATGGAATGAATTCGATGATTTAGCGGCGGCGCTCGCCTCCGCAATGCCTCAACTGGCCGCGGTGACTCAGGCGGCGCCGTCTGCCTCGTTCCGCATGACGGGCGCCAAGGTGCCGCGCGAACCGCATCGTTACAGCGGGCGGACCGCCATGCTCGCCAACATCTCGGTACACGAGCCTAAACCGCCCGCCGACCCCAACTCGCCGCTTGCGTTCTCGATGGAAGGAAGCCCGGACCAGCCGCCCGGGGCATTGCAGCCGTTCTTCTGGACGCCAGGCTGGAATTCGATCCAGGCGGTGAACAAGTTTCAGGAGGAGATCGCCGGGGCTCTGCGCCAGGGCGATCCGGGCGTGCGCATTCTGGAAGGCGGCGGAAGCAACCCCGGGTTTTTCGATGTGATTCCAGCGGCGTTTGAACCACGCGCGGACGAATGGCTCCTCGTGCCCCTCTATCACATTTTTGGTTCCGAGGAACTGAGCCGTTACGCGCCGGCGGTCTCGCAACTCGCGCCGCATGCTTATGTGGCGCTGAACCCGCGGGATGCCGAAAAATTCGGGGATGAGGTCGAACTGTTGGGGCAACGGGTCCCGTTGACCAAGGTTGCGGAAATACCGCCAGGCGTGGCCGGCGTGCCCGCCGGAGTGCCGCCTTTTGCAGGGTTTGGATTCCCGATGTGGAGTAAGATTGCGCGATTGCCATGACTAGCCCTTATCCCATCGTCGCGATCATCGGCATCCTGGTGGTAGCTCTTACCCTGGCCGCCGGATTGATCTGGGTGGAACGGCGCCTGCTGGCCCTTTGGCAAGATCGTTATGGGCCGAACCGCGTCGGCCCCTTCGGCCTGCTTCAGGTGCTGGCCGACATGATCAAGATCTTCTTCAAAGAGGATTGGATCCCGCCCTTCGCCGACAAGGTTGTCTTTATTGTCGCGCCGGCGGTGATTGTCGTGACCGTGCTCATGTCCTTTGCCGTGCTGCCGATTGCCCCGGGTATCATCATCAGCGATTTGAATGTCGGGCTGTTGTTCGTGCTGGGAATGTCTTCGCTCGGCGTCTACAGCGTGGTGTTGGCGGGGTGGTCCTCTGACAACAAGTATGCGCTTCTCGGTGGCCTGCGCGCCGCGGCGCAAATGATGAGCTACGAAGTTTTCATGGGATTGGCGCTCATGGGAGTGGTGTTGCTCGCCGGCTCCTTTAACCTGACGGAGATCGTGGCGGCTCAACGCCACGTGTGGTTCGTTGTGCCGCAGTTCCTCGGTTTCATCCTCTTTCTCATCGCCGGCGTCGCCGAAACCAGGCGGCTGCCGTTCGACCTTCCGGAGGCGGAAAGCGAGTTGATCGCCGGTTTTCACTCCGAATATTCCGGAATGAAATTCGGCATGTTCTTCGTCGGCGAATACCTGGGCGTGATCCTCATTTCCTGCCTCATCACGATTCTATTCTTCGGAGGGTGGCTCGGGCCGGTGCTGCCTCCGGTCGTCTGGTTCCTCATTAAGATGATGTTCTTCATCTGCTTTTTCATTCTGCTGCGGGCGGCCCTGCCGCGGCCGAGATTTGATCAGTTGATGTCCTGGGGTTGGAAAGTGATGTTGCCGCTCGCTTTGGCCAACCTTTTGGTGACGGGCGCCGTGGCGCTCGCCTGGAGGTCATAAGATGCTCAGCATGATCCGCACTCTCTGGTACGTGCTTCTGCACATGTTTCACAAGCGCGTCACGGTGCAATATCCCGAGGAGAAGCCGTACCTGGCGCCGCGCTACCGCGGCCGCATCATTCTCTCGCTAGACCCGGATGGCGGCGAGCGTTGCGTGGCCTGTTACCTTTGCGCGGCGGCCTGCCCGGTGGATTGTATTGCTCTTCAGGCAACCGAGGACGCCACCGGGCGGCGTTATCCCGAGTTCTTTCGCATCAATTTTTCACGCTGTATTTTCTGCGGGTTTTGCGAAGAAGCCTGCCCCACCTACGCCATTCAACTTACGCCTGACTTCGAGATGAGCGAGTATCAGCGGCCCAATTTGGTCTACGAAAAGAAAGATCTGCTGATTAACGGTCCTGGAAAATATCCGGGGTACAACTTCTGGCGGGTTTCAGGCGTGCAGATCGGTGGGAAAGACAAGGGGGAAGCCGAACACGAGGGCCGTCCCGTGGACCTGCACAGCCTCTTGCCGTGAGGAGCTTATGACGATTGTGTTCTACACCGCCGGCGCTGTCGCGATCATCGCAACAATAATGATGTTAACGCGGCTCGATGCAGTACATGCGTTGCTCCATTTGATCGTCTCGCTGCTGGCCGTGGCCGTGATCTTCTTCGTGCTTGGCGCGCCATTCGTCGCCGCGCTGGAAGTGATCATCTACGCGGGGGCCATCATGGTGCTGTTCGTCTTTGTCGTGATGCTGCTCAACCTCGGCGCGCATGCCGCGCGAGCCGAGCGGGCGCTGCTCACGCCGTCGATCTGGGTTGGGCCGGCGGTGCTTGCCGCGATACTGCTGGCCGAATTCATCTGGCTACTGGCCAGCGGCAACGTTCCCCCGTCCGGGGCGGCAACCATCGGCCCCGCGGAGGTTGGCATGGCGCTGTTTGGACGATACCTGATCGGAGTGGAACTCGCATCCATGCTGTTGTTGGCTGGATTAGTGGCGGCGTATCACCTGGGCTGGCGCAAAATTCCTCAAGTGGAGGCAACCCATGTTTCCCATCCGTGAAGGCTTTTTACTCTCCGGAGTGCTGTTCACTCTGGGTGTGATCGGAGTTCTTGTGCGCAGGAATCTCCTGTTCGTCCTGATGTCGATCGAGGTCATGCTGAACGCCGCTGGACTGGCATTCGTGGCGGCGGGAGCGCGATGGGGCCAGCCCGATGGGCAAGTGGTGTTCCTGTTTATTCTCGCGATGGCCGCCGCGGAGGTCTCGGTGGGTCTGGCGCTGGTTCTGGAACTCTACCATCAATACAAGTCGCTCGACACGGATGCCATCAGCAGGATGCGAGGCTGACATGCTGCCGCTTCTTTGGCTCGTTCCGGCCATTCCTTTCGCGGGGGCATTGACGCTTGCGGTGTTGGGACCCCGCATGCGCGAGAAAGCCGCGGCGGTGATTGGAACGGGGAGCATTGCCGTATCCGCCGTGATTTCCCTGTTCATCGCAGCCGCGTTCCTCACCGCGCCGCCCGCCGCGGGCGCATACACACAAACCCTTTGGACCTGGATCGATGTAGGATCATTCCGCCCGGCGATTGCTTTTTACCTGGACGCGCTCTCGCTGGTGATGATGACGGTGGTCACGTTTGTCAGCTTCCTCATCCACGTTTACTCCGCCGAATTCATGCGCGGCGACGAGGGCTACAGCCGGTTTTTCGCCTACATGAACCTGTTCGTCGCGTCCATGGTGACGCTGCTGCTCGCGGACAACCTGCTGCTGCTGTACCTCGGGTGGGAAGGCGTGGGCTTGTGCAGTTACCTGTTGATCGGCTTCTGGTACCAGGATCCGGCGAACGGCCTCGCCGGGCGGAAGGCGTTCATCGTGACACGCATTGGCGATACGGCCATGGCGGTTGGCCTGTTCCTGCTGTTTCACAACCTTGGGACCCTGCGCATCCAGGATCTGATGCACGCCGCGCAGAGCCAGTGGCCGGTTGGCTCTGCCTATGCCATCGCCGCGGCGGCGCTGCTGTTGGGCGGGGCAGTCGGGAAATCCGCGCAACTGCCATTGCAAACCTGGCTGCCGGACGCGATGGCCGGGCCCACGCCGACCAGCGCACTGATCCACGCCGCGACGATGGTTACGGCGGGCGTCTACCTCATCGCGCGGACACATGTGCTCTTCGCATTGGCGCCGCCCGTTCAGTTCGCCGTGGCGGTTGTGGGGGCGGCGACGCTTCTGATGGCCGGTTTCAGCGCGGCTACCCAGAACGACATCAAGCGTGTGTTGGCTTATTCCACCATCAGCCAGATCGGCTACATGTTTCTCGCCCTGGGTGTGGGCGCGTGGAGCGCCGCCATCTTCCACTTCATGACCCACGCCTTCTTCAAGGCCCTGTTGTTCCTCGCGGCGGGCATCGTGATTGAAGCATTGCACCACGAACACAACATCTTTCGCATGGGTGGATTGCGCAACGAACTGCCCGTAGCCTTCTGGACGTTTCTTATCGGCGGCTGCGCGCTGGCGGGACTGCCGCTGATTACCGCCGGCTATTACAGCAAAGACCTCATCCTTTGGAGCGCCGCCAACTCCACGGCCGGCGGCATGGGTTTGTGGGCGGCGGGAATGGCCGGAGTTGTTCTGACATCCCTCTACACGTTCCGGCTCATCTTCCTGGTGTTCTTCGGCAGGCTCGAAACCGCGGTAAGTCATCGGCCTGGGCTCGCGATGACGGTTCCGGCGTGCGTTCTCGCCTTTCTCTCGATCGTTGGAGGTTTCGGCAAGCTCCCGTTCGAGGCGCTACTGGCCACCGCGTTACCCCAATTCCGCGAAGCGGGAGGGGGGATGAGCGAGGCGCTTGCCTCGGCAGCGGCCGGCCTGGCATTTCTCGCCGGTTTGCTGGCGGCCTGGTACGCCTACCTGCAAAACCCTTCGCTTGCCCGGTCGGCAGCGGCAAACCCGGCAGGCCGTTTGCTGCATCGCTTCTGGTTTTCGGACTGGGGCATGGACTGGCTCTACGACCGGGTGTTTATCCGGCCTGTGGTATGGGCGGCGTCCGCCAACAAGGCTGACGTCATCGATTCCATTTACGACGGTCTTGCAGGCGCGGCCGCGCTCTGCTATCGCCTCTTGAGCGCGACGGAGACGGGCAAGCTGCGTTGGTATGCCGCGTGGATTGCCGGCGGCTCCGTGGTGACACTGGCTATTGTGATGTGGTTATGATCCTGCTTTGCCTCATCCTGATCCCGTTAATCGCCGGAGCCCTGGCGTGGGCCGCGGCGCGATGGAGCCTTTCCGCCTGCCGGTGGATCGCGCTGCTCGCTGTGGCGGCGGATTTCGTCCTCACGCTCGTGTTGTGGGGCTCGCATTCCCCGGCGGGCCTCGGCACGTGGCTCGCGGAGGCCGATTGGGAGTGGATTCCGCAGGTGGGCATCCGGTTTCACCTGGCCCTTGACGGACTGAGCCTGCTCCTGCTGATGCTCACCTTCTTTCTCGGCGCGCTCTCCGTTTTGGCTTCCTGGCGGGAAATTACGGAAGGTGTGGGCTTCTTCCATTTCAACCTGCTGTGGATTCTCGCCGGCATCGCCGGCGTTTTCCTCGCCGTGAATCTCTTCCTCTTCTACTTCGCCTGGGAATTGATGCTGGCGCCGATGTATTTTCTGATCGCCATCTGGGGTCACGAAAATCGCGTGTACGCAGCCGTGAAGTTTTTCATCTTCACGCAACTCAGCGGGTTGCTGATGCTGGTGGCCATTCTGGCGCTCGTCTTCGTGCATCACCGCGCCACGGGAGTTTACAGTTTCGAGTATCAGGACCTGCTGGGCACAACCATGCCTCCGGGGGCGGAGATGTGGATGATGCTCGGTTTCTTTATCGCCTTCGCGGTCAAATTGCCGGCGATCGTGCTGCACACATGGCTTCCCGATGCGCACACCGAAGCGCCGACGGCCGGCAGTGTCATCCTGGCGGGGCTGTTATTGAAGACCGGAGCATACGGCATGCTGCGGTTCGTCCTGCCGCTGTTTCCCCATGCCGCCGCCTCCTTTGCTCCCATCGCGATGGCTCTGGGAGTGGCTGGAATCCTCTACGGGGCTTTGCTTGCGTTCGGGCAGACCGATCTCAAACGGCTGGTGGCCTATACCAGCGTGAGCCACCTGGGATTCGTACTTCTGGGAATCTTCGTGTGGAACCCTCTCGCGCTTCAAGGCGCGGTGATGACGATGATCTGCCATGGGATCAGCACGGGGGCGCTCTTCATTCTTGTAGGCGCGCTTCAGGACCGCATCCACACAAGGGAAATGGACCGCATGGGCGGAATCTGGTCCACGGCGCCCCGCCTGAGCGGCGCGGCTCTGTTCTTCGCTCTCGCTTCGCTCGGACTTCCGGGGCTCGGCGACTTCGTGGGCGAATTCCTGGTTCTGCTCGGCGCCTACCGGCAGAGCATCGTTCTGGCTACATTGGCCGCTATTGGAGTCCTGTTTGCCACCTTTTACGCGCTACAGTTCGTGCAGCGCGCGTTCCAGGGGCCGAATACGCTGAACTGGCGGATTCCGGATCTCGTGCCGCGGGAGGGTCTGGTAATGGCGCTGATGATCATCGCGCTCCTCTGGCTCGGACTCTATCCGCGCCCCGTGCTGGACACGTTTGAACCCGTGATGGCGCGGATCGAGCAAATGGCTCCGGGGAGATGAACGTGACCGGACAGGACTTTGTTGCGCTGCTTCCTTTGCTGATTCTTGCCGCGACGGCCATCGCCGTAATGCTGGCGGTGGCGGTCCGCCGCTCACATGCCATCTCCGCCTCGATTTCGTTCCTCGGATTGGCGATTTCCTTCGGTTCGCTTTGGATCGCCGCCCCGGAGTTGCCGCGCCAGGTGACGCCTCTTCTCATACTTGACCGCTACGCTCTCTTCTATATCGCATTGCTGGTTGCCGCCGCCATGGTCTTCGTATTGCTCGCCTACGGCTATTTCGAGAAGAGCGAAGACGACCATGATGAAATGTACATCCTGATGCTGGTCGCCACGCTTGGCGGGGCCGTTCTTGTTTCCAGCAGCCATTTCGCTTCGCTGTTTCTCGGACTTGAACTCCTCAGCGTGGCGTTATACGGAATGATCGCCTACCCGCGGCGCCGGCCGTTGCCGCTCGAGGCCGGCATCAAGTACCTGGTTCTGGCCGCTGTCTCGGCGGCTTTCCTGGTGTTCGGCATGGCGCTGGTATATGGAGCGCTCGGAACCATGCAATTCGACGAGATCGCGGGACAACTGGCCCGGCCGGGCTTCGACCGGTGGCTGGTCCTGCCCGGCACGGCGCTGATTATCACAGGATTCGGATTCAAACTCGCGCTCGCGCCGTTCCACATCTGGACGCCGGATGTTTATGAGGGCGCTCCCGCGCCGGTGACCGCATATGTCGCCACCGTTTCGAAAGGCGCGATGTTCGCGTTGTTGTTGCGCTATTTCTACCGGACGGGAGCGCATCAACAGACGCCCGTCTTCGTGGTGTTCACTGTGATTGCGATTGCCTCCATGTTCGCCGGCAACATTCTGGCGCTCCTTCAGAACAACGTGAAGCGCATTTTGGCGTATTCCTCCATCGCACACCTCGGCTACCTGCTGGTTGCCTTCCAGGCCTCCGGCGATTTGGCGCCCACGGCGGTCGGTTTCTACCTGGTCGCCTATTTCGTGACGACACTGGGAGCATTCGGGGTTGTCGCCGTGCTGTCCGGCGGCACGAGGGATGCGGATTTGCTGGAGGATTATCGAGGGTTGTTCTGGCGGCGGCCGGCGGTGGCCGGCGTTTTCACCGCCATGCTGTTTTCGCTGGCCGGAATTCCCGTCACCGCGGGATTCATCGGCAAGTTTTACGTCTTGGCCGCCGGCGCCTCCGGGGAGATGTGGAGTCTGGTGATCATTCTCGTGATTACCAGCGCCATCGGCCTCTTCTACTATTTGCGGATCGTGGTGGCGATGTACAGCGAAGCTACGCAGGCAGAGGCAGGCCCCGCCATCACGCCGTCCGCAACCGCGGCACTGATCTTCCTCGCCGCGGCTCTGGTGGTTCTCGGATTGTTTCCACAACCTCTTCTGTCGCTGATTCGCAACCTGGCGATTGGATGAATCGATAGCGCTAGACTAATTCGTGACAGACGAGATGCGGATAACCCCGCCCGGAGGATAGATAGAATGGCGCCCGCAATGCCAACCGCAACCGATCAACTCTACGCGCAGCGGCTTAACCGGTACGTCACCGCCATGCGCAACCAGAAGCCGGACCGCGTCCCACTCCGGCCGTTTGCCGCCGAGTTCACCGCCACCTACTCCGGCCACACTTCCCAGCAACTCGCCCACGACTACAATCAGGCATTTGATTCCGTCATCGCCTGCTGTAAGGGCTTCGATTGGGACGCCGTTGTTCCCAACATGGTCTATGTCTGGACGGGGCTCACCCAGTCCGCCGGCCTTCGCTACTACGCCATCCCCGGCATCGACGTCGGTCCGGAAGTCGGTTTCCAGTATCGTGAACCGGATCAAAACAACGCCTGGATGCGGCGCGAAGAATACGACGAACTCATCGATGACCCGGTGGCGTTTCTCTACAACACCTGGCTTCCGCGCGTTGCCGCCGAATTCGCCGAAGGCTCTTATCGAAGGGATATCGCCCTCGTGAAATCGGCCTGGGCCATGGCCAGTTATTTCAATGCTTTCGGCCCCCAGATCGAGCGTATGAAAGAAGAGTGTGGGACGGTTTCTTCCATCTCCGGCATGTTGAAGGCGCCGCTCGATATTCTCGCCGACAAGTTCCGCGGTTATCTCGGCCTGGCATTCGACCTGAAAGAGATACCGGACAAAGTGGAGAAGGCCTGTTACGCGCTGATGCCTCATCTCGCCTTCATCGCGCTCTCCGGCCTTGATCCCGCGCGCAACATCCCGATACCCATCTGGATGCATCGCGGCTGCGTCCCCTTCATCTCCCACGAGCACTTCCGGACGCTCTATTGGCCCACGCTGAAGCCGATTGTGGAAGCGATCTGGGCGCGGGGCAACCAGACTCTGTTCTATGCCGAAGGCAAGTGGGATGCCCATCTGGACGCCTTTGCGGAACTTCCCGCGGGCTCCATCATCTATCACATGGACCGCGCCGACCCGGCCCTTTGCGCTCAAAAACTCGGCTCAAAGTTCTGCCTTTCCGGCGGCGTGACCAACGCATTGCTCGCCTTCGGGACTCCCGAACAGGTGAGACAGCAGTGCAAACTCCTCATCGACACCTGCGGCGAGAACGGCGGATACATCATGGACGCCTCCGCCATCATGCAGAATGACGCCACCGTGGAGAACGTCAAGGCGATGACGGATTTTACCCGCGAGTACGGCGTCTACTCACCCGCGCCGAACGACGGTCCGCCGCCCCCGCCGCCCGAAAATCGCCCGCCTGCGCCCACATTCCCGGCGGGGAAGATTCCGCCCGGGGCCTGCCTCACCTGGGATGCCAGGCGAAAGGAAATCCCATCCATCACCGGCGATCCGGCGGTGTGCAAGCACGTTTGGGAGAACATCGATGCCCTTGCCTACTTCTACATCTGGCACCTGGTGCTCAGCTTCTAAGCCCAAGCTGCTGGCTCTCTTGATCCTCGCCACCCAGGCAGCCGCCGGTGAGGGCAGAATCTCCGGCCGCGTGACGGACCCCACCGGCGCTGCCATCCCGCGCCTTGTGGTCAGGCTGTCGGGAGCAGCCTCCGCGGAAATGCTTGCGTCGCTGGCAACCTCCGATACCGGCGCCTTCCAGTTCTTCGCCGGTTTGTATGATGTCACCTTCGTTGGATTTGTCTCCGCCGATGGCTTTGGCTTCAAATCTGAAATCATCAGGGGTGTGAGACTGGAAGACGGCGCCACGGTGGAACTTCCAGCCATGACGTTGACCATTGTCTCGCCGTGCTCCATAAGAATTGATCCGGTTCCCATCTCCCGAAAATCAAGAATCAAGGGATTTCTCCGCGGGGTGGGTTTGATCCGGAATCCCACGTAGCTGCCGGAAACGCCTGACACCCTACCACGAGTAGTGCACCGTATAGTTCATCGTCTGCTCCTGCTCGGGCTGGAGTTTCACCAGGAACTCAATCGTCCGGCTGTCTTTCTTCGAGAACGGCAGGGTCTGGCTGATCAGCCGCCAATTACTCCAACGGTAGAGATGCTCCACCACCCGTACCTCCGCGGCCTCCCGCTTGTGGTTCCTCAGTTTGATCTCGAAGGATTCTTCCACCCAGCGCTGGTTGTGGTCAATCTGGAAGTTCGTCCGCCGCCGCTCCCCCACGATGTCGAAGGCATCGCCAGTGTAGACGCGCACCTTTTCATTCTTCGGCGTATGATCGATGTTGTTCTCTCCCGTGAACTCCAGTTGTCCCCCCTGGTCGCGGCGATAAAATCGCGCGCGGCCCTTCGGCAGCGCGATACCCAGTCCATTGGCCTCGCTGTTCAGAAACTCCCGCATCACCCACACCTTGGGATTGGATTCCGCGCCGTATTCGGGCTGGGTGCGAATAGTGGCCGCATCCCAACCCGCGTACCGCGTTCCAATCTTCGCGCCATCGTATACGTACAGCCGCCGAGAGGCAACTTCCGCCGCGCGAAGAAGCTCCACTTGCTTTGTCTCGCGGTCATGCAGTGTCGTCGCGAGCGGCAGCGTATAGAGATGGTATTCGTCGAACGAACGCTCCGTGACGGAAGGCGCTATCCCTCCGACCACCTCCGCTCTTGCCATCATCATTTGGTCGCGGCCCTCCCGGCCCGGCTGAATCTTGCTGACATCCCCCGCCACCAGCTTGATGCGGGCCTTCTCGAAATCCTTGCCGCTTTGGTTGTCCATCGTCACCCACCCGACGATGTCCAGCGTATCCCCCTCTTCGGGAGCCACCAGGTTGTAGTCCGCCTTCCAACTCATGCCGCCCGAGACGTAGCTCAACTCCGCATTGAGCTTCGCGGCCCGGTCCGCGTGGATGCGCCAATCGAGTGACGGCTTGAGGATGGTGTCGTCTCCCAGGGCGGGGAACACCGGCCGACCGGGAAGATGAAAGAAGAGCTTCCCCTCCACCTCGACTATCGGCTGTCCTCCGCCGCTTTGCGAATAGGCGTTCTGATACGCCGCATACTGGTAGCCGTATTGGCCCATTGCCGCGGAATGCGGCACGTATCCGCTGCGGATGATCCTGCCGCGGATCAGCCGCTTCTGCCCGCCGGCGCCCAATGTCTCCTCAAACTCGATCTCCTTGCCTTCAAACAGCGAGAGTAGCAACGCTTCGGAGATCGGCTCAGCGCGGAAATTCTGCTCCAGGATCTTGAGCACGGTCCCGCCGCTCGGGTCGCGCAGGATGACCGAATCCGGCTCCAGGTGCACTGTGGCGCCGCTGAAACGGATCGTGTTGACGCCCTGCTTCAGATCGAGCGGGATCAGGTCCCGCACCACGGCAAATCTTTGGTTGTAAATGGTGAGGCTCGGCTGCCCCGCAAGGGCGGCGCCGAAAGCGAAGAAAAGGGATATCAGCCGGTCGCGCTGGCACATGGAGACAAGTACCTCTGCCTGGAAATTGCGTTCCGCCCGGATTCCTTTCAGCCAAACAAAAAAATCTACACCGCGAGGAACCGCACGCACACCGGACTGCCCATCTTCAGTTGCTGGCCTGTGGCAGTGAGGCGCCCCGTGTTGCCGTCCACCGAGAAGATGACTACGTTGTCCGACTCCTGATTCGCCGCGAACAGCCACTTCCCCGTGGGATCGATAGCGAAATTACGCGGAATCCTGCCCTGCGTCGGAATGTTCTCCATGCGCCGCAGCGTACCGTTCGCCGCAATCGCGAACAGGGCCAGACTGTCGTGGCCGCGGTTGGAGCCGTAAAGGAATTTTCCGTTGGGATGCGCCACCACTTCCGCCGTCGTTGTGTCCCCCTTATATCCATCCGGCAGCGTCGAAATCGTCTGGATCTCCTTCAGCGCTCCACGAGCCCCATCCCACGTGAACGCCGTCACCGTGGACGCCATTTCATTGATGACATACCCGTACTTCCCGCTTGGATGGAACGTGAAATGGCGCGGTCCGGAGCCGGGTTTCACCTTGGCAAATGGAGGATTGTTCGGGGTGATGGTAGCCGTGGCGGCATCGAACTTATATACCAGCACTTCATCCAACCCCAGATCTCCCACAATCAGAAAACGGTTGTCCTTCGAGATGTTCACCGAATGGGCGTGAGGGCCTTCCTGCCGCCGCGGATCAACGCTCTTGCCCTTGTGCTGGATGAAGGAAGCCGGTTCCGTCAGACTGCCGTCCGGCTTCAGCGCCATCGCGGCGACGCTGCCGCTGCCGTAATTCGCCACCACCAGCGCGCGCCCGCTCCAGTCCACGTTGACGTGACAGGGCATCGTACCTCTGGTGGACACCGTATTCAGCTTGCGCAGTTTCCCGCTGGCACGCTCGATGGCGAAGGCGGTGACGCTGTCCGCCCCAGCGCCCATTTCGCTCACCGCATATAGATTTTTTCCGTTCGGGTGCAGCGCCACGAAACTGGGGTTGCTCATTTCCGCGGCCAGTTGAGGTTCCGTGGCCTTCCCTGTCACCGCATCGAAGCGGCCATGGTAAATCCCCTTGGAAGATTTCTGCGTATAATCGCCGTAATAAACGATGTAATTGTTCGAAGCCATCGCCCCACGGGCAGCCGGAAGGGAGCCAAGCAAGGTCAGGAAAGCGCGCCGGGTAGTGCTCATCCGACATATGGTATCAGAGACGGCTCCAAGGGGGCGTACAATAGAAGATTCCACCCATTTCCGTCACCCATGCACGACCTTTCTCACTTTCGTACCAATCTCGATGCCATCGCGGAGCGACTCTCCACCCGCGGGATGACCCTCGATACGGCCCATTTCCGCGACCTCGACGCCCGGCGCCGCGCCGCGCTTACAGAAATGGAGACCTTGCGCGCGAAGCGCAACACCGAATCCCAGGAGATCGCCAAGCTCCGCAAACAAGGCGTTGATACTTCCGCCCAGCAGGCCGAAGTGCGGGCCGCCGGCGAGACCATCAGCCGGCTGGAAGAGCAGGTGAAGGCTGTCGATGAGGAGTTCCGCAATCTCATGACGGCTGTTCCCAATGTGCCGCATGAGTCCGTGCCGGTAGGCAAGAGTGAAGCGGATAATGTCGAGATCCACCGCAAAGGGACACAGCCGGAGTTCTCCTTTCCGCCCAAGGCGCACTGGGACCTGGGACCGGAACTGGGCATTCTCGATTTCGAGCGCGCGGCGAAAATCACCGGCGCGCGCTTTGCGGTCTACTGGGGCCTGGGGGCGCGGCTCGAGCGCGCGCTGATCAATTTCATGCTCGACGCGCACACCCGCGAGCATGGCTACACCGAGGTGCTGCCGCCATTTCTGGTGAACTCGGCAAGCCTCTTCGGCACCGGGCAGTTGCCGAAGTTCGCAGCGGACCTGTTCAAATGCGAGAACTTCGATTTCTGGCTTGCTCCCACGGCGGAAGTGCCGGTTACGAACCTCTACCGTGATGAGACGCTCGATGCGGAACAGCTCCCCATCAGCCTCTGTGCCTACACGCCTTGCTTCCGCAGTGAGGCCGGCTCCTATGGGAAAGACGTGCGCGGCATCATCCGGCAGCACCAGTTCCAGAAGGTGGAGCTGGTGAAGTTCACCCGCCCCGGCCAAAGCTACGAGCAGTTGGAACAGCTCACCTCCGACGCTGAGAATATCCTCGAACGGTTGGGCCTGGCCTTCCGCAGAGTGGTTCTGTGCACGGCGGACCTCGGTTTCTCCTCGGCGAAGACTTACGATCTCGAGGTTTGGCTGCCGGGACAGAATGCGTTCCGCGAAATCTCCTCCTGCTCGAACTTCGAGGCCTTCCAGGCGCGGCGAGCCTCCATTCGCGCCAGGAACGGGAAGAAATCCGAGTTTGCGCACACGTTGAACGGCAGCGGCCTCGCCGTCGGCCGCACCTGGGTGGCGATTGTCGAAAACTACCAGCAAGCTGATGGAAGCGTCTTGGTGCCGGAAGTCTTGCGCCCCTATCTGAACGCCGAGGTGATCACCGCGCGGGCGGAACTTCGCTAGCGGAGCTTCGCATCCAGAAACTCGTAGGCGCGGGTGCGCACAGCAGGCGGAAAATCGTGCGCGCTTTCCGGGTGCTCCACCACAACTGCCTGCGGCGCGTGATACACTCCTTCGTACACCTTGCGCGCCGCGCTCACGCAATCGTCTACTCCGCTCATGTCGAAGTTGCTGTCAGCGGTGGGTGCGTTGACGAAGATGGGCCGTGGAGCAATGACGGAGAGAACGCCGGGGAAATCGAAGGGCATCTTTGCCGGCGACTTCCCATACACTGAGGCGATGCGCGGCATGTAGCCTTTATGGCTCCAGCCAGTGAGATCACCGTGATAGTACTTGGCAAACGAGGTAAATCCGCAGCTTGTCACCACGGCTCGGATACGCGCGTCAAACGCCGCCACAAACAGCGAATTGTGGCCGCCAAGCGAATGGCCGCAAACGCCGATCCGTTTGCCATCCACCTCGGGCAGCCGGCGGAGCACATCTACCGCGCGTATGTGGTTCACAATCCCTTTCATCGTGGCGCTCGCGTACCCCTTGGCGTACACGTCAATCGAATATTCGCCGAAGTTCGGATAGTCAGGCGCGAGGGTGACATACCCTCGCGCGGCGAGTTCGCTTGCGTAGTGTAGATTCTCTTTCCCTCCCAGACCCGCCGGTTCGTCTTTGCCGATGCGCGTGGTTTGATGCAGGCACAGGACAGCGGGCATGCGCCCACGCCGGGCCTTCGGAAGCAGCAGCCAGGCCGGCGCCCAATCCCCCGGTTCGGCCTCGTAGCGGATGTGCCGGCGGATATGCGTCCCGTCGTCGAATTCGCCGCCTATGTCGACGGAGGGAGCGTCTTTGATCCTGGTCAGCGGGCCCATTACCTCCTGCATCCGCCCAAGCACGTTAGAGCGCTGCCGTTCCCACTCGCGCCGGGTTACAGCCGGAGCGGCGCGGGTTGCCCCGGCGGCACAAAGAAGGATCCACTCGCGGCGGCGGAACACAGTCATGAATGGTCAGGATACCGCGATTTCAGTCGCCCTGCGCGGGGAGCGGGGTCCGTTTCCACGCTCTGGGCAGGTCATGGCCGAACGGGTTCTCGATGCGGGACTCCGCCATGTACATCACCGGGACTCCATCGAAAACGGGGTAAATGCGATGGCAGCAAAGACATTCCAACTCGGAGTTGGATGCGGCCACCTCAAGTCTTGCTTTGCAGAGTGGACAGACGAGGATTTCCAGAATTTCCGGGCTGATCCCGGGGAATCGGCGAACCGGAGCCCGGCTGCCGGGAGCGGGAAACCACGGGTAATCGAAGTTCCAAAAATGGAGCCGGAGCCGTATACGCATGGCAAAAACTCCTATCCGGCGAAGATCCCTCGAACCTATCGGAAGTATATCACTTCTAGTACTATCGGTGTATTACTTCTATGCCTTTATAGCCGCCTGGAAAAACGATGTATAATACCCGCACGCCTCGTGCCCCCAATCGGGCGCGCGGGTCTTATGTGAGGTCCAAATCGGCAGTTCCGGAAGGGTGAGTGCGATGCGGAAAATTGCGGCTTTACTATTCGTCTCCTTATGTCTTGCGATTCCACTGGGAGCGCAGACCGCCAGTGGTGTCATTACCGGGTCTGTCACCGACACGACCGGCGCCGCCGTGGCCGGCGCCAAGGTGATGCTGACGCACGAAGAAACAAATCAGACACGCAACCAGGTGGCGAACAGCGAGGGCATCTACGAGTTTCGGGCGCTGCCGCGCGGGACATACCGCCTGGCGGTGGAGATGGCCGGCTTCAGGCGCGAAGAGATCAGAGATGTTCAGTTGACCGTCGCACAGACACTGCAACTCAACGTAAAGCTGCAGGTGGGGCAGGTGAGCGAAGCCATTACCGTGGAAGCGTCGGCGGCGCAGGTGCAGGCGAGCGAAGCCAGTCTCGCGCAGGTAATCGACGAGAAACGCGTACGCGAACTGCCGCTCAACGGACGCAACTTCATGCAGCTTGCGTTTCTCTCTTCGGGCATCGTGACGGCTGGACGGGCGAGCGCGACGCAGCGGCAGGCGAACTATGGTCCGGCGTTTTCCGCGGGCGGGCAGCGCGATAACACGAGCACTGTGATTGTCGACGGCATCGAAATCAGCGGGATGGAGTTGAACAACTATCCCTACGCGATTCCGTCACTGGAATCGGTGGCCGAGTTCCGGGTGCTGACCTCGGGGGCGTCGGCGGAGTTCGGCGGCAACTCGGGCGCGTTCGTGAACGTGGTGACGCGGCGCGGCACGAACGATTTTCATGGAGCGGCATTCGAGTTTTTACGCAATGACCGGTTTGATTCTCGAAACTTCTTCGACGTGACTGGACGCTCGGCGCCAAACAAGCGCAACCAGTTCGGGTTTGTCGGGAATGGCCCGGTCCTGATCCCCAAGCTGTACAACGGTAAGGACAGGACATTCTTCCTCTTCAGTTGGGAATGGCAGCGCCAGCGGAACGGCACGACGAGCACGGCGATTGTGCCGACGGCGCAGGAACGCGCGGGCGATTTCAGCGGGACGGTCACGCCGGTGGTGGATCCGTTCACGAAGGACCCGTTTCCCGGCAACCGCATCCCTGAGAGCCGGATCAGCCCGGTGGGACGCGGGTTGCTGGCGCTTTATCCGCTGTCAAACAATGCTGATCCGGCCCGCAACTACGTGAATGCGCCGCTGCGGAAATGGGATTTCACCGTACCGTCATTCCGCATCGACCACAAGCTGTCGAACGCGAACAATCTGTTTTGGCGGACGACCGTGAACCAACCGGACGACATCGGACCGGGACAGGCGCTGACGCAAACGTTCAAGTATGACGCGGTGCAGAGCGAGCGCAACGTTCAACACACGCTGGGCGATACGCATATCTTCAGTTCACGGATTGTGAACGAGGCCAACATCGGCTTTGTGCGCATGAACCGTATCCGCAACTCCGCCGACTCGTTCCAGCGCGATTGGGTGAAAGAGCTGGGTATCAAGGGAATCGATACGCAGCCGCTGACCTACGGCGCTCCAGCGGTAACGGTATCGGGCTTTCCCCAGGCAGGTTTTTCGACAAACAACGCGTTTTTCCAGTGGATCACGCAATCGGCGCAGGTTGTCGACAACCTTTCGCTGATGCTGGGCAAGCACACGGTGAAGGTAGGCGGCACTTATCAGAGAAAGCAATTGAACTCCACCCAATGGGGCGCGCCCAACGGCAACTATGCGTTTACGGGCGTCTATACCAGCCCGCCGCCGGTGGGGACGCCCACACGCCAGTCCGCCATCGCGGATACCCTCCTCGGTTACCCGGCGACCTACTCGGTGCAGACGACGCCCTATGAACAGCGCATGCGCTACGGCAATACCGCGCTCTACGTGCAGGACGACTGGCGTGTGTCGCGGAATCTGACACTGAACATCGGCCTGCGCTGGGAATATTTCGGGAAGCCCTATGACAAGTTCGACCGCATCGCGACGTTCGACCTCGGCACCGGCCAGCAGTTGCTGCCGGGCCAGAACGGCACGCCTCGGAGCCTGATCAATCCGGACCGTAACAACTTTGGCCCGAGGTTCGGGTTTGCGTGGCGCGCGACGGGCAACGACTCGCTGGTTGTCCGCGGCTCCTACGGCGTGTTCTACAGTCCGCCGATCGGCAACGACTTCCGGTCGCGCGGCTTCCAGGATCCATTCGCATTTCTGGTGACGCGCGTGTATCGCCCGGCGAGCACTACCAGCCCGCTGCCTACGTTCACGGCGGAGGCGCCGCTGGTTGGCGCGGACCGTCAGACCAACCTGACGCGCGCGGGCGTTGACCGCAACCTGCGCGACGCCTACGTACAGCAGTGGACCCTGAGTGTTCAGAAGCTGGTGACGAAGAATACCTTGTGGGAGGCCGCCTACCGCGGGTCGAAGAGCACGCGCCTGCAGACGCAACTCAACTACAACGAGATCTTTCCCAACCCGCCACAGCCGCCCGACTTCCGGCAGATCTTCCCATGGCCGAACCTGGCGGCTGTGAATATTCTCGAATCGCGCGGCGCGGCCAACTACCACGCGCTGACGACACGCCTCGAGCGCCGCTACTCCAACGGCCTGACGTTCCTCACGAACTACACGTTCTCAAAGACGCTGACCGATGTCGATTCGAGCACGGTGGGCGTGGTGATCGGCGGCGGTTCGTTTGGTCCGAACACGATCCGCAACCTGCGCGACAACAAAGGTCCGGCCGTGTTTGACCGTCCTCACCAGTTGAACTTCAGCGCGGTGTACGAGCCGCCATTCTTCAAGAAGTCGCCGGCGCCGGTCCGGTTACTGTTGGCGGGGTGGCAGATCGCGCCTATCTGGACAGCCTACGTCGGCGCCTATCTCACACCTGGAAATTTCAACGTGCAGAACACGGGAGCGCGCCCGGACGTGTTGCGCAATCCCAATCTGTCGCGAGGCGACCGGACCATCGACCGCTGGTTCGACACCGAGGCTATCCAGAATGCGACTCCAGGGCGTTTCGGCAACGCCGGCAAGGGTATTATTCAGGGTAGCGGCGTGAACAACTGGGACGTGAACCTGTCGAAGAACTTCTATATCACCGAGCGCCATCGTGTGCAGTTCCGCGCGGAGTTGTTCAATTTCTTTAACCACGCGCAGTTTGACGACCCCGTGCTGCAACCGGCGGTACGCGATGCCGCCGGACGCTTGCTGAACCCGACGGCCGGCAAGATCACCTCCGCCAGCGACTTCGGGTTCCGGCAAACCGAGCGTGTGGTGCAGTTCGGGCTGAAGTATATTTTCTGACGCCCATCTAGCAGGCTTACAGGAATGGCCCCAGTTGGTTTCACGGTAGGTCTTGGCCGGCGGAGACGCCTTTATGTTTGATGCAATGGCGGATGCATTCTTCGCCATCTGCTCGAAGGAGAACTACCGGCTTTCCCTGGCCGTGAATCTCATACTAAACGTTCAAGCCGCGCACCGATGCGTTGGCCCCTACAAACCATAGGGGGCTTCAGGCTCGGGCCGGGACTTTCTCATGAGCTGATCAAGGTGACGAGAAGCTCGTCCAACTGCTCGAACTGCTCGCCGGCAGCGCCCGTGCCCGTGCTGCCGGAAGCGATGGCCTCATCTAGCTCTTCTAAGGACTCGCCCGCAAAACGGAGGCTCACCGCCGGGCCACGTTGCGAGTCCGCACTGGGCTTGAGGGGCGGTGGCCCCTTTGCGGGCTTCTAAGGACTCGCCCGCAAAACGGAGGCTCACCGCCGGGCCACGTTGCGAGTCCGCACTGGGCTTGAGGGGCGGTGGCCCCTTTGCGGGCTAGCGGGAGTTTATTAAAACTTCAGGATCGCATTGAGTCAAACCCTTGCATCTGAACGATTTCGGATGCCGTGATCCGTATATACGTAATCGGATAGCCTTTGGATCTCTGTACGGCACGTCAGAATGAGCTTGACAGGCGTGCGTTAATTTATGTATATACGTAATTGATGGCCTCCCTTCAAGCCTACCAGTCTCATGGCCGCCGCTATTACCGCATCGTCGAATCCTTCCGGCGGGACGGGAAGCCGCATCTCCGCGTGGTCGCCCACCTTGGCCGCGTCGAGGACATCCTGCGCTTGACCCAGCAGCAGCACGCCGACATCAAGGTTTCTTCGGTGACGGCGGGTGCGGTGACCGCGCTACATCATCTGGCGCAAGAGTTGGACATCGCCGGCAAGATCAACCGAGCGCTGGAGAAACAGGGCCGTCGGGTGCAGAAGCGCGACGGCCTCACCGTAGGAGAGAGCATGTTGGCGGGCATCATCGGCCGAGCCTGTGCGCCGCGCAGCAAGCGCGCTTTCGCCGCATGGGCTGAGACTACCGCCTTACCTGCGTTGATGGACTTTGCGCCCCAGGATCTGGATAGTCAACATTTTTGGGACCAGATGCACGCTCTGCCGGTGGCCTTGCTGGGCGGCATCGAACAAGCCATCGTGCGCGAGGTCATCGGCATTGAGCAACTACAACCGCAGGCACTGGCCTACGACACCACCAACTTCTACACCCACATCGCCAGTACCAACCAGAGACCAGAGTTGCCGCAACGGGGACACAACAAACAGGGCCGCCACGATCTCCGACAGTTAGGACTGGCTCTGGTGGTGGACCAGAATACGCAGTTGCCTTTGGCGCATGCGTTGTACGAAGGGGCGCGTTCGGACATGCGCACCTTTGCCGCCTTTCTCAAGCCAGTGCGGGAACGGCTACAGGCGCTCACCCCGCAGCCTCAACAGTTGACATTGGTGTTCGATGCAGGCGCCTCTTCGAAAGCCAATCTGGAAAAACTGGAGGCGGGCGCCGACCACTATGTCACTGCCGTCCGCCCGTCTTACCAACAGGCCCTGCTGGCCGAAGCGGGTGATCATCTGGAAGAGATCACCTTGTCTACCGGAGCGGTGGTGCGTGCCTGGCGAACGAGGCGGACGATCGCCGGCAAGGAACGCGACGCCGTGGTGGTCTTCAGTCCGCAATTGTACGCGGGGCAAGTTCGCGGACTCCATCAACACTTGGCACGCTGCGGGGAGCAATTACAAGAAGTAGGGCTCCAACCGCGCGGCACACCGGAAGCGGTGCGGCGAAGGCTGGCGCAAATCTGCGGCCGCCAGTACCTGCGCGCCTTAGTCCGCTGCGAGGTGCACAGCAGCGAGCAAGGGGAAACGCAGGTGCGGACCTGGAGTGACCTGGAAGAGTATCGGCGGCTCACTCAGCGGTATTTCGGTTTGCGCGTGTTGATCACCGACCGCAGTCAGTGGACGACCGCACAAATCGTGGAAGCCTATCGTGGACAGTCCCGCGTGGAGACGGCCTTTCGTGACCTCAAAGACCCTGGCATGCTGGCCACACGCCCGCAATTTCACTGGACCGATCAGAAACTGCACGTGCATGTGTTCCTGTGCGTCACCGGCTATTTGTTGGTGCGCTTGTTGTGGCGGCGAGCGCGGAGGGACGCCGGGTTCGCAGGCAGTGCTCGCAACCTGCTCTCGCAACTGGCGCGGATTCGGAGTTGCCGAATTGTGGAGCATACCGGACGGGCGGGACGCCCACGAGTTCGTCAACAGATCGAAGAAATCGACTCGGCCCTGGAAACCCTCGGCCGTTCATTGCGGGCTCTTCCGGTTCTGACCTGAACCCCGTCGTATATACGGACGAAGTCTCCTATTCGACTGATCCAAAACAACCTGCGGCTCCTCCGCTTCTCGTTTTAATAAACTCCCGCTAGTTGCCTAATTCCACCTGGATCGCCTTTGCGATGCGGCCGGCAAACAGCTCGACGCGCGCCTGCTCCGGACCTTCCACCATCACGCGGGCAAGCGGTTCGGTTCCGGAAAACCGGACGAGAACACGCCCGAGGCCGTCAAAGTCGCGCATCGCGGCCTGGATCTCTTCCTGCACGCCGGCCATGCCCTCGAGGGGCCGCTTCTCGCGGACGCGGATGTTTACCAGCAGTTGCGGATAGACCTTTAGGTCCGATGACAACTCATCCAGCGTGCGCCCGGACTCGCGGACGGCATCCAGCACGCGGAGCGCGGTCAACATGCCGTCGCCGGTCGTGGCGTAGTCATGAAAGATGACATGGCCGGACTGTTCGCCTCCCAGGGGAGCGCCGCGGCGGATCATCTCTTCGAGAACGTACTTGTCCCCCACACCGGCGCGGATGAGGTTCACACCGCGCGCCTTCAGCGCGGCCTCGAGGCCGTAGTTCGACATTACCGTCGCCACCACCACCGGTTCCCCGTGGTGGTCCCTAAGCGTTCCCTTCCGCAAGAGCGCATCGGCGGTAATCAGCAGCATGGCGTCGCCATCCACGATACGGCCCGCCGGGGAAACGAGGATCGCCCGGTCGGCATCGCCGTCAAAGGCAAGTCCGGCTGTGGCGCCGCGAGAGAGGACCGCCTCGCGTAGCCCCTCGACGTGAAGAGCGCCGCAATCGAGGTTGATATTGCGGCCGTCCGGGGAGCACCCGGTTTCGATGACCTCGGCCCCCAACCCGCGGAACAGTCGCGGCGCCAGGTGTGCCGCCGCGCCATTGGCGCAATCCAACACCAGTTTCATCCCATCGAGGCGGTGGGGGAAGGTGGAGGCGAGATAGCCGAGGTATGCCTGGTCCAGACCGTGGCTTGCTTCGAGGCCTGGCTCCGGCTCTCCGGAGGCGGAATCGCGAAGCAGAAGAATCTCCTGCTCGAGGGCATGCTCCACGTCATCGGGGAGTTTGTAGCCGGAGTGGTCGAAAACCTTAATTCCATTGTCGCGATACGGATTGTGGGAGGCGGAAATCATCACTCCGGCGACGAAATCGTGACTGCGGGTGAGATAGGCCACGCCCGGCGTGGTCACCAGGCCGGCAAATCGCACTCTGGCGCCGGATTGCCGGATCCCGCCGGCGGCCTGCGCCGCCAGCCATGGTCCGGATTCGCGCGTGTCCATCCCGATGAGGATTTCGCTTCCCGCGCCGTGGATGCGCGCGGCCCATCTTCCCAATGCGGCGCCCACGGCATGAACCGTGGGGGCGTCGAGCGGGTATTCTCCCGCCACGCCTCGAATTCCGTCCGTTCCGAAAAGTTGCCTTGCCACTGGCGCTCCTCTCCAGACTATCGGGTTTTTGCCAGTCCAACCTTAACCGTAATCACCAAATCCGTCGGCTCGACTCGAACCTGAGGATCGCCGGCGAAGGGGTGGACATGAAAGGTCTGCTCTTCCTCGCCGCGGACCAGCTCGAGGGGGTCCGATTGCACGCGGGAAATGGCGTTCACCCTGCTTTCCGGACCGACGATGCGTATCGTCGATGGCGAAACCTCCTGCCGCGCAATGGTGTAGCCATCCGGAACAGGGCCCGTATAGCGCACCACGACAGGGACATCCCGCATCACCCTTGGCTCCAGGCGCAGCCGCAACTGGCTCGGCACGGCGCGTAAGAAAGCCACGCCGGGTGGCAGTTTGACGTTCTCCGCCTGGATGGAGAACGTGTGATCACCCGGGTGCCGGACCCCGGAAAGATCCACCACGATCACCACGTTGTTGGCGAGATTCTGCCGGCTCAATCGCCCACTGGACCCTTTCATCTCGACAAACGCGGAGTCGGTCAGGTCCGAGCTGATCTCGAAATTGACGGGCGTATTCCGGTATTGCACTGGCACGGCGATGGTGGTAGTCATGTCCGGTTCGCCGACCGTTGCCAGCCATAGCAGTAACGCCACCGCGAGGGAGAGAAGTTTCAGCCCGAGATTCTCCGTGAGCAGCCGGATCATGACTCTTCCGCCTGCCTCAGTTTCTTTGCCGCCGCCCGCGTTTGCTTGGCCTTTGCGCCAAAGCCGAGAGCGCCGGCAATTCTTTCGCGCAGTTCATCGAGCGTTACGCTCGAGACGATCTCGCCGCCCATCGCGACGGAGATGTGGCCGGTTTCTTCCGAGACGATCACCGCCAGGCAATCCGTTTCCTCGGTGACGCCGACGGCGGCGCGGTGCCGTGTACCCAGGTTCCGCGACAGTGGATTCATGGTCAGGGGCAGGAAGCACGCCGCGGCGGCAATGCGGTCGCCCTGGACGATGACCGCGCCGTCATGCAGCAGGGCTTGCTTCTCGAAAATCGTCAGCAGCAGGTCCCGGGACAGTTGAGCGTCCAGCAGGACGCCGCTCTCGATGAACGTACGCAACCCGATCTCGCGTTCCAGGATGACCAGCGCCCCTGTCTTGTCCTGAGCGAGTTGCTGGACGGCCAGCAGCAATTCCTCGAGTGATTCACGGCGCTGCAACTGAGTTCCGACACTGAAGTAGCCGCGCCGTCCAATGCGCGCCAGCATCCGCCGCAACTCGGACTGGAACATGACGATGACCGCGAAGGCGGTATAAGGCGCCAGAGTGGCCAGTAGGGTGCGCAGCAAATCGAGATGGGCCCAGACCGAGACCAGGTAGACCAGGCACAATACGCCGATTCCCGTGAGGATATGGGCGGCCCGGCGCCCGCGTACGATGAGGATCGCCTGGTACACAAGGACGGCGACACACACGATGTCGATCACCGCTGTGACGCTAAAGCCCGGCAATTTAAACAGGTATGCCACGCAAAAATCCCGAATCTAACCAGTTTACAGCGTGGCTGAACTCCTCGTGAAAACGGGCGAAAATGCTGTGCGTCCCTCCTTCCGGGCTTCGACGGGAGAGCGGTCGCCCCCACACGGCGCTGTTCAGGTCCATCGGCGCCGGCCCGGCCGTAGACTCGTACCAGCCCCCGAGTGGCGCGGCGCCCGCACCCCGCGGCATCTCCCTTACAATCTGGTTCCGGCCGCGGGCCGTAGCCGGGACTCGCTCGGCCGTCAGATCGATGTCCACCGTTGATCGAGCATCCTTGAAGCGCGGTTCCAGCGCATACCCGCCCTTCAATACCCAGGGCGGTGATTCCGCCTTGTCCGCGGTCCAGTGGATAGGCCACTCGATGGGTGTGTCGAAGTTCCCCTCCAGCACTTCCGTGCCGGCGGGCTTCCAACCCGGAAGTCTCACGTCTCGAATGATGATGTCTTGCATCCTCAGTACGTCGGCAAACACCGCGAGTTGTTTGGAGTCAGGTCTGGCGGTTCCCCTTCAATCCACAAATATTTCCCCCTCCCCCACAACCACTTACAAACCCACCCCCCCAATCTCCCAAACTCCGCGTGCTACAACCAGGCCAGAGTACGACACTATGTCCACCATCAGCACGGCACACAGCGACGCCGCTCGCATCAACGGAGCCAAGTCCCACGGCCCCATCACCCCCGAGGGCAAAGCCCGCTCCTCCCAAAACGGCCGCATCCACGGCTTCACATCCTCCCGCATCGTCTTCAACACCTCCGAAGAGCGCGAAGACTACAATGCCCTCCTCGCCGAATACACCGCCAACCTCAAACCCAAAGGCCCTATCGAACTTGATACCTTCCACCAGCTCATCCACGCCGCCTGGCGTCTCCGCAATCTCGCCATCGCCGACGCCGCTCTTTACGAAAAAGCCGGAGCCGACCCCCTCCTCTCCGACAACCCCGATGTCGAAAAACGAGCCGCCCTCCTCCACCGCTACCGTACCGCCGCCGAACGTGCCTACACCCGCGCTCTGAACCAATTGAAATCCATCCAGAACAACCGCCTCTACCAGGAGCAGTTCTCCCATCTCCTCCCGCCCGACACCCCTCCCCTGGCCGACAAGGAACGCTTTTCCGCCCGAACCCAGGCCAACCTCCGCAATGAACTCACCAACGCCATCAAGCAGGCCAAAGAAGAGGCGAAAGGCTTCTCCTCCTCCATCGAGGACATGCTCAACCAGTTCAAGAAGTAGCCCGAAACCCCAAAAATTCCCCTCGCGTCGCCTTCCCTCGCGCCGGACCACACTCCAAGTGTCTCCTCCCGTCAGTGAGGCGCCTTCTTCCGCGCCGGAAGCCAGTCCTCCAATTCCTTCCAACTGTCGCCCACGCGGTCCATCCTCGCCTCTATCTCCCTGTCGAACCCGCCCATCAGCTTGCGGTGTTCCGCCGAATCAACCAGATTATGCAATTCAAACGGATCCTTCTCGAGGTCATACAAAACCCACGGCCGGTCTTGAAATCGAGCGTACTTGTACCGCTTCGTCCGCAACCCGCGCCAGCAATCCCACTCGTCCATCTCGGTCTTCGTGTAGATCATCAGCGGCGTCGATTCCGGCAACCCCGCGCTGCCGCCATCCCGGATATGCCGCGCGAAATTGAACCCCTTCATCGTCTCCGGTATCTCCACCCCGCAAAGACCCAGCAGCGTCGGAACCGCATCCAGATGCGAGAACAGCGCATCGGACTTTCCCGCCCGAATGCCCCTCGGCCACCGCATGATGCCCGGCACATGCGACGACTCCTCCCACGGCTTCCGCTTCAGAAATGTCCCATGCGACCCCAGCATGTCGCCATGGTCGGAAAGAAAATACACAATCGTGTTCTCCCGCATCCCCAATTCATCCAGCCGCCGTAGGATGCGCCCCACCTCGCCATCCAGGAAATTGATCGCCGCGTAGTATCCGGCAATATCCTTGCTCGTCCCATTCCGCTTCGCCCCCGCCTGCCAGTTCTTCCGCAACCGGATCTCTTCCGGCCGGTAGTCCTTCTCATGCCCCGGCGGCGGCAGATAGGGATCATGCGGCGGCGTATGCTGCGCGTACAGACAAAACGGCTGCCTCCTCGCCTTCGCCCTCTCCAGAAACTCCATGGAAAGGTCCGTCCACGCCGTCGAATCATACCCCGCGATCGGAATCGGCGTCGGATCATCACGAAAGTACTGCGAGTGAAAATAGTCGTGGCTACAGATGTTCGCCGCCCAATATTCGAAGCCTTGCCGGTCCTCCGGCGGCACGAATCCCGGCAGGCGCGGCCCCCCGTGCAAGTGCCACTTGCCCACAAAACCCGTGTAATACCCCGCCTTGCGCAACACCTTCGCAATCGCCGGCTGATCCTTCTTCAACGGCACATCGTTCACCGGCGTCCCGTTCTCATGCGGAGCCCGCCCCGTCAGCAGAATTCCCCTCGCCGGCGTGCACACCGGGCAGTTCGCGGTCGCGTTCGTGAATTGCAGCCCTTCCCCCGCCAACCGGTCGATGTTCGGTGTACGCACCTGCCGGTTGCCCGCGCAGCCCAAATCCATCCCTCTCCATTGGTCAGGCATCAGGAAAAGAATGTTCGGCGCATCCGCCGCGGCGCCCCGCAAGATCGCGGGCGCGCCCCCCAGCACGAACTCCCGCCGGCTAATCATGGCCGTTCCCGTATAACGGGATCGGCTCCGGATTCGAACTCCTTCCAGGCCCCGCCGCGCTGCCGAGTTTCGGAGCCGCGAACGGATACGTGTCCGGCGTCACGCGCACCCCCGTGGTCACCTTCAGCGGATACTTCGTCCCGCTCGCGTACGTCAACTCCACGAAGTACGCCGTGTACCCTTTCTCCGGCTTGGGAGCCTTCGCTACATAGAGCCCCGTCTTCGTCTCCCCGAGCGGAGTGCTCTTGTACGCCTTCCCGATTGTGTCCAGCCGGAAGTCCCGCTTTTCCGGATCGTTGGCCTGCCACAACTTCACTTCCGCCGGCTTGTCCGTCGCCTTCACCTCGATGTCGCCGTTCTTGGCGAACTTCCAGGTGAACCGCGGCCGCGGCTTGTTGTTCAATATCATCGAATAATAGGCGCCGATGCTCTCCCGTGCGTCCGAACCTCCCAGCGAATGGTTCGTGTTCGGAACATACCGCAGCAGTTTCTCCCCCTTCAGGTCCTTCCAGTAGAACTGTGAGGAGTCGGGCAGGAAGAACTGGTCTCCCGAGGCGTTCACCACGAACTTCGGCATCGTCAGCCGGTCGCGATATTCGTACGGCTCGACAATCTTCAGCATCTCCTTGTACCGCGGCGTCCCCGACCATTTCATGATGTCGTTCTCCACGTAATCCTTGATCGCCGGCGACCAGAACCCGTAGACTCGCCAGTGGTGCTCGAAGCTCGGCACAATGTTCAACAGGTCAATCACCGCGGGCACAATCGCCACCACCCGCGAATCCACCGCCGCCGTCGTCCACGTCGTCCACCCGCGCTTTGACCCGCCCGATACCACGAACTTGTTCACCTCCGTCCCTTCCGCCTTCATCACGTCCGTGATCGTATCCATCGCCCGCACCGCGCTCTTCGTCATCGGCAGCCGCGCCAGCCAGATGTCCGGTCCCCCATTCAAATACTTGTCCCAGCCGAATGCAATGATCGAGTCTTCCACCCGCTGCCTCGATTCCCCAAAGAAGCTCAGCGGCTGGTTCGGCACTATCCGTAACTCCGCCGCCACCGAATTGGTGTCCATCGCCATCGCCGTGATGAACCCGTCCGCCCGTTCCGGTACCCTGTCGCGATTGCTCCCTCCGGATATGTAAAGAAAGCCCGTCGAGTGTTCCACCTTGTCCGGCTTCACAATCGTCAGCCAGTGCTTCCACACCGGCCGGTTCACCTCCTTCTCCGTGAGCCACGCCTGCGAGGTCAACTCCACCACATAGACCGTGTAGCCCTTGCCCGGAATGGTCTTCACCACCTCGTGCTTGTAGTGCGGGTCCGGAGCCTTTACGTAACGGTCCAGCGCCGTTTCCCCCGCAAGCAGTGGCAATGCAGCCAGCAATATCAGGGCCGCGCGCCGCGTCACTATGTCAGATTTCCGCAATTCCATCGAGGCTCCTCCACAAATACCAGCTTGCCGCCGAGCAGTACGGCCGCCACGGTAAGGCCAACTCTTCCATCTTCCCGGGCTTGGGCAACTCTTCGAGCGAATAAGCCTGCTGCATCGCCTTGCGCACGCCCAAGTCCCCCACGGGCAGCACGGCCGGGCGGCGCAAGGCAAAAATCAGGAACATCTGCGCCGTCCAAACTCCGATTCCCTTCACTTGCGTCAGCGCCGCGATTACATCCGTCCGGCGCTCCGGAAGCCCCTCGAAACGCACCGCGCCCTCCCGTCTGCCTGCCAGATCCCGGATATACTCCGTCTTGGCCCCCGACAGCCCCAGTTTCCGCATCTTCGGCGTCCGTAGCTTCAGAATGGCTTCCGGCGTGATCCGCCCATCCGGAAGCGCGCCGTGAAGTCTGCCCAGGATCACCCGCGCCACCGTCCCGCTCAGTTGCTGGAAGACGATGCTTCGCACCAGGGTTTCAAACGTCGGCTCCCGATACTCTATCCGTAGCGGGCCTACCCGTTCCACGATCCCGCGCATCACCGGGTCGGCATTACTGAGGTGTTTCGCTGCATTCTTCATAAGGCATGATTCCATTGGAACCAACCGCGGGAGCCCGCGCATCTATCAATGTGACATTGTAATGCTTATGAAGCCCTTCCTGGTCTGCGTCCTCGCCGTGTCCGCCTTCGCCCAGCAAACCCCGCCCAAACCACCCCAGGAAACCACCGGCGCCGGCCTCCCCACCATCAAAGTCGACGTCAACTTGGTCAACGTCCTGTTCTCCGTGCGCGACAGGAAGGGCGTCCTCATCCCGGGACTCACCAAGGACGATGTCCATGTCTTCGAGGACGGAAAAGAACAGCAGATCCACGTCTTCACCAAAGAGTCTGACCTGCCCCTCACCATCGGCCTGCTCGTCGACGTCAGCCGTTCGCAGGAAAACCTCATCGAGATCGAGCGGCGGGCGGCCCTCCAGTTCTTCCGCCAGGTCCTCCGCCACAAGGACCTCGCCTTCCTCATCAGCTTTGGTTCCGAAGCCGAGTTGGTTCAGGACTACACCAACTCCACCAAACTCCTCGATGCCGGCCTCAACCAGTTGCGTGTCGATGCCCCGGTGGGAGGCTTCGGCCCCGGTCCTGTCCCCACCATCGGGCAACCTCGCGGAACCATCCTCTTTGATGCTGTCTATCTCGCCGCCAACGAAAAGCTCAAGGGGGAAGTGGGCCGCAAGGCCATGATCCTCATCACCGACGGCGTCGATCAGGGCAGCCGCCTGAAACTGCGGGAAGCGCTCGAGGCCGCCCAAAAGGCCGATTGCATCATCTACAGCATCTACTACGTGGACTGGCGCGCCTACGGACCCTTCGGCGGCGGGGGCGGAGAAGGCGACCTCAAGAAAATGTCCGAAGAAACCGGAGGACGCGTCTTCAAAGTCGACCGCAAGTACTCCCTGGACATGATCTTCGACGAGATCCAGCGCGAGATGCGCAGCCAGTACTCCCTCGGCTACTCCCCCGCCAACGCCGCCAGGGACGGCTCCTTCCGCAGGCTCGAGATTCGCGCCAGCCATAAGGATTATCGGGTGCAGGCCCGCAAGGGCTACTACGCTCAATAAGCTCAATAACCATCCCCCGCTGCCGGCCCCGCTATCCGCAGATGAATTCCAGCGTGTGATCGAACGGAGTGAATCCCGTCAGGTAGACGCTGCCGCCGTGGAGCTTGGCTTCCGCGCCGCGAACTTGCGTATAGCGGTTCTCCTGCCTGCCCGGACCGAAGCGGATCTCGTGTTGGTCCGTGCGAAGAGTGGCTTCTCCGGCGGGTAGAAGAAAGCCGTCCGTAACGCCGGGCGCGCGCAGCAGTCCGTCCATCCGCAACCCCTCCACCCCGCGCGCCGAGACTTCCACCGCCACCGGAACACCATTGGTGCCCGATGATTGCATCCGCACACGGAAGCCCTTTTCTGTTTCCGTAATGACCGCCGTCTGTTCGAGAAAGCAAATCGGCCGGCGCTGCCGCTCCGGACGCATCGCCGTCCATTCCCCGGCGTGCACCTTGTGCGGCGGGTCGAGCGGCTGGAAATACGGCCCCTCGAGCGATTGCTTCAACACATAGCTGTCGCCCGCCTTGGCCCACTGCTGGGGAATGAACTGTCCCTTGCCGAAAAAGGCGCTCGCGAACCGGACGGCATTGATGACGGCGTCCCCGCTGCGGAGCATGAAAAACCGGCTGTCGCCATGCAGCAGGATGGTGGCGCTCTTGTTTCCGCGCCGGATGCGAGTCAGTTCCAACTGCCGGAATTCCTTCACGTAGTTCTCCTCGGGCGGGATCGGCTCAGGCAGAGGCTTCAGCAGTTCCGGATACTCCATGAGGTTCGAAAGCCCGGCGTGCGTGGGAGCATACTTGTTCGCCGCCCACGCATAGCGCCCGTTGCGGTCATGCGCCGCCATGTAGTGCATGGCGAACCAGTACACGCCGATATCCCCGCGCTGGTCGCGGTCCTGGCGATGAGAGATTTCCGTCACCATTTCATCGGTGGGATGCATGAGGAAGAAAGCCGAATCGAGATTGCGCCGCACCGGCTCGAGAAGTTCCGGCCGCTTCAGCTTGTGCGCAATATAAATGAGCGCCCGGTCAATGTGGACGTTATACCCGATGATGCTGCGCTCGTCGTACTGGCCGTCTTCATCGATGTCGATTCCCTCGGCTAGCCACTGGTCGATGCGGCGGACAAGCGCCGGGTCGGGATACAACTCGTTAAGCTGTGCCAGCGCCGAGCAGACCACCCATCTGTGGTTCGGCGTGTGCACGCCCCCATGCAGCAGACCTCGGGCGGCCGTCTTCAGGTACGGCTCGATCAGCCCTTCTATCTCGCGGCTGCCATGCAGTCGCGCGACATGGGCCGCCGCGCCGGCGCCCCACACGGAAAACGCCGTATCGGGAGTGGAGTTGAAGTTCGTGATCGGCAGGTCGATGTTGCCGTCGGGTGTCTGCGAACGGGTGGCGAACCCGATGGCAAGCTTCAGCCTCCGCACCATGAGAGGATCCTTGTGAAACTTCGACCGAGGATGATGAAACGCCGCGCAGAAGCTGTCCGTAATGCCCGCCGCCGACCCGGCGTAGACAAGGCCGTAGTCGTCGGGGATGCCTCCGTGGTGCGGGTTCGTGGGGTCAGTGATCTGGAGTTTGAGAAGGCGCTCCACGCCTTCGTCATGCCTCTTGACAGTGATTGCTTCCAGGTCCGTATTCGGTTCGGCGGCCTGTGAAGCGGCAGTCTGCGCCAAGCCAGCCGCGGAAACGGCGGCCATCCAGGATCTTCTCGTGGTCTTCATGATTCCACTCACTATTATGATGTGATTCAATAGGAGCTAACGGCTATATCTCCGATGGATGCACATAACCTGTTCGGCTTCAATCGATTCTGGGCCCCCCTGTTCGCACTGCTCGGAATGACGTGTTCCCTGTGCGCGGCCGCGCCGGGAGGCGTGGATTTCCAGCGCAAGGTGCGGCCCATCCTCTCCGACGCCTGCTTCCTCTGTCACGGTCCCGACAAGTCTACGCGCGTGATGGGATTGCGCCTGGATACGCATGAAGGCGCTTTCTCCGAGCGCAAGACCGGAAAGGTGATCGTCCCGGGCAATGCAAAAGCGAGCCTGCTCTACCAGCGCATCAGCCACTCCAATCCCGCGCTGCGCATGCCCCCGGCTTATACGAAGAAGACGCTGACCGCCGAGCAGATCGAGATCCTCCGCAAGTGGATCGACGAAGGCGCGGAATGGAAAGAGCACTGGTCCTTCCAGGCGCCGGTGAAGCGCGAACCGCCCGCCGTGGCCGCCAAAGGCTGGGTACGGAATCCCATCGACAACTTCATCCTCGCCAGGTTGGAGAGCATGGGGTTGAAGCCCGCTCCGGAGGCGGACAGGCGTACCTTGATCCGGCGCGTCTCGCTCGACCTCACAGGATTGCCGCCGGACCCCGCCGATGTCGAGGCGTTCGTTCGCGACCGCGCTCCGAACGCTTATGAGCGCCTTGTGGACCGCTTGCTCGGCTCGCGGCAATGGGGTGAGCACCGCGCCCGCTACTGGCTGGACGCGGCGCGCTATGCCGATACCCACGGTCTGCACATCGACAATTACCGGGAGATGTGGCCCTATCGCGATTGGGTGATCCAGGCGTTCAACCGGAACCTGCCGTTTGACCGCTTCACCATCGAGCAGCTTGCGGGCGACATGCTTCCGAATGCGACGCTTGACGACCGGATTGCCTCCGGCTTCCATCGCTGCAACATCACCACCAACGAAGGCGGCGTCATTCCCGAAGAAGTGGACGCCATGTACCAGAAGGACCGCGTCGAGACCACCTCGGCGGTGTGGCTCGGATTGACGTTGGGCTGCGCCACCTGCCACGACCACAAGTTCGACCCTCTCGCGCAGAGAGAGTTCTACCAGATGACGGCGTTCTTCCGGAACACGCTGCAAAAGCCGCTCGATGGAAATATACCGGATACGCCTCCGGCGGTAGTGGTGCCGCGCGCCGCGGATCGCGCGCTCTGGGCGAGCCTTCAGGAGCGGTACGCCGAATTGACCGCGCGCAAGGCGCGGCGCAAAGACGAGGCCGGTGCCGCATTTGACCAGTGGTTGAACACCGGCGAATACCGCGGTTGGAAAGAGCCTGCGTCCGCGGAGCCTGTCGTCAATCTGAACTCGGGCGCCTTCCGCATGGATTGGAACGTCGAGTGGGCGAAGAACGCGGGAAGAGGAGAAAGGGCTCTCGACTTTGTGGGCAGAGGCGGCGCAACGGCCCCGGACGTGCCGCTGTTTGAACCCTCGGAACCGTTCACGGTCTCGGCTTGGGTACAGCTTCCCGAAGACGGGTCGATGGTGGTGGCAAGCCACACGGATTCGAAGAATCAATCGAAAGGTTGGGTGTTCGACATCGGCGGCCGGATTCCGCACTTCGCTCTTATGGACTCCACCGTCGTCCCCAGGTTACAAAGGCGCGCCGGCAACGCGGAGCCGCTACCGGCGAAGGGATGGAACCACGTCGCGGTAACCTACGACGGGAGCAAGGAAGAAGCAGGCATCACGTTCTACTGGAACGGTGCGCCGATGGCTGCCGAGCGCGTCGCCGCGGACCCGGAAGAGGAATCCAAACCGGCGGATCCGAAGCGGATCGCGTTCCGCATTGGCAGCGATGGCCGGCGGTTCACGAAAGGCGCCGGGATCGCCGATCTGCGCGTCTATCGCGGAGCGCTCAACGCCGATGCTGTTCGCCTGCTCGCCGAGTGGGACAGCCTGCGGCGCGCAATCGCCCGGCCGGTGTTGCCGGAAAGTAGCCGTGACGGACTGATGCTGCTGTATCTGAATCGAAAGGACGAGGCGTACCGGAACATCGCGGCGCAGTTGAGTGAGTTGGAACAGCAGCGGCGCGCCGTGCGGCGCCGGGGCGCCGAGACCCTGGTGATGCGCGAGAAAACGGACGGCAAACCGATGGCCCACATACTGTTCCGCGGGCAGTATGATCAGCCGCGGGATCTGGTGTACGCGAACGTTCCCTCGGTTCTGCCGCCGATGTCGAAGAACCTGCCGCACAACCGGCTCGGCCTGGCGGAATGGCTGATGGATCCGGCAAACCCCTTAACGGCGCGGGTGACGGTGAACCGCTTCTGGCAGGAAGTATTCGGCACGGGAATCGTGAAGACTGCCGAGGACTTCGGCTCGCAGGGCGAGGCGCCGGTGAACCAGGATCTGCTCGATTGGATGGCGCTCCACTTCCGCGACTCAGGCTGGGACGTGAAGGCCTTCTATAAGCTGATGGTGACCTCGGCCGCCTACCGGCAATCGGCGAAGGCCTCGCCCGAGGCGCTGAAAAAAGACCCGGAAAACCGCTATCTTTCGCGGGGACCGCGGTTCCGCATGGACGCCGAGATGGTGAGGGATTACGCGCTGGCCGCCGGCGGCCTGCTGGCAAAGGAGATTGGCGGGCCGAGCGTCAAGCCATACCAGCCGAAGGGCGTGTGGGAAGCGGTGGCGATGAAGAGCAGCACGACGCGGTTCTACCACCAGGACCACGGGGATAACCTTTACCGCAGGAGCCTCTACACGTTCTGGAAGCGAAGCGCCCCGCCGGCCTCGATGGAGATCTTCAACGCGCCGAGCCGCGAAAATTGCACCGTGCGGCGCGAGCGCACAAACACTCCGCTGCAGGCGCTGGTGACCATGAACGATGTGCAGTTCGTGGAAGCCGCGCGCGCATTGGCCGGGCGCGCCATCGAGAATGCGCCGGCCTTCGACTCCCGTTTGGACTACCTGACAATGAGGGCTTTGGCCAGACCCTTCGAAGCGCGCGAACGGGCGGTGGCCCGTTCCGCCTATGACGATTTCCTCACCTATTACCAAGCCAATGCCGGAGAGGCGCGAAAGCTGACCGGCGCCGGCGAATCGAAGCCGGACTCGGGCCTCGCGCCCGCCGAACTCGCGGCATGGACCATGATGGCGAACGATGTCTTGAACCTCGATGAGGCGTTGAACAAATGAACGTTTTCGACCAGGCCGTGATGGTGGAAACACGGAGACAATTCTTCGCGAGATCCGCGGCCGGAATTGGAGTGGCCGCGCTCGCTTCCCTGTTGAGCGCTGACAAGGCGCGGGGAGCCATCGCCGGAAAGGCCATCGGCGGGCTGCCCGGGTTGCCGCATTTTCCTCCCAAGGCGAAGCGCGTGATCTATCTCCACATGGTGGGCGCTCCGCCGCAGATGGACCTGCTCGACTACAAGCCGGGGATGAAGGACTACTTCGACAAGGACCTGCCCGAGTCGGTGCGGAACGGGCAGCGGCTGACGACGATGACCAGCGGCCAGACCCGGTTTCCCATCGCGCCCTCGGTCTTCAAGTTCTCGCAATACGGAAGCAACGGGACGTGGATCTCGGAACTGCTGCCGAATACCGCGAAGATGGTGGACGACATCGCCATCATCCGCACCATGCACACCGAGGCGATCAATCACGAGCCTGCCATCACCTTCATTCAGACGGGGAGCCAGATTCCGGGGAAGCCGTGCATGGGCGTCTGGATCGCCTACGGGCTGGGCAGCATGAACCAGGACCTCCCCTCGTTCGTGGTGATGAACGCCGCGCACACCAATCCCAAGGCCAATGTGCAGGCGATTTCGGCGAGGTTGTGGAGCGCGGGGTTTCTTTCGGCGCAGTTCGCGGGCGTGGCGCTGCGCTCGGGCGGCGATCCGGTCTTGTACATCAATAACCCGGACGGAGTCAATCCGAAGATACGGCGGCGCATGCTCGATGCATTGAACGAGTTGAACCGCATCCAGTACGAGAAAGTGGCCGATGAAGAGACGCGGGCGCGCATCGAGCAGTACGAGATGGCGTTCCGGATGCAGTCTTCGGTGCCGGAATTGACCGATCTTTCGAAAGAGCCCGCGAGCACCTTCAAACTCTACGGGGAAGAGGCCCGCAAGGGCGGTTCGTACGCCAATACGGCACTGATGGCGCGCCGGCTGGTGGAACGCGGCGTGCGATTCGTGCAGGTGTACCACCGCGGATGGGATGTGCACAGCATTCTGCCCGAAGTGCTGCCGAGCCAGTGCAAGGACGTGGACCAGGCGAACTACGCGCTGGTGGAGGATCTGAAGCAGCGGGGATTGCTCGAGGACACCATCGTCATTTGGGGCGGCGAGTTCGGGCGCACGGTTTATTCGCAAGGCAAGCTGACGGCCGCCGATTACGGGCGCGACCACCATCCGCGCTGCTTCAGCCTGTGGGCCGCCGGCGGCGGAATCAAGGGCGGAGTGGTGCATGGGGAGACGGATGAGTTCTCCTACAACATCGTGAGAGACCCGGTGCACATCCGGGATTTTCAAGCCACGGTGCTGCATCAATTGGGGATCGATCACGAACGGTTTTCCTATAAGTATCAGGGGCTGAACAACCGGTTGACCGGCGTCGAGAAGGCCACGGTAGTGAAACCGCTGCTGGCCTGAGAGGCAAGGCTTCGTTCCGGACGCGCGGATTCGAGAATTTTTCAGTTGCAACACGAGAACAACAGAGCTATGAGAGGGCCGTCGCAACCTTAGTTTTTCATATTTTTCAGTTGACAATCATTTGCATCTTCAATTAATCTGATGTTTCGGAACGGTTGCAATTCCAGGCAACCGTTTCTTGTGCGGAGCACCCGATTCATGAAGATCCGTAAAGTCCTGTTCTGGCTCCACCTGATGGCGGGCGCGACAGCGGGCGTGGTGATTTTGCTGATGTCCGCCACTGGCGTCCTGCTGACCTATGAGCGGCAGATCATAGAATGGGCGGACCGGGATGTCCGCCTGGTCAAGCCCGCGGCGGGGACGGAGCGTTTGCCGGTGGAGCCGCTGCTCGACACATTCCGGCGGCAGCGAGGGACTCTGCCCGAGATGCTCACGATACGTCGCGATCCTCGCGAAGCAGCCTTATTTTCGACGGGGCGTGAAAGCGCTCTCTATGTGGACCCGTATACGGGAAAGGTGCTGGGGGAAGGCTCCAGGGGGGCACGGAAGTTTTTCCGCGAGGTGACGGCGTGGCACCGCTGGCTTGCGGCGAGCGGCGAGCGCCGCGCCGCGGCGCGCGCGGTCACCGGCGCGGCGAACCTGCTGTTCCTCTTCCTGGTGATTTCGGGAGCTTATCTCTGGCTGCCGCGCAAGTGGCAATGGCGGAATATCAAGGCGGTTGCGGTGTTACGCGGGGGGCTGAGCGGCAAGGCCCGCGATTTCCACTGGCACCACGTGTTTGGGATCTGGTGCGCTGCCCCGCTCTTCTTCATCGTACTGACAGGCGTCGTGATGTCCTATCCGTGGGCGAATGATCTTCTGTTCCGCATGGCGGGCAGCGAGGCCGGGCGCTCCGCTCCGCCACGAAGGGAACCCGCGCGCCGGGAGGCCGCCCAGGTATCCGCCGATGGGCTGAACCCTTTGTGGCTGCGCGCCGAGAGACAGGTGGAAACATGGAAGAGCATCACCCTGCGCATGCCCGGCGCCGGCGCCCGTACCGCGCAGTTCACGATTGACGAGGGCAACGGACGGCAGCCGCGGAAGCGCTCGCTGTTGACGCTTGACCGCCAGAGCGCCGCGGTCGTGCGCTGGGAGCCCTTCGAGAGCAACTCCCTTGGGCGCCGTTTGAGAAGCTGGGTGAGATTCGGCCACACAGGCGAGGCATTCGGCGTGGTGGGGCAAACCGTTGCGGGCGCGGCGTCGGCGGGCGGCGTCCTGCTGGTATGGACCGGGATCGCGCTCGCCGCGCGGCGGTTTATCGCCTGGAAACGCCGCGCCGCCAAAGTCGTCCCGCGCGAGGCTCCTGAGGAAGTTGCCGTCTAAAATCGGCTTCCCTCCGGTTCCGGCGCACTCAAAACCGCAACTTCAGCCCACCCCAGATGCCACGCGGCGCGCCGGGAGCATAGAACGTCGCGTGCCGCACCGGATACTCGCCATCCACCGGCGGGAACGGGCGGGCGATGAACGCCCCCGCGGCGGTGAAGCCGGTGGGTCCAAGTTGTGCCGCGGAGTAATACTTCCCATTGAAGAGGTTGTTGATCTGAATGAAAAGCTGTACGTGCCGGTGCACTTTGTAGCGCCCGCCGAGATAGGTCACGGCGTAGCCCGGCGAACTTCCCGGCCCCAGATAGTAGACGCCATCGGGCTGATGCCGGTTGTCTTCATTGCCGCGCGCAAAAGCGCTTGAGAACGCATTGAGGGAGAGATCCACCGCCAGCTTCTTCGTGATATCGAGATCGGCGTAGGCCTTGAACATGTGGCGCGGCACCAGGGGAATGCGGTTTCCGGGCTCGATTTGGATGGACCCATCCAGCCCTTTCGCTTCCGCATTGCCGGCGCTGTTGCTCGACCCGTCCACTAATTCGGGACTCTGGTAGGTTGCATCGACCAGCGTGTACCCGCCGCCCAGCGTGAGCCGCGAGAAGCGGCTATTCACTCCCAATTCCAGGCCCTGCCGCCGCGTCCTGCCGAAGTTCTTGAAGTAGCCGAAACCGGTCTGCTCGGAGGCGACGAACAGGATGTCGTTGCGGTTACCGGCGCGGAACCACCCCGCGTTCCAGGCTACCCTGCTTTCCTGTCCGCCGCGCACGCCCGCTTCCCAGGTACTGGTGACCACCTGGTCGAGCGGGGGATCGCCGGCCATGGCGTTCGGCAGTTTGCACGGCTGCTTGGGATCGGCGCAGCCGAGTTCCACCGAGGTTGGGGCACGGCTGCCCTCGCTGTAGCTGAAATAGGCGCTCCAGGTCCGGGCCGGTGAGTAGGTGACGCCGGCGGCCGGATTCAACCTGCCGAACACGTTGCGGCCGTCCAGCGAGCCGGCGCCGCCTCCTGGAATAATACGGTCCGTGTTGGTGATGACAGTGCGGTTGTACCGTCCGGAGAACGTGAAGTTCCACTGATTATTCGGGGAGAAAGTGTCGGATGCATAGACGCTTGACGTGTGAATCAGTCCGTGTAAGTCGACGCGGTTATCGAAGGGCTCTCCGTCCACATCGCCGCCCGTCACGCCGTCGGCGAATGCATTGAGGCCGGTGATGCCGCGGTCGGGATTGAGATAGCCGAGTTGGGTCGATTGCAGGAAGCCAACCGTACTGCGGTCGTAGGCCATGCCCGCGGTGAGTTGGTTGCGCCAGGCTCCCGAACCCGTGCTCCAGGCCCCCTGTCCGGATGCTCCATAGTTATGTTGCCGCGTGTTCGAACGATTCAGGAGGCCGTTGCACTTTTCTCCGGGCTCGTCGTTGAGCAGGACTTGCGCGATGCAGCGCCAGTAAGGGAAGGGCGTATTGGCCGCGGTGGCTCCACTGACGGGAAAGCCGGTATAGCCCGCCGCCGTGAGCGCGGCCCGTTCCGCCGCGCCAGGCTGATACACCGATTGGTCCAGCGAACCTTCATTAATGTCGCCGTTGAAGGTGTTCGTCCGGATATAGCGGTAGTACACATTGCCCGATAGCGTGAGACCGGCGTTTACCGTGTGACGAATACCGAGGTTTAGGAACGGGGAGCGATTGTTGGTGATATCAGGCTTCGTATAAACGCTCGAATAATCGCGTTCCAGGAAACGCTGCTCCTGAATCCCATTGCCGGTGAGCGAATTGTTGGCGTAGGCCAGGGACAGGCCGATGCTGGTCCGGGAGCGGCGCCGGCCCACTCGTCCGAAGAACTGCCGTACGTCCGACGGCGACGACTCGCGCCATCCGTCCTCGAAGAACAGATTAGCCGCAAGATACCAATCGAGGCCCTTGGAATTCGTCCCGCCATGTTCGAGGGCCGCCATCTTGCGCCCGAAGCTTCCGCCTCCCAACTCGACCGAAGTGCCGGAGGCGGTGTAGCCGGTCTTGGTCTGCAAGGAAAGCGCCCCGCCGAGCGTATTCAACCCGAAGAGCGGATTCGACCCCGGCAGCAGCGTAGCCTCGGAGATGGCGATTTTCGGAAACAGATCCCAACTCACCACGTCGCCGAAAGGTTGATTGAGCCGAACGCCGTCCATGTAGATGGAGAGCCCTTGCGGCGTGCCGAGCAAAGGGGAAGCCGTGTAGCCGCGGTAGTTGACGTCCGGCTGGTATGGATTGCCCTGGATTTCGTTCACGTAGACGGCGTTCAGACGGCGGTTGAGAAAATCCGAAAGGTCGAGCGCGCCGCTGCTTCCGATGTCTTCACTGGTGGCGGTCTGGACGGGGGAGGGAATCTCTTCGACGCGCTGGCCGGAGCCCTCGAGCGGAGTCGCCGCCACCACATCCACCTTGTACCGCGCCCCGCTCAACGCCAGTTGGATGGTGCGCGGGACGGGACTGGAAGACCGCACGTCCAGCGTCAGCGACTGCGTCTCGAATCCATTCCCGCCGATTTCGACGCGGTAGGTCCCGTAAGGCAAGCCGCGCAGCACGGCCGTTCCCGCCGCGGTGGTTTGAAATCTCCGCCGCACGCCCGCGTCCGGGTTCTCGAGGAGGCCGGCGACGATTACGGGAGCTCCGGAGGGGTCCTGAACATCCAGACGGATCTCACCAGCGGGTTGCTGCGCTGACAGGACGGCCGGGAAAAGGATGAGGACACACAGCACCGGCAATCGTTCGCGAAAAAAGGGCATAGTATGAAATTCCCCAAGGGCGGATTCTGTTCAGTCTTTTTGCGGCTGCCGCGCTCCCGCCAACGTAGAATGGAATTTGTTGTCAAAAGGCTGAACGCACCCGCCGCGCGGGGAATATACGGGACAAGGGAGGCTGGAACGAATCAGTGCCGGGGCTTACCCGAGAACTCGCCGGCTGGCTGCTGTATCAACCCGCCCGGGACGAATCCGGCCGCGGGCCATCCGCCGCCGCGGTGGAAGTGTCACGCCTGTTCGACGAGTTGCGCGCTCCGCTGCTGCGCTACCTGATGTCCCTGGGCCTTACGGTTCCCGATGGTGAAGACATAGTCCAGGAAGTGTTCCTCGCGCTGTTTCGCCACTTGCGCCGGGAGAAGCCGAGAGACAATCTGCGCGCCTGGATTTTTCGTGTGGGACACAATCTGGCGCTCAAGCGCCGGAGACAGAACGGCCGGTCCCCGGGAACCCTGAATGGCGTTCCGGTGGAAGCCCTCAGCGCGGATCTCGCGCTGAACCCGGAAGAGCACGCGGAACGGAATCGGCGGCAGGCGCGCCTTCGGGCGGTGGTGCAAGCCCTTCCTGACCGGGACCGCTGCTGTCTCTATCTGCGAGCGGAGGGGCTGCGCTACCGGGAAATTGCGGAGGCTTTGGAAATGTCGCTCGGGGCCGTGTCGATTTCGCTCACGCGATCGCTGGCCAGGCTGAGCAGATCGGTTGGAGAGTAATGGGCATGGCGCGCGATTCTCATTTCCCCGACGAAGAACTGGTGCGGGCCATCGATGGCGAACTGGCCGAACCGCGCGCGAAAGAGCTACACCGACACCTGTCGCACTGCTGGCGGTGCAAAGTTCGCCGCGAGGAGCTGGAAAGCGCAATTGCAGGCTTCGTGCAAATGCAACGTTCGGAGGCCGATCACCGGATTCCACCACACCAGGGCCCCGCGGCGCGGCTGCGGGCGCAAATGGCCGAGGTAGAGGCGAACTCCCCGGCGGGGCGCGGGGCGCCTGGGTGGGTCCGGAACTGGAATCCGGCGCGCGCCGCGTTCCCGGCCCTTGCCCTTGTACTGGCGGCGATTGGTCTGTTCTGGGCATACTCGCGGCAATCTCCGGAAAGTCCGCTCCCCAATGCCAGGCTGACCCCGGGCGCAATCCGGTTCGTTTCCCGCGAGCAGGCTTGTGTTGCCTCCGCTCCCGACGCCGGACCTGTTCCGGCGGAGATGGCGGAGCAGGTTTTCCGGCGGTATGGAATCCGGCAGCCGCGTCCGAGAGCCTATGAAGTGGACTATCTCATCACTCCGGCTCTCGGCGGCGCCGAAGACATGAGCAACCTCTGGCCGCAACCTTACACCGAAGGCACATGGACCGCGCATGTCAAGGATGCGCTGGAGGACTATATGCGCACCCTGGTCTGCGAAGGGAAGCTGGACCTCGCCACCGCGCAGCGCGAACTGGCGGATAACTGGATCGCCGCATACCGCAAGTATTTCCACACCAGCCGCCCGCTTCCGGCTCATATGTTGTTTCTCAAAGACAAGCCGTGGGAGTGAGGTTTGGAAGCAAAGGGCGGGTCCCGCCAAGCGCGTGCTGCTTTAGAAGAATCCGCGGATGATGAAGACGCTCATCTGGCTGCGCGTGTTGGGGTCATTGTCGCAATAAGTGGTAGTGGTGCAGCCGTTGGTGATGCCCATCTCCCTCATCTTTTGGATGTAAGGGAAGAAAATGTTCGAGGGTCCCACGTCATTGAACAAAGGAGCGGCGGGGTAAGGGAACGTGCCGCCGCTGGTGATGCCGAGGCGGGCGCGGACGAGGAAGGCGGCCATCTGGCCGCGGGTGACGGGATCCCCGGGACAGTAGGAAGTGACGGTGCAGCCGCCGGTGATGCCGAGTTCCTTCAACTTCTGGATATAGGCGAAGTGCGAATGGGTGGCCGGGACGTCCGTGAAGTAGGGCGTAGGCGAGTAGCTGAAGGATTCGCCAAGCAGGGAGCGGATGATGAAGGCGGCCATCTCCTTGCGGCTCATGTTGTCTTCCGGGCAATAGTTCGTTCCGCCGCAGCCTTGCGAGACGTTGTTGAGCCTGAGCAGGGAGATGTAGTCGTAGAAGGGATGAGTGGGGAAAACGTCGCTGAACAATTGCGGCAGCGAAGCGCTCTTCTGCACGAAGGGCATGGCGACGCCGCCGATGATTACGGTTCCCGTCCGCGGCGCCGAGGTGTTGTTGGCGGATACGGAGAACAGGGCCGAGCCGTTTCCGCCGCCGCCGGCGGGATTGGCGACGGTGATCCAGGAGGCGGAGGCGAGCGCGTTCCACTGGCAGGCGCCGTTGGCGGACACCGCAATCTGGTAGCTGCCGGCGCCGGGTGCGAGGATGTTGCCGGGCCCGCTGAGCGTGAACGAGCAGCCCGCGGCTGCCTGAGTGACGGAGTAGGTGATGCCGCCGATGGTGAGTGTGCCGGTGCGGCTGGAAGAGGAAGGATTCGGGGCCACGCCGTAGCGGACCGCGCCGTCTCCGGAGCCAACGGCTCCGGAGAGGACGGTGAGCCAGGGGGCGTTCGAAGAGGCGTTCCAATTGCAGCCCTGCGCGGTCTGGACGACGGCTTGCCGCAGATCGCCGCTCGCGCCGGCCGAGGTAGCGGTTTGGGAGAGCGAGTAGATACAGACGGATTGTGCTCCGAAGGCGGCGGACACGGCCCGCGGGGCATTCATGACGACGGAAGCGTTGGGGATCGAGCCGGCGGCGTCGCCGCTCCAGTTGGCGAAGACGAAGCCGGGCGCGGCCTGCGCGGTGAGTTGTACCGCCGTGCCTGCATTGTAGAACCCGTCGGGGGAGGAGGGCGAAGCCACGATGGCGCCGCCGCTTGCCGGGCTGACGGAAGCGGAAAGCTGATACGCGGTGGCGTAGGAAGCCGTGAAGGTGGAGGAACCGGCGCTGATGGTGATGGCGTGGCTTTGGGCGCCGCCGTCGCTCCAGGAAGAGAAGCTATATCGCGTGCCGAACCCGGCTTGCGTACTGCCCGCTCCAAGGGTGTGGGTGGTCCCGGTGTTCCAGGTGAAACTCCAGGGCGTGGTGTACTGCACTCCGTCGACAGTCACCTTGAGCCCTTGGGGAAGGGTGTTGATGGTGACGCCTCCGCTGGCGGAAACGAAATTCGCCGTAAGATTCTTCGGACTGTCCATCAACAGCGGCAGCGGAGAGGCCGATCCGGCGGCGGAACCGCTCCAGGCGGAGAAGTTCCAGCCCGGGGCGGCGGAGGCGCTCACCTGTACGGTCGAGCCGCCGTTGTAATAGCCGTCCACGGAAGATGGATTCAGTGAGAGACTGCCCGCGCCGGAGGGTGAAATCGCGGCGGTCAGCAGGTATTGGGTAGAGAAACTCGCGGTGTAAGTGGTGGAGGTAGCGGGGGCGGTAATCGTATGCGTGGCTCCGCCGGCGTCGCTCCAGGATTGGAAAGAATAACGCGTGCCGGAGCCCTGGGTGGCGGCTGAGAGGGTGTGGGAGGAACCGGCGGTCCAGGAGAACGTGCGCGGGGCGGTGTATGCCTGGCCATCAACGGTGACCAATAGACCGCCGGGCGAAGTGGCCACCGTATAGTTGGCCGTGGCCGCGCCGGCATCCTGGTTGACGGTGAAGGTTTGTCCGGCGATAGTGATGCCGCCCGAGCGGGCCACCCCGGTGTTGGCGGTGACGGAGTAGTTGACCGTGCCGTTCCCCGTTCCGCCGGCGCCGCTAGTGACGGTGATCCAGGCCGTCGCGGTGGACGCGGTCCAATTACAGGTGGCGCCCGCGGTCACGGTGACGCTTCCGGAGCCGGTGGTTGCCGGAGGGGAGGCGCTCGAGGGGGAAATGGTGTACGTGCAGCCGGAAGGTGCGGTTTTGAAGGCCGCCACGGTGCTCTTGCTGTTGTTGAGGGTCTGGGCGTTGTAGGCGGAGTTCGAGGAACCGCTCGATATGCCGGTGGGGGATCCGGAATAGCTGACGTTGGGATTCGACCAGTAGTTGACGTGGGGGCAATAGACGGAACTGCACGAGTACGCCATGATCGTCCGGAAGTAGGTGGGGGTGGTGTGCTGATAGCCGAAGGAATAGGAATCGAGCCCGCCGCCGCCCGTGTTGGCGCGGTCATGGTCGGCGCCCATGTTGTGGCCGAGTTCGTGGGCGAAGGCATAGCCCGGGCCGGCGGCCCAGTATTGCTCGGTGACGGAGAAGGCCCAAGAGGCGAAGCCGGAGGAAAGCGAACCGAGCTGATAGCCTAAACCGACCACGCCGCCCGCCGAGCCCACATCATTGATCCACAGGCTGACGAGATCGGCCCCCAGGTTGGCGCGGGCCGTATGGACCTCATCCATTTTTCCGTCGGCGGCGCCTTTCAGATCGGTAAGGGCCTGGTCGATGTGCACGGATTCGTCATAGTTGACCTCCATGCTTCCCACCAGGTTCAGGGTGATGCCTACCGCGCTGTTGAGGAAGCCCTGGTTGGCTTCCGCCACCGCCAGTTGGATGTTGTTCTGTATGGTGGCCGTGCCTCCGGCGGCGGCGCGGGCGGCTTGCGTGTAGGCCACCAGGACATCGATCTGGGAGTTGGCCGCGGCGCGCTCCGTCATCTTCAGGGGAAGGGAGGGGAAGGAGGGCTCCGCGGCGGCATCGGAGGGATCGAGGTGGACCAGCACCTTGTCGTCGCGCAATTGTCCCAACTGGGGCTGAACCTCCTCGAGAATCTGAACGCCGCCGCCGCCGGGCCGGATGCAATAAAAGACATTTTCATCCGTTGTAATATTGGCGGAGACGACGTCTCCCGTGGCGGCAAGAACCACCTGGCCGCGGGTCATTCCGGCAATCCTGCCCACCCAAACGAGGGTGGCGCCTTGATTGGTCCATTCCGAGCGCAGTTCTTCCACTTCGAACTTCGCGTCGGCGAACAGGTCAAGGTCCACTTTGCGGACTCCATCGACGGGGGCGCGGAGCACCGATTGATCGACCTGCACGAGGCGGGAGCGGCGAATTTCCACTCCGGGCCGCGACGGTCGTCCGTGCGCGGCGCGCACAGTCTTGTTCTCCCCGGCGGGGCGCAGCAGGCTGGGAAGAGATTGTCCGGACAGAGAAGGAGAGAATAAGGCCGCGAGGCCAAGATAAAGGAGACGGCTACCCGAGGTCATCTACAAATACGCTCACTCTCATGAATCGGCAGGAGCCCCTCGGGGAATGAGGCAGTTTTCCCATTCTAGTGGAGAAGCCTGAGGAAACGCCATGGGGGGTATCCTTATTCCTCCCGCGCCGCAGTCCTACTCACCCCTCGAGAGTGCAAGTTCCACCCCTCTGGATGTCTCGGGGCTTGGTGAAATCTTCGCCTCGACCATCGGATGGGACATCGCGTTGGAATACGAAGGAGCGAAAGGATCAGGGAAGAGGACCGCCGGGAACCGGGGCGGAGTTCCTGGATGCGGGCATTGCCGATGGCGGAGCGGTGAATGCGAACGAAGCGTTCCGGATCGAGGCGCGCTCCGACGTCACCGAACTTGCCGCGCAGGATGTGAGATTCGCCCCGGACATGGAAGCAGACGTAGTTGCCGGCGGCTTCGACGGAGTCGATCTCTGCCATCGCCGCACTCTCCGGCGATCTCGGGGTTCCCGGCGCTTTCGAGCAGACCGCGGAGCCGTCCGCGGATCAGGGTATCCTCATCGACAATGAGGACGCGCCATTGATGGGTCATTGGCGCCTGACTTCGCTATACTCGCAGTTTTGTGTTCCGCCGATTGTTTATCGCCGCCACAGTCCTGCTGTGCCTCAGCGCCTGCACGCCCGAACCGGAATGGTATGCGCCGCCGATGCAGCGGGCCGCGCTCCGGAAAGAACCGCGCGCGGTGGGTTCCGTTATCACCATGGATTCCCCCATGGCGGATTCCTATATCGTGAGCGGCGTGCTGCGCGGCGAGCCGCTCTCGCAGTGGCGCTGGACCAATCAGCGGCCGGAACTGCGCTTTTATCTCACCGAGACGAAGGGACTCAAGTTCTTCATGGATTTCGTGCTGGCCGAGGCGACCTTCAAATTCACCGGTCCGGTGACGGTACGCTTTTTGATAGACGGCAAGCCGCTGGGGATCGCGCATTACGGCAAGCCGGGAGATCAGCATTACGAAACGGAAGTTCCGGAGAGCCTATTGAAGACCAGTGAGCCGGTGACGGTGGCGGCCGAGGTGGACAAAGTGTACGTGTCGCCGCAGGATGGCGTGAAACTGGGTTTCCTGCTGGTGCGGGCCGGGTTCGAACAGTGATGCCGAAAGCTGTATACATCCTCTTCGGGGCGGCGTTCACTCTGGCTTCGGCCTATGTGCTGGGCCGGTTGCTGCTGGAGCGGTTGAAGATTCGCCTGTACCGCGAGGAGGAATGGCTGCTCGGCCTGGTGTGCGGGGCTTCGCTGTTGCACCTGCTGGTGTTCGTGCTGTGCAGCGCGCAACTGGCGCGCAAGGGCGTATTCTTCGCCTTGGGCGCGGCCATTTTGGCCGCCGGGTGGGGCAGGGGTGTGTTCCGGCCCTCGCGGGCTCCGGCGCTGCCGCCGCTCGGCAGGCTCTGGAAGTGGCTCTTCGCGGCCATCTACCTTGCGTATGCGGTCTTGTACCTGAGCAATGCCATGGCTCCGGAGATGAGCCCGGACGGCAGTTCGTATCACCTGGGGCTGGTGGCGCGCTACCTGCGGGAGCACGGGTTCAGCCGCCTCACGACGAACATGTACGCCAACCTGACGCAAGGGGTCGAGATGTTGTACCTGTTCGCGTTCGCCATCGGACGGCACTCGGCGGCGGCGGTGGTGCATTTCGGCTTTACGATGGCGCTGCCGCTGCTGATCCTGGCGCATGCGCGGCGGTTCGGACTTCCGGCGGCGGGGGTAGGGGCGGCGGTGCTGATGCTTTGCGCTCCGGTGGTGGGGATTGACGGCACGACGGCCTACAATGACATGGCTGTTACGACGGTGGTGTTCTCGCTGTATTGTTTGCTCCAGATCTGGCGGGAGGAACGGCAGAACGCGCTGATCGTGCCGGTTGGGCTGCTGGCCGGATTCTGCTTCGCAACCAAGTACACGGCGGCGCCGGCTATTCCGTTCGCGGCGGGGTTTCTGGCGTGGAGGCTGTGGCGGGCGCGGCAGCCCTGGTTGCGGCCCCTGTTGCTGTTTGCCGCCTGCGCGGCGGTGATGGCTGTGCCCTGGGCGGCGAAGAACTGGATCATTGTAGGCAATCCGCTGTCGCCGTTTTTCAACAAATATTTTCCCAATCCGAACGTGCACATTTCTTTCGAGCAGGAGTATGTGGAGCGGATGCGGCATTACGGCGATCCGAAGAGTTATTGGGACATCCCGATGGATCTGACGGTGCACGGGGCGATGTTGTCCGGGATACTTGGTCCTGTATTCGTGTTGCTGCCGCTGGCGCTGCTGGCGCTGCGCCGGCCGCGCGGGCGGAGCCTGCTGGCGGCGGGAGCGTTTTTCGCGCTTCCCTATCTGAATAACATCGGGACGCGCTTTCTGCTGCCTTCGCTTCCCTTCTTTTCGCTTGCGCTGGCGATGGTTTTTGCGCGGTCGAAGGGGGTGCTGCCCGCGGTGGTGGTGGCGCACGCGGTCCTTTCCTGGCCGCACGTACTAAAGCTCTACTCTTCGCAATATGCGTGGCGGCTGGAGCGGATTCCGGTGGCGGCGGCGTTGCGCATTCAGAAAGAAGAGAAGTATCTGACGGACTTTTCCTACGGCTATGTGGTGGCGCGGATGGTGGAGGATTTCGTGCCGCCGGGCGAGAAAGTGTTTACCTTCAGCGGCGTCGCCGAGGCCTACACGTCGCGCGATATTCTGACGGCTTATCAGGCGGGCTTCAACAACAACCTGGGCGAGTTTCTCTGGGCAGGGCTGTTTCCCGATTCGGCGCCCACCCACCAACTGAGGTATACATTCCCGGAGCGGCCGCTGCGGCATTTGAAGCTGACGCAGGACAATTCAGGCACGGACCAGTGGAGCATCTCCGAATGGCGCATGTATAAAGGGGAGAAAGAACTGTTGCGGTCGCCGGAATGGCGGTTGCGGGCGTGGCCGAATCCCTGGGACGTGCGGCTTGCCTTCGACAACAGCCTGGTGACGCGCTGGCGAAGCTGGGAATCGATCCAGCCGGGGATGTTCGTCGAGGTGGATCTCGGCGGGGAGCAGAGCATGGACAGCGTGAGGCTGGAAGTCACGAAGGACCAATACCAGGTGGGGCTGAAGCTGTACGGGCGCGGCGAGCGCGGGGACTGGGCCTTGCTCGGCGGCGCGCCGAAGGAGACGGACGCGCCGCTGATGAAAGGATTGCGCCGCGCGGCAATGGAGGAGTTGCGGGCGCGGGGAGTTCGCTACCTTCTGGTGGCTCCGGACGATCCGGCGGGACAGGATTACCAGGCCAACGCGGCGCTGTGGGGGATCGGGTTGCTGGCGGAGCGGGGCGGAACGCGGCTGTACAAAATCAATGGGGCCGCCGAATGAAGCTGTATCTGGGAGTGGACGGGGGACAATCGAGCACGACGGCGATGATCGGGGAGGAGAGGGGGCGCGTCGTCGGCTACGGGCGGGGCGGGGCGTGCAATCACGTGCAGGCAAGCGAAGGGCGGGGGAAGTTTCTCTCGGCGATGGAGGGGTGCCTGGGGATGGCGTGCGAATCGGCGGGGCTCGAGCGGACGCGGGTACGGTTCGAGGCGGCATGCCTGGGCTTCAGCGGGGGGCCCGCGGACAAGGAGGCGCTGCTCCATGAGTTCCTGCCGGCTGAGCGGATTATCGTGACGCATGACGGGTTGATTGCGCTGAGCGGGGCGACGGCGGGGGCGCCGGGTATTATCACCATCGCGGGTACGGGGTCGTTTGCTTTCGGACGGAACGCGGAAGGCCGGACCGCGCGCGCCGGGGGATGGGGTTATGTGTTCGGGGATGAGGGGGGAGGATTCGACATTACGCGGCAGGCGTTGCGCGCGGCGCTGCGGATGGAGGAAGGGTGGGGCCGCCCAACCACTTTGCACGCGAAGTTGCTGGAGGCGACGGGGGCGGCGGACGCGAACGGCCTGCTGCACCGGTTCTACACGGTGGAGTTTCCACGCCCGCGGATTGCGGCGTTCTCGCGGCTGGTGGATGAGGCGGCGCGGGAAGGGGATGAGGCGGCGCGCGACATCATGATGAACGCGGCGCGGCAACTGGCGCTGTACGCCGGCGCGGTGCGGAGACAGTTGTTCCGGGGGGGTGAAAAGGCGGCGGTGGCTTACGTGGGCGGCGTGTATCAGAGCGAATTGCTGAGGGAGCGGTTTCGGGCGCTGGTGGAACTGGAGGAAGGGAACCAGGCGGGGCCGCCGGTGTACGGCCCGGCGGCGGGCGCACTGCTCGAGGCGTATCGCGCGGCGGGCCTGACGGTGGAGTTAAGCAATGTTCCGGAGGCGGAGAAATGAAACCTTTCCCGTGGTTGCTGTTTTTGTTGGCTTGCCCCCTCAGGGCGGCGGAGCCGGACTGGCCCGTGATTGAAAAGCGCGCCGTCGAATTCCTGCAGGAATATGTGCGGGTGAAGTCGATCAATCCCCCGGCGGATACCTCGGCGGCGGCCGAGTTGTTCCGGACGGAGTTGGAAAAGAACGGGTTCGCTCCGAAGATTTTCCACACGGGGCCGAACGGGCAGACCAATCTGCTGGTGCGGTTGGAGGGGCGGGACCGGACGAAGAAGCCCCTGCTGCTGATGAATCACTTCGACGTAGTGCCCGTGGACGCCAAGGCCTGGCCGGTGGACCCGTTCGCCGCCGTGATCCGGGATGGGTACCTGTGGGGCCGCGGGGCAATGGACATGAAAAGCACGGGAGTGATCCACCTGTTTTCGTTGATCGCGCTGAAGCAGACGGGCGTGGTTCCGGAGCGGGACATCCTGATGCTTTGCACCTCGGATGAGGAGTCCTTCGGGCCGTATGGGGTGCGGGCAATGATCCGCGATCATTGGAAAGAGATCGAAGCGGAGTACGTGTTGGATGAAGGCGGCTTCGGCAGTCCGGATCAGTTCTCGCCCGGCAGGACGGTGTTCGGCATCTCGGTGGGAGAAAAGCAGGTGCTGTGGCTGCGGTTGCGGGCCAAGGGGACGGCGGCGCACGGTTCGCAGCCCATTCCGGACAACGCCAATATGATCCTGCTCGATGCGATTGGCAAGGCATTGAATACGCCGGACCGCGGCAAGCCGAACGAGGCGGTGGAGAGGATGCGGGAAAAGCTGGGAGGGCGGTTGGCCGGGAACAAGTTCATGGCCGCCATCCAGCGCAACACGATTTCGCTGACGACGCTTTCGGCGGGCGTGGGATCGCCGCCGCGGGCGAACGTGATCCCCTCGACGAGCGAGGCGACGCTCGACTGCCGTTTGCTGCCGGGGGTGAACGCCGCCGAGTTTGTCTCCGAAATGAAGGCGCGCATCAATGATCCGCGGGTGGCCATTGAACAACTGAGCGACCCCGCGGACCCTGGCGTCAGCAGGATGGATACGCCTTTATTCGCGGCGCTGCGGGCGGCGATTCTGAAGTACCATCCGGAAGCCCTGGTGACCCCGATACTGATTCCGTACGGGACCGATTCGGTGGAGTTGAGAAAGAAGGGCGTAATCGCGTATGGCCTGGCTCCGATGGTGGTGGATGCATCCATCGTGGCGACGATGCACAGCGACGCCGAGCGGATCCCGGTCTCGGAATTTCAGACGGGCCTGAAGATCTTCCACGAGTTGCTAAAATCGAAGTTTTAGAAGAACTTCTATGAAATTATCCATACGTGATCTTGAACTGCAGGGGAAGACTGTCTTCATCCGCGTGGACTTCAACGTTCCACTGGCCGCGGGCGGTCAGGAGATTACCTCCGACAAGCGCATCCGCGCTTCGGTACCCACAATCCAATACGCGTTGGAACAGGGCGCGGGAGTGATTCTCGCCTCTCATCTGGGCCGTCCGAAGGGGAAACCGAACCCGGAGCTGAGCCTCAAGCCGTGCGCCGTCAGGCTGTCGGACATTCTGCAACGGCCCGTGAAGATGGCGCCCGATTGCATTGGTTCGGAAGTGGCGGCGATGAAGCCGGCCCCGGGAGAGATTCTGCTGCTCGAGAACCTGCGGTTTCACGCCGAGGAAGAGAAAAATGACGCGGAGTTTTCAAAGAAGCTGGCTTCGCTCGCGGACGTGTATGTGAATGACGCGTTCGGCTCGGCGCACCGCGCGCACGCCTCGACGGTGGGAATGATCCGATACATGCCGCGGGCGGCGGCGGGACTGTTGATGGACAAGGAACTCGAGTACCTGACCAAGGTGACGAAGAATCCGCCCCGCCCGTGCGTGGCCATCCTCGGCGGGGCCAAGGTGTCGGACAAGATCGATGTGATCCAGAACCTGATGAAGTTCGTGGACAAACTCCTGATCGGCGGCGCCATGGCGTATACGTTCCTGAAGGCAAAGGGCGAGCCGGTGGGGAACTCACTGGTGGAGAACGACAAACTGGACCTGGCCAGCAAACTGATGGCGGAAGCCGGAGATAAGTTGATGCTTCCGGTGGACCACGTGGTGGCGGCCGAGTTGAAGGAAGGCGCCGATTGCAAGACCGCGACCACGATTCCCGATGGCATGATGGGCCTCGACATCGGAGAACAGACCGTGGCGCGGTTTGCGAGTATTATCTCGGCGTCGGAAAGCGTGATCTGGAACGGGCCGATGGGAGTCTTTGAAAAGCCGCCGTTTGACAAGGGCACGGTGGCGATTGCGAAGGTGGTGGCGGATTCGGACGTGCTCAGCGTGGTGGGCGGCGGGGATTCCGAAAAAGCCATCAAGGCGGCCGGTGTAGCAGACAAGATCTCGCACATTTCGACGGGCGGCGGCGCTTCGCTCGAGTTTCTTTCGGGGATAGAACTGCCGGGTGTTGCCGCGTTGACCGATAAATAGAAGTTACTGGAAACCTCGAAGAATCCATGGAGCAGACCGCGGCCGTTGAACAGACGAACCCCTCCTTCCGTTTCAGCAAGGCGCAGTCCATCGCGCTGGTG
>JAIXKK010000221.1:5267-7874 GCA_026954325.1 Bryobacterales bacterium | reverse complement strand
GAATGACCCTGCCCCACCGGCGATGTTCACAGCAGCGGTCGGCTTGAAAGTCCCCGCGCCCGAAGTGACACCCTCGATGTTGAGCCCTGTCACGCCCATCGGCGGCGCCGGCGTCAAGTTGAAGACGGCGGTGCCTTTCATTCCGTCTCCCGATTTGTACACGGCGTGGTCCCCACCACTTTGATAAGGGGTCCCGCTGAGGGGACACACTGCGGTATTAGGAGCGGGCCAAGTGGGCGTAGAAATGAGCGGTGGAGCATTTGGGCCGAAACAGTCCCTGTAGTAAGGCACGCTATTCGTGAACTGGAAGCTTTGGAGGGTCACCTTCGCCAGAAAAACCTGGGAGTTTGCCGTGGGCGCGCTTGTCCCGTTCACCGACGTCACGGTCACATTGTGGGTTCCTCCGCCTGCCATACTGCTCGCCTGGAAAAACGCGTTCACCTGCTGGTCAGATGTGTACTGCAAAGACGTGATTCCGACGCCACTACCATCCACCTGCACGGTTGTCGCGCTCCCTAGACATGTCCCATAAAGGGAAATGAATCCGCTCGTACCGGCGATGATCGTGTTTGTCTGCTGCCCGTTCACCTGCAGACCGCTCACGGCCGGCGTACAGACCTGCATCTGCTGAATCTCCACCAAGGGGGAGCCTCCGGTCTGTCCCGAGGCATCATACCCCATATTTGCCGAAATCCCCTGAACCGGGTTTGGGGAGCGCAGAACGATATGTCCGCCACCCCCACCGGGGCCAACCGCTCCCGATGGGGATCCGGTTCCGCCCGCACCAGCCGCCCCTCCGTCACCACCTCGGGCTTGGAAGGACTGAACTCCACCAACGACGCTGATTGTGGTGGCCTGCATGACTATCGTTCCACCGGCTCCGCCAGCACCTCCTCCACCCCCATCCCCCCCATCTCCGGAATTCAGGCTTTCGCCTCCTCGCCCACCATTTCCTCCTCTCCCACCGTTAACCTTGATCACACCTAATAGTGTGAGACTTCCCGTTGTTGCGAAGATGAAAGTTCCGCCACCGCCTCCACCGCCGCCGCCCGCCCCTCCCAAGGCCCCATCCAGTTGGTTGTTTACGACGCTCGAATACCCATACCCAGCCGCCGCACCCGATCCGCCTCCGGAAGGCGACGGCGTGAGGCCGACGCTTGGATATCCGAACCTAGGCATCGGGGTATACTTTCCATTCGGAAATGCACCAGTACCTTGGGCGCCCTTCGTTCCGTTGGTTCCACCGGCGGCTCCACCCGCTGGTTCCGAATCACCATATTGAAATCCGTCAGGAATGGGTTGTCCCGGACCGTTTTGAGGTCCTTTTCCATCCTTCCCGTCAGACCCTGCGGAAATCCCTCCCGCACCGGCCCCACCGAGCCCAGCCCCGCCTTGACCGTCATACCCATTCGTACCAGGTGCCGCTGATCCGCCATCTCCACCGCCTCCACCGTTAGGGCCGGTACCTGAAAGCTTCCCTGAGGGCGATACTGTAAGCTGATTCGCGTCGTTCCCGTTACCTCCCTCGTGCCCAACCGCTTCCAAGTTCCCAGCAATAACCTGATCGCCGCCTACGAAGGCAACTCGGCTGCCATCTGAGGTTAGCTTCCCTTGCACCGAAATTGGTCCAGACGTATTGAAAAGAACATAGTCGAAATCTTGTACTTGGACAGTCACTCCGTTGGGTATCGAAACGCTAGAGACGTTGAAGATCGCGGAATTGCTCTGAAGAATTGCAGATGGCATCCCCTGAACCAAATTAACGGTGGCCCTGCTAATGAGCACATTACCTTGCGGCGAGAACGCGGGGGCTCCCGGCGAAGGGGCGCCTAATATCGGCAGTCCTGGTACTTGAGTGACCGGGACTGTCCGCAATGGTATTAGGTTTGGGATAAACGCAGACGTGGTCGAACCGCCTGACGAGAAACTCGCATTCACACTCACCGGCCCCGTCATCGTCAAATTCTGCGGCGTCGCCGTCCCACTCAAACCCCCGCTGAACCCCAAGAACTGCTGCCCGGACGCCGGCGTCGCCGAAACCTGCACCGCCGCTCCGCTCTGATAATACCCATCCCCGGAACTCGGGCTCGCCGCAATACTCCCCGCACCCGATGGTGTCACCGCCAGGCTCAGCAAATACCACGAGGCAAAGTTCGCCGTGAAGTTCGAGGACACCGACGGAGCCGTCACCGTGTGCGAAATCGCTCCCCCATCCGACCACCCCGCAAACCGGTACTGCGTCCCCGTTCCGCCCGCCTGCACGCCCGGCGCGGAAATCGTGTGCTGCGTCCCCGGCGCCCAGTTGTAGGCGCACGCCGTCGTGTAACTCGACGTGCAACTCACCCCGTCCACCGTCAACGGAATCCCCACGGGCACGCTCGTGATCACCGTCGTCACCCCCTGCGTCTGCGGCGTCACCGTCGATCGCAAAGACGCCACCAAGTCCGGCTGCGCCACCCCGTTCAAACATCCCGAAATCACTCCATGTTCCGATGTCAGTTGCACTGCATTGCTGAACGACACCGGCGTCTGCAACACCGCCGCCGTGCTTGACCCGCCCGTCATCTCCAGGTAGCTGATAGGCGCACCCTGTGTCACCAGTTCCGA
>JAIXKK010000221.1:0-1123 GCA_026954325.1 Bryobacterales bacterium | reverse complement strand
ACCCGCGCGTGATTGATCGTAATCGCCTTGCGGCTGCTCCACCCGCTGTTATACCAGGCGGGCGTTTGCCCCATCGCCGCCGTTACCGCCGCCAGCGCCATCACCACGATCCGCGCGGGGCCATGCCAATCAGTCTCTCTTGGAGTTCTCATGAGGATTCTCCCGGCCCGTCACTTCACGCGGATCCCATCGCGAAATGTCCCGTTGATGTAGCTCTGCGTCGCCAGCCACACATCCGCCGGCAGGCTCTGCCGCAGCCGCGCCATGCCCCGGTTCACCGCGTCCTGCCGCTCGCTCTCGAACTGCTGCAACATCGCCGGCAGCGGCGGCTGTTCGTAATGCGCCCTCGCGTTCGCATGCTCGTTCTGCCGCTGGTCGGTCGCCCGCAACTCCTGCGCCACCGCCGCCGTGATCGCCGCCAACTGCGCGTGCCCCGCCACGGTCAGCGCGAATGCCGCCGCCGCCTTGTTGTCCAGATCCGCCGCGGCCGCAGCCGTCCGGTTCGCCTTCAACCCCGCCAGCCACGTCAACATCGACCCGTGGAAGTAAAAGAACTCACGGTAGAGGGCTGCATGGTCTTTCGGGAGCAGATTGGTAAGCACCGGCGGCGCGGGCCTCTTTCCCGTCTGCCCAAACGCCGCAAAGGACAAAAAGAAACACAATAAGACCGTCTTCTTCATCGCGTCTCCATCGTGCCGTCCGAATTAAGGTGTATGAGATCCGATTCTCGTTTCACACGTTAATCGAGTTTTAGCCATCAGTCAAGAGAAATCTGCAAAATCGCCGCATGGAAAAATGGCATATCCCAACTCTCTGCGTTCTCTGCGCCTCTGCGAGAACCCATTCACAATCAAAAAAAATAATTTTGCCTCTCCCGAAACCACTGAAACCGAATCACTTCCACATCCTCTAGCCCGTCTTCCCCTCCGCGAGCCCGCACCCGCCCTATATCCTGAAGTCGAGTCGAGACTTCGACGCGAAACGAGGCACAACATGTCCGATTTAGAGAAAAAACAGCAAATCGCTCGCGAGAACGGCAAAAAATCGAAAGGCCCCATCACCCCGGAGGGCAAAAAACGCTCCTCCCTCAACGGCATCACTCACGGACTCGCCTCCAAGTGCG
>JAIXKK010000082.1 GCA_026954325.1 Bryobacterales bacterium | reverse complement strand
CGGTGTAATCGACGTAAGGCTGGCGCACGGTGACGTTGCGGTAGTGGACATGGTTGATCACGTCGCGTGAACCAAGATAGCGGCAGACCGCGACGGGATCTTCACCGAGCTCGCGCGTGACGCCGCAATCGAACGTGATGCCGTTGTAGGGGCTTTTCACGATGTCCAGATAGCGTTTCCAGTTGGCGAAGGTGGCGAACATCTGCTGGGAGCCGCGCGAAATGGGGGCCGGCGGGTCGTTGGGGTGGAGGGCGAAGCGGACGTTTGCTTTCCGCGCTTCGGGAATGACGGCTTTAAGGAAATACTCGGCGCGCTTGAAGAGGTCCTCCATGGTATGCGCGCCTTCCTGTTCGAGCGGGGGTAAATCCTTGACGCGGGCATAGTTGAAGCGGGTGAGCCCGGAGCCGCCGCGTCCGAGTTCCTCTTCGTAGCCTTCCACCAGGCGGTGGGCATAGAAGTTGTACTCGATGCAGGGGAGCCCTGCTTTGCCGGCGGCGCGGGTGGATTGGATGATGTTCTCGATCTCCTGGTCGCGGTTGGGGACGCCATGGATGATGTCGTGCATGCCGCCGATCATGGCGTTGACGACGGTCATACCCTGCCCCTTGAGGCGGGTGATGGTGGCGCGAATGGCCTCTTCGGTCCAGGGCGTACGGCCGCCGATGCCGCCGATGACGTGATAGACGCCCACCTGCTGCAAGGCACGGTTGGCCGCCTCACTGGGTCCGGCATAGGCGCAGATCCTGGGAACGCCATCGCCCATGACGGAGATGGGCCATTTCACGGCGGCAGCCTTGGCGAGTTGGGGAGTTGTCAGGGACGCGGCGCCGCCGATGCCGGCCATCTGCAGGGTCTTTCTGCGGGAAAGCTTCGTATTCATGATGAAGCACCTCCTGGGGGGGGTGACTCACTATTTTGTCGCGAGAGAGGCGGGATGGCAAATCGCGAGGCTCAGCGGGGTGCGATGTCGAGATCCATGCGTCGAAGGCGGAAGGTATGACGCCGGAGAACACGAGGCACATGGAGGCAGGAGTTGATCGCGCGGCAGGCCGTCCTGTTGGGCGCCCGCGATTCCGGAGGTCCGGGTAGCCAGTTGGCGGGTGGTGATGCGGCGCTTGAGGGGGTTGCTTTGCCGGCGCGGGATTTATGTTGGCGGGATCATCGGGCTGGATGCCGCCCGCCAGAGCCTTGGCGAGCGATGCCGTGCCGAGTCTCAGTTTCCGGAGTTGTGCCCCCGGCATACCATTCGAGTACCGGCTTGCCGTCGTGCAGGATCAGCAGCGCCCCGGCGCCCGGCGAGGCGGCGTCTTGGCGGAGGGCCCGCGGGCGGGCGGCGCTGAAACCCGGGCGGCAAGGAGCGCGCGGCAGATGGTCAGGAAGGCGATGAGCGTCTTTGTCAGGGCTCACAGCGTGCGCAGGAAGGCGATCAGCGCTGCTTTATCCCGAGGACTGAGCTTCAGGCCGAATTCATGGCCGGGAAGGGCGCGGCGGGCCGGCGGGACACCGCGGAATCCGGTGGGCTGGTAATCCGGACGGAGGCGGGCAGGATCAAACCAATCCTCGAGGGTGGCCACCGAGCCGTTGTGCTCGAGGGGACCGCGATACCAGACGCCTTTTAGGGATGGAACCTTGTAAAAGCCGGTTCCCTTGCGGGTCTTGAGAGTGTAACGCGGATCTGTACCGATGCGGTCCCAGGGGATCAATTGGTTATTGGTGTAGAGCGGCGGGGTATGACATTTGGGGCAGCCCTGTTGCGTGAAGATTCGGCGGCCACGTTCCGCGGCGGGACCGGCGGGATTGGGGTTAGGCGGGGGCTGGAGCGAGTAGAGGTATTGCACGAGTGCGTACAGTTGGGGATCGCTGTAGCGTGAACCGTGGGGTTCGGGCGGCGTGTCATCGGGGCCGTAACGGGCATAGGAGCCTACATCCTGGGAGACCGTGGAATAACGCATCAGGTCGCCGGTGTCGCGATGGCGGATGAGGCCGGTGTGATCGAGGAAGCGGCGCTCCCGCACTCCGATGAGATCAGGAATCTGGGGCGGGACGACCATGCTGGTGCGGGCACGCGCGGTGACGCCGGGCGGAATGGCTTCGCCGGCTTTGATGAATTGAGCGAGGGAGAAGGCACGGGCGGCGGCGTTCGGATCGTCAGGGACCCAGGGGACTTCGAACTGGCGGGCGAAGAGGCGAAGGCGCGCGGTGATCTTGCCGGGCGAGAAGGCGGCGGCTTTGCGCAGCATGCGCGCGCCCTGACGGTCGGCGGGATTGTTGCTGGGGGCTCCGGGGACGATCCGGCCATCTTCGAGGACGCGGGTGTGGCAGGTGGCGCATCCCATGGAGCCGAGGCCGACAACGCCCTTTTTTCGGATCACCCAGCGGGCGAAGGGAACGGTTCCATCGGCGGACACGGGCATTCCGGTTTCGGAGTAGAAGGCGGGGTCCCGCAGGTCGGAGGGGCTGAAGAAGACGGGTTCGAGGGAGGTGGGGGCTTCGAAGACGAGTTTTCCGGCGGCGATCCACTGTTCAGGGGTGTGGTATCCGGAGGGGTTGAAGGCCACTTGCGGCTCCTGGTTCTTGAGCATGTCGAGATAGCCGGCGGGTTCGCGGCTGGGATGGTAGACCGGGTAGGTCTTGTAGAGGACGCGTTCGGGGATGCGGTAGTAAGCCTCTTCGGATATCTGGACGGGGGAATAAGCGGGGTTCGCCAGGGGAAGTTCGAAGTTCGAGACGGAGGCGGCATTCCAGGTGCGTGGAATGGATTGGGCCCAGAGTGCGAGAGGCAGGGCGAAGATGACGAACCGCATGAGGTGATTGTCTCAAACGGGCCTGGCGGGAGTTTGCGGCTTGGTGCAGGGTCCAGCGAGCAACCTATCGCAGTTCGACCGGTTTGGACATCTCGAGGGCGGACCGGCGCAAGAGGTCTTTCACGGCGTCCTCGACAATTCGCTTGCGGCCGTTCTCGAAAACGGAGCCTAGCTTAATGCTGATGATGAAGATCCCGCGGCGGTCCCGGGGGCGCCTTGAAAAGAGGCTCCACCTCGAAGGATGTCAGCACCCACAGGCTGTAAATCGCCACTACCGTGCCCAGAGGAAAATGGACCAGCGTGAAGATGGATAGAATCATCCCCAGATTGCGCGCCCACTCCTGATAATTCATGAGGCCGTACCCAACAGCGATCAACGGGCCGGCCATGACCAGCAGGTAGACCATGACGCACATGGTGACGAAGCCTTCCATCGTGGTTGCGGATCCGCCGATGCGGGCATTGATGAGGAGGATTCCGCTGGGGCCGCGGAAGATGATCAGGAGCAGAATGCACACAAGGACCCCAAGGACTCCCAACCCCGCATTCAGGACGCCGATCATCCTCAGGTGCCTGTCCATTTGTTTTAGGAACTCCACTCTATTGTAGCCGCACGGGCTAAACGAGCGCGGAAAAACGTGTGGGGCAGCACCCGCGCCGGGCGGGAGTTGCCCCACAACCTCCGATGTTGTTTGATGTGCTCCTCAGCCCGTGGCGTGGCGGCAAGTTTCCTCCGCGAGCCTCCGCCACTCCTCCGATGTCATACGCCTGACCGGGACGCGGAGGATCTCATTTCTGATTTGTTGATCCTTTTGTCCTCCGCCGTCTCTTTCCGTTACCGCCTCTCGATTGCTCCCTCATCCATGAATGCGTGTTTGAGCCGCGAATCCCATCATTTCTTTAAAACATTTTTCGCGTTGTTTGTCGGGTACAAAAAAGCGTGGAGCGGGGTTTCCTCCAACCCCGCCCCACGCACCAGGAGCGTCTCCTCCAAGCAAGCGGTCAGCTAAGTCTCGTCATCGCGCTCAAACAAAGAATGCGAAAAACGCCTCGCCGATTCCATCACGCGGCGCGAGTTTTTTCGCGGCGCGCCGCCGGGCGGCCGCTTCCCAGGCGAGGACAGCGAATACCGGCCCGTAGACAAGCCAGCGCAGCGGCGCTGATCCGTCCCATTCGCCCAGAATCTCCCAAGCCGGCAGGACCTGGTAGGCCAGCGGAACCAGGGCCTCCCACAACAGCAGCCAGAGGGAGGGGTGCAAGGGCAGGAGAACCAGCATCCAACTCAGATACCAGGGATGGCAATTCGCCGATACCAGGAGCATCGTAACAATCACCGCCAGCGATCCCCTGGTGAGGCTCCACTTTCGCACCGTTACCCACGCTGCCGCCGCGGCGACGATGGCGAAGGCGCTGTACTTGGCCGCGTACTGGCCGCCCCACAGCCACAGGAGCACGCCGTAGAGGCTGTCATTGTTGCGCCATCCGCCGAGAAAGCCGCTCAGGAACGGGATGTTGCGGATGAGTCCGGTCCCGTAGGGAGCGAGGAACAATCCCACCACGGGGAGCATGATGAGGCTTTGCCTGGAGCGCAGGGGCCCCCGTGGGCCCCACCCGAGGAACAGCGGGACCAGGGCCAGCGGCCAGACCTTCGCGGCGATGGCCACTCCCAGCAATGCGAACGCGAGCGTCCAGCGTTCTTTCACCCCCGCCCAGAGCGCCCAAACCAGCGGGCAGAGCAGCAGCGTGTCGTTGTGTCCGTTGGCCCAGAACTCGAACACCGGCAGCGGGCACCAGGCGTAGATGAGGATCCGGGCGGCGGGCACGCGGGCGGCCAGCAACAATTGATACAAACCCGCCAGTACTCCCAGTTCAAACAGCGCCGAGACGGCTTTCAGCCAGAAGACCTGTTGCCCGGGCTTTGTGATTCCCGATGCCGTAATCCCCTGGTATGCCCAACGGTACACCGTCTCGGTGAACGGCCCGTAGACCGCCCGGAATTCAAGCCCCGGAGTCCGGCTGTAGGTTTCATCCCGCAGGGCTGCCCATGCCGGGCCGTCCGGAGTGGCTTCATAGGGACTGCCGCCCGCGATGGCCACGCGGGCCTCCCAGCGATAGCGGTTGAGATCATCCGAGAAGGCCGGTTCGATGGTCCAGGCCGTCAAGCGGAAGAGCAACGCGAACGCGAGAATCCCGGCCAACTGTATTCGGCGCCGGCTTCCATCACATTGAGAACCCTTCAGAATCAACGCGGTGGAAATGAGGTATACTGCGGATGTTCCGATGAGGACGGCAATGGTCTCGACCACACGATCCCGCAATGGCCCGAGCACCGCAAGTCCGATGAGGGCTGACTCGAGGACGAGCGCCGGGACGAGTAGACTCAGTCGAGCCGCCGCCATGGCAATTTCCTGCTAGCCGAGAGCAAGCCCTATGGTATCAGTCCCACTTCCTTTCGCCCTGTTAACGGCAGCTTCGACCTTCACGCGCGTGCAGCGGACGCTGTTCGACGACACCTTTGCGGGCCTTCACAGCCTCGGCTGGTTCGATTACGCGCTCCTGATTCCCTACTTCACGGTCCTCATCATTCTTTCGATTTACGGGCTCCACCGTTACTTCGTCATCCGTGAGTACTTCAAATACAAAGGAAAGCTGAATCAACCGCCCGCGGCCAGGTTCGGCCAGCTTCCTCGAGTGACCATTCAATTGCCTCTTTACAACGAGCGATTTGTGGTGGAACGGCTCATCGAAACCGTCACCCAGATGGAGTATCCGAAGGAACTGCTCGAGATTCAGGTGCTGGACGACTCGACGGACGAGACCCATCCCTTTACGGAACGGCTGGTGAACGAATACCGGGCCATGGGGCATCCCATTGTCTACATTCACCGCGCCAACCGCCACGGATTCAAGGCGGGCGCGTTGCAGGAAGGGATGGAGAAGGCTTCCGGCGAGTTCTTCGCGGTCTTCGACGCGGATTTCATCCCACCGAAGGACTTCCTGATGCGCACCATTCACCACTTCACGGACCCGGAGGTGGGCATGGTGCAAACGCGGTGGACCTACCTCAACCGGCACAGCAACCTGCTCACCGAGGTTCAGGCGATGCTGCTTGATGGGCACTTTGTGCTGGAACATGGATCGCGATACGGCAGCGGGTCGTTCTTCAACTTCAACGGTACGGCTGGAATTCTCCGCCGCCGGATGATTCTCGACGCGGGGGGATGGGAACATGACACGCTGACCGAAGACAGCGACCTGAGCTATCGTGCCCAGCTCAAAGGCTACCGGTTCGTGTATGTGCCGGCGGTGGAATGCCCGTCGGAACTCCCCGAGGAGACGCACGCGTTTCAGGTGCAGCAATCGCGGTGGGCGAAGGGCCTGATGCAGGTAGCCCTCAAACTGCTGGCGAGAATCCTCAAGTCCGACATCCCCGTGCGGGTCAAAGCCGAAGCGTTCTGCCACCTGACGCCGAACATTTCCTACCCGCTGATGATCGCCGTCACCGCGCTGATGCTGCCCGTAATGATCGTAAGATTCTACATCGGCTGGACGGAAATGCTGTTTATTGATTTCCCGCTTGTCATTGCCTCGTTCTGGTCCATATCGGCCTTCTACGTCATTGCGCAGCGGGAACTCTATCCGGATAGCTGGAAGCGCGCTTTCTTCTTTCTGCCGGCCCTCATGAGCGCGGGAGTGGCGCTGACGATCATCAACACCAAAGCGGTGATGGAAGCCTTTCTCGGCATCCAGACGAGTTTCGTGCGCACGCCCAAGTTCGCTTACGGGGGCAACAAGCAGGTGGAGAAAAAGAAGTACCGTTCGCGCAGCGGCGCTCTTCCGTATATCGAACTGGCGCTGGGAAGCTATTTTCTGTTCATGGTGGCCTACGCCATCGACACGCTGAATTTCCTGGCGGTTCCGGTGCTTCTGCTTTTTGTGGGCGGTTATTACTGGGCCGGATTCTCGACACTGTGGCAGGAATACCAGCACCGCCTGCGCTGGCAGGAAGCGCAACGGCTCGGGACGGAATCAGCGCGTTAGAATCGTGCTTCAAACCTCGATACAATACGCAACGTGAATCGACGCGAATTTCTCACCGGCTCCGCCGCGGCGGCAGCCTTCAACGGATCACCCTCCGCCGAGGCCGCCGTGTCTTCGATGCCTGTCATCGATACGCATATCCATCTGTTTGACATCAACCGGCCACAAGGCGTTCCCTGGCCGCCCAAAGATAACGCCATCCTCTACAAGACCGCTCTCCCCAGCCGTTACCGCAAACTCGCCGAGCCCCATGGCATCGTCGGCGCCATCGAAGTGGAATGCAGTCCGTGGCTCGAGGACAACCAGTGGGTGCTTGATGTCATGGCCAAGGAGGACATCATGGTGGGCACGATCGGCGATCTCGAACCCGAGAAGCCCGGCTTTGCGCGCGACCTGGAGCGGTTCCACAAGAATCCGCTGTTTCTCGGGATTCGCTATGGAAACCTCTGGGGCCGCGATTTTCATACTCAGGTGTCCCGGCCGGCATTTATCGCCGGGGTCAGGAGGCTTGCCGATGCGGGTCTCACGCTCGATACCGCCAATCCGAATCCACTTCTCACCGCCGATCTGCTCCGGCTTACCAACGCCGTTCCCGGCCTGCGCCTGGTCATCGACCATCTGCCTCAACTCGATCCGCCCACCGGCGCCGCCGCCCGCAAGACTTATGAGGCGGGCCTCGCTGAACTTGGGCAGAACCCCAATGTGTTCGTCAAGATTTCCGAAGTGCTGCGGCGTGTTGGCGGCCGGGTGCCCCTGGATGTCGCGTTCTATAAGGAGCGTCTTGATCATCTTTTCGGCGTGTTCGGTGAAGACCGGGTTCTGTATGGCAGCGATTGGCCGAACAGCGACAACTGGGCTCCGTATGGGGAGGTGTTCCGGGTGGCGCACGCATATTTCACGGCGAAAGGGACGGCGATTGCCGAGAAGTATTTTTGGAGGAATTCGATCCGTGCGTACCGGTGGAAACCGCGCAACGCGCGGCAGCCTCGCGGCTGAACTGCTCGAGGGGGCTCGAGAGAGCATTTTCCAATCGAAAGATGAGCATGAAATCGGCTCCGCTCGACCGAAGGG
>JAIXKK010000145.1 GCA_026954325.1 Bryobacterales bacterium | reverse complement strand
GAAGAGCGTAGTGGCCGCCGCAATCGTGACCACGCGCCGCCCGTGTTGCCATGCCACGGTTCTCCCCCCGTGCTCGCGCCCAGAGCGGGGAACTACCCTTTGTGGTTCCCGCCGAGGATGTGCTACCTGGTGGACCGCCGCGATTTTCTCAACAAACTGAAGGCTCTACCCTTGGCCCCAAAACCGAAGCGCGCCGCGGCCGGCGCCTGAATATCAGTCCAGGTGGAACACCTCATCGAGCCGCTTCATCGACCGGTCCGCGTGCCGGCCCCCCAGTTCGAAGAAATCCACCATCCAGCGCTGCCACCGCTCATTCACCTCGCGCGAGGCCATCCCGCGGAGCGCCGCTTCAAAATCCGGCGTCTCCAGGTATCCCACCAGCAGCCCGTCCTCCCGCAGGAACAGGCTGTAGTTCGTCCAACCCGTTTCCCGCAGCGCCTCCAGCATCTCCGGCCACACCGTCCTGTGCCGTTCGCGGTATTCCTCTAACCGGTCTTTTTTCACTTGCAGGATAAAACAGACGCGTTCCATTCCGTCCCCCCTCTCACGCGCGGTTGATCAGGCTGGCGACGTACCCCCCGCCGAACCCGTTGTCAATGTTCACCACCGTCACATTGCTCGCGCAGCTATTGAGCATGCCGAGCAGAGCCGCCAGCCCGTGAAAGCTCGCCCCATAACCCACCGACGTCGGCACGGCAATCACCGGACACCCCACCAAGCCCCCTAAAGCGCTCGGCAGCGCCCCCTCCATCCCCGCCACGCAGACACAAACCTTCGACTCCGACAGCCGGTCCAGGTTATACAACAGGCGATGAATCCCCGCCACCCCGACATCGTAAATGGACTCGACTTCGTTTCCCATCACCTCCGCTGTCACCCGCGCCTCCTCGGCCACTGGAATATCACTGGTTCCCGCGCACACTATGGCAATCTTCCCCTTCCCGCGCATCGCGCGGTCCCGCCACACACGAAATGCGCCGCTCAACGGGAAATGCTCCCCTTCCGGAAAGCGTTCGGTAAGCCGTTCGGCGGCTGCCTCATCGGCGCGCGTCACCAGCAGGTTCGCGCCGCGCTCCAGCAGTTTCTCCGCGATCGCCAGCACGTGCGCCGGACTCTTGCCCTTCCCGAAGATCACCTCGGGCGCCCCCTGCCGCAGAGCCCGGTGATGATCCACCTTGGCGAATCCCAGATCTTCAAACGGCATGTGCTTCATTCGCGCCATGGCGGCGTCCACGTCCAGCGCGCCCGAGCGCACCTGCTCGAGCAATTGTCGAATCTGTTCCTGATCCATGAACCTGCCTTAGAAACTCACGATCTGCCCGACGGCTAAGCCGTATTTCGCCGCCATTCCACCAGCCAGTTCCAGAACGAACTGTGCATCCTCCTTGCCCCCATACTGCGGGCACTTCACCGGGTCCTGCTCCAGACACGGCGGCGTATTGAGCGACATCTCCACAATCCGGCGCCCGCTGTCCATCCAGATGATATCCAGCGGAACACGCACGTTGTGCATCCAGTAGGTGTACTTGCCCGGACGCCCGTGCACGAACAGTAACCCGCGATCGGGAGCCAGCGACGAGCGGTACATCATGCCCCGCATCATATCCTCCGGCCGCAGCATCACCTCCGCCATCACCTGCTGTCCGCCGGGCAGCGTCACCGGCTTCAGAGAAATCGCGTCTCCCGAGGAACCCTGCCGGTTACATCCCGTCATCCATATCCATCCAATCATCGCAATGAGAGCAAGCCGCGGCATGAAATAAAATGGTAACAGCCCTCGGGTAAAACTCTGAAATGTCCTCTTTCCTCCACCGGGTCCGCCTGACGCTCGACATGATCAAATTCGAGCACTCCATTTTCGCCCTGCCTTTCGCGCTCACCGGCGCCCTGCTCGCCTGGCGCGAGGATGGATACCGGCTCGCCGGACTCCCGCTCAAACTCGCCTGGATTGTGCTCGCCATGGTCGGGGCGCGCTCGGCGGCGATGGCGTTCAACCGCCTGCTGGACGCCGAAGCGGACGCGCGCAATCCGCGCACGAAAGCGCGCCACATACCAGCCGGGCTGCTCAGCCGCAAGTTCACCTGGGGCTTCACCGCCGTCTCCTCGGCGGCATTCTTCGCGGCGGCAGCCGCGCTCAATCCGCTGTGCCTGAAACTGGCTCCGCTCGCGCTCGGCGTCATCTTCTTCTATTCTTTCACCAAGCGCTTCACTTCCCTCTCGCATGTCGTGCTTGGGTTCTCGCTCGGCATCGCCCCCGCCGCCGCCTGGATCGCCATCCGCGGGTCCCTGGACGCGAGAATCCTCTGGCTCACCGCCGCCGTCACCCTCTGGACCGCGGGCTTCGACATCATCTATTCCTGTCAGGATTACGAGTTCGACCGCCAATCCGGCCTGTTCAGCATTCCCCGCCGTTTCGGCATCGCGGGAGCGCTCCGGGTGTCGCGGTTCTTCCACGCAACCATGCTGTTCTGCCTCGCCGCGCTCGTGGTGGGTTTCCGCCTCGGCGCCGCAAGCTGGCTGGGCGCCGCCATCGTCGCCGCTCTCCTCCTCTACGAGCACGGGCTTGTCAAACCGAACGATCTTTCGCGCGTCAACGCCGCCTTCTTCACCGTGAATGGCTGGGTCAGCATGCTATTCTTTGTGTTTTGGGCCGCGGATATCGTCTTCTTCCAACGCGGCGCCTGACCCGGAATCAACCTGAATGCAACTGGAACCCAATTTTGAAGATCAGCGTTTGCTTCCCATCCTCGAAAAAGTGCGGACCGGCGAACGGCTCACCTTCGAGGACGGCATGGCCCTTTACCGCTCGCGGGACATCCTGGCGATTGGCCACATGGCCAATATCGTGCGCGAGCGTCTGCATGGCAACACCACGTTCTTCAATGTGAACCGCCACATCAACCCCACCGATGTGTGCGTCGCTTCCTGCCGGCTGTGCGCTTTCGGCAAGAAGGCTCGCGATCCCAAAGCCTACACGATGTCGTTGGAACAGGTGTGGGAAGTGGCCGGCAAGGGCTATTCCGAAGCGGCAACCGAGTTCCACATCGTCGGCGGCCTGCACCCCGAACTCACGCTCGATTGGTTTTGCCAGATGCTGCGCGGCCTCAAACAGCGCTATCCGCGGGTCCACCTCAAGGCGTTCACGATGGTGGAAATCTCCTACCTCGCCCAGCGCCAGAAGATCGGCATCCGTGAAACCCTCGAGCGCCTCCGCGAGGCCGGCATGGATTCCATGCCCGGCGGAGGAGCCGAAATCTTCAGCGAACGCGTGCGCCGCATCATTTGCGATCACAAAATCGACGGCAACGAGTGGCTCAACGTGGCCCGCATCGCCCACCAGGCGGGGCTCAAGTCGAATTGCACCATGCTCTACGGCCACATCGAAACGGCTGACGATCGCATGGACCATCTCGTAAAACTTCGTTCCCTGCAGGACGAGACGCACGGCTTTGTCACGTTCATTCCGCTCGCCTTCCATCCCGATAACACGCCGCTCCAGCACATCGCGAAAACCACGGGCTTCGATGACCTGAAGAATATCGCCGTGTCGCGCCTCATGCTCGACAACATCCCGCACATCAAGTCCTATTGGGTCATGATGACGCCGCGCATCGCCCAGGTCGCCCAGCGCTTCGGGGCGGACGACATCGACGGCACGGTGGTGGAAGAAAAGATCTACCACGATGCCGGGGCCACCACTTCACAATCGCTCCGGCGCGGCGACCTGCTTCGGTTAATCCAGGCGGCCGGCCGCGAACCAGTCGAACGTGATACCCTATATCGCCCGGTGGAGCGTACCGAAACAGCCTTTACGGTATTGGTGTAACCGCCGCCGCCCAAAGCCGCCGTCAGCAAGGCGGCGCCCGTCTTCACCCCCGACATCGCCGCGTCCTCGTCCACGTCGAACTCCGCCGTGTGATTCCCGGCGGTGAAGCCTTTGGCGGCGTTCCCTCCGCCAAGGCATCAAAAGAATCCCGGGATCTGCTTGTGGAAGTAGGAGAAGTCTTCGGCCTGCCCGCCCAGACTGCTTTTTGCCTCTTTGCCCGCGGCGGCTCCGGCGTTTGCGCCGCCGCGGCCGCCGGCAGAAGCAGAAATTTCGTCATGCTTTCCGGTAGGCCTCGTCCAGGATTTCGATCACGTGCGCCACGCGTTGCCCCTTGCCGTGCATCGCCACTCCGGCGCGTAGTTGCAGCATGCAGCCCGTATTCGCCGTTGCAATGACATTCGCCGGCACGGAATTCGCCAGTTCCATCTTGCGTCCCAGAACCTGCATCGACATCCCGGTTTGCAGCACGTTATAGATGCCCGCCGAGCCGCAGCACAAATCGGAGAGCGGCATCTCCTGAAACTCCAGCCCGGGCACGGCCTTCAACAACTGCCGCGGAGCCGCGCGCACCTTCTGCCCGTGCGCCAGATGGCAGGAATCCTGATAGGTCACCCTCAGCGGCAGATTGCCCATGCGCGGATTGAGACCGATGGCGGCAAGGAACTCGTTGATATCCTTCACCAGCCTCGAGAACTTCTCCGCCCCGGCCTTGTACGCCTCATCGTGTTCCAGCAGTTCGTTGTATTCCTTCAGGGTTGAACCGCAGCCCGCCGAGTTCGTGAGGATCGCGTCGAAGCCTTCGCCAAGCAGCGCATCGATGTTCCGGCGCGCCAGCCGCCGCGCGTCCTCGCGAATGCCTGAGTGCACGTGCAGCGCCCCGCAGCATGTCTGCCCCCGCGGCACGTGGACTTCGCATCCATTCTTCTGAAGCACGCGCACGGTGGCTTCATTCAGCCGGGCAAAGCTGATGTTCGCAATGCATCCGCCGAGCAGGGCAACCTTGTGCCTGCGCTTGCCTTCCGCCGGAAACACCTTCCCATACGCCGAAAAGAAAGTAGGAAACTCCGCCGGCGGCGCAAGTTTCTCGAGTTCCCCCATCTTCCCCATCAACTTCAGGATGCCCAGACCGCGTGCGAGTGCTTGCAGCCCGAAATTCTGATAGACGTACATGCCCGCCGCCGCCATTTTCAATAGCGCCGGCGAAGGCAGCAGGCTTCCGAAAACGAACCGCCGCAGCAACCGCGTCAGAAACGGACGTTGCACTCTGTTTTCAATTTCCGCGCGCGCCGCCTCGATCAACCGGCCGTACTGTACGCCGGATGGGCACGCCGTTTCGCAGCCCCGGCACGCCAGGCACAGGTCCAGGTGCTGCTGGTAGGAGGCGCTGATCTCCGCGCCGTTGTGTACCTGCACCATCTGGTAGATGCGCCCTCGCGGCGAATCCATCTCGACTCCCAGCACCCGGTACGTGGGGCAGGAGTTGAGACACAGGCCGCAATGCACGCAGCGGTCCAAATCCTTCTGTTGCGGCTTGTCCAGATCCCGGAGAACCGGCAATTCAGAAGCGGCCATAGAACCTTCCGGGATTCAGGAGACTCTTCGGATCGAGCATCTGTTTGATTCTTTGCATGACCGGGAAGCCGGAGTCAATTTGCGGCCACATGACGAGCGATGCATCGCGCGAAACCGGCCCATACTCCATCACGGCCCGCCCCGTCCCGAGCGCTCCTTGCGCCTCCCGGACACTCTCGCAATGGGAGTAACAGACACCATTCCCCGCCCTTGCCACCACCGCGCCGGGCAGCCCTTGCAGCGCCGCTTCCATCGCGGACAGCGTGAGCGAACTCCGCACCATCACTCCATCCGCGCGCGCCGCCAGGAACCGTGGCGTGAACTCGCGAACATAGTCCCAGAACACGCGCTCCGCCTCTCCTTCCACCGCCTCGCCCTCCGCCAGTTCCCGCGCATAGCGGCGCAGCACGGCCTCGTTGCCGCTGACGCCAATCGCCACAAGCCAACCCTTGCGCCCCAGTCCCCGCGTCGCGGGCGGATTCAAGAGATCGATCGCCACGGGCTGCAAAACACCGTGCAGGATGCGGTCGCGAAGGGCGATCGCCTCGTTGAGGCCGGCGTACTCGAAGAGAAACGTGCGCGAAGCAGCGGGCAGCGGGATCAGCTTGAAGTTGAGCACGGCGATGGCGCCCAGCGTGCCCAGCGACCCGATCAGCAGTTTCCCCATGTCGAGTCCGGCCACGTTCTTCACCACCATCCCGCCCGACTGCACCAGTTTCCCCTCGATGGTGGCGAACTTCATGCCGATCACCAGGTCGCGCGCCGTGCCGAACAAACGCCGCCGCGGCCCGCTCGAGTTCGACGCCACCACCCCTCCCACTGTCGCCTCTGAGGCAAACGGCGGATCGAGCGGAACCATATAGCCGTCCTTGGCGAGCATTTCGGTGAAGCGCGAATACGGCATGCCGGCTCCCACGCTCACCGTAAGATCGCGCGGTTCGTACATCAGAACCTGATCCAGACCGGAAAGCGAAATGCGCGTCTGAGCGGCCGCGACGGAGCCTCCCGCCCTGCCCTTGCTCCCGTTGCCTGATAATTCGACCGCTCTCCCGGCCGAGCCGGCCTCGCCCAGCATGGCGGCCAGTTCCTCGGGACTACCGGGCTTCAATGTTTCCATGAGAAATGAATATGATGACACATGTGTCTACAGCGGCTTCCCGGAGGTTGGATTGAACACTTGAACACCGGCGAGGCGAGGGACCTTAGCCTTGATCCGCTCAAACCTCGCGAATGAATCGCGCTCGATAGTGACGACAATGTGATCCGTGGCAAGCGCCGCTTCCATCAAGTGGATATCCTTGGTCATCTCCCGTCGCCCTGCACCGGATTCAGCCGCATCCTGAACTTCGATGAGCAAGGTCACATCTCCCGAATCCTGGATGGGAACCATCTTTTTCCTGGCAATCATGCTGGCTCTCCATTTGGTTGCAAACAGCGATTGATGTTTGTTCCATTCCTGCCGGAGTTTGGGAGTCATCACCATGCGATCACAGATCCTCAAAGTCTCGTCAAGGAAGCGCCGGCACTTCGATGAAATTCCCTGCTCCTTGTCGCCGGCGGCGCGAGCGACACAGGCGTCGATAACAAGGCGCTTGGATTTTCTTTCACTCACGAATACTTGCTCCGCGCTTCCACGGCATCGAGATAGCGCTTCTCCGAATCAATGGCAATCGCGTCAAAGTCTTCAGGCCAATCGCCGAATGCGCCGTTCTCGTCGAGTTCCGCTGTGGTGACGGCTGTCTCTCCGCTTCCCGGATCCCGTTGAAACCAGTGCAGCCGGACAATCTCCGGAGACAAGTCACCCTGAGCGATCATGGTCTGGACCTCGCGGAGCATCAACGAAGAATGTGTCTCGGCCACGATCCGCACACCACGGTTGGCGGCATCAGCGATCAGCTTTGTCAAGCGGATTTGGGCCAATGGGTGGAGATGGAGTTCCGGCTGTTCGATGTACAACACGTCGCCCTCCTCAGAGTGAAGCAGCGCAACCAGGATGGGCAGAACTTGCGACACTCCAAGACCCACATTTCGCAAGGGAACCACGTCACCTTCCCCGGACAGTCTACGGCTGACGAACAATTCAATCTCGTTGCCAGACATCTTTGCTTCCACGGAGCGCGCGAGGCCTATGAATTCGAGGGCAAGCCCCAGAGCCCTCAACCTTTGGCTGTCTCCCTCCTGCCACTGATTGACCAACCGGCCCACATAATGTTCAAAAGTACCCTCAATCGTCCCGCTCACACCCGCGATTCCGTACAATCCGTCCAGGCGGCCTCGCAATCCCGGAAGGTGAATCATTCTCCCTAATAGGCTTGCAGAGTGTCGCGCCGGCTTCGGCTGATAGAACAGACCCTCGCCCTCTGAGCCCTCCACCACATGGACGGGCAAGCACCGGTGATACTTCAGAATCGTTCCTTCCGGTTTCTCCACAGGTTGGAACGAAGACATCTTCACCGTGATCTGCGATTCGTACAGATCACCGAATTGCAGATCCATTCGACTTTGATCTGTAAGTTCCAGCCGGACCTGGAACCAATCCCGGCGCCGGATCGCCCTGCCAAGAGCCATAATTTCCAATCCGGACCGAACACCAAGATTCGGCCCGTTGAGCAACAACCCACCAGGATCGAACGGCGCCAGAATAGTCTGCTTCATGAGCAGAAGCGGCTGCATCATGCTCGACTTGCCCGAACTGTTGGCCCCGGCCAGGATCGTCAGCGGACGTACCTCAATTGTCTGCTCCTCCGCAATCGATTTGAACCCGGAAACCGAAATCGAAGCAAGGGAGACTCGCATGGCGCCTAATCCTCGGATTCCTTCTTCGTCACCTGAAGCACCGCCAGGAACGCCTCCTGTGGAATGTCCACCCGGCCCACGCGCTTCATCCGCCGCTTTCCTTCCTTCTGTTTTTCCAGCAGCTTCTTCTTGCGCGTAATGTCGCCGCCGTAACACTTGGCGAGCACGTTCTTGCGAATCGCGGGAATGTTTTCCCGCGCCACGATCTTGTTCCCGATCGCCGCCTGCAGCGCCACTTCGAACATCTGCCGGGGAATCAGCTTGCGCAGCCGTTCAATCAGCGCCTTGCCGCGGTCATACGCGAAGTCGCGGTGCACGATCATCGACAGCGCGTCCACGGGGTCGCCCGCCACCAGCACGTCCAGTTTCACCATCGGCGACACGCGGTAGCCCGCCAGGTGGTAGTCGAGAGAGGCGTAGCCGCGCGAGGCGGATTTCAACCGGTCATAGAAGTCAAGCACGATTTCATTCAGCGGAAGCTCGTAATTCAGCATTACGCGGCCCGTGCCGATGTACTCGAATTTCTTCTGCTCCCCCCGCTTTTCTTCAAGCAGCTTCAGGATCTCCCCCAGATATTCCTCGCGTGTAATCACGGTGGCGTCGATAATGGGTTCTTCAATCTGCCTGATCTCGGCCTGCACGGGCCAGCGCGTGGGGTTGTCCACCTCCACCACCTCGCCGTCGAGCTTCGTCACCCGGTAGCGGACGCCCGGAGCCGTGGTGATAAGGTCGATATTGAACTCGCGCTCCAGCCGCTCCTGCACAATCTCCAAATGCAGCAGGCCTAGAAACCCGCAGCGGAACCCGAACCCCAGCGCCGCCGAGTTTTCCGGCTCGAAGTTGAACGCGCTGTCGTTGAGACGAAGCTTTTCGAGCGCATCGCGCAGCAGGCCATGCTCGTGCGACTCCACCGGATAGAGCCCCGCGAACACCATCGGCTTGATCTCCTCGAATCCGGGGAGCGCCTCGGCGGCGGGATTCTCGGCATCCGTGATCGTATCCCCGATGCGCGCGTCGGAAACCGTCTTGATATTGGCGAACACATACCCGACCTCGCCCGCGGAGAGTTCCTGCAACGGAACAGGCTTAGGCGACTGGTAGCCGAGCGCCTCCACTTCGCTGACCTTCCCCGCGGACATCAGTCGAATCCGCTGCCCCACGCGGATCCGGCCATCCATCACGCGGAAAAGGATGATCACGCCGCGGTAGGGATCAAACCAGGAATCGAAGATCAGGGCGCGCAGCGGCGCATCCGGATCGCCCTTGGGCTGAGGCACCAGGTGCACGATCGCTTCCAGCAGCTCGTGAATGCCGGCGCCCTGCTTGGCGCTCGCCAGGATCGCCCCCGAGGAATCGAGCCCGATCACCTGCTCGATCTGCTCCTTGATGCGGTCCGGCTCGGCCGATGGCAGGTCAATCTTGTTGATCACCGGGATGATCTCCAGATTGTGGTGCAGCGCCAGGTACGTATTGGCAAGCGTCTGGGCTTCCACGCCCTGCGAGGCGTCCACCACCAGCAGAGCGCCTTCGCACGCCTGCAGGCTGCGCGAAACCTCGTAGCTGAAATCGACGTGGCCGGGAGTGTCAATGAGGTTGAGCTGGTAGAGAACGCCGTCCTCGGCGCGATAATTCAGTCTCACGGCGTGCGCCTTGATCGTGATGCCGCGCTCGCGTTCCAGATCCATCGAATCGAGAACCTGCTCCATCATCTCGCGTTCGCTCAACGCCGCCGTGGCTTCAAGTAGACGATCGGCAAGAGTCGACTTGCCGTGATCAATGTGGGCAATGATGGAAAAGTTACGGATGAAGGCTGGGTCCATGCGGTAGAATGATCTGGTGTAAGCTCAATTATCCCATAGGTGAGCAGCCACACCCCACGGAAACAGAATGCCGCATTCCGTCATTGAAGGACATCTGGACGCCAAAGGACTACGGTTTGCCGTCGTAGCCGGGCGTTTCAACAGCATTATCACGGAGCGCCTGCTCGCCGGCGCTCTCGATGCCCTGCGCCGGACCGGCGCATCGGAAGATGACATCACCGTGGTTTGGGTTCCCGGCTCGTGGGAAATGCCGGTGACCGCGCGGGAGTTGGCCAACTCCAACCGCTATGACGGCATCATCTGCCTGGGCGCAGTCATTCGCGGCGACACCCCCCACTTCGACTATGTCGCCGGCGAAGCCGCCAAGGGGTTGGGACAGGTGGCCATGCAATCCGGAGTGCCTGTCGCCTTTGCCGTGCTCACCACGAACACCGTCGAACAGGCCGCGGACCGCGCGGGCGCAAAACACGGCAACAAGGGGTTCGATGCCGCCATGACCGCTATCGAGATGGCCAACCTCATGCGAAAACTTCGCGGTATGAAGTAGCCAACCGAATGCCATCGCGTCACCGGTCCAGGCAGCGAGCCTTACAGATTCTTTATCAGCTCGACGTGCGCAAACTACCGGTTCGCGACGCCGTGGATAACTATTACGAAACGCTCTATAGTTGGGAGTCCGAGCATGAAACCGGCGCCGGGGATGCGCCGCGCGAGGATGATCCCTTTATGGAAGAGCTGGTGCGGGGCACGGTGGGACACGCGGCGCGGATTGATGAGCAGATCAGCAGCCATAGCGCGAACTGGCGCATCGAGCGGATGCCCGCGGTTGACCGTAACATCCTCCGGTTGGCCGTCTACGAAATAATGGAGCGCAGCACTCCCCCGGCCGTGGTGATCGATGAAGCGCTCGAATTGGCGCGCCGCTTCGCCGGCGAGGAGTCCATCCCGTTCATCAACGGCGTGCTCGATTCCGTGCGCAGGCAACTCGCCCCGTGACCGCTCATTTCCCTATGCAGAACGTGGAAAAGATCCGGTTCAGGATGTCATCCGCCGTAGTGGCGCCCGTGATGGCGTCAATGGGCCGCAGCGCGGCGTAGAGATCGAGCAGCAGCATCTCGTGGGGAATCCCCAACTCCACGGCGGTGCGGGCGTTGCCCAGGGCCTCCACGCTCTCGCGAAGCAACTGCTCATGTCTCAGACTCGTAATAAAGCCCGATTCCGGCGCCAATTCGCCGCTGAGGCCCAAGGCCTCCCCAATGCTCCGCCGCAGCGTCTCCAGCCCCTCTCCGGTAAGCGCTGAAACCACGGTATGGGCTTCCTCGAGGGAAAGGCGGCGTGGCAGGTCGCCCTTGTTCGCCACCGTCAGAACCCGCCCGCTCTCCCGTGCCCTCGCCAGCAGCACAGTATCCGCTTCGGTGAGAGGAGCGGAGAAATCCAGAACCACCAGGGTCAAGTCGGCGTCCGCCATCGCCTGGTAGCTTCGCTCGATGCCCAGATTTTCCACCACGTCCCGGGCCTGCCGGATTCCAGCCGTATCCAGAAACTTCACGGGGATGCCAAACAGAGACGCCGATTCGGAAACCGTATCCCGCGTCGTGCCCGGAATCTCCGTAACAATGGCGCGGTCCTGCTCCAACAGGCGATTGAACAGGCTGCTCTTGCCCACATTCGGGCGCCCCACGATGGCGAGCGTGAATCCGGAATGCACCAGTTTCCCATAGGCGAAGCTGGCGGCGAGTTTCTCGAGTCCCGCCAGCAGCGGCGCCAAACGGCTCAGAATCTCGCCGCTCGAGGCGAACTCCACGTCGTTGTCCGCGAAATCGATGCCGGCCTCGAGCAGGGCGATCAATTCAACCAACCGGCTCTTCCACGGAGCCAGTCTCCGCGACACGGCGCCTTCCATCTGCCGCGCCGCCACGCGCGCCTGAAAAAGCGTGGTGGCCTCGATCAGGTCCCGCACCGCTTCAGCCCGCGGCAAGTCAATCCGGCCGTTCAGGAACGCGCGCAGCGTGAACTCGCCCGGTTCGGCGAGACGCGCGCCGGCCCGGCAGGCCCGCTCCAGGCAATGCCGCAACACCACGGGCGAGCCGTGACAGGCGATCTCCACCACATCCTCAGCCGTGTAAGAGCGTGGTTTCGCGAAGAATGTCACCACTACGTGATCCACCGCCGCCCCCTGCTCGTCGGGAAGCACGGCGAGGAAGCTACGCCACCCGGTCCATTCCGTGGTTGCCGGGAGATCCAGCACATTCGCGGCGATTGCCGCCGCGCCGGGCCCCGATAGACGCACTACCCCGATCCCGCCTCGGCCTGGGGGGGTGGAAATGGCGGCGATGGTGTCGTTAAGCCGCAAGCAAGACTATCGGCGGCCCCGGCCCGGGCCACGATCCCGGCCGCCGCCCGGACCGCGGCGCGGCGGGCCGCTACGATCGCGGTCCCTGCCCCGGTCCCGGTCGCGCCGTTCATAGGGTTGATGCGGCGGTTCCGGGGGCGCCGGCATGCCGGCGGGGTAAATCACCACCTGGCGGAACGGGCCCATCCCGGAGGATTCGCTTCGCACTTCCGGCTCATTGCGCAGAGCCAGGTGTATAATCCGGCGCTCCCGGCTGCTCATGGGGCTGAAGCGGAAGGGGAGTTTGCTGCGCTTCACTTTTTCAGCGGCGGTAGTCGCGCTCAGCCGCAATTCGGCAATGCGCAGCATACGGTAATCGTTGGCGTCGAAGCAGAGTCTTTCGTGATGGTCCGATGGCATCCGCAGCATTTCCATCGTCAGGTACTCGAGCGCCAGCAACAGTTCCGCTTTGTTCGCCAGAAGCAGTTCCACGTCCGGCCCGAAAAATCGGACCACCAGTTCCGGATCTTCGATGTCGGGATGCGGATTCTCTCCCGACGCTACTTCAAAATCGAGTTCAAATCCGCCCAGATCGACGATTTTTCCCAGAAACTCCTCGATGCGGGGACCGTGTTCATCAAGTGTATAAAAGGGCTCTGCCACGTTCATTCCAAAGGGCTATTTTTTGCCGCTTTTCTTTGGCGGCGCCACTGTAACCGCGGCCGGAGCACCCACGCCCATCGTCTTGTTGAAGAAATACTGCTGGGCAATGCCGACCAGGTTGCCAGTCAACCAATATAACACCAGTCCGCTGGCCACACTGTAGAAAATGAAGATGAACATCAGCGGCATGAACTGCATGATGCGCTGCTGTTGCGGGTCGGCGGTGGTGCTCGGCGTCATCCTCTGCATGAGAAACTGCGTGGCGATGGTGGCCACCGGCAAAATGCGAATCGCCAGATGCTCGGGTTGGGAAAGATCGGTCACCCACAGCCAGTGCGCGCCGCGCAATTCAATGGCGACCATGAGCACTTTGTAGAAAGCAAAGAAGAACGGCATCTGGAGCGCCATCGGAACACATCCGCCCAGCGGATTAACCCCATGCTTTTTGTACAGATCCATCGTCTCCTGCTGCTGCTGCTGGCGGCGCGGATCGCGCATCGGCATGTTGCTGTATTTGGCCTGGATCGCCTGAATTTGCGGCTGAAGTTGCGACATCTTCTTCATCGATTTGATGTTGGAAATTTTCAGCGGCATCAGCAGCATGTTGATCAGAATGGTGACCACTACGATCGCCCAGCCGTAGTTGTGAATGAACTTGTCGTTGACGTAGTTCAGAGACGCAAACAGGGGCTTGGCGAGGAACCAGAACCACCCGAAGTCCACCATCTGCTCCAACTTCGGATCGAGCGAGCGAAGTACATCGATGTCCTTCGGCCCCACGAACAGCAGCGCCTGGTTCACTCCTTCCCCGCCGAGCGCCACCCCGATATGCGGCTCTTCCTTGTTCTGTTCCGCCACGAACGGCAGTTTATCGCTCAGCGTTTCCACCTCCAGGGTGGAACCCGCCGGCGGCAACACCACCGCGGCGAAATAGGTGTCCTCGATGCCGGCGAAGTTGAACCTGCCGCTCACCGTCAATGGCCCGTTCTTCGCCTTCCCCACGTCGTTCACGATCAGTTTGTTGTCGGTGGTGTCGAAATAAGTCGTGTGTTGCGTCGAAAGGGTGTTGCTGACCGAAAAATCGCCGAAACCGCCGCGCCACGCCACAAGGTGAGGAATGGTCCGTCCCTGGTCGCTGATCTCACTCGAAAACTGGACGCGATAACGATTCTTCTCGAAGGCGAACGTCTTCTTCACATAGAGCTTGCCGGCAGAGTACTCGAACGAGAGCGTAAGGCCGTCGCCGGAGCGTTTCGCCACATACAGAACAGAATTAGGCCCGGGACTTACCTGCGCGCCCTTCAACTGCACGGAGAACGGGAATCCAAGCTGCGTTCCTCCCACGGGGTTCACCAGTTCCACGGGCTTCCCCGCGTTGTCGCGGTATTTCTTCAGTACCCAACCGCGGACCACCGCGCCGCGATTGGAAAACTGCACCCGGTAGAGATCGGTCTCCAGGATGATGGCGTCATCCTGCCGCTCGGCAACCACCTGGCCCGGCGGCGGTTGTGACGGCGCCGCGGCGGGCGGCGGTTGTGACGGCGCCGCCGGCGGGCTTTGCCTGACCTCCCCGGAAGCCTCTTTCGGCGCCGCTTGCCGGGCGTCCGCCGGTTCGGTTTTCTTTGCCGGCGGCGGAGGAGCCGTCGTCTTCATGAGGTAGGGAGTGAGAAACAGCACCGCGCCCATGAGAATGAACGTCAGGAGCAGTCGCATCTCCATCGAAAGTTCCTTCCGCCCGCCCTGCTTGGATGCTGATGGCTTGTTCGATGGATCCGGATCTTTGCTGGAATTGGCCATTATTCTAATTCGGTCACGCTAGCGAACGGGATCATAGCCCCCTTGATGAAACGGATGGCACTTACCCAGCCGCTTCAAGCCTAACCAGACGCCGCGCGCAGCCCCATGTTTTTCCACTGCCTGCATCATGTATTCCGAACAGGTGGGAGCAAAACGGCAAGCGGAAGGCAGAAGAGGAGAGATCCACCGCTTGTAGAAACGCAACAAAGCGATCAGGAGTTCCCGCATCGCGATACCAGTCTGTTCACTTCACGCAGGATGGTCTGCCAGTCCGCGTCATGAAGTGCTTTACGAGGATTGATGACGATGTCCCACCCCGGCCCCAGCCTGGGAAGAAGCTCCAGCCGCACCGCCGCTCTCAGCCGCCGCTTCATACGATTCCTCCGCACGGCCCGTCCGAGCGCCCTGGGAGTGGTGAACCCCACCCGGGGACCCGCCGCCTCCGGATTCGGCCATAGAAATGCCGTAAATAACGGACTGGAAAAGCGGGAACCTTGATCATAAACCCGGCGAAATTCGCTCGAACGAAGCAAACGATGTTTCTTGGGGAAAGAGTACGATTGCCGCGCGTTCGGAGGCAGAGTTATTTCATCTTTGCGTAGCGAACCACGCGTTCGTCACTGACGGTAAGTTTCCAGCGGCCTTTGGCGCGGCGCCGCGCCAGAACCTGCTGCCCGTCCTTGCTCGCCATGCGGGCGCGGAATCCGTGAGTCTTCGCCCGGCGGCGATTGTTCGGCTGAAAAGTACGTTTAGGCATTTACTTGCACTGTACGCCATCGATAATCGAAGTGTGTCGAAGGCGCACTGCTCCTGTCTGTGGGAGATCCCCAAAAACAATAGTTTAATTTGGGGGCGAGGAGATGTCAAACGCGAGAAACTCCGCTCTCAAACGCCGGCCACGCCCGTCAGCCCTCAAAAGCCGGTCATCCTGTGAGACAACAGCGAAAGGAACTCGTCCCGCGTCTCCTTCTGCGTCCGAAACGCCCCTAACATCGCACTGGTGGTTGTCCCGGAATGCTGCTTCTCCACCCCGCGCATCATCATGCAAAAGTGCCGTGCCTGGCAGACCACGGCCACCCCCCGCGGCTTCAATACATCCTGTAGCGCCTCCGCCACTTCCTTCGTCAGCCGCTCCTGCACTTGCAACCGCCGGGCATACATGTCCACGATTCGCGGTATCTTGCTCAGGCCGATTACTTTGTCCTTCGGCAGGTACGCCACGTGCACCTTCCCGAAGAACGGCAGCATGTGGTGCTCGCACATGCTGTAGAACTCGATGTCCCGCACCAGCACCATTTCGTCATACTCCACGTCGAACAGCGCCCCGTTGATAATCCCGTCGAGATTCATCGAGTAGCCGCTCGTCAGAAAACGGAGGGCTTTGTCGGCTCTCTCCGGCGTCCGTATCAGCCCTTCCCGCGTCACATCCTCTCCCAGTTCCGCAAGGATGTGCTCGATCTGGGGCGCAAAGGAGCGCCCCTTCTTCTTCGGCTCGATCACCTTCACCAGCGCTTTGTTCTTCATCCCGTGACCGCCTCCTTCATATCCCCGCCAAGCTCTACAATGTTCCTTCGCGTCTCGTGGATCCTCACGCTGTCGAGAGAAACGCCCGCCGGCAAAGCCGCGCGCCACCCCCGGGCCAGCCTCTCCCATACCACCCTGGCGACATTTTCCGTAGTCGGCGGCAGATCCCGGAACGCCTCGATCTCTTCGTTCATGTATTTGTGATCGAACTCCGAAATCACTTCGCGCCTCACATACTCGTCCAGGCGCCTCAACGGCGCGACGAGACCCGTCACCGCGTCCGGAACCCCGGACACCACCACTTCCAGCAGGTAGTCGTGCCCATGTCCATACGGGTTGTTGCACTTGCCGTATAACTCCCGGTTTTCCCCGGCCGAAAGCGCCGGCGAGTGGAGACGGTGAGACGCGCTAAAGCGGTATCGTTTGCCGACGCGAACCATATCTCGCCTCTCTAACGCCCGCCCTCGCCGCGGTATTCCACCCACAAGTCCTCGGTTTCATAGATCCGTACGCTGTCCAACCGCGCATTCGGAGTCCGCAGCCTGGGCTCGAGACGCCGCCAGATCTCCATTGCCAGGTTCTCCGCCGTCGGAACAACACGGTCGAAAGGAGGCACTTCGTGATTCAGAAACCGGTGGTCCATCGGGGCTATCACTTCCTCCTCCATTACCTCCTTCAGCCGCTTCAGATCCATCACCATTCCCGTAACCGGATCCGGCATCCCATCCAGAGTCACTTCCAGCAGGTAGTTGTGACCATGCCCATGCGGGTTCGCCGCTTCACCATAAATAGCCCGGTTCTCCGCGGCGGGCAATGCCGGGTTCGAGCAACTGTGGGAGGCCGAGAACTCGGCCCGGCGGGTAATCTTCATCGTTCCACCCGATTGGATGCTGTCCCGATGCCTCGGGATACTTTAAAATTGTATTGAGTTCCCATGTCCACTCGCAAAGCCGACCTCCTCTTGAAAGGGCTGATCGTGGCGCTCCTGGTAGCGCTCATTGCCGTCGCCGGCGGCACACTCGAGCAGCGCATCGTTGTCTCCGGAGACAATGCCCCCGACTTCCAAATCGTCGCCGACAACGGCAAGACCATGACCCGCTCGGATTTCGGCGGCAAACTCCTGGTCCTCAACTTCTGGGCCACCTGGTGCCCGCCCTGCATTCAGGAACTCCCTTCGCTCAACGCCTTCCAGGAACAGATGCGCTCCAAGGGCGTCGTCGTGCTCGGCGTCAGCGTGGATAAGAACGCCGCTACCTACCAGCAGTTCGTCAAGCGCTCCGGCATCAGTTTCGTCACCGCCCGCGACCCGGAAGCCAATGTCAGTTCCAGCTACGGCACCTTCAAATACCCCGAAACTTACATCATCAACAGCGGCGGCAAGGTGGTGGCGAAGTTCATCGGGCCGGAAAACTGGATGGATGACAGGGTAATCCAGCAGGTTCAGAGCCTCCTCTGATACGAAAAATGATACGGACGACATGATTCCCCCCGAAGCCCGCCGGAAGCTCATCCAAATCGTCGGCGCCCGGGGTTTTCTGGACCGGCCCGAGGACCTGACCCTCTACGAATACGACGGCGGCGTCGACAAGGCGCGCCCCGAGATGGTGGTCTTCCCCCGCTCCACCGGGGATGTCGCCGCCATCGTCAAAGTCACCGCCGAGTACGACATCCCCTTCGTCGGCCGGGGCGCCGGCACCGGCCTCAGCGGAGGAGCCATTCCCCGCGCGGGCGGCGTCATGGTGGGTTTTGCCCGCATGGACCGCATCCTCGAAATCGACCTCGCCAACGAGCGCGCCGTCCTCCAACCCGGCGTCGTCAACCTCGACATCACCCTGGCGGTCCAGTCCCAAAAATATTTCTACGCCCCCGATCCCTCCAGCCAGCGCGCCTGCACCATCGGGGGCAATGTCGCCGAAAACGCCGGCGGACCCCACACTCTCGCCTACGGCGTCACCACCAATCACGTCCTCGGCATCGAGGCTGTCCTTCCTGACGGCACGGTAATCACCGCCGGCGGCATGGAGCAGGATGTCCCCGGCTTCGATATCCTCGGCCTCCTGGTCGGCTCGGAAGGCACCATGGCGCTCGTCACCAAGATCATCGTCCGCCTCATGCGCCAGCCCGAACTCGTGAAAACCTGTCTCGCCATCTACGATACCGTCGATCACTGCGCCGATACCGTGGCCGAAATCACCGCCCGCGGCATCACCCCCGTGGCCGTCGAGATGCTCGACGGCGTCATGCTGCGCATGGTCGAAGAGGCCACTCACGCCGGCTATCCGCTCGACGCCGCCGCCGTCCTTCTCATCGAACTCGAAGGGCTCACCGAAGCCGTCGAGGAGCAACTGGAGCAGATCCGCGCCGTGTGCCACAATTCGAAGGCGCGCGAATTCCGCGTCGCCCGCTCCGCCGAGGAGCGCGATCTGCTCTGGAAGGGCCGCAAGAACGCCTTCGGAGCCGTCGGCCGCGTCAGTCCTTCCTACTACGTGCAGGACGGCGTTGTGCCCCGCACCAAAGTGGCCCCCACCCTGCGCGAAATTCAGCGCATCGGCGAAAAATACGGCCTCACCATCAGCAACATCTTCCATGCCGGCGACGGCAACATGCACCCCATCATTCTCTTCGATATCCACAAACCCGGCGACCTCGAGAAAGCCCAATCGGCGGGCGAGGAAATCCTCGAATACTGCATCGAGGTGGGCGGCTCCATCACCGGAGAACACGGCGTCGGAATGGAGAAGATGGAGTTGATGAGCCGCCTGTTCTCAGAGGATACGCTCGACCTCATCGCCGGTTTCAAGAAACTCTTCGACCCCGCCTGCCTCCTCAACCCCGGCAAGGTACTCCCCACCGGCAAGGGCTGCATTGAGATCCGCCAGCCCGCTCTCACCGCCGGCGGCACTATCTATTAATGGGATATTGCGGGGGCCCCCGCGCGGGCAGCCGCCGTGTTAGGCTACGTGAATATATCTGGGACCTATGCCTATACAACCACCCGCACCCACTCGATTTCTGCAAGCCCTCAGTGGCCATCAGCAAACAGCCGCCATCAAATGCGCCGTTGATCTGGGCCTGTTCACCGCGATTGCCGCTGGCCACAATACCGCGGCGGCGCTCAGCGAACACTGCCATGCTTCATCCAAGGGCGTACGCGTTCTCTGCGACTACCTGAGCGTCCACCAGTTCCTCACCAAGGACAACAACCACTACGGGCTGACCCCCGACAGCGCCGTTTTCCTCGATCGCCGCTCACCGGCCTACCTGGGCGGAATCACGGCGATGCTGGCGGGCCCCACCGTCAAGGAGGCTTTCCACGACTTGACGCCCGTCGTGCGCAAGGGCGGAACCGTGCTCAACGGGGAGGGCGGCACGATGTCGCGTGAAAACCCGATCTGGCGGGACTTCGCGCGCTCCATGGTGGCGATGATGATGCCGCCGGCGAATTGGATTGCGGGGCTGCTCAAAGCAAACGAGGGAGCGCCGGTGAAGGTGCTTGACCTGGCGGCAGGCCACGGGCTGTTTGGCATCACCATCGCGCGCGCCAATCCCAATGCTTCCATCCACGCGGTGGACTGGCCCTCCGTGCTCGACATCGCCCGGGAACACGCGGTGAGCGCGGGCGTGGCGAACCGCTGGCACGCCATCGAGGGCAGCGCGTTTGAAGTGGAGTTCGGCGGGGATTACGACGTCGTCCTCATCACCAACTTCCACCATCACTTCAATCCCTCTGTCATCGAGACGCTGATGCGGAAAGTGCATGGCGCGCTCAAGCCGGACGGCGTCGCCGTCACGCTCGAATTCGTCCCGAACGAGGACCGCGTCACCCCGCCCGATGCGGCGACGTTCGCCATGATCATGCTCGCCACCACCGCGGAGGGCGATGCGTACACCTTCGCGGAATACGACCAGATGTACCGCAACTGCGGCTTCACGCGGAATGAGATCCACCGGCTCGAACAATCGCCCGAGGCCGTGATTCTCTCGCGCCGCTAACCCTCAAAGCCCGAAGCAAAGAATATTCGGCCCCGCGGCCACCGCGATATACTGCCTGCCGCCGTAAGTGAAGGTCATGGGCGAAGCCTTCATCCGAACATTCGCCGGAAATTCCCACAGCGGCTTCCCATTGCGCTGGTCCACGGCCGCAAAGCCCCCATTCGGCCGGCCGTAGAACACGAGTCCGCCGGCCGTGGCCAGCACGCCGGACCACGTCTTGGCGCGCGCCGGGCCCGGTTGCGGAATCTCCCACGCGATATTCCCCGTCTCGATGTCCAGAGCCCGCAGGAAACGCTGCCCGGTCTGCTCCGGATAGCCCGTGGGCTTGCCGGTGCACTCCTCGAGCGCGAGCACATAGTACAGGCGCGTGAGGGGCGAAAACGCCGCCGCATCCCAGTTGGCGGCGTCCGACGGGCAGCCGCGCGGATCCTTCACTACCGGCCTCCCATCGGCGCCGATCCTCTCCGCCCAATCCACCCGCCGCAGAAACGGCCTGGCCAGAAGCAGCTTGCCGCTGTCGCGCTCGATCACATAGAAGAAGCCGTTGCGATCGGCGTGCAGCAGAAGCTTCGAGGGCTTGCCGCGATAGACCGTGTCCACCAGCACGTTAGGCTCGGTGGCGTCGCGATCCTTCACGTCGTGCGGCGTGAACTGATAGTGCCATTTCAGGTCCCCCGTCCTCGCATTCAGCGCGAGAACGCAGTTGGTGTAAAGATTATCGCCGGGACGCTCCCGGTCGTCCCCGTCGGGCCAGGGATTGCCCGTAGCCCAGTAAAGGGTGTCTGTCGCCGCCTCGTACGATCCCGTAAGCCAGGTGGACCCGCCTCCCGTCACCGGCTCCTTACCTTGCCAGCTTTCGATGCCGGGCTCCCCGCTTCGCGGCACGGTCCAGCGCCGCCAGGCCAGCGCACCCGAGTCCGCGTGAAAGGCCGCAATGAATCCCCGGATGCCTTCGTCAGCGCCCGCCACGCCCGCGATCACCGTATCGTGGACGATCAGCGGAGCCATCGTTCCCCCGTAGTGATGCCGCTCGCCGGAAGCAGGAGCCATCGCGGTTTCCCAAAGCAGCCTGCCCGTGGCGCGCTCGAGCGCCAGCAGATGGGCGTTGTCAGTGACGAAGAACACCTTGTCGCGCAACAGGGCAACGCCGCGGTTCGTGCCGAGTTTCGCATCGCCCAGCATTCCCGGACTCAGCGGGCGCGAATACTCCCACAGTGAACTCCCCGTGAGCGCATCGAGCGCGAACACCTGGTTGGGCCCCGTCACATACAGCACCCCATCGGCCGCCAGCGGGGTCACCTCCAACCCGAAATGCGCCATCGGAAACACCCACTTCAGTTTCAGCGAAGAGACGTTCGCGGCCGTGATCTGCTTCAGTGGACTGTACCGGTTACCGGACAGATCCCCGTTGTAAGTGATCCAGTCCCCCGCCCGCGGCGGGCGCGGCGTGATCTTGCGGGCGGCCACCGGGGACGTCACCGGGCCGGCGATGGTTTCCACATTGATTCGGCGCAAGTACCTGGCGAGCGTGAGCAGGTCCGCCGGCGGCAGATCGGAAAACGAGGGCATCCCGGCGCCCGCGTTACCGCGCTCCAGGTACGCCCGCAGTTGTTCCACGGATTGCCTCGCCACCCGCGGATTCATCGCAAGCCCCGGACCCTTGGCGCTGCCCCGAGCCTCTTCCCCATGGCAGGACGCGCATCGCTCCCGGAACAGTTGCCGCGGAAGCAATTGAACCGCCAGAGATAGAAAAAGAGCCAATACCCTCATTCCCCGCCTCGGGAAGAGACAGCCCGAACCTGCACGGCATCGAGGGCTTGCGCCAGGCACTGCTCAATCAAATCGCACATCTCGTCGATATCGGCTTGTGAAGCCACCAGCGCCGGCGACACGGCAAACCAGGAAGGATCCACGCGAAGGATGACGCCCTGTTCCACCGCGATGCGCTTCAGCGCAGTCCCCAATTCAGGATACGGCGCCATCGAGTTCGTATCCTTCACCAGTTCCACCCCCCGCAGGATCCCGCGCCCTCGCACCTCCCGAACCACGCCGTATTCCTTCAGCCGCTCCAGCCGCGACGCCAGATAATCGCCCATGCGGCGCGCGCGCAGGTCCAGTTGCTCTTCCACAATGGTCCCGATCACCGCCATCCCCACCGCCGCCGCCAGCGGATTGCCCGCGAACGTGTGGCCGTGCGCGAATTGCAGGTTCTGTTCCGCGGAGCCGTAAAACGCATCCGCCATGTCCTCGCGAGCGATCATCGCCCCAATCGGAAACACCCCGTTCGAGAGTCCCTTCCCGCAGCAGATGATGTCGGGCGTCACCCCAAGCGTCTGCGCGGCGAACATCGAACCCGTCTTGCCGAATCCCGTGATCACCTCATCGAAGATCAGCATCACGTCATGGCGATCGCAGATCTCGCGGATCATCCGGAAATATTCCACCGTCGGCGTGATGATGCCGCCCGTATTCCCCACCGGCTCCACCAGGAACCCCGCCACCGTATCCGGATCCTCGTGAATGATCACGTCTTCCAGCGCCCGCGCCGCAAAGCGGTTGCACTCGTCCCAATCGGAAAAATAGCGCCGGTAATGGTTCGGAGGAAACACTTTCAGGAATCCGCCCATGTGCGGCTCGAACTTCGTCTTGCGCGGCCCCGTGCCGCTCGCCGCCATCGCCGCTCCCGTGCCGCCGTGATAGCCGTGATACCGGCTGATGAACTTATACTTTCCCGGCCGGCCCGTCTGCTTGAAATACTGCCGCGCGAACTTCATCGCCGCTTCCGTCGATTCCGAGCCGCCGCTGAACGGCTTGACGAACTTCAGATTGCCGGGTGCAACGCCGCCGAGCCGTTCGATAAAATCGAGCGTGATGTCCGATATCCCGTGCAGCGGGGGGGCGAACGCCATCCGCCCGGCCTGCTCGCGCAGCGCCTCTAGGACACGCGGATGCCCGTGGCCGAGACACGCCACGAAAATGCCTCCAATGGCGTCGAAGTACCGGCGCCCCTCGATGTCCCAATAATGAAGACCCTCGGCGCGCTCGAAAATGAGCGGATGGCGGAGGAATTCCGCAGTCTGCATGAAGTCGATGAACGTGTGCCGGAGCAGCGCTTCCCGGCGCGAGTCGATAGCCATCGGATCCTTCCTACCGCGACAAAGTGCAAAATTGCCACAGACATCATATCTTGATAGGGAGGTTCTCCATTCCGCCATCCACTCAACTCCACGCCGGAACCGGACGATGCGACATCACCCCAGCCCCTGGCGCCCCGCAGGGCGGATGGGGAGCGCAGACCCATCAGCGCGGGCTCGGAGCCGATATGCCGTTCTACGCCACCGCTCTCGTACTCGAGTCGGGAGAGGAGAGTGCCGCCATTGTCGAAGCCGACGCCATCGGTTTTGACCGCGAGTGGACAGAGCGCATCCTTGCCGCCATCACGGACCTCACCGGCTTTCCCCGCCGGCGGATCCGCTTCTCCTGCAGTCACACGCATTCGGGCCCGAATACGTTCCGCCTCGCCACCATCAGCGAGGGGCTCGATATGGCGCTCGGCTACCTCGAATCCCTCCCCCAGCGCATCGCCTCCGCGGTCTGGCAGGCTCAGCAAAACCTGAAACCCGTCCGCGCCGCGGCGGGCCAAGGTTCTTGCGACATCAACGTCAACCGCCGCTTTCACGATGCCGTGCACGGCGTCGTGGTAGGGCGCAACTGGGGCGGCCCGGCCAATCACGCCGTCGGCGTGGTTCGCTTCGATGACCTCGACGAACGCCCCGTCGCCACCTTGCTCCATTACGCCTGTCACGGCACCACGATGGGATGGCAGACGCAACTGTTCACGCCGGATTTTCCCGGCCCGGCGCGCCAGGTGGTGGAACGCGAACTCGGCGGAATGTGCCTCTTCCTTCAGGGGGCATGCGCAAACCTCACTCCGCGCCGCGGTTTCACGGGCGATTGCGCCGTCTACCGCAAATTGGGAACCATCCTCGGTCTTGAAGCCGCGCGGGTCGCCTGGAACCTGGAAACACTGCCGCGTAGTGAGCGCCTGGCCGGTGTGCAGCCCTCCGGAGCGCCCATCGCGCTCTATGAGGATGTGCCCGTGGACCCGGGTCCTCAGCAACTCAGCGTCGTGCAGCGCCCCATTGCCCTGCCCGTCAGGAAATTCGGCCCTCCGGAGCAATTGGAAGCCCAGGCGGCGGCCCTGCGCGCCGAGATGAACCGCTTGCGGCGGGAAGGCTCGCCCGAAGAAATCCGCGCCGCCACCGCCAAAGCCACACAAGCCGGATGGCGCGCCGAATATGCGCGCAACTATTTTGGACGCGAGACTATCCCCTGGGAAGTGATGTCCATTGTCATCGGCCCATCGATCGCCCTGGTCTCCGTACCCGGCGAGCCTTTTACCGAAACAGCAATGGACATCGCCGCCCGCTCGCCCTACCCCCACACCTTCGTCTCCGGGTATTCAAACGGAGGCTTCGGCTACATCCCCACCGCGCAGGCCTTCGCTGAAGGCGGCTACGAAACCGAGGCCACGCCGTTCTCCGCCGAGGCCGCGGACGTGCTCGCGGACGAAGCGGTTCGATTGTTGCAGGAAATGGCGGCGCTTCCGGCCGGCCAACAACCTTAAAAGGAGCTACCCCATGGATTCACACTTCACCCGCCGCAATTTCCTGGCAGGGTCCGCGGCGGCGGCCGCCGCCCCCAGCGCCGCCTCCCAAACCCTCATCGGAGAACGCAGCGCCCCGAAAACGCTGCGCATCGGCGTAGTCGGAGGCGGCTTCGGCTCGTCATTCCAGTGGCATCTCCATCCCAAGTGCAAAGTGACCGCGGTGTGCGACATCCGCCCGGACCGTTTGCAGCGCCTCTCGGAGGTCTACAAGTGCGGCAACACCTATAAGAACTTTCGCGAAATGCTGAAGCATCCGGAACTCGACGCCGTCGCCGTGTTTACCCCTCTGCCGCTGCACGTGTGGATGGATATCGAATCGCTCAAGGCGGGCAAGCATGTCATCAGCGCCGTGCCCGCGGGCATGTCCATCGAAGAACTCGAGCGGCTCCTCGATACGGTGAAAAGCACCGGCCTCAAGTACATGATGGCGGAGACCAGCTACTATCGCCCGGAGATCATCACCGCCCGCCAGTGGGCGCGCGAGGGCCGGTTCGGATCCATCTTCTACACCGAAGCCGAATACCACCATGAAGGGCTCATCCCCCTCATGTACGACGATCGCGGCTTTCCCACCTGGCGCCACGGCCTGCCTCCCATGCACTATCCGACCCACTGCACCGGCATGGTGATTCCCGTCACCGGCGAACGCCTGGCCGAGGTCACCGCCATCGGCTGGGGCGATCAGCATGAGGTTCTGCGGACCAACCAGTACGGGAATCCGTTCTGGAACACGACCGCCTTTTTCAAAACATCCAGCGGCCATTCGAGCCGCGTCAGCGTTTTCTGGCACGTGGCCGCGGGCGGCACCGAGCGCGCCGGTTTCTACGGCGACCGCATGTCTTATATCATGGCCCGGCCCGAGCGCTCCCCGGACACACAGGTCACCATCAGCAAAGAGGGTAAAACGGTGCTCGACGCCAACGGCTATCCGGAGGGCGATGTGAAGATCGCCGCCTTCAAGCAGCCCAACCACTTCGAAATGCTCCCTGAGCCTCTGCGCGTGCCGAGCGGCCATGGCGGATCACACACCTTCCTCACCCACGAATTCGTCGGCGCGGTGACGGAAGACCGCATGCCGGCGGTCAACGTCTGGGAGGCCATCGCCTACACCGTCCCCGGAATCGTCGCCCATCAATCGGCCCTGCGCGGCGGCGTCACCCTGAAGATCAAGGACTACGGGAAGGCCCCGTCCTAGACGAGTGATCAGGGCCCGAGCCGTGCCTTGATCTCGGCCAGTTCCGCCCCCAGGCGATCCAGCCTCGCCACCAGTTCCGCCTGGCGCCGGTCCTCGAGGAGCGGTTGCTTGCCCGTGAAACTCAAGACGCCCGTCGGCTCCAGAGTGCATTGCTCCACCTCGCTCAACGAGCGGAAACCCTGCCGCCGCGCCGCCGCCTCCAGATCATGAACACTCATCATTTCCCTGGCCAGCGCGCGCCGCAGGATCCTTCCATGTTCCAGCAGAACGGCGGGGCGGCCGGCCAGCAACTCATCCAGGCGGCGGTGGCCGAGCATGAACCGCACAATCAGGTAATTGGCGCCGAGCAGCGTGACCGCTCCCACGATGCCGCCAAGCAGCGTATTGTCGTCTCCAATGATGGCATTCTGCACCGTGTTCGACAGCGTCAGCAGCACCACCAGGTCAAACGGGTTGAGTTGCGCCAGTTCGCGCTTCCCGAAGATGCGCAGCAGCACGATGAGGGCGACATAGACAATCAAGGCGCGCAGGATTTTCTCCGAAAGCGGCACCTTGAGAACGAAGAGGTCAGTGAAAATGGACGGTAGCGCGGACATAAGGAACTTTTCTCAGATTGTCCCGCTTTTTCACCGGCGGCGAGCACCGGCTTGACATGATCTGAAGGTTCCTGCCGGGGATGGAACCCGCCACTTCAATTAGGAGGGGAAGACCGTACTCATCGAATTGCCTGCAACCGCTGGCGCGATCAAGGTGGAAGCAAATACAGGGAAGGGCTCCTTTGGGAGGAAGCGCCGGAGTGGATCAGATCAAAGGGCTATGCGCCGTGGCCAGACGGCGCATAGCCGAAGTTTGCGGTTGAGTCATAAGAGATGCGGATTTTCGAGCGGCAAGCGCCTGTTGCGTTAAGCCTGTTGCGTTAAGATGGAGCCATGACACGCCGCGAACTGCTTGCACTGGCCGCGGCCGCCCCCATCCTGGCGGCCAAGAGCGCCCCCACCGCTCCGGTTTCCATTGCCAAGGTTCCTTCCTATAACGAAGACCTGGTTGCGGCATTCACGAAAATGTTCGATCAGATCGGCGGAGCAGGCCGGCTGGTAAAGAACAAGACGGTCACCGTGAAGCTGAATCTCACCGGCAGTCCGGGACTGCGTTTCCAGGGCAAGGCCCTCGGCCTCACCCATTACTCCCATCCAAAAACCGTATCGGCGATGGCCTACGTGTTGCATCGCGCCGGAGCAAAACGCATCCGCTTCACCGAGAGCGCCTGGGCCACCGCGGGTCCGCTCGAAGACTACCTCCTTGATTCCGGCTGGAACGTGCGGCAGTTACTGGCGGCGGCGCCGAATGTCGAGTTCGAAAACACCAACGGCCTTGGGAAGGGTAAGCAGTATCACCGCTTCCCCGTGCGCGGCGGAGGCTTGATCTTCCCCGCCTATCAACTGAATCACGCCTATGCCGACACCGATGTCTTCATGTCCATGGCGAAGTTGAAGAATCATGAGACCTGCGGCGTCACTCTGGCCATGAAGAACATTTTCGGCATCACCCCCGCCTCCATTTACGGAGATGATGCCGGGAAGGATGAGCCGAACGAACGTCCCACAAAAGGACGGGCCGAGGTCTGCCACTTCGGAAAACGGCAGCCGGCATCCTGCGCCCCTCCCGAAATCAACCCCGGTTCCGATCGCGAATCCACCTACCGGATGCCTCGTATCGTCGCGGAACTCACGGTTGCTCGCCCCATCGACATCTCCTTCGTCGACGGCGTCGAGACCATGTCCGGCGGCGAGGGACCCTGGATCCGCCGCGAACTGGCGCATGTCAAACCGGGCGTTATGATTCTCGGCACGAATCCGGTCACGACGGACTCCGTGGCAACCGCCGTCATGGGCTATGATCCGCGGGCCCCGAAGGGAACAGCCCCGTTCCAGCGCTGCGACAATTCCCTGACGCTTGCGGAGTCCCTGGGCGTGGGAACCACGGATCTCAACAACATCGAAGTGGCGGGTGAGAAGATCAAGGACGTGGTGTTCAAGTTTCCCGGCGCATGACGCCGCGTCACGCGGCAAAAGTACCGTCCGGACACGTGGACGCCGGCGCCGGTGACGTGACAAATAATATAACCTCCGGAAACACACGTGTGCCGGGACTGGCCGGCATCGACTTGTCGCGTGTCCTGATGATCGCTCGCGAACAGCAGTTGGCCGGGAAGATTCATGCCTGCGCGCTCCCGCGGAAGCAACCCGGCATCATGGACGGGTGCACGGCGACGAAGTATTGCCCCGATGATACGAAAACGCGGGGCCAGATGCCGGTCTTTGTGGTGCGCGGCTTGCTCGACCCGTAGCGCGGCGTTCAGGCCGCCTGGAACGGGGCGCGGGCGCATTTCCGCCGCCAGGGGCGGAACGTGAGCAGCGCGGCGAGGAACGCAGCGGCGCCCGGAAGAACCAGCAGCACTGCGCCCCAATCGAGCGAATAGCTTCCGGTGGCGGCGTTGTACTGGAAGCATCGGAAGGAAGTCTTATCCGCCAGAGGATAGGAAGGCACGAAGCCGCCGGCCAGATCGCGCAGTATGGCGCCTAGAGACTCCGCCGGGATGCGCCCTCCCGTAAAGAGGCGCACCAGGCGGCCATGCTTCACGGCCAGCAGCACCGCGGGATGATCAAACTGGCGCCGCTCGCCGTCCCAACGGAACCAGAACCCGGTTGCCTCCGCCAGACGCCTGACGCTCTCCTCGGCCGCCGTCGCGAAGATCCAGCCCTCATCCGCGCGGGCGCCGATGCCGGCAGCGGCGGCCTTCATGTCGGACGCCGTGTCGCGGGAATCGAAGCTGAGAACGAGGATGCCGTAGCCCGATGGCGGTTTGCCTGCCGACTCCGTTGCCGTGCGAAGCGAGCGAAGAAACGGATAGCAGACGCCGGCGCAGCGGGTAAACACCATGGTGATGAGCAGCGGCCGCTCGCGCCACAATTCGGACAATGGCATGGCAGGCTTTCCCGCCGGCCGCACCAGGATGTCCGGCACGGAATGGTAGAGATACAGATCCTCGTTGGGAGGCTGGTTGAGGCTGCCCGCCGGCGATTGCCCCCACAACGCCGCGGCGCCGGCTGCCAGACATGCCGCAATACGCGGGAAAGTCATGAGGCGTTCCTGCAAAGCGCGAACGCGCGCAGACAACGCGCCGCCATCCGCGACAGATAGATCACCAGCGCGGCGAGCAACAGCACGACGAACGCCGCTGCGACTCGCGCCTGGATCACGCCCTGGAGCGTCTCCTCGGGATAGGTGGCAAACCGCCGTGGAACACTCGTCGCGCCTCCGTAGTAGAACATTGCCAGGAATCCGTAGCCGCCCAGCAGCAGCAGACTCAGAATCCAACCGGCTGCTGGAACATCCGTGTCCGAGCCGGTCAGTTCCCGGCTCAGATGATCGAAGAACGCGAGAACCATCAGAACAACACCCATCAAATAATAGGTATGGAAGTGGGCCGGAACCCAAAGAGTGTTATGGAAGACGGAATTGACCGCCACGGTGGCGTCAACAACCGCCGCGATGCCGCCGATCACCCAGCCGAGGACGCCACAGACCAGGAGCCTGGAAGCCATTGTCCATCGAAAGCCAGAGCGGTAGATGAGCGCGAGAGAGCCAAAGACGGAGACCGCGGCGGCCGGCAAGGATAGAAAGTAAGAAGCGGTTTGGCCCACCACCTGCACCCAGCGCGGCTGCGCGAAGTCCATATAGAGGTGGTGGAGATAGGCAAACAGGACCAGCAACAGGACGGCGTTCCAGGCAAAGGCAACCAGCCAGGACGTCTTCCACGGCCTGCCCGCGAACGCCGGCAGCAGTTCATAGAGGATGGCCACTCCCAGGTAGAGAGTGATGTTGACAATGATGTGCCCGAACAGGAACGTGAGGTTCTTCATCAGCAGGGCATCCACGTTCGCGCGGCCGGACCCATGCAGGACGAACAGCGCCAGGACAAGGGCGGCGGCCACCAATGCCGCGGTGACAACCACCAGGCTCACCGTGGTGATCAGAACCAGCGGCGGGACCTCCGGTTCCTTTGCTCCGCGCAGGATATGCCATCCCAGCGCCATCGAGAGAGAGTAACGGCGCGCGATGGCGCGAAGCAGATCGAGCACCCATGCAAGCCAGAAAACGGCAAGAATGGCCAGACCCGCGAAGAATACGATGGTGGCCCATGGACTCCAGGCGCCGTTCGGATAGAGCGGCAAGGGGAACAGGAAGTACCAGCCCACGCCGAACTTGCCCAGCAGCGTGCTGATGGAAATCAGAACTACGCCAACCACGCTGCCGCCCATGGCGAGTTCGGAGATGGCGGAACTCGGACGTACGTAACGGGAAAGAAGGTAGTGGACTCCGGCCATGCTGCCCAGGAACCACGCGCCTACCATGATCAAGGCGTGAAGCGTGAGAGCCGAATAGAACCAAACGGGCTCCACTGCCGGGAACGAGTTGCCTTGAAACAAGCGGAGGAACAATCCGAGCAAGGTGGATACCAGGAAGAGCGCCATGGCGAGGAGCGCCCACAGCATCGTGTTTCTGCGAAGGCGGGGCGTGGCGGCGCTGCTCGCGGAGGTAGGTGAAGACATGGGATCACTCCTTACCCGTTGCAAAGACTTCGAATATGCCGCGCATGCTATGATGCTCCATCCCGCATAGTTCCAGGCAGAGCACCGGATAGCGTCCGGGGTTCTGGAGGCGCAACCGCAGGCGGTTGACATAGCCCGGCATGGCCTGCGTCTGCGCGAGGAGGGTTCCGCCAGGGCTGTAAACGCCAAAACCATGGTTGACGTCAAGACTGGTGACGCGGAATTCCACCAACCGGTTGGCGGGGATACGGACAGCGGGTCCCTGGCTGGCCGCCTCCCACTGTGCGTCACTGGCGATGGGGGCTTCCGAAAGCCCGAACGCGAATTGCTTCGCCGCGACAAAGACCACTTTGTCCGGAATTTCGGAGCCACGCGGGTAAGGTAAATGAGGAAGCGTGAGAGCGAGGGCGGCGATCAGCAGCAGCGCGCAAGTGATTGCGAAACGGCTCCTGAGTTTCGAGACGGCCTCCGGGTTCAGCCGTTCTTTGTTGGCGGTATTTCGTGTCACCCAGAGGAAGGTGGCGGTTGCGGCGGCAGTGATGATGAGGAACGCAAGAAGGGCTTTGTATTGAGGAATCATCGATTAGCTCACGGCACTTTTCCATACTCGCCTTTCCCGCGATACCGGGTCAAGATGGTTTGCCGGGCCGGGGCCACGGGGCTTGGCACAGACAAAGGCGCCGGAGCGATCCCGCGATCATTCGTTTCGAGCAGGCGGGCGCCGATTCGCTGAGGTTTACCAACCCCTATTCAGAAGCCACTGGCGTGATGACGTTCGACGGCAAGCCATACACATGGTCCGGCCGTGGTTTGCTCAGCGGCATGGAGAGCACGGCGAAGGCGATCAGTGACCGTTCGATCGAAGTCACAGGCAAGCGCAACCCCGTTCTGGCAAGCAAAACAACCTACAACATCTCCGCCGATGGCCGCACGCTCACAATGAACTCCGTCAGTTTCGATGAAAGGGGCGCGGCCCTACCCGGCAGTGTCGCCGTTTACGAAAAACAGTAGAGCGGGCGTTACCCCAGTTTGACAACCTTACCCATCAAGCCCTGCGGCGAGACCATCATTTCCAGCAGATTCGCCGGATCGTTCGCGTCCTCCATAAGGAAACTTTGGATGGGGCCGAAGAGTTGTGTGATCTCGCGCGGCGAGCAGGAGGGCAGCAGATATTGCAGCAGGCGCGGGTCGTAGTAACGAAAGAAGAATCGCTTGCCCTCTTCTGTCTGCATGATGAGGAATTGCCGTAAATGCTGCCTCACCTCGCCGAAGGGGTGGTTGCAGGTGAAGAACAGCGTCCAGTGCTTGCCCCATCCTTCCGCCACCAGCCTGGAGAGCAGGGGCGAGGTGGCCGGCAGGTAGACGAGATAGACACCCGGGGGCATCTGGTCGCCGAGAGTCAGGCCTTCAGAGAGGAATTGGTAGACTTCGCCCGAGGTGATGAGCAGGTGAGGGACGCGTTCGTCGATGTTGGAGTTAAGGATGGCGTAGAGCGGGGCGGGACGCAGCTGCAGGTACTTGACGACGGCCTGCTGCACGGGTGTGAGGGTGGAGACCTCCACTTTCTGTTGTGCCGCCAAGGCCTGCAATTCTTCGATCTTCGGCGCGGCGAACAGAACGGTGGAAGTACGGCGTTGCTCCTCGGGAGTTTGCGGCGCTTCCTCGAGATGAATCTTGAATCGTGTTTGCCCGGCGGCCACCTGGTCGCCATCCGTAAGTTGCTGGTTCAGGATCTTGTTCCCGTTCACCCAGGTTCCATTGCTGCTGTTGCAGTCCTTCACCATGGCGCCGGTTTCGGTGCATTCAATCTGGAAATGCATACCGGATAGGAAACTATCGTGCGGAAGCATCAGTTGGGACTTGGCCGTCCGGCCGACGGACACCGACTGGCCTGGATTCAGTTCGACGGTGCGGCCCAACAAGGGGCCATCCAAGATTTCCAGGACGACTCGCATGGATTTTATTCTCTCATCGGGATTCGATGACTTCGAGTACCTGGTCTGTTTTTGGCGATGCGATCCGCTGCACGGCGCCGCTGGGCCAGGCGATCTCCACCTGGTTGACACGGGCATCCTGCCCGAGACCGAAGGTGAGGGCGAGTTCACTTTGCGAGCAGTAACTCGAGCCGCTGTGCACCGTCTGGACCTGGGCGCCCGCGGCGGTCTTGACACGCACGGCCGCCCCGATTCCGTCGCGGTTGGATTTCGTGCCCGTGAGTTTCACGCGCAGCCAGTGATTCCTGCTTCCGCCGTCGTTGCGCAGCAGCACGGCCGGACCCGCGTTGTCCGTGATGAGAACATCGAGGTCGCCGTCATGGTCGATGTCGGCATAGGCGGCTCCGCGAGCCACCATGGGTTTCGAGAAATCCGGCCCCACGCCGCCCGATACATCGGCGAACCGGCCCTTCCCCAGGTTGCGGAAAAGCAGTGGCGGCTGGCGGTATTTCACCTTCGGCTGCACGCGTTCAATCTCGGGGTCCAGATGGCCGTTGGCGCAGAAGATGTCGAGCAGGCCATCAAGGTCGAAATCGAAGAAGAAGGCGGCGAAGGTGAGGCTGAGCAGGCTGGAGCGGCCCACGGTGGAACGGGGCGCTTCATCCACGAATAGTCCGTTGCCTTCGTTGTGGTACAGGCCGAGCATCTGATTGGCGAAGTTACCCACCAGAAGATGGGGCCGGCCGGAGCCGTCATAATCGGCCGCGTCCGTGCCCATGGCCCCGCGGGCGATTCCGTCTTCTCCGAAAGCCACGCCGGCCGTCAATCCCGTCTCGGTAAACGTGCCATTGCGGTTGTTGCGGTAGAGCTTGTTCGGCTGGGTGTCGTTGGCGATGAACAGATCGGGCCAGCCGTCGGAATCGAAGTCTATTACCGCGATTCCGAGCGATTTGCTTCCGGGGCCGGCGATGCCGGCCTTCCGGCTTACGTCTTCGAACCTGCCGTTGCCGAGGTTGTGAAAGAGCTTCGGAGCAACGCCCTTGTAGGATTCCGGCGTGCAGTAGGATTTCGTGGCGCCATCGAGGGAGCACCACAGATCCTGCTTCGGGCTCCACTCAACGTAATTGGCAACCACCAGATCGATCTTGCCGTCGCGGTCGTAATCGAACCACGCGGCGCTGGTTCCAAAGCCGGTATTGCTGATGCCGGAGGGTTTGGTAACGTCACGAAACTTTCCATTGCCCTCGTTGTGAAAGAGGCGGTCGCCTTCAAGCGCGGTGATGTAGACATCATCGCGGCCGTCGTTGTCGTAATCGGCAACGGCGGCCCCCATGCCGTACATTTCCACGTCGAGGCCGCTGCCCGCGGTGATGTCGGTGAAAGTGCCGTTGCGGTTGTTGCGGTATAGCTTGTGTGTGGTCCTGGGGGACTTCGCCGTCCACCCTTTGCCGTTGATCAGCAGGATATCCTGCCATCCGTCGCCATCCACATCGAGGAAGGCGCATCCCGAGCCGAGCGTCTCCGGCAGCCACTTCTTTCCGGAATTCCCGTTGTTGTGCACAAAGCGGATGCCCGCCTGGCGGGTGATGTCCGTGAATTTCACCTGGGCGCTGAGCAGGCCGGCGGCGAAGAAAAAACAGGCGGCGGGTTTCATGTTCCGGACACCTTCAAGGGCACGCTTTCGTGATCGTGAATCATCTGCCTTTCGTTGTTGTCCTCGGGATTCAACCGGCGAGGCTTGGCGGTGATGGTCTGGGCGGACTCGTTGGCTTTGAACCGCTGGAACAGCCTGGCGTGGAGGTCCGCCTTTGCCGGATCATTCAGGCCACGGTAACACAGCATCAGGCTGTAGTGCGCCTGAAGGTCTTCGGGGTCTATGCGCAACACGCTTTCCAGGGCCCGCACGGCCTGGGCATACTGCCGCTTGAGGAAATATAAGCGGCCAAGCTGGTTCAGCACCACGCGGTCTTCCGGATACCGCGCGGCGGCTTCGCCCAGATGCGCAATGGCGGCGTCATAGTCGCCATCGGACTTCTCCACCATGGCCTGGAAGAAATGGATGCGCGCCAGTTTGGGATTGATGGAGCGCGCCCTCTCGAGGAGAGGCTTCGCCGCGCCGGTTTCGCCTTCCTGGATGAGGGCGCGGGCCACATTCAGAGGTCCGTCGGCGTAGTCCGGTTTGGCTTCCATCACCTTATGGAACGCGTACTCGGCCCCCTTGAGGTCGCCCTGCAGTAACATGCCGATGCCCCAGTCATTCCAGCGCTCGTAGTCTTCGCCGCGGATCACCTGCCTCCACTCGGTTTTCTCGCCTGGGGCGGCGAGATCGAGTTTCGCCTCGGCTTTGGCGAGGACGATGATGGGCAGGTCAGGAATGCGGTCCTTGATCTTGCCGGAAACATTGGAAGGAATGTTCGCCGGCTCAAAGGTGAATTCGCGGCTGTCGTGTTCGAGGTTGACCAGGCTCGCATCCTGCCCGGGCTTCGGCTGTCCGGCATAGGCGAATTGCGTGTAATACCAGGAAAACTTGCGGTAGTTCAATTTCGCCTTCAGCGTGATGGGGCCCCTGGCGTCTTTCGGAATATGGACGCGGTAATGCGCCGTATCGGCCGCGCCCGGCGGGATCATGCGGACGTACAGCACGCTGCGCGTCTGCCAGGCGTTGCGCTTGTTGATGTGGTTGCCGTCGCCATCGAGTTGCAGGGAGCGGTAGAAGTGGGCGCCTTTTTCCACCGGTCCGCGGCCTTCGTCTTCGACACAGCCGCTCCAGAAGATCTGCCGTCCGGCGGCGTCCTTGCCGTCGAGTTCCAGCCAGATGTCGAAGGCGTCGACGGTGCCGCCTGGAAAGAAATGGCCGATCCTTTTCGTGCGCACGACGACGTCGACGCGCACGGTTTCGCCCGGCTGAAGCTTCACTCCCGCTTTGTCGAGCGGGGCGGCGACCCGGCCCACTTCCCGCAGCAGGACAGGACCGCTGGCTTCGGCCTCCTCACCCACGGCGAAGGTGGTTAAGGCCGCCGGCGTGGCTTCTCCGGCGCGGCGCACCATCTGCACTTCACGCGGCGACGTCTCCACCGGGCTTGCGGAGAAGATGTCCACCGAGATGAAGCCGGATTCGAGGAAATCCCGCGTCGCCGCCAACTGCTCTTCGTCCTCGTTGACGTAGGGCACCGCGGTGTTCGCGCCGGGGAAACGGTGGTTATGCACCATGCCGGCGCGGTTGCCGGGATCGTTCGATTTCACTTCCGGCATGTGACAGTTCGTGCAGGTGAGGCTTTTTGGGGGGTAGTAGAAAGAGCGCGCGCCGCGCCCGGAAATGCCGCTCGCCTGCCAGTTGTCGTAGTCGTTGAATCCGCGAACCCAACGGTAGTTGTTCACCGGCACATCCAGGTGAACCTTGTGACAGGAGGAGCAGAATTCGGCGGAATCGCGGTGGAGGGGCTTGAGGAAGGTGCGGCGGTGCGGTTCCGGGTTGAGATAGGTGACGAACTTCTCAAAGTGCTGGATATAAGGATTCTTGCTCGCGGCAATCTTGTGCAGCCAGTTGTAATCGAGCGTGAAGGCGGCATTCCCCATCGTGTTGTGCACCTTGACGATGGAGTGGCAGGAGACACAGGAAAGGCCGATATGCGCCTCGGGGGTGTCGATTTGATCCTTGATGGGCTTCTCCCACCTGCCGTTGAAGAACAGGGCATGGTCATGGCACCCGGCGCACCAGCGGCTTGGCTTGGTGGTCCCCTGAACCGACTGCATGTATTCAATCGACTTGCGGTAGAACTGATTATTGAAGCTGGCGAAGTGGTGCATGGACCCTTTCCACTGCTCGTAAACGTCCTTGTGACAGGAACCACAGTGCTCGGAATCCATGAAGTATGTGGAGGGGACCAGCCCTACATTGGTGCGCGAGGAGGACGGCCAGAAATGGCCGCTGGGACCTTCGCCTTCGCCCTGCATGGTGACCGGCGCCTCGCCCGTGTTTATTGTTTGCGGAGCGCGCCGCGGCAGGAGACGCGAGCCGGCGGCGAGGGCGAGAATCGCGAGGCACACCGGTATGGCGCGGCCGGGATTCGGCATCAGCTTCCGGAGGGCGAACCACAGCCACACCATGGCGGCAAAGCCGAGCACGACGTGGGCATAGAGCCACCAGCGCTGATCGGTGGTGGCGCCGCGCGCCATGAGGTACAGTCCGGTCAACGCCGCGCCGCTGAAGCGCAATGCAGCCGGGCGGGAGCGCCAGAGCAGCAGGCCTATGAAGACCACGCCGAGCACGAGATGAAGCAGCACGTTAGCTACATAAAAGATGGTGGCTGATGGCAGCGCGGCGACGTAAGCCACGTTGAGCAGCAGGAGGACGGTGAGTGCGGGGAACCAGCGTGAATTCATGGTGCTATCGATCGCAACAGCCGCAGCGCGGGGCGCGTGTTATAGGAATCCTGATAAGCCTTGTGCGCCGTATCCTCGGGGTAGCGCTCCGGCGCGGCGTAAGGATATTGAGTCATGCCGTGGAACGGCAGCGGCTCCACTGATTGGGAGAAGGCGGTGTTCGCGTCGCTGTCCTTGGCCCATCCATCCACATAAAGGAGGAAATCACGCTTCCACCCCTGGGGCGGCGGCGTGGCCGCGGAAAATCGGACGCGCAATTCATCCCCGGAGCCCATGATGACAAACATATCATCTACGCTCTCGAGAAGCATCTTCACATCGCCGTAGCGCGTGTAGCGGCCGGGTGTGGGATTCCAGGAAGAGGTGGAACCCGCGGGGTTGTAGAAGAACATTTCCGGCTGGCGGCGTTCCGGATGGATGAGGGGTTTGGAGAACCCGTGGAAAGCGAGGTCCGCCTGGGCGGCGGCGATGGGCCGCATATGAACGCGCGGCTGCGCGGTTTGGACGCCAAGGAAGATCTCATCCCAATAGACGCACAGGTTAGTGACAATCCGCGCTTCGCGCGAGGAGGACAGGAATTTGCCGGAAAGATCGACAGCGATGGCCTTGGTCTTGCCGGATGGGATCCCCATGTCTTCGATGACGGTGCGCCATTCGCCGTTGCGGTCGCGGACTTGCAGGTACGGTGGAACGAGAGCTTTCCCCGGCTCCTGGGATTCCTTGAGGAACGTGCTTCCATCGGCCCAATCCACCCATCCGGTGAGGACGAGGAACGCCCCTTGATTGGGAGCGGCAGGTCCGAAATCAAGTTCGATAGAGTGGGTTTCCGCGGTGTTCCTCATCGTGCGGCGGAAGGTATCCGCATAGACCCGGTCGAGCGCGCGGATGCGGGCGAGGACATCCGTCCCCTTGCCATCCCTCGCGCGCAAGGGATAGACGCGGCGCTGAGTCTGATACAGCCGGAAATCGGGGTACGGCGGCGATTTCCATTTATCGTTCGAGTAAATTTCGACGTCCGCCGGATGATCAAGAGCAATCAGTTTCAGGTGGTCGAGATAAGTGACCTCGCCCAGTTCCTCGGTGATGCGGAGGTCGTAGTACCCGTCGCGAGCGCGCAGCGCTTCGCCCGGAATCGAAACGTACTCGTCGTGATCGGTGGGGAAGTACTTGCCGTCTCCGGAACTCGCGCCCAGGGGAGCGACGCCGAGCACATCGGTGAGGAAGGAAAACTCGCGCCCGTTCCAGGTGTAGATCATGGGGCAACTGCCAGACAGGCGCTGTGCTTCCTTGTATTCCGCGATGCGGCCCACCGCCTGCCTGGGTTCGTTCTGGATGAGACCGTTCGGCCATGTGATGCGTACGGTGTCGATGAGCGCATAGCCGCGCATGCCGAACAGCAGCGGATAGCCTTCATAGAGTTTCTTCTGATAGCGGCGGCCGGCTTTGATTTCCACCTCGGCGCCGCTACCGAGCTTCAGGTTTTTCACGCCGTCGAGTTTTACGCTGAACCAGCGGTTCTTGGCCGGTGTCGCGTTTTCGTGAAGCCACGTTCCCGAGGGATCGGCGGAGACGGCATCCGCGCGGCCGTCCGCGTTGAAATCGGCGATGGCGATGGGCGTATCGAGGCCTTCCATTTTGCGCGGCGCGCCGATCAAAGGGTAGACCTGGCCGCCGGCGCAAAGTTCAGTCACCGCGAGGTTGTTGAAGTCGCAGAAGGCCGCATCGGCCACGGCAGGCGCGGCCTGCTCCTTCCATGCGCCGTGTTGGTTGGCCAGTAAATGCAACTTCCCTCCGGCGGTGAAGGCGAGGTCAAGCGCGCCGTCATGGTTCCAGTCCCACACGCGCAGGTGCGCCGCGCCCGGAGGGATCAGCGGCATGGGAACGGCTTCGAACTTCCCTGCCAGCCGGTCGCGATAGAGGACGGCGGATCTGTCCCGGTAAGCGATCAGGATATCGTTCGACTTGCTATCGGGAATCATGCGGAAGGAAACGCCGTCCACGGCTTCCGCGTTGACGAACGGCAGGGCGGAACCGCGGTCCACGAACCCGCCGCCGCCCTGGTTGCGCAGGAGTACGGTCTTCCTGCCAAGCAGGAGGAGATCGAGATCGTAATCGTGATCGTAATCCACCCAGATGGCTTTCGAGAACGCGCCTTCGGCCAGCGGATGGGGCGCTTTCTCGAGGGAGCCTCTGCGATTCCACAGCAATTCCGCGCCGGCGGCGGTCAACATGCAGAGATCGGCGAAGCCGTCGTTATCGGCATCGCCCGCGAAGAATGCCCGGCCGGGGGCCAGTTGCGGCGCTTGCACGGAAGTGACGCCGCCGCGATACAAGCGGCCGCCGCCGAAAGCGCCCCACACCAGAAGATCGGCGCGCGCGCCGTTATCGAAGTTCCAGACCAGCGCCTGCGCTTCGGAAACGCCCGGGCCGATCTTGCGCCTGGTGAATCGGGGCGGGGCGGAATCGGCCGCGTCAAAGGTGGAGAGGGACGGGTCAATGGGATCGTAGATTTCGGCGTATTCATTCCACTCCATGTCCTCGGTGTTCCCGGAGATTTCCTGCGCTTTCTTGAGGGCCTGGAATTGCGCCAGTTGCTTCATCGCTTCCTCGCGCTTTCCGGAAAGGCGGTACACGTTATAGAGTTGGAAGCGCGGCGCGGCGAGGCTGGGGTCCAATCGCGCGGCATTTTCGAAGCGCTCCATGGCGGCGGGCAGCTTGTCCTGAAGCTTGTAGAGGACGCCGAGGTTGTATTGGGTGACGGCATCGTCCGGCGCCAGTTGCCCCATGCGCTCGAACATGGCGGCGGCCTGTTCCATTTCGCCGGCTTTCTTGTAGACAATGCCGAGATTGAACCAGGTGTGCGGCAGCTTGGGATCCTGCTGCCGCACCTTCTTGAGTTCGGTGATGGCCTCCGCCGTTCTGCCCGCGCGCAGCAGCGCCAGACCGTAGTTGAGACGTTCGCGAATAGAATTGGGCGCAAGGTCGAGCGCTTTCTTGAATTCGTCCACTGCCTGCGCTTGCGTGGTGGGGTTTTCGTAGAAGGCTTTCCCGCGATTCCGGTATTGCCAGAGGAGATCTTCCTTGTTTGGCGCGGCCGCAATCAATCCCAGTACGGCCGCCACCACCAGCAGCATGGCAGGCTTTCGGCGCATTACTCTATCCCTAACAGGCGCAGGCCCCCGCGCACAACCGGGTCCCGGCGGAACTCGACCTCGTCCCCCTTGGCCACACCGGCCGCCTGATTGAGAATTTCCTGCTTCAGCCGCGATGTGATCCAATCCCGCTCCCGCGACCATTCGCTCAAACCCGGCTGGATCTTGCTTTCCGAAAGGAACACTCTCAAATCGTCGAGCAGCGCCGGAGTGACTTCGAAATCTTCGCCGGCTTTGTTCTTCAGCAGGTAGCTGGTGGCGTAGGTTGTGAGAATGCCGGTGGCGTCGACGACGGCGCGGAAGCGGCTCACCGGTTCCGGATAGATCACTTCATCGGGCTGAATACCGCCGCCTCCGCGCACGATGCGGCCTTTGTCCGTCCTGTATTCGGGCTGTTTGGCGCGGGTCACTTCATCCAGTTGGCCGCCGGTAAGAGGATGCTGGATGGAGCGGCCGCTGGGGGTGTAGTAATAGGCGGTGGTGAGCGCGAGGCCGGTTGAATTGGAGAGAGGATACACGCCTTGCACCAGGCCCTTGCCGAAACTCGGCTCGCCCACCACAACGCCGCGGTCGTGATCCTGAACGGCTCCGGCGACGATTTCCGAAGCGCTTGCCGTGCGCCCGTTGATCAGCACGGCGAGTTGAAAATTGTATGGTTTCGCCTTACCGGAAACCTTCACCTCCTCGGTTTCCTTCGAGCGGCCGCGAATGGTGAGGATCTTGGTTCCGGGCTTGAGAAACAGGCTGTTGACGTCGAGCGCGGCGGGCAGGATTCCGCCGGGATTGTTGCGCAGGTCGAGGACAAGCGCCTTCAGTTTATCTCCGCCCAGTTTCCCGATGGCTTGCTGGAGCTGCGGTCCGGTTTCCGCTTCGAAGCTGGTGATGCGCACGTATCCCACGCCGGGCTTGAGGAGAAACGCACGGTCCACGGCCGGCGATTCGACTTCCTCCGGGGTCAGGACGAAGGAGAGCAGCCGGGCGTTTCCGGCGCGGCGCACATCGACGCGAGCCTGCTGCTGGCGTGATTCAGTGAGCAACTGCACCAGTTGATTCATGTCGAGGCTCGAAAGGGGAATGTTGTTGATGGCGACAATCTCGTCGCCGGCCATGATGCCCGATTTCGCGGACGGAGTGCCGGGCAGCGTCTGAAGAAAGATGACGCGGCCGGGAAGCACGGAGACAACGCTGCCAAACCCCTTCTTGGTGCTTTTCTCGAGTTCCTTGAGCTGTTCGAACTGGCCGGGGTCGAAGAAGATGGAATGCGGATCGAGCCGGCGCAGCATGCCGGGAATGGCGCCCTGATAGATGGCCTGTTCGGGGTTGACGGGATCGGCCGCATTCTCGCCGGCCGCTACGTAGACATCGATGAACTTCTTGAGGAGATGGTCGAGGTCGCTGACATCGGCCGCGAAGAATAACAGTAAAGCTGGAACCAGCGTGAGCATCACAGGGAATACCGCAGATTCTTGCGAGCCTCATGCCGGGCCAGGGCGAGTTCGATCAGTTTGTCCACCAGTTTGGGCATGGGGAGCCCGCTGTGCTCCCACATCTTGGGGAACATGCTGATGGAGGTGAAGCCGGGGATGGTGTTGATCTCGTTCAGATAGAGTTTGCCGGTGGCCGCTTCGTAAAGAAAATCCACGCGCGCCATGCCTTCGCACTGCACGGCCTTGTAGGCTTCGACGGCGATTCGCCGCAGTTCAGCCGTGTCCGAGGCGGAAAGACCCGCGGGGATGATGCATTCCGCTTTGTCGAGCAGATACTTATCCTCGTAATCGTAGAATTCCCTGGAAGGCAGGATCTCGCAGGGTAGAGAGGCTTCCGGTTCTTCGTTGCCGAGGACAGCGCACTCGAGCTCTTTCCCCACGATGGCGCGCTCGACAATCACCTTGCGGTCAAACTGCGCGGCCAGTTGAAGAGCGGCGGCGAGTTCTTCGGGATTGGAGGCCTTCGAAATACCGACGCTCGACCCGAGATTGGCCGGCTTCACGAACATGGGAAAGGAGAAATGTTGAGAGGGCAGCGCCGGGTCGAGTTGGTTGGAGAGCATCACGACGCACTCCACCACGGGAAGACCACGCTCGCGGCAGAGACGTTTCATGGCGTCCTTATCCATGGCGGCGGCCGAGGCGAACACGCCCGCGCCCACGTAAGGAAGCCCGGCGAGTTCCAGCAGTCCCTGCACGGTGCCGTCCTCGCCGAACGTGCCATGGAGGATGGGAAACACCACGTCGATGTGAGCATTCGCGCCGGGTTCGGGCTGAATGGGTTTCGGGGACCAGCGGCCCTCCTTTGAAATGAGGTAGTGCAGAACGTGATACCGATCCGGGTCGAGCGCCTCGATGATGGATTTGGCGGAGCGCAGCGAGATCTCATGCTCGCCGCTTCGCCCGCCGTAGATGACAGCCACGCGTAGTTTCACAGAATCCTCTTCCCCAGGGCGGACATGGTCAGCTCTACCGCAAGCTCGGCGGTGCGGTTGCGCTCGTCGATGACCGGGTTCACTTCCACCATTTCCATGGAGAGCATGCGGCCCGAGTCGTTGACGATCTCCATGGCGAGATGAGCTTCGCGGTAGGTGATGCCGCCGCGCACCGGAGTGCCGACGCCGGGCGCGATTTGCGGGTCGACGGCATCCATGTCGAAGGAAAGATGAAAGCCCTCCGTGCCGGCGCACGCAATTTCGATGGCTTCTTTCATCACCGCGCGCAGCCCGCGCTCATCGATGTCGCGCATGGTGAACGCATGCACGCCGGATTGCCTGACGTGCGGCTTCTCGAGTTGGTCCACGTCCCGAATGCCCACCAGCACCACGTTTCGCGCATCCACCTTCGGCTCATAGCCGTAGATCCGCGTCAGTTCGGGCGGACCGTAGCCTGTGATGCAGGCCAGCGGCATGCCATGCACATTACCGCTGGGAGATGTTTCCGGAGTGTTCATATCGGCGTGGGCATCCAACCACAGCAGCCCGGTGGATTTCTTCTGCTTCCGGTAATGACGCGACAGGCCGGAAACGGCGCCGATGGCGACGGAATGATCGCCGCCGAGCACCAGGGGCATTTTTCCGGATGCGAGCGTCTTTTCCACCAGGGCCGCGAGGCGTTTGCAGGTGAAAGCAATCTCGTGCAGATAGCGGGCAGTGGATGCGCCGGTGGGAATGCTTTCCGCCTGCTTCACTTCCACGTTGCCCAAGTCTTCCACCTCGTAGCCGAGGGCGGCAATACGCGAGCCGAGATTGGCGACACGAATGGCGGAAGGACCCATGTCCACGCCGCGGCGTCCGGCGCCGAGATCGAGAGGCACGCCAATGACGGCGATTTGCGAGCAGCGCATCAGGTCTTAGTGTACCGGATGGGTGGCGCCGGCCCGCTCAAAGCGCATCTTTCCACGATGGAAGTCTACGGCCGGAATATTCTCACCCCGAACGGCTCGAACAACTCCCTGCGCTGCCATGCGCCGAGCCGCATGGTGGCTTCCACCGGATTCCTGTCCGCGTTGACCGCCATCAGCACGCTGCCGTTGCGGGATGGCTTCACCACCCACTCGATGCCGTGATCGAGGCTGTGGCCGGTGTCGTGATACTCGACTTGGACATTGGCCCGTAACGGTCTGGCCGCCAGTTCTACGGAAAGCTCCTTCACCTCCCGGGCAACAGCCGCGATGCTGTCCCACAACCCCGATTCCAGCGGCGTGCGGTAAAGGCCCCACCACAACAGCCCGGTCGCGCCGTGGACAATCGCCTGGAAGGCCATGAACCGTGTCTCTGCCTTCGTCGGATAGAGGATCATTTTCGGATCGGGGTCTTTTTCCCGCAACATCTCCCAGGCAAACCCTTGCAGCACCACCCATACGCCCCGCGCCGGGCCCGCCACCTGCCGCATCTTGTCCGTGTAGGCGCCTACCTGGGAAATTGTGGAATTGAGGAAGTCCCCCTGCCGCCCGTCCGGCCAGAGCGCGTATTGTTCGCGAATTCCGTGTGGAATGACCGGGTAGATGTCTGTCGCGATGAAATCGCCGCCGGGGTTGTAGCGCGCGAGCGTGCTGACGAGATTCGTGGGCGAGTGGTTCAGATAGATCGGCCGCGCCGGGTCCGCCGATTTGACCAGGCGATAGGTTTCGCGGATGACCTCTGGCGGCACGCGGAATTCTTTTGGCTTTTTCCACACGAACGAAGGTTCATCCTCGGTCTCCCAAAACAGAACTTCCGGATGCTGTTTCCACTGCCCGATGAATTTCCGGATGCGCGTCTCATCCTCCGGCTTGCGCTTCGAGCCAACGGTGAGCCAGACATGCATGTTGTGCGCGCGCGCCTCGGCCAACTGGTCCGGCTTCGGATCCGCATGGACCACATGGAATCCGGCATCCGCCGCCCGCCGCCAGGCGCCGGCGCCTTGCGGCAGTTGATATAGCCCGAGGACAAAGGTGCGCTTGCCGTGAAGCAGTAACATTCCGTCGCTATCGAGACGCGCCGGATCTCCGGCGAAGGCTGCGAGGGCGCTTCCAAGAAAACTTCTGCGTTTCACTCACCGTGCTCCTATCGTGATGGGCATCCATTCGACGGTTGCGCGCCCCGCCACATCCACCGTCGACGCCCGCAGCCGGTACGCGCCGGGACGGCGCAGAGAAAACCGGACTTCCACTGTTCCGCCTTGCTTGTCCATCACTACGTTTGGCTTGAGGTGTTCGGGCACAAGGACCGCCTGATCCTGCTCCTCGGGGCCATACAACTCCCAGGCGACCATGGCGTTGCGATAGATGCCTTCGTTGTCCGCTCCGTAGGTGTAGTAAACAGCCGCCGAGGTTTCTTCGACCCTGGCGCGCGCCGTTACCTCCGTAACCCCGTTTGCCGCGTGCGAGGAAAGCGTCAGCGTCAGTTTGGGCGGCGCGCCGCTGATTCCCGGCGGAGTTCTTGCGTGATCGAGAACCGTCACGTTCTCAGCCTCTCGCACCTCCACTTTTCCATCCTCTCGAATCCGGACGATTTCGCGGTAGCCGGTGGCCGGCGCGCCGGGCAGATCCCACAACAGGTCGTAAGGAACGCCGAGTTTGAAACAGCGTTCGATTTCCGTGAAGAAGTTTGCCATCACCGTGCGATACGAAATGCCGTAGGCGTTTTTCCGTTCCAGGTTGAGTTCGCCCACGCCCCACATGTTTCCTTTGCCGGTCTGCACGTGCCCCAGATCGTAGCCCGGAGGCAGCAGGATGACTGTCCGCGCCGCCATCCGCGGCCGGCCGGGATCCGGACGGGGATGCGCGCGCGCGTAGTCGCTCAGATGACGGGAGAGCGTGAGAACCTCGCCAAACGGCACGCAGGCGAGTTGATAGTTATCCCAGAAGAAGAATCGCGTAGCGCCCATATCATATGCGTGCGTCAGCCACCAGGGCGCGTCGGCGCGCTCGAAGGCTCCATAGATGCTCATACCCCACTGCTTCCCCGTGAGCCGCGCGGCCCCGCGAAGGAAGCCGAAGATGATGTCCGCGAGCGCCTTCGGATCGTCGGGCGGCAGTTGAACGCCGTAAGTCATATCCATTTCGGGAAGCGTGCGGCGCGTGCCGATGCGGCCGGGCGGTTCGAAGACCATCGCATCGGGCACGCGCGGATCGCGCGAAAGCTGATAGGCCGCGGTGCTGACCATCGTTTCCCAGGTGTAGAGGTTCGTTTGCGGAAAATCGAGATCGCCCAAGTCCACATCCGGCCGCGCGCGCAGACCTTTGATCAGTGAGCGGGGAACTCCCTCGCGCAGCGCGTGCTCATAGTACTTGCGGAATTCTTCCAACATACCCTTCGGCGTAATCGACTTGCGAAACGCTTCGTCCCTGGCGAAACGCGGCCGCACCGCGTGATCGCGCGTTCCCACGGCCGGCTCATCGAGGAAGAGCGCGGGTCCGAGGTATTGGCTGCGATAGAGCGATTCCGGGAACGGCAGGCGATTGCCCGCGCCCCAATAGTAGAGCCCGAGTTCGTCCGCCCAGGGCGCCTGTTCCGCGTCCACGCGGACGCAGGTGATTCCGGCGTCCCGCATGCGGCGGTAATCCTCGCGAGTGAGCCGGACCAGTTCGTAGTCAGAGCCGTCATAGCGGCGTGTTTCGTCCTTCTGCCTGGTGTTGCTGGCGGGACCCATCAGCAGGCCGGGCCGGAGCATCACCACGTCCGCCGCGGGCGGCGGTTCGGGCGTGCGCTGTTCAATCGACTCGCGGCTGTAGCGATGGCCCAGGTAGTGGACCTCCCCGGAAAAGCTGATCGCCGGTGTGGGCAGCATCTCCCAATCGCCTTGCGAAGGAAGCACGGCGCGGCCGCTCAGCGCATTGCGATATTCCCGGGGCTTGCCATCGCGCCCCTCTTGAAACAGATAACGGTCCGCGCCGGCGCGCGAAGCCTCGCCCGTGCTCAGCAGCCACACGCGGAATTCTTCGCCGTTCGCCTTGGTGGCTGCTAAAGATACCCATTGCCGTTCCCCCTCACGCGGCCCCAAGGAAAGAGTGAACGCGGTCACCAGCGAGGCGCGCGGGACGGTGACGCCGGCAAGGCGATAGCGCGCCACTGTGCCGGGCGGCGGTTGCGCGGGGGCGGCCGGCGCAATCAGGGCAAGCAGGGTCAAACAAGGAACTCTACGACCATCCATGGGTAGATTATGGCCGAGATGCCCTGGGAGAGTTAGAGTAGTGGGGTGATTCGATCTCTTGCTCTCATTCTATGCTCGGTGGCACTGTTCGCCCAGTCCGAATGGCCGTCCTTTGGAAACGATCCCGGCGCCATGCGCTATTCCCCTTTGCGCCAGATCCATTCCGGCAACGTCGAACGCCTGAAGCCGGCCTGGACGTTCCGTACGGGCAAACCCGGATCGGAAGCCGTCCCCATTCTGATCGGCGGCGTGATGTATTTCACCGCGCCCGACGGAGTCTACGCGCTGGTACCGGAGACCGGCGAACTCCTGTGGAAATACGACGCCTCGCCGATGGCTTTGCGCGGCCTGGCCTACTGGCCGGGCGCCAAGGGGCTGCACCCGCGCGTGTTTGCGGGCAACGGCCCCATGCTGCTAGCGCTGGATGTCACCACCGGCAAGCCGGCGCCCGGATTCGGGGACGAGGGCCGCGTGGACTTGAAGAAGGGCGTCCTGGACGGTTTGAAGGACGGCCGCTACGCCCTCCAATCACCGCCGGCCGTGTTTGGCGATGTCGTCATCACGGGAAGCAGCAACGGCGAAGGCGCTCCCTCGGCAGGGACGTATGGCGATATTCGCGGCTGGGATGCGAAAACCGGGAAACTGCTCTGGACCTTCCACACCGTGCCGCATCCGGGCGAACCGGGTGCGGATACGTGGCCCAAAGACGCCTGGAAGAACCGCTCCGGAACCAACGTCTGGGGCTTCTTCACGGTGGATGTCAAGCGCGGGATTGTCTACGCCCCGCTTGGTTCGCCCACCTCTGATTTCTATGGGGCTGACCGCGTGGGCGATAACCTTTACGGGAACTCGCTGGTCGCCCTGGACGCGCGGACCGGCGCGAAGAAATGGCATCAGCAACTGGTGCATCACGACATCTGGGACTATGACCTTGCGGCGCCGCCCGCGTTGTTTGATATCCGCCGCGGCGGGCGAGTCATTCCGGCAGTGGCGCAGATCACCAAGATGGGCCTGCTGTTTGTCTTTGATCGGGTTACGGGAGAGCCCGTGTACGGGATGGAAGAACGCAAGGTTCCACAAACGTCGATTCCGGGTGAAGTCACCTCGAAGACCCAGCCGTTTCCCGTGAAGCCGCCGTCGATCGGGAAGAACACGTTCCGTATCGAAGAGATGTACGACCGCTCGCCCGAGCATGCACGATTTTGCAAGGAATTGTTTGAAACAAATCACATGAAGATTAGCGAACCCTACACGCCGCTCCCGTTCGAGGGCAATGCGCTTTTCTTTCCCAGCACCCTCGGCGGCGGAAACTGGGGCGGAGTGTCCGTGGATCCGGAACTGGGGATGTTGTTCGTGAACGTGATGAACGTGGCCCAGTGGGGACACATGGAAAAGCGCGGCGACGGGTACGTGCGCACTTCGGCCTACGGTCCTTATGCGCGCTTCTGGAATCGCGAGACCCATATTCCCTGCCAGAATCCGCCGTTCGGAGAGATGGTTGCGGTAAACCTCGCCACGGGCGACATCGCCTGGCGGTCCCCACTCGGAAGGATCGACGCTCTCGAGGCGATCGGCGTCCACGATACCGGCACACTGAGCCTCGGTGGGAGCATCGCCACCGCGGGCGGCGTGGTCTTCATCGCAGCAACGAATGATTCCCGCTTCCACGCCTTTGCATCGAAGACAGGCAAACTGCTCTGGGAGACGAAGCTCGAGGCCAGCGGCCACACGAGCCCCCTCACCTACATGGGCCGCGACGGCCGGCAGTACGTGGCGTTGATGGCGGCGGGAGGAGGCGGCTTTCTCGGCGGGGGCACCAGCAACACGCTGGTGGCCTTTGCCCTGCCGGACGTTCCTCGCAAGCCGCTTCCTGTTTCGGTGTCGAAAGCCGTGGCCGCGGCCGCCGCCGCCCGGCGAGGCATGCCGCAAGTCGGCGCATATGCCCCTGTGACGCTGCCCCCTGGAGGCGCCAAGGACCTGGTGAACAAGACCTGCGGCATGGGCTGCCATTCCCTCGAAGTGGTGACCAGCCAGCGTATGAATGCTCAGGAATGGAGGACGGTGGTGCAGAACATGGTGGCGCGCGGCGCGCAGGCATCTGATGCCGAGGTGAATGTGATTGTCGAGTATCTGGCAAAGACGCTCGGGCGGTGAACTGCCGCAGAGACGGTTATGATGAACTTCAGAACAGCATCATGCCCATGAAGCAACTCCTCGCCCTGTTTGCGCTGGCGGCGCTCAGCCTTCCGGCCCAGAAATATCAGCCGACGTGGGACTCCATCGACAGCCGCCCCACGCCCGCCTGGTTTACAGATGCCAAGTTCGGCATTTTCATCCACTGGGGCGTCTATTCCGTGCCGGCGTACGCGCCGGTGATCCCCGGCAAACTCGCATACGCCGAGTGGTATTGGAATGCCATGATGCGCGGCAAAGAGGATCCCAAGGCGAACGCCATTCAAACCGGCACATGGGCGTTTCATCAGAAGATGTACGGCGCCGGTTATCCCTATCAGGACTTCGCCGCGCAATTCCGCGCGGAGTTGTTCGATCCGGACCATTGGGCCGATGTATTCGCTCGCTCGGGCGCAAAGTACGTTGCGTTGACCTCGAAGCACCACGAAGGCTTTGCCCTCTGGCCGAGCAAAGAGGCCTCCGCCACCTGGGGCCGCCCGTGGAATGCGGTGGAGACGGGACCCAAACGCGACCTTCTGGGCGACCTCAGCGAATCGGTCCGCCGCAAAGGACTGCGCATGGGCTACTACTATTCGCTCTATGAGTGGTTCAACCCGCTTTGGCTTTCCGACAAACAGCGCTATATTCGCGAGCACATGACGCCGCAGTTCAAAGACCTGGTCACGCACTACAAGCCTTCCATCATCTTCAGCGACGGCGAATGGGACCTGCCTTCTTCGGAATGGCACAGCCCGGAACTGCTCGCCTGGCTCTTCAATGAGTCGCCGGTGAAGGACGACGTGGTGATCAATGATCGCTGGGGAAAGGACTGCCGGCACAAGCACGGCGGCTACTGGACCACCGAATACACGCCCGGCATGAGCGGCATGGATCACCCTTGGGAAGAGAGCCGCGGCATGGGTTTCAGCTACGGCTACAACCGCGTCGAAAGGCTGGAGCACTACCACAGCGGCCGCGAACTGGTGATCATGCTGGTGGACCTGGTGAGCCGCGGCGGAAACCTGTTGCTCGACATTGGCCCGGCGGCCGACGGCACAATCCCCGTCGTCATGGAAGAACGCCTGATTCAAATCGGCGACTGGCTGAAGGTGAACGGCGAGGCCATCTATGGCACACGCCCGTGGAAAGAGACGCGGCAGTGGAGCGAAGGCGAGGCGCCCAAGGTCGATTACAACCAGGAATTCGAGTCTTCCTACGACGTTACGAAACTGGCCGCTAGACCAGCGCCCGGCAAGGCGGGCATCGAGGCTTTCTTTACCTCCAAGGGGAACAACGTCTATGCCATCCTGCCCCGCTGGCCGGGACGGAGTTTCCATGTGAAGAACGTCGCCGGAGTGAAGTCCGTGACGCTGCTCGGGTCGCCGGCCGCGCTGAAGTTCAAGACGGCGAAAGGCGGCGTTTCCGTGGAACTGCCGGAAATGCCGGAAGACCTGATGCGGCAACCCGCGTGGGTGCTGAAGGTCAGCCGCTGATTCATCTCGCCAACCACAGCAAGGGGGCGAGGCCCGCCACTGCCAGCGCGGCGAGCAGCGCAATGCTCTGCACGCCCGTCTTGCGATCGCACAGCATGAACGCATAGACCCCCTTCATCACGTTGTTGCTTGCGGCGGCGATAAGAATGGCTGTGGAGGCTACACCCAGGCTCGTGCCGCGGCCCGCCGATTCGGTTATCCCCATGATGAACGGGTCCACGTCCGTCATGCCCATCAACCCGGCAAGAAGATACACCCCTGTCTTCCCAAAATAGGTCACCACCAGATGAGTGGCGATGAGCATCGCAAGGAACAGCATGCTGAATAGAAACGCCGCGCCCAGTTCGAGAGGGTTTTTCGGAGTGAACTCTCTTGCCACAACACCGGATTTGAGATCGGGAAGCCGCGTCCATATCCAGCCTCCCAGCACACCAATCGCCGCCAGCGCCAGGAACGGCCCTCCCAGACTCGTGATCAGTTGCCGGTTGAACAAGGTCACCAATCCCGCCAGGCGCAGATACATGACGCCGGAAGCGATGAGGATTCCCCCGGCAAACAGGTGGGGGCGCTCTTCACGCGCCGCGCGCTTGGCCATCACGATAGTGGTCACCATCGAAGAATAGGCCCCGCCCAGCAGCGACGCCAGGATGACGCCGCCCTGCTGTTTGGCCAGCTTCTGAATCAGGTAGCTCGCATAGGATACGGAACTGACCGCCACCACCACCAGCCACGACTTGTACGGGTTGATCTCGAACGGGCCGAATGCCTGATTGGGCAGCACCGGCAAGATGACCGCAGTGAGAAGCAGAAACTTGGTGAACGTGAGAATCTCTTCCCCGGGGATGCGCCTGGTCAAACCCTGGAGCGCCGCCTTCAACTCCAGCAGCAACACGCTGGCGACGGTCAGCGTGGTGGCGATCCACAATTGCTCGCGATACACCAACGCTCCCACCAGGTAGGTGGCGAGGGCGGACATCTCTGACGTAATGCCCGGCCGTCCCGTGGCCAGTTTGTTCCGGTAGGACATCAGGAGGAAGGCCGCGACAATTGCCAGCCCCACGGCTACGGGAATCGCCTGGCCCGCGGAGAGAAGAGCCACGGTGTATCCGATAAGCCCGATGAGCGGGAATGTCCGCACCCCGCCAAAGAAAGATCGCGGCTTCTCGACCCGGTGTTCTTCCCGCTCCAAGCCGGTAAGGAACGACAGGAACAGGACCAGCAGGATCTTACCGCCTTCCGGCGGCAGCAATTCGTAGAAGCCCGTCCACACAATCTTTGTCCGCCCACAGAATAGCCGATTTTGTGGAATCCCTGTCGCCAGTGGAACACGAAGTCACAAGACGGCTCATCCTATTCCTTTTGCCCAAGCCACTTCGTCCACATCCGCGGTCAGAATCAGCATGTTGCCGGATTCCTCCACGGGCATCTGCCGGTCTTCGTTGCGCTCCCCGCCTCCGTAGACCTGCCCGTCCGCTTGCGGATACGTGCCGAGGTCGTGTGGCGCGAACGGAAAACGCCAGCGCTCCAGGCTTGCATAGTCCAGAACCGGCCGGATCATGCCTTTCAGCAATTCCGGATTCATCAGCAGAAACAGGGCGCGCTCGGATAGGTGACGTCCACGGCGCCGATGCACCCGTTGCTGAAATTCTCCTTGGAAAAGATGAGGGGTTCCGTCGATATCGGCCACCAGTTTGTGCGCCGCGATTGCCTGGCGGTAGGCCAGCGTCATAGTCCGCTCCCCCGGCTTGGCGCAAGTCCGTCATCAGTTCCTTGCCAAATCGCGCGCACCGTTCGGTGAGCGAAGCCTCATCGCGCAGCGCGGCGCGCAACATGTCCTCCGCCGTCGCGCCCTTGCGCCGCCAATACGGCCGCAGCCGCCGCTGGAAGCATTCGATGGAGTACACATCGTCATAGGCGACAATCAGCGTCCGGCTTGCCGGCGCCGCGGTCACCTCGCCGAGGTCGAATGCATAGGCAAGCGCCGGAACCCGGAAGCGGGAGGGCGCCTCCGGATCCAATGCGTCCGATGCGGGCAGCCCGCCGCTGGCGACAAAAGCCGCTCTTGTCTCCTCTCTCTCCGCCGCAACCTGCGAGACTCCAGAACCGGCGGCGCCGTGACGTACGGATATCCCCAGTCGATGCGCAGATCACAGCACCTGGGCCGAAACCTGCCGCAGCGGCTCGGTTCGTTCCACCAGCCGCCGCGGCAGGTCACTTCCCATGAGCCGGCAGGTGGCGCCGTCAATGCGGATCAACGAGCCGGTTTCCCGCGGCGCGCCAGTCCAATGTCGCGTGGGGCCGCCGTTCAACTCATCAGTCGTGGACCAGATGCTGAAGTAAGGGTCGTGCGTGATCAGCGGGTACGCGGGCGGGCGTTGGGCCAACCCCAGCGCGATATATAGCGCGGACAGCATCAATAGTTTCTTCATGCGGTTGGAGAATACTATCAGGAATGCGCCTTCCCGGTCACTCGGACACGCGCGCCAGTGTCCCAGCATTTTATGTCCCAGCATTTTAACAAGCGCCGTTTTCATCACAGCAGCCGCAAATTGCTGTGGGGTAGTGGTGGCCCGAGTCGGACTTGAACCGACACTCACCTTGCGGTGAAACGGATTTTCTTCCCACTTCGGCTTTCGCCGCCAGCTAATCCGCTGTTCGTGGTCTGGACTATGCCTTCATCTCCGGGAGATGGTTGCCGTCTAGTCTCTACACCTTCCCGTCACCGGGCTTGGTTCGGCGTTGGCATCAGCGTGATCTGTTAAGCGTTCGCCGAGTTTGACAACATTCGCCAGCAGATCGCTCCACTGGTGCTCAATCGACAAGTCCGTTGCGTCTGCCGATTTCGCCATCGGGCCACTACGAGTTCAGCATAGCAAGGCGGTGGTCATACATGGGAATGTGAACGCTCGTGAGCGACCAGTTCAGTATCCTAAAACCAACGGGTGGGCCGATCCTGTTGCAGCGCTTGTGATGGTTGCAATCATCGCCAAGGAAGGCGTTGACTTGCTTCAAAACAGGGGGGCTGCGATGAATGGGCTGTCGCTAAGGCACGCCGGCACTTCAAGGTTCGATCTCACCATAGACATTCGGAGGTACAGACCCGTTATGGGAGCGCTTTCCGGCCAAGCACTCGTATTCTCGACGCTCCTCTTCGTTCATGCCAATCCGGTTTTTGCGGCGGCTCTGCGTCAGCAGTCCGAAACAGGCGCTGTAGAGGTCTCCATCGAACTCAACGGTGACGAACGCAGGTTCGCAGCGCCACCCTTTCAGCCGCGGAAGCTCATCCTGAGACTCGTACCGCCCCCAAACCGTCGATCTTGTATCACGCATTAATCTTTCCGTTCGCGGAACGGGAATTCGCCCTCGATTTGCTACCTGCCCTCGAAATGAAGGCGCTCCAACGTGATCTCCCCATTGACGTAGGCAGTGATCTCCGTACCCTTCGGGATGACAGTGTCTTTGCCGTGCATGAACAGGAAGAAGGGAGCCGCGGGGAAGAAAACAATGGCTGTCGCCAATATAAATGGAGACGTTCGGCATCCGTGCGTCAGTGTAGTGAAAGCCTCACTCCTCCGTGCCCCCCACCTCCATCCGCCACAAAAACACCGCCGAAACCAGTAAAATTACCGCCGCAACCTCGAGCGACCCGCCAATCCCGATCCGCGACTTCATCGCCCCCGCCGCCAACGCGGTGATGCCGCTGGTCACCGTGCCCGCCATGTTGAGAATCCCGTACCCCGTCGCCCGCAGTTCAGGCTTCGCCAGTTGGCACAGCACCGGCATCGCGTTGCTGTCGAACATCCCCCGGCCCACTCCGAACACAACCAACCCCGCCACCAGGAGCGGCGCCAGGCTCGTTGCTCCCGTCAGGAACAGGAACGGAGCGGCGGCCAACATCCCCAGCGCCTGTGTCCGCGCGCGTCCGCGGCCGCTCGTGCGCGCCCACCGGTCCGCCAGCCAACCGCCCGCCAGGATCCCGGCAAAACTCGCCCCCTGCACCCAGAACGTCGCGGCGAACCCCGCTTCAGCCAGCGTCATTCCGAATCTCTCATAAAGGTAGAGCGGCAGCCACGTGTAGACGATCGCATTGCCTACCGACGCCGCGGCGAATACAGCCAGCAGCACCGGGAACCCGGCGAGCGTCCACACGTGCCGCGCCGCCTTCCAAAAGGGAATCCCGTTCCCGTTCTCGCGCGCTCCGGCAGGCTCCCGCAGCGCGAAAAACAGCACCGCGCTGTACGCCACGCCCACCACGCCAAGCAGCGTGAAGACGAACCGCCACCCGTAGTGCTCCCCCATCCATCCGCCGCCCACGCCGCCGATCACGATACCCGTGTAGATGCCGCTGAAATTGAGCCCTGTCGCTTTCGATCGCGTGCTCCCTGAATGATAGGCCGCAATCAGCGCCAATGCCGCCGGCAGGTAGCAGGCCTCGCTGATCCCCATCAACGCCCGCGCCGCCAGCAGCTCCTCGCGCGTCCGCGCATGTCCCGTAAGCCACGTCACCCCCGACCACACGCAAAGGCTGAACACGATGACTCGCTTCCGTCCGAACCGGTCCGCCAGAAAGCCCGCCACGGGACTGCACACCGCGTACACCCAGAAAAACAGCGTTCCCAGCAGGCCCACTTCCACATCGGTAAGCGGCACATCGCGCCGGATCAACGGAATTACGGAAAAAATCACCTGCCGGTCGAGATAGTTCAACATCCCGGCCACCCACAGCAGGCCCACCGTCACCCAGGCTCGCGCGCCAAAGGACAAGCGTGGTCTCCTCCCCCTATTGCGGCAGCGAAATCGCCTTGCCTTCCTTGACCGAGCGCTTCGCGGCCTCGATAATCTCCACCACGTCCACGTTGATGTCCATCGCCACCAGTCCCTCGGGCGGGCGGTGAATCCGGATGCAGTGCGCCATGTAGGCAACGGGCGCGGAGCGCTCCGCCGGCAGCGGCGCGATGGCCGCTTCTTCCGCCGGTCCCTTCCCCTTGCGCACCTCCACCTTGCCGTTCACCATGGTCACGCTGCCCTCGCGCCCGAACACCTCCAAGTCCTGGAAGCCGCGCGGCAGATCCCAGCTTCCCTCAAAAATCCCCACGCCGTTCTTGTAGCGCAGGATCATTGCCGATGTGTCTTCCACCTTCGGGAACTCGCCGGGCCTCAGTTGATTCGTGGCCGCGTACACGCTCAGGGGCTTGCCCAGGTACCACAGGCTCCACAGCGCGTTGTAACAGCCGAAGTCCATCAGCGCGCCGGCGCCGTTCTTCTCGGGGTCCGTCAGCCAGTCGAAAAACGTCTTCCCCAGTCCTCCCTGCCCGCCGCCCGGACCGCCGTGCCCCACAATGCCGCGCACCCGCCACACCTGCCCCAGCGCGCCCGAATCGGCAACCTCCTTTGCGGCGTAATTGGAGCCCCACCACGCCATCTGATAGTTCGTCATCACGTAAATGCCGTGTTGCAGCGCGAGCCGGCGAATCCGCATCGCATCGGCGAGACTCGCCGCCAGCGGCTTTTCGAAAATTACGTGAATCTTCCGTTGGGCGCATGCCTGCGCCACTTCCAGATGCCGGTTGTTTTCCACGAAGGCCCATACCATCGCCGGCTTGCGCTCGTCCAGCATCTTCACGAAGTCCGTGTAGAACAGCGAATCCGGCGCGCCCCGGCGCTTGGCCTCCGCAATCACGCCGGGAATCGTTTCCGCAATGCCCACCAGCCGTGCCGGCTTGCCGGCCAGCATCGTGCCGAAATGTCCCCAAACATGGGAATGCCTCAAGCCCACAATGGCGATGGTCGGTTCTTGCGCGGCGGCAGTCATGGCAAGTAGAAAGACGAGGAATGGTATCCGTTTCATTACATGGAACTCTATTCACAAAGGGTAACCCAGCCGTTGAACGGACGGGCTGGGGATTGACTGGAGCGGGCCGGTGATGCGGGGACAGGAGAGCGAGGAGGGGGGCGCTGCCGGCGACGCTCGAGCGACGGCCGGAGGTGCGGCCGGCGGCGCCGGCTGCCTTGGAAGAAGCCGAGCAGGGAACGCGCGTTAGGTGGGCGGTGAATGCGGCGCTGTTCGCCCGGGAGGCGCTCGGATTTCCGCGGACGGGGCGCTGGAGCGGTTGATCGAGCGGCCGCCGCGGCGGGTGGCGTTGAATTGCACGCGGCAGTGGGGGAAGTCGGCGGCGACGGCGGCGCACCATGCGTATTTTCATGAGGGGAGTCTGACGCCGGTGATGGGTCCGAGTTCGCGACAATCGGGGGAATACGTTCGGAAAGCGGGGCAATTTCTGGGAAAACTGGGAATCCGGCGGCGGGGGGATGGGGAGGCAGCGGCTGGTGTGAGAGGGGCGGGATGCCAGGCCGGCTCCGGAGGATTGTTATTTTCCCATGGAAGAATGCCGCGCGGCGGTGTTCCGTGCGGTAAGGCGCGGTCAGATTATAAGCCGCGACACCGCCGCCCCGGTCCCTCCTGGGGCTACGCTACCACCGCGGCAGAACCCGCTTCCAGTTCGCGTCCACCCGCTTCCGCATCTCCGCCTCATCATCCCGCTTGCGGTACGGCAGCGCCTCGTAGCGCTCCTTCAGCCGCGCCAACTGGTCGTAATCCAATTCCACGCCTAACCCCGGCTTCGAAGGAATCCGCACGCATCCGTTCACAAACGGGATGCGTCCTCCGGCCACCACCTCGTCGCGCGCCGTCTGCCACGGATAGTGAGTATCGCAGGCGTACGTCAGATGCGGACATGCCGCCGCGGCGTGCGTCATGGCCATCAGGCTCACCCCCAGGTGGTTGTTCGAATGCATCGACACCCCCATCCCGAACACGTGGCAGAAGTGGTCCAATTGCTGTTGCGCCCGCATTCCACCCCAATAGTGGGGATCGGACAACACAATCTGCACCGCATCGTGCTTCCGCGCCACCGGAATGTGCTGAAAGGCCGTCACCGCGACATTGCTCGCCTGCGGGGTGTCAATTCCCCGCGCCAGCAGCCGCCGGCGCACCTCGCCCATCCCCTCAATCGTCGCGCACGGGTCCTCGAGATAACCGCCGTTGGAAAGCTCCTCCGCCAGCGCCTCGCCCACCTTCACGGATGTATCGACGCTCCAGGCGCAGTTTGGATCAATCCGCAGCGGCGCCGCCGGCCCAAACTCCCGCCGCAGCGCCCGGATCGTCTCAATCTCCACTTCGGGGTCGAGCACGCCGCCCTTCAACTTGATCTCCCGGAAGCCGTACCTGGCGATGAAATCCTTCGCCTGCCGCACCATCGCCTCGGGAGTCAGACCCTCCCCGTATTCGTCCTCCCGCTCATCGTCCCCCAATCCGCCGCCGCCCGCGTGCTTGTAGAACAGGTAGGCGGAAAAGGCAACCTCGTCGCGCGCCCGCCCGCCCAGCAGATCGCATACCGGCTGGTTCAGAGCTTTCCCGATGGCATCCAGACAGGCAAACTCGATGGCGGCAAACGTCCGCGCATGCTGGTCCATGGGATTTTCTCCCGGGACCATCCATGTCTGGCTCCGGTCTCCCTCCGCCGCCAGCGCCTCGAACTCCATCCACAGCCGCGTTAACTGAAAAACATCCCGCCCGATCAGCTTCGGCTCCGCCGCCCGTAGCGCGCTGAGCGGCTGCTCACCGCCGTAAGTCTCCGCTATCCCACGAATTCCTTCGTCGGTCTCGATCTCCACGATAGTCCGGATGGCGTAGGGCGCATGCAACCCGTAGGAACTGCGCAACGGCGGATCCGCCACCGCGATGGGATGCAGATGAAGGGCGGTAATTTTCATGGTGACACCGGAACGAGAATTTTATCTCGAATGTTTAGAATGAGTTGAAAAACGAACAGGCGGGAAACCAAACGGCGGCCGGTTAATGTGGGGTTGTCCGAGGGCAGATCCGGTCCCACCGAAAACACCCCGCTTTTCCAACCCCCTGCCGGTCCCGCCAGAACCCCCGTCCGTCCTACCACTCGAGCCGGATCGCCCGGAGGACTCAACCGGCTACTTCCTGCTTCCCCGGCGCGGGTTCCTCACGCGGCTCTGCTGGATCTTCTTCTTCTTCCTCGGCGGCTTGCTGATAATAAACGTGCCGCTGCCGATGTACTCCGCGCTGTAAATCTTCCCGCTGGTTGCTTTTTCGTCTGCCAAGGTGATAATTCCCCTCTTCCCGATGAATCCAATCCCATATTGTAACCCGTCACGGTTTATCCTGGAAGCAAGGGCTTTGAAGGTCGAAACCAACAGCGCCGGCAGTGTGGGTCTATCGGGGTTGCAGGACTCTTTCCGTGCCCTCCGCCACCGCGATTTCCGTCTCTACACCGCCGGACAATCCGTCTCCTTAATCGGAACCTGGATGCAGTCCGTCGCCCAAAGCTGGCTTGTCTACCGCCTCACACACTCCGAATCCATCCTCGGCATCACGCTCTTCGCCACCTATATCCCCGTCCTCCTTCTGGGACCTCTGGGCGGTATGGCCGCCGACCGGTTCTCGCGCAAATGGATCGTTTTCACCACGCAATTGCTGGCTCTTCTCCAGGCCCTGATCCTGGCCGTCCTCACATGGTCCGGCCGGGTCACCGCCTACCACGTCATTGCCCTCGCCGCCGTTGTGGGCGTCATCAGCGCCTTCGACATCCCGGGACGCCAAACCTTATTCATCCAAATGGTCGGCCGGCAGGATCTCATCAGCGCCATCTCCCTCAACTCGGCCGTATTCAACCTCTCCCGCATCATCGGCCCCTCCCTCGCGGGCCTCGTCGTCGCCGCCTTCGGTGAAACCGTGTGTTTTCTCATCAACGCCACCAGTTTTCTCGCCATGCTCGCCTGCGTCGCCTCCATGCGCCTGCCCAACGTCAACAATCCGCCCGGCAAAGCCGGATCCGGCAGCCTTGCCGAAGGCTTCCGCTACGCCTGGCGAAGCCGCGAACTGCGCCTGCTGCTGGTCATGAGCGGCCTGCTCAACATCGGCTACGCCCCCATACTCGCGCTCGGGCCGTTTTTTGCCGATGATATCTTCCGGAAAGGATCCGCCGGTTTGGGATTTCTTCTTGGAGCCATGGGCATCGGAGCCGTCATCGGAGTGGTTCGTCTGGCGCGGCACAAGGGCATCCGCCAGTTGCCGGGCATCATCCTCTCGAGTTCTCTCCTCATGGGCGCTTCCCTCGCCGCCTTCGGGCTCTCGCCCTGGTTCTCCCTTTCGATGTTCCTGATGATGTGCATCGGATTCAGCATCATGCGCCAGAACGCCAGCGGCAACTCCCTCATCCAGACCACCATCCCCGACGAGTTCCGGGGCCGCGTGATGGCCCTCTACACCATGTTCGTCACCGGGCTTCTGCCCATCGGCAGTCTCGCCGCGGGCTTCCTCGCCGAGCGTTTCGGCCCCCGTCCGGTGGTCTTCGCCGCCGGCATCCTCTGCCTCGCCGGGGGCATCGCTTTCCGTTTCGCCATGCCCGCATTCCAAACCTGGGTCCATCAACAGGAGGATGTTTGCCTCGCCTGACCCCCATCCTGATCGCGCTCCTTCTCTGGCTTGCCTCCGCATCCGCGCAGGAGCAGACCGCCAAACCCGAACTCTTCCAGGAAATGGACGAGATTCTCGCCGAACTCGCCAAATTCACCGGCTGGAAGGCCCCGAAAAAAGTCGACTCGGACACCATCACCAAAGACGGCCTCAAACAGTTCCTCGAAGACCGCATGAAGGAAATCGTGAAGCCCGAGGAACTCCACGCCGAAGAGCTTTCCCTCAAGAAACTCGGACTCGTGCCGAAGAGCTTCGATCTCAGGAAAACCACCGTCGACCTGCTCACCGAACAGGCAGCCGCCTTCTACGACTACCGCAAGAAGAAGCTCTTCGTCCTCGACACCAACGCCACCCTCACCCAGAAACCCGTCCTCGTGCATGAACTCGCCCATGCCCTCGCCGACACCCAGATCAACCTCGAAAAGTACATCTTCAAGGGCAAGAGCGACGATTCTTCCCTTGCCCGCCAGGCCGTCATGGAAGGCCAGGCCACCTGGCTCATGTCCGAATACATCATGTCCCGCATGGGTGGCTCCCTCACCAAGTCCCCAGAAATGGCCGACGTCATGAGCCGCATGGCCGGCAATTCTTCCGGCGCCTTCCCCGTCTTCGATTCCGTCCCCCTTTACCTGCGCGAGTCCCTGCTGTTTCCCTACACCAAGGGCTTCACCTTCCAGCAGGCCGTGATCCAGAAACTGGGCAAGGAAGGCTTCCTCGCGGTCTTTAAGAATCCCCCGCTCAGTTCCCAGCAGATCATTCACCCCGAGAAATACTTCGACAAGGTACAACCCACGAAGCCTCCCCTTCCGAAAGCTTCCACCAGGGGATACACCGGAGTCGTCGAAGGCACGGCCGGCGAGTTCGATCACGAGATCCTGTTCCGGCAATACGGCGGTGAAGCCGATGCCAAACTTGCCCGCAAGTGGCGCGGCGCCGAATTCCGCATCTTCGAGGACAAGAAAGACAGATCCAAGTCCGTCCTGCTCTACGCCTCCGATTGGCAGGATGAAAAGGCCGCCCGCGATGTCTTCCGACTCTACAAGAAAGTGCTCCAGGGAAAAGCGAATACCTTCGAACTAAGCAGGGAGTCCGCCTCCGAAATGGCAGGAACCATCGACGGCTGCCCCTTTCTGGTGCGCCTGGAATCGACGCGCGTCACCAGCGTCGAATATTGACCGCCGCCGAATTCCTAGCCGCCTAGAGCGGCAGCAGCAGCCTCGCCTGGCACCCCCGCGCGCCCTCCCGGTTCTGAAGCGTCAGCGACCCTCCATGCGCCTCCGCAATCTGCCGCGACAACACCAGGCCGATCCCCGAACCGCCCGGCTTCGTGGTAAAGAACGGAACGAACAGGTTCGCGGTATTCGACAGCCCCGGCCCCTCATCTTCCACCACCACCTGGAGGTTCCCCGGCAAACGGTTCCAAAGCACGCGCACCCGTCCGCCCGTTTCCCTGGCGGCGTCTACCGCGTTGCGCACCAGGTTGATCAACAACTGTTCCAATTGGTCGCTGTCTCCTTGCACGCTCATGGGCGGGCCTTCTTCCACCGCCACCCGCATCCGCGTCTCCAGGCCCGCCACGCGGCGGATGAGCGGCTTCACCTCGACGGTGGCAAAGTGCGGGCGGGGGAGCTTGGCGAGGCGCGCATAGGCCCCCATGAAGCGGCTCAACGCCTCCGAGCGCGACGCGATGATGGCCAGCCCGCGCTTCATGTCCTCCTGCCAGTCCCCGGGCAGTTCATCCTTGGTAACCATGCTTTCGAGCGACCCGGCAATGGACTTGATCGGCGTCAGCGAGTTGTTGAGTTCATGTCCCAGCACGCGCACAATCCGCTGCCATGCCTGCAACTCCTCTTCCCGCAGGGGGCGCGTGAGGTCGGTGACTACGAGCAACTGGTGCGGCAGGCCTCCTTCGCGAAAACTCGCCCGGTTGATGGCCCATCGCCCCGCTCCTCCGGGGAAAGTCCGCTGCCTCGTCTGGGAGGCCTCGCCCTCGAGGCAATCGTCCAGACCCAGATCGCCGGCCCTGAGCCCGAGAAGCCGCTCCGCGGGCAGCGCCAGCAAACGCACGCCCGCCCGGTTCACGAGGCGCAGCCGGTGCTCGGCATCGAAGGCAAACACGGCCACGTTGATCTCTTCCATCACCTTCCGCAGCAGCGTTGTGGCTTCGAGGGCTCCCAGGCGCTGCGCGCGCAGGGTGGCCCCCATGGCGTTCACCTGCCGCATCACTTCGGCCAGCGCATCCTCCCCGCGCGCCCCCCGCGCCCGGATGGAGTAGTCGCCTTCGCGCATCGCCTCCAGCAGGTTCGACAAGGTGCGCAGCGGCGAGGCCACCCGCTCGCGGACCCCCGCGGAGAACCCCCACCAGCACCCCACGATCAACACCGTCAGTGTCCACTGCACCTTCGGGGGATAGCTATCGCCATACCAGAGGATGGCCAGGGAGGTGATGACGGCGGGCAATCCCGAGGCGAGGGAGGTCAACAGCACGCGGTATTCGTGCTGCGCCAGGCGCCTGCTCACCGGATCGAGGATCTTCACAAACCGTAGCGCTGCAACCGGCGGTATAACGCCGAGCGGCTCAGCCCCAGCGCCTTGGCGGCGTGGCTTACGTTGCCGGAATAGCGCGACAGGGCCTTCCGGATGAGAAAGGATTCGACCTCCTCGAGGCTCATGTCTTCGAGCCGCGGGGCTCCTTCATGCCCGGAACGGAGGGCGAGGTCGACCGGCCGGATGACGTTCTCCGCGGCCATGAGCACGGCCCGCTCGACCACGTGGTTCAACTCGCGCACGTTGCCCTGCCACGGGTTGCTCAGCAGGGCCTGCATCGCCGCGGCGTCGAAACCGGTCAACTGCTTGCGGTAGCGCTGGGCGTGCTGGCGGAGGAAATGCATGGCCAGAACCGGAATGTCCTCCCGCCGCTCGCGCAGCGGGGGAAGATGGATCTCGATGGTGTTCAACCGGAACAGCAGGTCCTGGCGAAAACGGCCCGCCGCCACCTCCTCGTGCAGCCGCGCGTTGGTCGCCGAAAACACCCGCACATCCGCCTTCCTCGTCCTCGAGGAGCCCACCCTCTCCATCTCTCCCGTCTCCAGCACGCGCAGCAGCCTCGTTTGCAGGTTCATCGGCACGTTGGCGATCTCATCCAGAAACAGCGTTCCCCCCTCGGCCAGTTCGAACCGGCCCACCCGGTCCATCCTGGCGTCCGTGAAGGCGCCCTTCACGTGCCCGAACAACTCGCTCTCGAAGATCCCTTCCGCCAGGCCACCGGCGTTCACCGTCACCATCGGCCGCGATGCCCGCTGCGATACCGCGTGCAGCGTCCGCGCCGCCACCTCCTTACCCGTGCCCGGCTCGCCCGTGATCAGAATATTGGCGTCCGACGGCCCCACTCGCGAGATGATCTGCAACACGGGCTGCATGGCCTGCGATTCGGCGATCAGCGCCGGCATGCCCTCCGCCCGCAACAGGCGGTTTTCCGCCTCCAGTTGCCGGCTCTTGCGCAGCGCCTGGCTCAGCTCAATCTGAGTCCGCACGATGGCCGTCAGGCGCGTGTTATCCCAGGGCTTCTGGATGAAGTCCCGCGCCCCGCGCCGCATCGCCTCCACCGCCACCTCAACGCTCCCCCACGCCGTCATCACCACCACCGGCAAGGCGGCGTCCATGGCCTGGATGCGCGGCAGCAGGTCCAGCCCTTCCTGGCCCGAAGTGGTGTCGCGGGTATAGTTCAGATCCATCAGCGCGAGATCGAACTCCTGGGCCTCCAAAGCCGCCAGTATCCCGGCCGGGGAGGTGGCCGGCTCGATCTGGTAGCCCTCCGCTTTCAGCAGGAAGCGCAGGGCTTCGAGCACATCCATCTGGTCGTCGGCAATGAGGATGCGGGCTTTGGTGTGGGAAGTTCTCACTTTGTCCATGGTAACGGTAGCTGTGGACATGCGGCTGAGTCTGTGTCGGCACGTCAAGCGCCAAAGACAGGCCGCGCCCAGCGTGTTCTTTCGCGACGAATGGTGTCCGAATTTGGGACAGAATGTACATAGTCGGACAGGCGGCCGCAATGGTACCCTCTAAAGGAGGCTCCATGGCACAGGCAGGCATCAAGGATTCGTTGCGTGAAAGAGGCGTCCGCCTGACGCGCCAGCGTAAGATCCTCCTTGACTTGATCGACAGCTCGGGCGTCCACCTCGATGCCGAACAGCTCTATCAACTGGCCAAGGAGAAAGACCCCAAGCTCAACCGGGTCACGGTCTACCGCACCCTGAAACTGCTCAAGCAGGGCGGGCTGGTGGACGAACTGGACCTCATGCAC
>JAIXKK010000224.1 GCA_026954325.1 Bryobacterales bacterium | reverse complement strand
AGGTGGCGACAGTGGGACCCGGCGGACAGGGGACTTTCAGCGCGGTGAGGGTGCAGTGAAGACCGGCCGTGACGGTTTTGCCCGCTCTGGTTATTTCTTAGCCGATTCACCGCCAAAGTACCCCGCCTCAAAAGCGAGTTCGAAACGCGATATTCCTACGGCGCGCGGCAATTGGGAACTATGCCGTTGACTTTCAATAGGCACGGGTATAGATTTGTGAGCGTCAATTCGTCCGGAAGGAAAAGAATCATGCGGGGCGTGTTGATGGCTGAAGCGCTGGCCGGAAGAGTGGGCAGGTACTCCGCCCCGGTGCGCGGTTTGCGCCCAGTACGCAAGACTACCCAAATATTTATCCGTTCCAACAGAGAGGTCTCGCCATGAAGCTACATGTTGATTTGTTCCGGCTGCCGGCAATTCTTTGTCTATTCGCCTTGGCGGCTTTCAGCCAAACCGCGCAACTTACGGGTACCGTGACTGACGCCAGCGGTTCGGTAATGCCAGGCGCAAAAGTGGCGGCGACAAACATGGACACCGGGGTTGCCCGGGAATCGGTCACCAATGAAGCCGGCAATTACCTGATCACTGCGCTGCTTCCGGGCCGGTACCGGGTAACGGCCGAAGCCGCCGGGTTCAAGCAGTTGAAAAGGGAGGGCTTGAACCTGGCGGTGGACCAGGTGGGGCGAATCGATTTCACGATGGAGTTGGGCGAAACCCGCGAAAGCATCACCGTGGAGTCAGCGGCAGTTCTCCTCGACTCCGCCACGAGCACCATCGGCACAGTGGTAAGCCGTCAGCAGATTAGCGAATTGCCTTTGAATGGACGCAACCCGCTCGATTTGCTGGCGCTCTCGCCGGGAATAAGAATTCAAGGGGGATTCGGCGGCAAAAATGGGTCCTGGGGAAACTTCTCCTCCAATGGCGGTCTGGCGAACGCCAATGTAGTGATGGTGGAGGGACTCGCGCTCGATCTGGCCCAGATGAACGCGCCGTCCTTCGTGCCGCCCGTGGATTCCACGCAGGAGTTTCGGGTACAGACGAACAAGTTCTCGGCGGAATATGGGCGGACGGCCGGCGCTGTAGTGAATTTCAGCGTCAAATCGGGGACAAACGAGTTGCATGGTTCCGTTTATGAATTCTTGCGCAACAAGGTTCTGAACGCGAATAATTTCTTTAATAATCGCGCCGGAGTGGCCTTGCCCGCCTTCAAGCAGAACCAGTTTGGCGCTTCCATCGGGGGGCCGATCAAAAGGGACAAGACATTCTACTTTTTCAATTGGGAAGATTTCCGGCTGCGGCAATCTTCGCCCAGCATCACCTCGGTGCCCGTGCCGCTTCAACGCCTGGGCAACTTTTCGCAGACTCTGAACGCCGCGGGGAGGACAGTGGTGATTGCCGATCCGCTGACGACGAGGCAACTTCCCAACGGCGACTCCGTTCGCGATGCCTTTGCGGGCAACATCATCCCCGCCTCGCGCATCAGTAGGGTCGCCGGCAACGTGACCCAGGTGTTTCCAATGCCGAATACGGCGGGCAACCCGGTGACCAACGTCAACAACTACGCCACCGTGGGAGGCGGCGGGAACACCGAGCACCAGATTGTGACCAAGCTGGATCATAATTTGAGCAACAAGTGGAAACTGTTCGGCACATACTCGCGAATCTGGGCGGCACAGACGAATATTGATCCGCTGGGGTACAGCGTCAACCTCACCAGGCAGGCCACCTATGCGCGCAACCACGCCACGGTCTCAGCCACGGCGGTGTTGAATCCGGGGCTGATTCTGGAGTTGCACAGCGGCTTTGCCCGCTATGACTCGCCGAGTATCCCTTATGCGTTGGGGTTTGACATTGCGAAGTTGGGCTTCCCGCGGTCGCTGGCGGACGCGACGCAGATCAAGTCGTTCCCGGCATTCAACTTCTCCGGCGCCCTGACGCCGGTCGGCAGTTCCGCCTCGGCCGGTATGACGCTGGTGGATTTGAACAGTTGGGGGCAGCGGGCTTCCATGACATGGGTGCACGGGTCGCACAGCGTGAAATTCGGCGGTGACTACCGGGTGCAACAACTCAATCAGTTCCAACAGAACTCCTTCGAACCCGCCTTTCAGTTCAGCAGCCAGATGAGCGCCCTGAATCCGCAACGGCTGGACGTCGAGAGCGGTACCCCGTTTGCCTCGTTCCTGATGGGGTACATGGCAAGCGCTTCGGTGGCGAAGAGCCAGCGTCTGGCGAACCAGCGGAGATATCTGGGCACGTTTATCCAGGACGATTGGAAGGTGACGCGGAAGCTTACCTTGAATGTTGGTTTGGAATACGGTCTGGAGTTCCCCATCACTGAGCGCTACAACCGCAAGATGTGGTTCGACCCCACGGCGCAGTTACCCATCAGCCGGCAGGTGGGGCAAAACCTGGTGGGCGGGTTTCGCTTCGCGGACGGCAGCCAGCGCTCCCCCTACGATCTGTACAAGAAGCAGTTCGGTCCGCGGTTGGGCTTCGCCTACCAGTTGTTTCCGAGCACGGTGATCCGCGGCGGATACGGACTGTTCTGGATTCCCGCCGCGACGACAGAAGTGACTGGCGACGTGCGGGCTCCGGCTTGGGCAATCAGCACGCAGGCGGTGGCCTCCCTGGACGGTGGCAACATGCCGTATGACAAACTCGACAACCCGTTCCCGAAGGGGATTCTCGACCCCCCTGGGAACGCCGCCGGGTTGAATACTCTGATCGGACAAAACGCCGCCGCCAACCAGCGCGATTTTCACGCCGGGTACATGCAGCAGTGGAACTTCGACATCCAGCACTCGCTTGGCAGGGAGATGGTGATTGAGGCGCTGTACGCGGGGAGTGTGGGCGTGGGGTTACCGGCAAACTGGGCCAGCCAGATGAACCAGCTTCCCGATACGTACCTCAGCCAGGGGGCATCGCTACAGACGCTGGTTCCGAACCCCTTCGCCAGCGTGGTGGCCAGTGGCCCGCTGTCACTGCCTACGGTGCAGCGGGCTCAATTGCTGAGGCCGTTCCCGCAGTTTCAGACGCTGTATGTCGAAGGCCAACCGCTGGGGCATTCAAATTACCATTCGTTCCAGATGCAATTCAACAAGCGATTCGGCCCCTCTATTATTGGCATGGCCTACACCATCAGCAAAGCGATGGGAAACACCGAGAGCCGGTCGGATTGGCTCGAAGGCGGCGCGCAGGGGACCAGCATGGGGTTCATGGACCCGAATAACCGGCGTCTTGACCGCTCGCTGGCCGTGGCCGACGTGCCACAACGGCTGGTGCTCAATTTCACGCTCGAGGTTCCGTTCGGAAAAGGGCGGCGGCTGCTCAACAATCTGGGTCCCGCGGACCGCGTCGTATCCGGCTGGCAGGTGACCGGTGTGTATACAGCCCAAAGTGGGACGCCGGTGGCTGTGGCAACGCCGACGAATCTTACCGGCACATTCAACGCAGTCACCGATGTTTACCCTAAAAAGAGCAGTTGTCTGACTTCGCGCCGAGCGAAGTGGTTATGATTGTTCGACATGAGCAACGGAACCGAAGTCAATTTGACTCACCCAGCAGGTGAAGTGGAAATCGCAGCAAATCAGGAGGCGGAAGCGGGCACCAGCTTGGACACTTTCGGCGGGAAGGTTCACGTAAGGTGGGCGACGGAGGCTGCGGTGAGCAGTCTCGGACTGATGCCGTTCTTCATCGAATTTCTCAAGACGAGCGGACGGTTCGACAAGTGGGTCGAGGATTGTCCGTTGCGCTACAGCAGCAGTAACGCGCCTGAGAAGCGAAACGTGCTGGGGACGCTGGTGCTCTCTGTGTTGGCAGGGCATTGGCGGTATGCGCACATCAATGCGATCCGCGGTGACGGTGTCAATCCAGGATTGTTAGGGATGACGAAAGTGGCCAGCGAGGACTCGGTGCGGCGGGCAATGAAGGCGCTGGAGGAAGAAGCCAGTGGGGAGTGGATGAAGAAGCATTTGAAGGCGACCTACGAACCGCTGCTGGAGGAGCCATGGGTATTAGATGTGGACACCACCGTGAAGCCGTTGTACGGACACCAGGAGGATGCCAAGGTGGGATATAACCCAACCAAGCCTGGACGGCCGTCGCACGCCTATCACAGTTACTTCATCGGGAGAGTCCGTATGGTGGCGGATATGGAGGTGCAAGCGGGAAACCAGACAGCGCCATCGTATGCGCAACCGGAGATGTGGAAGTTTCTCGATGGACTGAGCAAGCAGCAGCGGCCGGTCTTTCTGCGCGGGGACAGTCATTGGGGTGCAGAGAAGGCGATGCAGGGTGCCGAGGAGCGAGGACTGGGATTTGTGTTCAAGCTCAAGCAGAGCACGAATGTGAAGAGGTTGATCGGAAAGCTTTTCGATAGAACAGGTTGGAAGGATGCGGGGCAGAAGTGGGAAGGGGTCGAGGATGTGTTGCAGTTGAGCGGGTGGAGCCGGGAGCGGCGCGTGGTGGTGTTGCGGCGTCCGGTGCCGGAGCAGTCAGCAGAGGAAGGAACAGTGGAAGGGCAAGTGGAGGGGACAGTTGAGGAGAAGGTCACGAAGAAGGGCCGGAAAGGTCGAAGGGGCAGAAAGCGAAAAGCCGAGAAGCAACTCAGTTTGGACCTGCCGGAACTCACCCATCAGGGAGTGAAATATGAGTACGCGGTGCTGGTCACCTCGCTGCCGGATGAGGTGCGAACAGTGGCGCAACACTATCGGGACCGGGGCGATTCGGAGAACAACTTTGACGAGTTGAAGAACCAGTGGGGATGGGCAGGATTCACAACGAAAGATCGGCAACGGTGTCAGATTATGGGGCGGGTCATCGCCTTGGTCTACAACTGGTGGACGATCTTCATGCGCCTGGGGCTTCCGGACAAACACGCCGAAGCGATCACGTCGCGGCCCCTGGCGCTGCACGGCATCGCACGACAGACGAGGCATGCCAATCAGACCACCCTGGAGATCACGAGCACGCATGCCGAAGGGCAGCGGATTCAGGAGGTTCTGACCAAGGTGAGCGGGTTTCTCAAGAGAATCAAAACTACTGCGAAGCAGTTGACGGAATTGGAGCGCTGGAAGTGGATACTGAGTGCTGCGTTCCGAAATTTCTTGGGCGGCAGGCTCCTTGGACACGAGGCCCGGCTCGCCGATGCTCCAAGCTATTGAGTTTCGCATAATAGAGTGACGGAATATCGCGTTGTATAGTGACACACCTCCTCCCTGGCTGTATCATTGGATATGGCATTGCCTCAGCCTCGCGATTTCTCTTGGTTAGAGAAGAGACGCAAGCAGGCATCGCGTCTTTTCGCTAAAGGTCAGACGGTATTGGCATCGGTCGCGCGCCAACTCAACGTCTCCCGACAGAGCGTTTCCCGCTGGTATCAACTGTGGAAGAAGGGCGGCGCCGGAGCACTCAAAGGCGCAGGACGAGCGGGGCGTAAACCGCGCTTGTCCTCCCGGCAACTTCAGCAACTGGAAACCGCCTTGCTGCGCGGCGCCGCGGCGCATGGGTTCAGCGCCGAGCATTGGACGCTGACCCGAGTGGCGGTGGTGATTGAGCGCATTACCGGGCAAAAGTATCACCCGGGTCATGTGTGGAAGATTCTGGGATCGATCCAGTGGAGCCCGCAAAAACCCGAGCGGCAAGCTAAGGAGCGGAGTCAGGAAAAGGTGAACTATTGGAAGAACGTGCGCTGGCCGGAGGTAAAAAAAACGCTGCTCGCCAACAAGCCTGGATCTTCTTCCACGATGAAGCCGGATTCACGCAGCAGCCGTCGGTCCGCACCAGTTGGGCGCCGCGCGGCAAAACACCGATCCTGAAACCGCGGGGAAACCATTGGAGCAAGACGTCGGTGGCGGCGGCTCTGGGTTTCCGCTGGGATGGCGCCAAGACGCGCTTGTTTTCCCGTACCAAACCGGACAGCTACAACAGCGACTCGCTGATTGATTTCCTCAAACAGTTGAAGCGATTTGTCGGTGGCCGGAAGGTGATCTTGATCTGGGATCATCTGCCTGCTCATCGCAGCCGGGCGATGAAAGCGTTCCTGCAGAGCCAGCGTCTCTGGCTACAAATTGAATGGCTCCCCGGATATGCACCGGATCTTAATCCCACCGAGCAAGTGTGGAACAACATCAAGAGCAGGGAGATGGCGAACTTGTGTCCGGACCAGTTGGAGGAGGCAAACAAGGCATTCAGGCGTGGCTTACAGAGACTCGGTCACACGCGCAATCTGCCCTATTCCTTCCTGCGACACGCTGGCCTTTCTTTTTGACTTGTTTGTCACTGTATTATGCGAAACTCAATAACTCAGGTTAACTGCTCTTTTTAGGTTTACGGATCCTACAGCAGCAATTCCCGCCCCAACAACAACGGGCAGAGCGCGGCTCTGAGCGGCAATCCGGTGGACCGGTTGAACAGGTGGTTCAACACCTCCGTATTCAGCCAGCAGGCGCCGTTCACTTACGGGACGGCTCCACGGACACTTCCGGATGTGCGGTGGGATGGCACAAACAACCTGGACTTCGGCCTGTTCAAGAACAACCGGTTCGGCCATGAGGGCCGATTCAACGTGCAGTTCCGGGCCGAGTTCTTCAACTCGATGAATCATCGCCGGTTCGGAGTAGCGGGGATGCAGTTCGGGACTGCGACGTTCGGAGTGGTGAGCAGCCAGGCGAACATACCACGGCAGGCGCAGTTGGCGCTGAAGTTCGTCTACTGAGGCATTACGGCTCCCGGACCGGCGCACCCAGCCTTGCTTCGGCGAGGGCCGCGAAAGTCGTGGCGCATCCAAGGCAATCTCATGGATGACGTGGATACAGCGCGGCCGGTTGACGGATGAAAAGCTGTTCGCCTCCTGGCGACAATAGGACCCACAGACCGTAAACCCCAAGCGCGGTGCCGAATGGGACATTGAGCAACTCGAGGGCGGAGATCACGATGGTCAGGATACGGGCCCAGGGGCTGAAGCGCAGGAGTCCAATGCCGGCGATGAGATGGGGCAGGGATAGAAGCACAAGGACGATAAGGACAATGACGCCGATGACGCCAAGAATGGGAATGGCAACCCAGGCGAAACCGCGAGCATGAGGCCCGCGGCTCCTGGGGTGAGAGTTGCTGGAGTGATCTAGTGGGTGACGTTGGATTCGGCCCGGACCGGCGATTCCTGGGCGCGCAGATCGGGAGCAGTTGAAATCGGACCTTCAATGTGCCGCGCGACGGCTGCCGCGATCTTGTCCTGATCCCGGCTCCGGATCGCCAGCACCAGCGAATTGTGGGACATCGGTTCGGGGGAGCCCGCTTGAGCATTGCTCCGCATGAACGCGAATACGGGAGTGGTGAGTTGGTCCAATATGCGGGTCAGGGAGGGGTTGCCGGCCATTTCCCAGATCCGCTGATGGAACACACGGTCCGCATTCATCACTTCATAAGAGTCACGGGACGCGATGGCGGAGGACACCGCAATGCTAAGTTTCTCAATCTCTCTCAGTTCGTCTTCATTGAGGCGTTTCGAGGCATCCGTAAAAGCCAATGTTTCCAGAGCTACCCACACCTTCATGCGATCCTTGACTTCCTTGGGAGAAAGGCTGGTGACGGAGGTACTGCGGTTTGGCGTGCGAATAACAAGGCCATAATGTTCGAGGTGAGACAAGGCTTCGCGCACGGTAGCTTGGCTGACTCGAAGGCTCTTTGCGAGACCAAGTTCACGGAGTACCTGACCGGGTTTCAACTCTCCGCGAAATATCGCCTCGCGAATGGTTTCTGCAACCTGAGCGCTGAGGGATTCCGCCTTGACGGGCTGTAACATAGACATGACAGATCCTTCTTGTGGAGTGAGCTAGCTATCCTTTATGTTACAGCGGCACATAAGACAAATCCTATTGACCGTTTGGTCAATAATCGGTCAGCGTCAACCAGCCTAACGCCGCTCGGTGATCGTAACTGGGGCCTTTAATTTGAAGGAGATGCGAGTTTCCGCGGAGAGCACCACCGGCTTTCCACGGGTTGCCAGAACCACCCCTGTCCCGGCGGCGCCACCGGAAGCGGCGCCGATCGCGGCGCCCTTCCCGCCTCCGAAAATAGCCCCCAGGGCGGCGCCGATGCCGGCGCCCGCGGCAACCTTGGCAGCATCGGACTTACGTGTTTGTTCACCCTCTCTCGCGTAGGGGGTTGTGGAAATCGGAACCCTTTGGCCATCGGATGTATTGATTCGCGTCAACTCGAGCGCGAGATGAGAAACTCCCTTGACGCGGCCGGCTTCTTCTGCCTCCGCTACTCTTCCTTCGACGCGTGCTCCGCGCTCGGCAATGACGAAACCGTCGACGGCCAAGGGTTGGTCGAGCGTGGCTTGAAAAGTTTGACCCGTCTGTACACGGTCGCTCGACAACGTCTGTGCCAAGCGGACGGGAATGAGCGTGCCCGCGATGAGAGTGACCCGGTTCGGCTGGGGAGGGATAGGCGGAGTTTCAGGTCTGAGTATCTGCGGATGCGGCGCTGGCGGCTCGGGAGGAGTCTGTGCGACGGGTGGCGCAGGCTGGGAGGCCGGCGGGACGGTTGGCGGCGGAGTGGACTGAGCGGGATTTTCCGGAATGGAAGGGGAAGTCTCCGCGGGAGGGGGCGCCAGTTGCTTTTTCGTAATCCTGGCAGGCTTGGAAACCGGCGCCGCTTCCGGTTCGTGGGCGCGGTTGGGGCTCAGTGGAGGTGCTTCCGGTTGTGGCGCTTCCCCTGTTGCCGGAGGCTGCGCCGGTTGAGTGACGGCCGCCGTCTGTTCCGGTTCGGCAGGGGATGTCTTCTTGAGTGCGAAAAAAGCAATACCGCCCGCCAGAACGGCTCCCGCGATGAATGCGGCAATGGTCTTCACGTCAACCTCCTATACCGTTAAACGCATCCTGAGGGACGATCGTTGCGGTGATTGTGGACCAATGAGTTACCGGCGGCCCGCTCCGGCGACGGCGGGGAGCCTGGGCTCGAGGAACTCGATCCAACTGGTCATCATCTCCTCTTCGCTCTTGTCGCCCCAGCGAATGGCTTTCGCCGGGTCGGGGTTGGCGCGGTTGTTGGGGCTGTTGTCGTAATGGGCCGTAACGACGAGCGTGGCGCCCTTTTCCACGCGCACCGGATCTCGCAACCGGTAGACGAGTTGCCAGTTGAAATCGTAGCGTGGAACGGCGAGCAGCGTTTCGCGTGTCCCGTTGGAGTGAATCAGATCGTAGGTGATGTCCTTGCCGCGATAGTGCATGTGCGGGGTAAAGGAAAGGAGAAGAGTATCCTTCTCGAAGGTGTAGCAGCGTTTCACCTCGTGCGAAGGGGCGCCGGCGGGAATCCGAAAGAAAAAGTTCCGTAGATCCATGCGGCGCAGGGGAATTTTCGGAGGTTCCGGAGCGAGGTAGAGGCCTACGCTGGTGCGATCGGTTTGGACTTGCCCGGGGATTTTTGCATAATGAATCACGAACTCGAGCTTGGCCCCGGGCGGAATCCATTTCGCCGTTCCGTCGGGGAAGAGATCCGGAGGACGCCCGGGGAGGAAGGCTGCAAGTCCGCCTTCCTGAAATCCATGCAGGAAGGGCAGATTCGGAGCATTGGGATCGCAGGCATCGTTCACCACCGGGGCATCCTGGCGGATGCGGGTGAGTTTGCCCTCCTTGATGAGGAACTGCTGGAGCGATGGCATGTTTTGCGTGGAGGCCGCTTCCATCTTGGCCGGGTCGTTCTGCACCAGGAGTACGTGCACGTGATGGACGACGCGGCGATTGCCGGGTTTGATCTCGGCGGCGCGGATCCACTTGCCCTCCTTGAAGTGGGTTTCGACAAGGAAGTGGTCGTAGGAGTCTTCTCCGGGGATAACCTTGTGGTCCTCGCCGATGTCGATGATGATGTCAGGCTTGCCGATCTGCCAGCCATCGGCAAAGTTCGGTGCGGACGGCAGATCCTTCGGATCGCCTTCCGGAGAGCCGCCATCCACCCAGGATTTGATCAGTTCGATCTCTTTCTCCGATAGACGGGCGTCGTTCGAGAAATGGCCGAAGCGCGGGTCTGCAAACCACGGCGGCATCTTGCGCTTGAGTACCGATTCGCGGATGGACTTCGCCCACGGCCGCGCCGATTTATATTCAATCAGCGACATGGGAGCGATGTTGTTCGGACGGTGGCAGGTGACGCAGTGCTGATAGAAGATGGGCGCGACATCCCTGGAAAACGTAGTGGGAGCCGACGTGAGGGAAAGCGGGAGGAAGACGAAAAGCGGTACGAATTTCTGCATGGGAACGCCCCTTGGGTGAAGATATCACAACCATCACAACCGTGGGCTCGTGTCCAGCACGGGCACGTGTTCTAAAATATGCTCATGCCGATGGGCTCACTCGAGGGGAAGACGCTTTTCATCACTGGGGCAAGCCGGGGGATCGGACTGGCCATCGCCCTGCGCGCCGCCAGGGACGGGGCGAATATAGCGGTGGCCGCCAAGACTACCGAACCGCATCCGAAACTGCCGGGCACCATCTACACCGCGGCCAAAGAGATTGAGCAGGCGGGAGGCAGGGCGCTTCCGCTCGCTTGCGATATCCGGTTCGAAGACCAGGTGGTGGCGGCCGTGGGCAGGTGCGTGGAGACGTTCGGCGGCATCGATATCTGTGTTAACAACGCCAGCGCGATTTCCCTGACTGGTACGCTGGACACGGAAATGAAGAAATACGACCTGATGCACTCCGTCAACACCCGTGGAACGTTCTTGGTGAGCAGAACTTGCATCCCGCACATGAAGAAGAGCGCCAACCCGCATATTCTCAACATCTCCCCGCCGCTCGAACTGCACGCCAAGTGGTTTGCCCCGCATGTCGCCTATACGATTGCGAAGTTCGGGATGAGCCTCTGCGTGCTGGGAATGGCGGAGGAGTTCCGCGACGCAGGCATTGCCGTCAATGCGCTCTGGCCCGCGACCACGATTGCCACGGCGGCCGTGGCGAACATCGTGGGCGGCGAACAGATGATTGCCCGCAGCCGGAAACCGGAAATCATGGCCGACGCCGCCCATCTGGTTCTGACCCAACCCGCCAGACTGTTTACCGGGCATTTCTACATTGACGAGACGCTGCTTGCCGATCACGGCTATCAGGATTTTTTCAAGTACGCGGTGGACCCTGCCAAGGACTTGCAGACCGATTTCTTTGTGCCGGATTAGGACCGATTTAGCGGGCGGGGCAAGGTGGAGTGAACCGGCGGGCGAAGTTTCCATGTCTGCTGGAGGACAGTGCCGCGGCCGGGTATCGCGTTGGGTTTTCCAACCCTTCAGCTTCCCCCGCCGCTTTTTCAAAGCGGACAGATCATGTGTGAATTGGACCGGACAGATCACATACTAGCGACAAGGAAAATCTCTCTTGTCGTGGAATTATACACGAAGTGATAAGATGCGGATTCCATGAAAAGATTCAGCATCTGTCTTTATGTTTGCCTGGCGGGTTTCGCGCAAAGCATGCCTGTGGATGAGATTGTCTCGATGGCGCAAAAGAAATCCGCGCAGTTGGGTCCGGCGCTCGAGAAAGCTTTGAAGGGTGAGGACATCCGCAAGGGCGAGGCCTATCTTGCGAAGGGGCCGGATTTCGTATTCGTGGTGGAAGCGGCAAGCGAGCCGCGGTTGGTGATCAACGGCGAGCCAGGCCCGCGGATGTGGAAGGTGAAGGGAACGGCCAACCGGTGGGCGGCGGCAGCGAAACTGAAGACGAGCCGTACACACAACTTTCATTACGTCGTGGGCGGCAAGGACTTCGGCGGGCGTACGGACATCATGGCGTACAGTGAATACCACTACCTGAAGCCGGGTGTGCCCATGGGGACTCTCTCCGCGAAGAAGACACACACCAGCCGGATTTACGACGGGATGGCGGCCGACTATTGGGTGTACACCCCAGCCGGATACAAAGCAGGGACGCCGGCGGCGGTGATGTTCTGGACGGACGGGGAAGTGCACATTCACCGCGATTCGGGCTCGCGGGCGCTGAACGTCTGGGACAATCTGACCCACGAAAAGAAAATCCCGGTGATCGTGCAGGTGCTGGTGTCGCCTGGAATCCTGAACGGGCGCCGCATGAGGAGTATTCAGTACGATTCCGTGGATGACCGTTTCGCTCGGTATGTGCTCGAGGAGATCTTGCCGGAGGTGGGCAAGACGTACTCTTTGCGCACGGACGGCTACAGCCGCGCGATTGCAGGGGATTCTTCCGGAGCGATTTGCGCGCTCAACGCCGCGTGGTGGCGGACGGCGGATCTCAGCCGGGTGCTGCTGCGGATCGGGAGCTTCACAAGCATCCAATGGCCGCGCCGCGCAATCGACGGGCTGACGGAGAAGGACGGCGGCTATATCTTCCCCTACCTGATCCGCAAGTCGCCGAAGAAGAACATCCGCGTGTGGATGCAGGATGGATTTGGGGATCTCGAGAACAATCACGGTTCGTGGCCGGCGACGAACCTGGCCCTGGTGAATTCCTTCAAAATGCAGGGCTACGACTTCCACATGTCCTGGGGCAACGGAACGCATTCGCGCAACGGCGGCAACGTGGAGATGGCGGAAGAAATGACATGGCTGTGGCGCGATTATGATCCGGCAAAGACGAGCCAGGAGTTCGTTCAGGATCCCGCGGAGAAGGACAGGCCTTACTTCCGCATCAAGGCGTTGAACCGCGTGGAGTGAGCCGGGCGAGGGTGTGCGGGGCGTGGCAAACCGCGCAGCGAAGTCTTCCGGAAGCCACGGTGACCGGCTTGCGGCATGCGTCCGGTAGAGAGGCATGACAGCGGGCGCACTGCCGCTCCATGGCTGCGGCTGTGCGCGGACTGTGGACGCCGTGGCATGTGCCGCAGTTGGCGGCGCGTGTCTTGCTGCGCGCCAGAACGAGCACTCCGTGTTTGCTGGGCTCATATTCTTTACGCTGTGCGGTATGGCAGCCGCCGCAAAGGGCGGGGACTTCATCGGGAGCGGCCACGCGGTCTGGAGCGGTAGCGCCGGCGGCATTGCGATGCTGCTGGCTCGAGCCGTGGCACACTTCGCATCCGATGCCCTTTGCGAAATGCTTGTGGGTTTTGAGATCGGCAACATACTCGGCATGGCATGGGGCGCAAAGCCTGCCGGTTTCCTGCGCCGAAAGCGAACTGATGATCAAGAGAAGCAGTCCGATCATCCGATGCGCCTCACCAGTTTGCGGTCAATCCGGCCAAGGCTGGCTTTGCCGGCAAGCGCCATCGAGAGTTTGAGTTCGGCTCCGAGCATCCACAGGACGCGCTCCACGCCGGGTTGGCCGAATGCCCCTAGTCCCCATAGCGGCGGGCGGCCGACGAGGACAGCCTTTGCGCCGAGAGCGAGCGCCTTCAGGATGTCGCTGCCGCGCCGCAACCCGCCATCCATGAGAACAGGGACCTTGCCTCCCACCGCATCCACAACGTCCGGGAGCGCATCAATGGTGGCGATGACGCCGTCAAGTTGGCGTCCGCCGTGGTTCGAAACAATGATGCCGCTCGCGCCGTGTTTGACCGCTGTTTCGGCATCCTCCGGACTGAGAATGCCTTTGAGAATGACAGGCAGGCTGGCGGCGGAGCGGAGCCAATCGATGTAATCCCAGGTGAGGTTGGGTGTGTGCGGCTGCCAGTGGGCGGCGAGGGCTGGATTGCGCGGCTTGGGCCTTTCATCGGCCGCCGGCACACCGGTTGCCATAAAGCCGTAGTCGAACCGGTTCCGGTTGTTCCGGTCGCGGTTGGATTGGTACTGATTGTCCACGGTCACGGTGATGGCCTTGGCGCCGCGGTCTTCGATGCGGCGGGCGTAGCCTTGCGCATCTTTCTTGTTCGCCTGGCCGATGGTGTTGCTCCACCAGTGGATGTTCGCCGTGGCTTCATCAACGGCGCGCTCGGCCCCGCTTCCCGTGCAAAATAGCGTGTTCGTCTTGGCGCATGCCTTGGCGACGATGGCCTCGGCGTTGGGGAGGACGAGGTTCTTGCCCCCGGTGGGCGCTACCAGGATGGGTGACGGAACTTTGGCTCCGAAGAGTTCAACGGATGTGTCGACGTTACTCACGTCTGTCAGGACGCGCGGCACGAGATACCAATGCTTATAGGCCTCGCGATTGGCGCGCACAGTGAGTTCGTCCTCCACGCCCCCGGCGATAAAATCGTAGGCCATCTTATGGAGTTTGCGCCTGGCAACAGCTTCGAATTCGTGGATGTTGACCGGACTCGTCACGTCGTCCTCGGGAGGGTTCTGGGTGAAAAGCGGCGAAGCGGCGGCGAGACCCATGAGAGAGCGAAAAGCGGCACGGCGATTCATGGTGAGCATCCATCATACATGCGCGGAATGCCCCGGCGGGCTCAAGCCGCCCAGAGTGCGCGGCCAGCAGGAACGCCAGGCCCCTGATTCCGCCGATTTCGCTCGATCGCGTAAACAAACCGCTACAATCAGGTCGTTTCCAGAAATGCTCACCCCACAGCAGTTCGCGGAGATCATCCCGGCCTGGGCGGTCGCCGGCACGCTCCGTTGGCGGCGTGAGGGCTTGGGCAAGCCGCCAGAGGTGGAGGACACGGGAGCGCGGTGGCGCGCCGAATCCGGCCCGTTGCGCGAGTTCGTTGGGGACTGCTGCATCGTGCGTCCGGGCCTTTCGCTGAAGGCGGCAGTGCTGTGGCAGGCGTACGAAAAGTGGGCCGAGGACAATGGTGAACGCCACGTGCTGAACCGCAAGAAGTTCGCCGACCGCCGGCAAGCCCTTGGCTGCGAGCAGGTTATGCGGAAATTCGGGCGCGCCTACTCCGAACGTGGCTGGGTCGGAATTGGCCTTCGCGCGCCAGCGGAGGAAGGCGCTCCCCGCCGCAGGCAAAAGGATGGCACGCTTGGCGCAGCCGCGGCGCCGAAAAACAGGTTGATGGGTTGATGCGGCTACCAGGCGAGCATCTTCAACCGCGGCGCCTGGACGAAGTGCGCGTCCCTGGTAGCCAGAGGCAAGTCAAGTTGCCGGGCCATCGCCGCAATCCAAAGGTCGTTGTCTGGGCGCGAACTCGCCAAAACCACCGCCACGAAAGAACTGCAACTACTGCGCCAGTTCTTCGGTTTCTGTTTCGACCGGAAATGGGCGGACAAGAACGTGGCCAAGTGGGTCAAGCCGCCGGCCAACGTCAAGCCCAAGCCGGTCGAGCCGTATACGACCCAGGAGATCATCAAGATTATCGCCGCCTGTGACCAGTTCGGACGCACCAGCTATGAACGGCTACGGGCGCGCGCCATGGTGTTGTTGATGCGCTACACCGCGCTGGCGATCTCCGATGTGGCGACCCTCGCTCGCGATCGGGTCCGCGGCGGAGAGATCCTGGTCTTTCGGCGGAAGACCGGGAACGTGGTTCGTCTACCGGCGCGCCGGACCTGGAGATGGTGCTCGAAGCTCTCCCGGCACCGCGCGGCGTGGAGGGCGAGCCTATGCACTATTTCTGGAACCCTGCCGCGATGACCCGCCGCTGTGTGGCCGGCGTCGCGGAGCGGACCCTGGCCGCGGTGTTCAAGAAGTCGGGAGTGGCTCATGCGCATGCCCATCGGTTCCGGCATACGCTGGCCACCGAGATCCTGTCGAAAGGCGGGTCGGACCAGGATGCCGCCGATGTCCTGGGCAATAGCCCGCTGATCATCCGGAAGCATTACGCAAAGTGGAATGTTCAGCGTCAGGACCGTATCAAGAGCCTGATGCAAACAGTGCATTCTGGCCCATTCTTGGCCCAGTCTGAAGAAGTTGTCGTAACTGTATGAAACGGCAACAGGATATGTGGTGCGGAGAGGGGGACTTGAACCCCCACGAGATTGCTCCCGCTAGCACCTCAAGCTAGTGCGTCTGCCAATTCCGCCACCTCCGCGTGGCCAAACCTTTCGTTTACTTCTTCCAGTTTACTTCTTCGCCGGGGCTGCTGGCGGCGGGGCCTTTTGCTCGGCAGGAGGAGCCGCCGGGACGTTCACCGTGGCTCCACCGCCCGGCGTCTGAATATTGATCGGCACGCTGCCCGGCGGTGTCGTGGATTTGGGAACCGAAACCGGGGCATGCTTCTCAAGCACCGTGGAACCGGTGCGCCCGGCCCGTGTGGCGAGCACGGAGAGGGTGAGAGAGGTCAGCATGAAAACAGCCGCCGCGATTGTGGTGGCTTTGGAAAGGACCGTGGCGGCGCCTCGCGGACCGAAGGCGGTCTGCGAACCCATGCCGCCGAAGGCTCCGGCCAAGTCGGCAGCCTTGCCGCTCTGGAGCAAAACAACGATGGCAAGGAAGAAGCAGACGATGACGTGGATAATAGTAAGCAGAATTACCATAGGTGCAAGAGCATGGCCGGGGCCAGAGACTATAGTAGCACGGCAGTGAGGCAGGAAAAAAATCTTCTCAAGGAGTTCTGGTCCAGGCCGATAAAGGGAATAGAGGCGGGATAGCCGTTGTCGCGCCGACCGGAAGACGGCACCCGGAGGACACAGTGAAAATACCTGAAAACCAACTTCCAGGGCTTGGGGGCGCCGGACTCGGCGGCGCGAGTGGCGCGGGCGGGGCTGACCGCACGCGCGGCGTGGATTCGTTGTCATCCACGGGACGGGAAGAGCACACGTCACCCGATGGAGACCGGGTCCAACTTTCCGGACTCAGCCAAGCGCTCCAAACTGCTTCGGAGGATTCACCCGGGCGGATGGCGAAGGTGGAGCAACTGCGGCAAGCAGTGCAATCCGGCAAGTATCATCCGGACCCGAAAGAAGTGGGGCAGAGTATCCTTAACGACGCCATTGTCTCGAGCGGCGGTGGCGTGTGAAGACCGGAAGCCTAGAGGAGGTGATTGCCTCGGCCGGGCATGCGATCGAGTGCGCGCGGGCTAAGTTTTTCCTGGGTGAACTGCCGGGCTCGACTCTCTCTCTCCACCAGGCGGCACGGCATTTGCAAGATGCCTCGGCCATGTTCCACACGCGTATGCCCCAAGAAGAGCGGCTTCACTTGCTGGCCGCAATGGAGCGGTTCCAGGTTGCGGTGCGTCATTTCGAGGCAATGAATTCCCAGGCAGCGGCCTTCGACAGCGTTTGGGCCCGCCGCCTGGCGGAAGCGCTGGAAGTGGAATCCGGCTTTGCCTACGGGCCGGGGCGGCAAGATGGACTCGCGCTGGCCGCAAGCCGCATTCAATTCGAAGCCTGAAAGGAGGTTCGTGAATGGGAAGCCTGTTCGGGTCGCTGCTTTCAGCGGCGGGAGCGCTGCGTACATTCGACCGCTCGCTTACCGTTATCCAAAATAATGTCGCGAACGCCTCGACTCCGGGTTACGTTTCACAGCGCCTCACCTTGAGTCCCAAGCGGTTCGACCCCCGAGCGGGGCTCTCTGGGGGTGTCGATGCGGGACCGATGGTTTCCAATCGCGACGACTATTCCGAGCGCAATGTCTGGCGGCAGGCGAGTCTGTACGGCAGGCAATCGCAGCAGTCTGCCGACTTGCAGCAGATCGAGCCCTTCTTCAACATCAGCCAGGATTCCGGCATTCCCAGCACTCTCAACAAGTTTTTCAACAGCGTCTCCAGCCTTTCGGTGAACCCCAACGATCCCGTTTCCCGCCAGGTGGTGCTCGATCAGGCGTCGAACGTGGCGCGAGCGTTCAACCAGAATGCTACGGCTCTTGGCGAGGCCGCATCGTCGGCCGACCGCCAACTCCGCCAGACGGTAGACCATATCAACTCGCTCGCTTCTACCGTTCGCGACCTGAATATCCAGCGCCGCAATGAGCGGGGAACAGGGACAGACCCGGCTCTTGACGCCAAGCTGTACGAAACGCTGGAGGAGTTGAGCCAATATACTGACTTCAACGTGGTCAAGGAGGACGACGGCAGCATCCAACTCCTGCTTGGCGGGCAAACCCCGCTGGTTATTGGAGACCGGCTCCAGAAGGTTCGCGCCGATTTTTCGACACCCCAGCCGGCGATAGTGGACGAGAACGGGAATGACATCACTGGTCAGGTGCGGCAGGGAACCCTCAAAGGTCTTCTCGATTCGCGGAACACACGGATCCCCGGCTACCAGGCGGAACTCGACAAACTGGCGCAGGCATTTGCCGACAGTGTCAACCAGGTGTTGGCCGGAGGAGTGGACGCGAGCGGTTCGAACCCGACTGTCGATCTGTTCACCTATGACAGCACGGCCGGAAGCGCCGCGACATTGCAGGTGAATCCTCTCGATCCATCACAGATCGCCGCCGCCGATCCGGGCGCCCCGCTGGGCAATGGGAATGCGCTTCGTCTGGCGGCTTTGGCGGATGAGCCCACCGTGGACGGTGTGACCTTCAACGAGTTCTACGGCCAGTTGGGAGCGCGAGTGGGGCGCGATGTGGTTACCGCCAATGACGGCGCGGATTTGCAGCAGCAGCTTCTGAGTCAGGCGCGTTCGCTCCGCGATTCCCGCTCCGGCGTCTCCCTCGATGAAGAGGCGGCGCGCCTCGTGGAGGCCCAGCGGGCCTATGAAGCGAATGCACAGCTCTTTCAGGTACTGAATTCGCTGACCGACACTCTGATTGGGATCCTGAAATAGGAGGCTACATGCTCAACGGACTGCCCCCTTCGGCGGAGAAGTTTCTCATTGACGTCAACCGGCTGCAACGGCGCAACGAGCGGGCGCAGCAGCAGATCACCTCCGGCTTGAAGTTGAGCAAAGTCTCTGACCGGCCGGACGATATCAGCCGTCTGCTCAGCGCCAGGGCGGGGCTTGACCGGGTTCACCAGGTGCAATTGAACCTGGGCCGCGTCAAGGTGGAAGCGGATTCCGCGGAGAACGCCCTGGAAAACGCGGTTTCGCTGGTGGAGCGCGCCCGCGTGCTGGCATCGCAAGGCTCGGGCGGGCAGCAGGACGCATCGGCTCGAACGCAGGTTGCCGGAGAACTTCAGGGCATCCTGGAGCGGCTTGTTTCGGTAGCCTCCACCGCGGTGGAGGGGCGGTACATCTTCAGCGGAGACAACGACCAGGCGGCGCCCTACGGGCTCGATCCGGCAGCGCCCGGGGGAGTAACCGCCTACCAGGGCGCCGCTTCCACCAGGCAGGTGGCCGATGCGAGCGGATTACAGTTTGCCGTGGCGCAAACGGCGGACAACATCTTCGACAGCGCCGATCCGGAAACGAATGTGTTTCAGGCGGTGAACGGAATGCGTCGCGCCCTGCTTGCCGTTGACAATCCTCCCGACCCGCCCGATCCGGCCATCCCATCCATCGAGCAGGCGCTGCACAATCTGGGCGCTGCTTCCATCTACCTCAACCAGCGTCTCGCCGGATACGGCCTGGTGCAGAACCGGGTGGCCGAAGCCAGCGATACAGCACGCAAACTGGAAGTGAGTTGGAAACAGCAGGTTTCCAACATTCAGGATGCCGACCTGGCGGAAGCAGCCACGGAACTGACACAGTCCGGGATGGCCTTGGATGCCGCCTTTTCGGCTCGCGCCAAGAGCCCCAGGCGCAGCCTGTTCGACTATTTGGGCTGAGCCGCCGGAGAAACCACCAGAGTGACGGCGATTCGCGGCTCATTCGTGGTTTCCCAGGCGCTGACCTTGAGAATGGCGCGGTAACTGCCGGGGGCCAATTTTGCAGGGTCCACGCCAACGGCGACGGGATCGCCGGTGAGACCCGCGCCGGGAAATGGAGTGCGGCCGCGCAGAGGCCGTAGCATTAACCAGGCTGCGCCTTCCGCGTCAATCGAGTAGGCCATATCCTCCCAACTCGAAGAAACCCGTACCACTTGCCCTGGCGGCACAGCGCCGCCGGCGGTGTAGTGAAACTCCAACTCCTCCGGCGCCGCCGCCAGAAGCGGGGCCCCTTCCACCCGCAATGCGAAGGTCTTCGCCACAACCTGGCACTCGTTTTCCGCGCGTATCTGAAACGTGAACAGCCCAGCCTGCCGTGGAGTTCCCTCGAGGTACCCGGCCGCGGTCAGGCGAAGGCCCTCGGGCAAAGCGCCGGCGGCGACACGCATCGAGATGCTGTTTTGCGCGCAGCGTCCGCCGCCCTGAACGGTGACCGGAGGCGCGGAATACGGACGATGCACCACGGCGGTCGGCAGGTTGGCGGTAAGAATCTCGAGAAACGTGAAAAAAATCAGCATGCTGTTGATACTCATCGGCGGCAGAAAATCGCTTATGTATGTGAGGGCGTCCGATATGTGAGCGGAGGAGGTCCTCATTGATGATGCTTCTGATGGCGTTAGCGTGTTCTTTGACAATCGGATCAGGCATGTTGAACGGGCAAAGCCCGGAGGGAAGCGGGCCGGCGCCGGCAAGCGGAGTGAGGAAGAACGTCCTTACCAATCAGGGCGTGGTCCTGCTGGCGCAAGCCGGTTACAGCGAACGGTTCATTATCGACATGATCTTCCACAAGCAAACGCGGTTTGATGTCTCCGTGGAGGGGTTGGCCTGGCTGGCCAGGCAGGGATTGAGCGAGAGAATCGTCCGGACCATGGTGGCAAATGAAAGAAAAGAAGAAGAAATCGCCATCGTCCCGGCAACGGTCGCAGTGGTGCCGGCCGGATCGGGAGGAGATCCGGCGGCGCCGGGTATGCGAGAGGAGCGAAAGGGCGTCAATGTCTCCATCCCCGTCAACATGCCCACGTCCGCGTCCAATGAATCGTCATGGTATGTAAGGAATGCCTGGGAGGGGGACCGCTGGTACATCTTGCCGAACATTCCTTACTTCTCGGCAGGCGGCCGCTGAAACGCTGCCGCGGGGGGCATCACTAATTGATAGGAACGAACAAATCCACGGCGGCGTGGATTTCGAAGCGAAGAACAGGAATCTTTGGAAAGGGAATTGCATCGTTATGAATATGGAGTCATCGGGGGTCATGTGGATCATCAATCTAATTCCCTTATTTTTCATCGTCGGGCTGTTTCTGGCGATGCTCTCGTCCTCGCCTAAGGCCGATCGCTGACAGGATTTGCGGACACACCCCTGTGTCCGTCCGGCACACCCTCAAGACAGTAAACTGAGGAGATGGCCGCGGTTCTAATCCTGTTTGCCCTGTCTTTCTCCCTGCTTGCCCAACAGCCTTTCGACATCCTGATAACTGGAGCCCGGGTGGTGGATGGCTCCGGAAATCCATATTTCTATGCGGACATCGGAATCCGCGGAGATACGATTGTGGCTCTCGGGCATCTGCGCGGGCATGCGGCCTCCACCATGCTCGACGCTACGGGGCTCACCGTCACACCGGGTTTCCTGGACATCCACAATCATTCCTACCCAGCTATCTTTGATGAGCCAACCGCCAAGGGCTATCTCTACCAGGGCGTCACCACCCTGATCGGCGGTCCCGACGGCGCCTCTCCCGTTCCCCTCAAAGCAGCCTTGGATAAACTTGCGCAGTTCCGCATGAGCGTCAACATGGGCCTGTGCATCGGCCACGGATCCATCCGGCGTCTTGTAATGAACATGGATAATCGCAAGCCCACTCCCCAGGAACTGACACGCATGAAGGAGATGGTGCGGCAAGGAATGCTCGATGGAGCGATGGGACTTTCCACCGGCCTGTTCTACACGCCTGCCAGTTTCGCGGACACGGAGGAGGTGATTGAACTTGCCAGGGTTGCGGGCGAATACGGCGGCTTCCATATCTCGCACATTCGCGACGAGGCCGGCGCGGTGGTGGAGGCGGTGAAGGAAACGATCCGCATAGGGGAAGAAGGGGGATTACCCACGCAAATTACCCACCACAAAGTGGGAGGCAAGGCGAATCGAGGCAAGAGCGCTGACACGTTAAGGCTGATTGACGAGGCTCGCGCGCGCGGGGTGGACGTCACCGTGGATCAATACCCCTACACCGCCTCGCACACCTCCCTTGGCGCCGCTCTGATTCCCCAGTGGGCCTTTGGCGGGGGGAACAAGGCGCTGCTGGAACGGTTGGCGGCGCCCGAACAGCGGCAGCGCATCAAGACGGAAATCGCCCGCCGCATCGAGGGAGAACGGGGAGGGGGAGGCCCGCGGAACATTGTACTCACCGATTGCCCCGCGGATAAATCGCTGAACCGGCAGTCGCTGGCGGATATCCTGCACTCCCGCCGCATCGAACCGACCATGGACAACGCCGCGGAACTGGTGATGGAGATCCAGAAAAGCGGCGGCTGCAGCGCGGTTTTTCACTGGATCTTCGAGGACGACATTGAGCGCATCATGCGCTATCCGTATACGATGATCGCCTCTGACGGTTCCATTACGATGGCCCATCCGCGCAGTTACGGCACGTTCGCCAGGGTTCTGGCGCGCTATGTCCGCGAGCGCAAAGTTCTCCGGTTGGAGGACGCCGTCCACAAGATGAGCGGCCTGCCGGCGCAGCGCCTGCGGATCTACGATCGCGGCATCGTGCGCCCCGGCATGAAGGCGGACCTGGTCATTTTGGACCCGGCGAAAATCATGGACAATGCCACGTTCGACGATCCTTTCGCGCTTGCCGCGGGCGTGAGCGACGTGGTGGTGAACGGGCGAATCGCTCTGCGCAACGGCTCGGTCACCGCCGAGCGCGCCGGGCGTGTCCTTTACGGACCGGGCTACCAGCCGAGGTAGCGCGGGAAAATGGATGCGTAGCCAAACAGGCGGCAGATACGTCCAATGGGGAAGCATATGCTCCGGATGGTAGTGTGTCTGGTATCGGCCGCGTGCCTCTTGCCGGCGGAAGCCCCGCGTGTGGGGGTTATCGAGATTTTCGGCTTGCGCAAGGTGAAGACGGAGGCGGTGCGTAAAGCGCTCGGCGTTCTCGAAGGAGATCCGCTCCCTGCCTCGAAGACGGACACCGAGGAGAGAATCGAGAGCATCGAAGGAGTTGCCCTCGCCAGCCTCGCCGCCGTGTGTTGCGACAACGGAAAGGCGGTGCTCTATATCGGAATCGAGGAGCGCGGAGCGCCTCACTTCGACTTTCACAGTCCGCCGGGACTGGACCTGAAGGTTCCCGATGAAGTTTCGCAAACCTGGCTGGACTTCATTACCGGGCTTGAACTGGCCGGAAAGCACGGAAATGTCGAAGAAGACCTCACCCACGGCCACTCGCTGCTGACCGACCCCGATTCCCGCCAGCGCCAGGAGAAGTTCGTCACCTATGCAGAGAAGTATTTTGATCTGCTGCGCGAAGTGCTGCGCGGCGCGGCGGACGAACAGCAGCGCGCCATCGCCGCCTACGTGCTCGGCTATTCGTCGAAGAAGAAGGTGGTGGCCAATGATCTGCAGTACGCCATCCAGGACTTCGATCCCACCGTTCGCAATAACGCCATGCGCGCCCTGAGCGCGATTGCGGTTTACGCCGATCTTCACCCGGACTCGGAAATCAGGGTGTCGCCGACCTGGTTCGTCGAAATGCTGAATTCGGTCCAGTTCACCGACCGCAACAAAGCATCCATGGCGCTGGTCAATTTCACCGAAAAGCGCGATGCGGGCACGCTCGGCTTGCTACGCGAGCGCGCCCTGCCCTCGCTGATCGAAATGGCCCAGTGGCGGAACCTTGGCCATGCGCTGCCGGCGTTCATCCTTCTTGGCCGCGTCGAGGGGTTGCCGGAAGAGAAGATCCAGCAGATGTGGAAGGAAGGGAAGCGGCAGGAACTGGTACGGATGGCGGCGAGTACACCCGCGAAGAAGAAATAGCGGCCGCTGTGAACCTGTCATCAATTCGCAGCCGTCTGCTTCTTCCACTCGATCTGGCGAATGGGACCGATGACAAACAGCGCCGACGCGACGCCCATCAGAAGAAATAGGGCGACCAGCAGGAACGCGTAGTCGTACTTGCCGGTGCGCTGCACGATGATGCCGGTGAGATACGGGGCGACGACGCCGGCGAGGTTGCCGAAGCCGTTCTGAAGCCCCGTCCATTTGCCGGCGGCGGTGGGGCCGGCGATGGTTTGCGTAATTGCCCAGTTGTTGGAGGTGGTGAGCCCGAAACAGAGACAGGCAATGACGATCAGGGCGACGCTGATGTTGGGGTCGTCGGCGTAACAGGCCGGAACGAGCAGAGTGCAGAGAAGCAAACCGGAGGCAACAAAAATCCTGCGGACCTTGGTGGGGTTGTTGTTGCGGGCGATCCAGCGGTCGGATGCGTGGCCGGCGAGGGTGGTGGAAACCGCCAGCCCCCAGAAAGGGACGGAACTGAAGATGGCCATCTGCTCGAGGCTGAAGTTCCGCTGCTGCACCAGGTAGGTCGGCAACCAGGTGAGCAGAAAATACCAGGCGTAGTTGATGGCGAACAAGAGGAGGAAAGTGCCCCAGGAGGCGCGATGACGAAGGATTTCCGCGGCGCTCGGGCCTCGTTTCGAGGTCTTGTGATATTCGGCGATGGGTTTGGGAGCCCATAAGGCCCAACCTGCCAGCCAGGGGAGGCTGCCGATTCCCAAAGCGAGGAACAGGAATCGCCAGCCGAATTTGGCCACCAGCAGTCCACCGAGAAGCGTGCCGATCGCCGGGCCGAGTTTCGAGCCGGCGTCAATCAGGCCGTTGGTGAGTCCGCTATGCCGGCCGGGGAAGCCCGTAGCGAGGATTTTGGAGTACGCCGGATAGGCCACCGATTCGCCGGCGCCGAGCAGGACGCGCAGAAGCAGCAAAGCGGCGAAACCCGTGACCATGCCGGTGGCGGCGGTGGCGCAAGACCAGAGCATGAAGCCAATGCCGAAAACGAGATTGACGGAGAAGCGCTCGACCAGCCACCCGGCGACGATCTGGAAAGAGGCGTAAGTCCAGAAGAACGCGGACAGAAGAAGCCCGAGTTGCTCTGGGGTGAGCGACATTTCTTTCTGCAGGACGGGGGCGGCGATCGACAGGCTGCCGCGGTCGATATAGTTGATGCCGACGGATAGCACAAGCAGAATGAGGGCTCGCCAGTGGGCGGAACTCATAGAGGCGTTTTGCGGCTTGGCGGGCGTCGTCGAAGACGTCATAGACAACTAAGGTATCAGCAAAGGGCGGAGAATAGGCCGATACGGTCAGCCTGTTGTCTGGGAAGGGCGCTTCGAAGGTCTCCCGTGGGCGCGGCACAGGGACGTGGTGGATCCTATGCCCCGTGGATTTTGATGGAAAAGGGGCTCCGGATGAGGTTGCTGGAATCCACCGCCGATTGTTATCATCACATAAGAAAGCCACCCTAGCTCAGCTGGTAGAGCGGCTGATTCGTAATCAGCAGGTCGCCGGTTCAATCCCGGCGGGTGGCTCCATCCCTTTTTTCAATCTCTTGGAAATTCAAGCCGAGGCTCGTAGACCTGCTTAGATGGAAGCATCACACGAACACGGGCGCCACGCTCCTTCCAACCATGCAGCCAGTTGCCCATCACCCCAGCGTATTGATCGATCCCACACGGGCGGCTTCGAACGCCCGGATGCTCGCCTCCTGCTGCAGGATGTAGCCCAGTTCATCGATCCCCTCGATCAGGCAATGCTTCGAGAACCCGTCCACCGGGAAGGGGATCTGACGGCCATCCGGCAGGCTGAGGGTCTGGGCGGCGAGGTCGATGCCGAGGCTCCAATCGGGGTGCGCGAACAGTTCGGCATGCACGTCGCGGGGGACGATGATGGGGAGCAGCGAGTTCTTCAGCGAATTCTGCTTGAAGATGTCCGCGAATGACGTGCTGATGACGGCGCGGAATCCGTATTGCGTCAAGGCCCAGGGGGCGTGCTCGCGGGAACTGCCGCAGCCGAAGTTGTCGCCGGCGAGCAGAATCCGCTTCCCTTGCGACTCGGGTTTGTTTAAAACAAAATCCGGCTTCGGTGTGCCGTCCGCCTCGTAGCGCCAGTCATTAAAGAGCTGGCCGCCGAGGCCTTCCTTCGAGATGGTCTTGAGGAAGCGGGCGGGGATGATCTGGTCCGTGTCGATGTTGTCCACGGGGAGCGTAACAAACTGGCTCGAGAATGGTTGGAACCTGGTCACAGCATTGTCCTCACGTCGGTAACTACGCCGGTGACGGCGCTGGCGGCGGCGGTCAGTGGGCTGGCGAGCAGCGTGCGGCCACCCTTGCCCTGACGCCCTTCGAAATTGCGGTTGGATGTCGAGACGCTATATTGGCCGGGCGAAAGCTGGTCGCCGTTCATGGCGATGCACATGGAGCAGCCGGCTTCGCGCCACTCGGCTCCGGCGTCGCGGAAGATGCGGTCGAGGCCTTCGGCCTGGGCCTGGCGCTTGATCTCCATGGAGCCGGGGACCACCATCACGCGCACTTGCGGATTCACTTTGCGGCCTTTGAGCACGCCGGCGGCCGCGCGCAGATCGCTCATGCGGGAGTTCGTGCAGCTTCCGATGAAGACGACATCGATCTTCTGGCCGAGGATCGGCTTGCCGGGCTGGAGCGCCATGTAGGCGAGGGCTTTCCGTAGGGAATCACGCTCCATCGGGTCGGAAACCGCGGCTGGATCGGGGACGGCGGCGGTGATGGGGATGCCCATGCCGGGATTGGTGCCGAAGGTGATCATGGGCTCGAGCGAGGCGGCATCGAGGGTGACGGCTTTGTCATAGACCGCGCCGGCGTCAGTGGCAAGCTGCTTCCAGCGCGCCACGGCGGCGTCCCAATCGGCTCCTTTCGGGGCATAGTGGCGCCCGGCGAGGAACTGGTACGTCTTGTCGTCGGGCGCCACAAGTCCGGCGCGTGCCCCTCCCTCGATGGACATGTTGCACACGGTCATGCGCTCTTCCATCGAGAGGCTGCGAATTGTCGACCCGCAGAATTCGAATACACAACCCGTTCCGCCGCCCACTCCGATGCGGGCGATGAGGGCGAGGATGATATCTTTTGCCGAGACGCCTTGCGCGAGGGTCCCGTCCACCTTCACCTGGAAGGTTTTCGACTTGCGCTGGAGCAGGCACTGGGTGGCGAGGACATGCTCGACTTCGCTGGTGCCGATGCCGAAGGCGAGCGCGCCGAAGGCTCCGTGGGTGGCGGTGTGGCTGTCGCCGCAGACCACGGTCATGCCGGGCTGGGTGAGGCCCTGTTCGGGGCCGATGATGTGCACGATTCCCTGGTGTTCGCTATGGTAGCCGAAGCAGGGGATTCCGAACTCCTTGCAGTTGGCTTCGAGGCGTTCCACCTGCGCGGCGGCGACCGTGTCGAGGATGGGGAGCGAGCGGTCCGTGGTGGGGACGCTGTGGTCCGTGGTGGCGAACGTGAGATCGGGGCGGCGCACTTTCAGGCCGCGGGCGCGGAGGCCGGAAAAGGCCTGGGGCGAGGTGACTTCGTGAACCAGATGGAGATCGATGTAGATGAGGCTGGGGTTGCCCTGCTGTTCATGGACAACATGGGAGTCCCATATCTTTTCGACGATGGTGCGTGGATTTGCCATTGTTTGTCTATATCCTTATTACAGCGCGGCGCAGACGGCTTCGCCCACCTGCCGGGTGGTCAAGGGGGCTCCGGCGGGTTTGAGGTCCGCGGTAACTTTTCCGGCATTGAGCACGCTTTCGATGGCGTGGTTCACCGCGGCTGCTTCGGCTGTCAAACCAAAACTATATTCGAACATCGCGGCGACGGACCCGATGGCTCCGAGGGGGTTGGCTTTGTTCTGCCCGGCGATGTCGGGGGCCGAGCCGTGAACGGGTTCGTACAGGCCGACCCAGGCTCCGTTCGGCTTGCGCTCGCCGATGGAGGCCGAAGGCAGCATACCGATGGAGCCCGCGAGAACCGCGCCTTCGTCGCTCAAGATGTCGCCGAACATGTTTTCCATGACGAGGACATCGAAGCGCTTGGGGTTGAGCACCAACTGCATGGCGCAGTTGTCGACAAGGATGTGCTCGAGGGTGACGTCCGGGAACTCGGCCGCTACTTCGACGGCCACCCTGCGCCAAAGCTGCGAGGTTTCGAGCACGTTCGATTTGTCGACGCTGGTGAGCTTCTTACGGCGCTGGCGGGCGAGATTGAAGGCCATGCGGCAGACGCGTGCGATTTCGGCGCGGGTGTAGGTCATGGTGTTGACGCCGCGCTCCTGGTCGCCCTCGCCGGAGATGCCGCGGGGGGCGCCGTAGTAGATTCCGCCGTTCAACTCACGAACGATGATGAGGTCGGCGCCCTCGACCAGATGGTTCTTGAGAGGGGACGAATCGATGAGGGCCTTATAGGCGCGCACGGGGCGGAGATTGGCGTAGACGCCGAGGATTTTGCGAATGCCGAGGAGTCCTTTTTCGGGCCGCCGCTCGGGAGGGGCTTCGTCGAATTCGGGCAAGCCCACGGCTCCCATCAGGGTGGCGTCGGCGTCGAGGGCGAGCGCGGCGGTCTCCGGGGGCATCGCCTGGCCGGTCTTGTGGATGGCGATGCCTCCCAACAAGCCTTCGGTCAGCTTTACGGTGTGCTGGAACTTGCGGCACACCGTTTCCAAAACGCGTACGGCTTCGCGGGTGACTTCCACGCCAATGCCGTCGCCGGGCAGAGTAAGAACGTTTAATTGCATTTATGTTTGATTCCGTCAGTTTCCTTGTCGCGGGGCAAAGGGCGGTCTAATCGGCCGCCACCTGCTGGTAGCGCTCGACGTGCCGGCGCACGAGGTTGGCGATTTCGTCGTTGGTGAGACCTTTCTTGCGGTCCGCCAACTCGGTGAAATTCTGATAGACAATATTCAGGTCTTCGGGAGAAAGCTCGAAGCCAAGGGCTTCACAGCGGTTCTTCAACGCGTGACGCCCGCTGTGCTTGCCGAGCACAAGTTTGGTTTCGGGCACGCCCACGCTTTTGGGGTCGATGATTTCGTAGGTGGTGCGCTCCTTGAGGTAGCCGTCCTGATGAATTCCGGCCTCGTGGGCAAAGGCGTTGTCGCCGACGATGGCCTTGTTCGGCTGAGGGCCGAAGGTAATGGTGGAAGCGAGCATGCGGCTGGCTTCATAGAGGTGCTCGGTGACAATTCCGGTATGGTAAGGGAGGCGGTCATTGCGCACCTTCATGGCCATCACCACCTCTTCGAGAGAGCAGTTCCCTGCCCTCTCGCCGATGCCGTTGATGGTGCACTCGATCTGCCGCGCGCCCGCCTCGACCGCGGCGATGGAATTCGCCACGGCGAGGCCGAGGTCATCGTGGCAATGGACACTGATGATGGCCCGATCGCCTAGGGCCTTGACCATGCGGCCGATCAATTCGCCGTATTCGGCGGGCACGGAGAAGCCGACGGTGTCCGGGAGGTTGACGGTGCGTGCGCCGGCTTCGACGACGGCGCGGCAGACGTCTTCGAGGTAGTCCCAGCCGGTACGGGTTGCGTCCTCGGCGGAGAACTCGACGTCCTCGGCATAATTACGCGCCAATTGCACGGCGGAGGCAGCTTCTTCCAAGATCTGTTGACGGCTTTTCTTCAGCTTGTACTTGAGGTGAATGTCGCTGGTGGCGATGAAGGTGTGGATGCGAGGCCGTTTGGCTTGTTCGAGCGACTTGGCCGCCCGTTCGATGTCCAAAGTATTGGCGCGGGCGAGCGCCGCCACCTGCACCCACTTGAACTCGCGGCTGATGGCGTCCACGGCTTCGAAGTCGCCTTCGGAAGCGATGGGGAAGCCTGCCTCGAGAATATCCACTCCCAGTTCGGTGAGCTTGTAGGCGAGGCGCAGCTTCTCCCCCACCGTCATGCTGCATCCCGGGGATTGCTCCCCATCCCGCAGCGTTGTATCAAAGATGTAGACGCGAGTGCTTTGCGACATCCTGGTCTCCGTTCGCTAGGCTGAAATCCGAGGGCAGGGGGCCTGTAACTCCACCAACGTCTCGGGGATAGTAGTCATTATGAGGCACGCGGTACGATTTGGCAAATTTATAGTTTTCCCTTGACGTATTGATTTTGTCTATGAGATAACTTTTGTTTATAGCCTGCTCTATGGAACTGTACCCATTGAAGGTGTTCCTTGCCGTGGCCAGCGAGAGGAGTTTTTCGCGGGCGGGGGAGAAGTTGATGCGGACGCAGCCGGCGGTGTCGCTTGCCGTGCAGCGTCTGGAATCGCAGCTTGGGGAGAAGCTGTTGGACCGGTCAGGGAAAGACCTGCTGCTCACCGACGCGGGACGGATTGTCCTGGACTACGCGCGGCGGTTCGAAAATATCGAGCGGGAGATGGAAACGGCGCTGGCGGAGTTACGGGATAATTCCTCGGGGCGGCTGACGGTGGGGGCCAACGAATCGACGTCGCTCTACCTGCTGCAACATATCGAGCGATACCGGCGGCTGTATCCGAAGGTGAAGGTGCAGGTGCGGCGGACGCTATCGAGCCGCATTCCGGCGCAACTGATCGACGGCGACCTGGAGTTGGGAGTGATCAGCTACGATCCGAATGATGAGCATCTGCGGACGCAGGTGATCTTCACCGATCATCTGGCATTCGTGGTTTCGCCGGAGCACCGCTTCGCCAGCCGGGATTCGGTTTCCATCACGGAACTGGGGATGGAGACATTCGTGGCTCACAACGTGGTTTCGCCGTATCGCGATGTGGTGCTGCGGGAGTTTCAGCGGCACAAGGTGCCGTTGAACATGGATGTGGAGATGCCGACGGTGGAAACCATCCGGCTGCTGGTGCAGCGCAACGAAGGGGTGGCCTTTCTGCCGAAGATGTGCGTGGAGCAGGATATCGAGACGGGGCGGCTGGCCGAGGTGCGGGTGGAGGAGTTGCAGGTGGAGCGCAAGATCCGCCTGGTTTATCCGGCTAAGCGCGGGTTGAGCCATGCGGCGAAGGCGTTCCTCGAGGTGGTGGGCAGCTAACCTGGCCAGGGCGTTCCAGTAGACCGCCCCCGGCTTCCGAAGATGTTTGTTGTCCAGCCACCCCCTGGTGACATCCGCCTGCCACGCCATCAACAGGCATGCTCCCGGAAGAATCCGCCATGCCGGCATCGGAACTGTAACGCTTCGCTTATCCCCCGGCAAGGCCCTGGGCTTTATTTCACGAGCCGCCCGAAGCGGCCGGCGGGTGCTTCGAGCCCCGGGTTTGACGATGAAGCAATACGGGCACTCCGCTTGCCGGCGAAGGTCTAAGTGGTTCCCAGTTATAGCCGTTTGCGAAATAGCAACACCGTTGACGCAGCATTCGCGCTCCGGTGTCATTGCACCGCCAGTTCCCTCATCAGCCATGCGTGCGCCGTTACCCGTCGGCGCTTCACCGTGGCGGGCGCAATCTGAAGAAAAGCGGCGGTCTCCTCGATCGTGAGCCCCCCGAATAATCGCGGTTCCAACACCCGGCTTGCATCCGGATTGATCTTTTCCAGCCGGATCATCGCAAGGTCCACAGATACGATGTCCAGCAATGTATCACGGGCGAGAGGTTCGAAACTCCTTAAACGAAGGCGCGGGCCGGCGCCGCGTTTCAAGGTCCGTTTGCGCCGTCCCGCGGCGGCAAGCACGCGCCGCATAACGAAGGACGCCGCCCCGAAAAAATGCGCCCTGTCTTGGAACTGCGCGTGCCTCCAGTTCCGGAGTTCGACGTACGCCTCGTGGACCAGATCCGTGGGACGCAGGGAATGGTTGTACTCGCGTCTCAATAATTGAGACGCCAACCGCCGGAGCTCATCGTAGACAACCGGGACGAACTCCGAAAGCTCGGATTCTCCGAGGTTATTGCGGCCCCCCATATCCTCGCTCCTCTATCGATGATTGGAAACATATTAGCGCATTTCCGCAAGTAGTGTGTCTCGTAGTTGGACAGCCCATTCTTCCGCCTGCTACGATACGGACCAGTCCACCGCTGACCCATGCCCGCCGAACAATCCCCCTCCGTGCAGCGCTTCAAGTGCCCCGGATGCTCCGCCGACATGGAGTTCGACCCGAAATCGGGCGCCTTGAAGTGCCCGTACTGCGGTACCACCCAGGCGATTTCCCGCCAGGTGAACGAGACTGTCCAGGAGATCCCCTGCGATCAGTACAAAGACCCTTCGCGGCTGAAAAAGATCTCGCAGACTGCTCTTCAGATCACCTGTGCCTCCTGCGGGTCCACCATTCAGTGCGAACCAGCCGAGATGACCGGATCCTGCCCGTTTTGCGCCGCCAACTTCGTCAGCCAGCCGAAAGCCGCCGATCCGCTGGTGGCGCCGAACGCGATTCTTCCCTTCCACCTGCCGAAGGACAAGGCCACGGACGGCGTGCGGCAATGGCTGCAAGACTTGTGGTTCGCCCCATCCGATCTGAAGAAGATCGCGCGTCCGGAAGGGATCCGCGGCATGTACACCCCGTTCTGGACTTTTGATGCCCGCGCCGAAGCCACCTATCAGGGCCGCCGCGGCGAGTATTACTACGTCACCGAGACCTACTACACCACTGATTCCAACGGCCGGCAGGTGCGGATGGAGCGGCAGGTGCGGCACACCCGCTGGTACCCCGCCTCAGGGCGGGTGTCGAACGCCTTTGACGATGTTCTGGTCCCGGCCACCCGCTCCGTGGATGCCGCCCGCCTCAGCAAACTTGAACCTTGGGACCTTCCGCGGGCTCAGCCCTACGACCCCGCCTACCTGCCCGGATTCCAGGCGCAGCGTTACCAGGTCGAACTCCCGGAGGGCCTCCAAGCCGCGCAGGTGCTCATGAGCCACGCCGTCGAACACGGCGTACGGGAAGACATCGGCGGAGACGAGCAGATCATCGATTCGCTCGACATTGACTGGCGCGATATCACCTTCAAACACTTGCTGCTCCCCGTCTGGATCGGCGCGTACCGCTTTCACGGCAAGGTGTACCAGGTGATTGTCAACGCCCGGACCGGAGAAGTGCAGGGAGAACGCCCGTGGAGCGCCGCCAAACTGGCGTTGCTCATTGTGGCGGTTCTCATCGCGCTGGTGATCGTCGCTAAACTCTGGCCGAATTGACCTGCTCTTACCGCAACATTGCCGCGAGATCCTTCTGTCCCGCTTCCATGGCCAGATCGTACGGAGTCTTGCCCGCCTTGTTGCGGCTATTTTTGTCCGCTCCGCGATCGAGAAGCAGAAACACCACGTCGCGGCGGCCGTAGCTTGCGGCGATGTGCAGCGCGGTAGCGCCCGATTCCGTGCCGGTGGCGTTGAGATCCGCGCCTTTGTCAAGCAGCAGCGCCACCACGGCGGCGTGTCCTCCCAACGCGGCGTCCTGTAAAGGTGTAGTGCCTGTTGGCCCGCGAGCGTTCACATTGGCGCCGTGGGAGAGAAGGAAATCCACCATCGCCGCCTGGCCCTTCAGCGCTGCATCCGGCAGAAGGGAAGTGGCCTCCCCAGGCCCCTTCATCAACAGTTCGACGATTTCCGTTTCCCCGCGCAGGACGGCGCTCTTCATGATTCGCCGGCGGGTGTCGCCGTTCAGTTGCGCCCCACGGGCGAGCAAGGCTTCGGCGGTAGCCCGCTGCCGGAAGCGCAATGCCAGTTCCACCACGGATGCGCCTTCACCATCCTTGCTGTTCTGATCGGCGCCGGCGCCGATCAGAAGTTTCACCACGTCTGCGTGGCCTCTTGACGCTGCCTGTTGCAGCGCGCTGTTCGACACTTTGGCGCCATGCGCCAGCAACAGTTTCACTACTGCCGCCTGACCCTTCACCGCCGCTTCATCGAGCGCGGTAGCGCCGCTTGCATCTTTCTGTTGGATGTCCGCGCCCTTCGCAATGAGCACATTCACGATTTCCGCATAGCCCCGGTCGGCCGCCAGGTGGAGCGGAGTGGATCCCGATTGATAGGTTGCCCGAATGTCTGCTCCCTTGGAGATGAGAAATTCCACTACAGCACGGTGGTTCGTGATGATGGCGTAGTGGAGCGGCGTGCTTCCACCCTCCCGGTGGCGCGCGTTAACCCCGGCGCCGCGGGCTACCAGCAGTCTCACCATCTCGAGGTCTCCCGCCCAGGCGGCGTCATGCAGCGGCGTGCTGCCGAGCGCATCCCGCTCATTCACGTTCGCTCCCTCGTCGAGCAGTTTCTCTACCTGCTTTCGATCCCCCGAGCGAACCGCGCCGTGCAGGTCAGCCGCCTTCACGGACAACACCAGCAGCCCGAACAGCGCGATGGCTCTTAATCCCACGACGCGGGCTGCCCCCCGTTTTCCTTCTCAAGGTATTCCACCAACGGTTTGAAATATTCGAGCATCGCCCGCGAACTGATGTCTTCGCCCGTCTTCTCGCGGATGAGATGGCGCCAGTCCTGCGTCGCGCCGAGCGAAAGAATATCCCACAGCCATTTGCCCACTTCTTTGTTGCCGTAGTAATTGCAGTTGTGCGGATCCTGTTTGAGGATCTTGCGGGCAATGTAGTCGTGCAATTGGAACTTGATGAGGTAGGCCATGGCGTAGTCGTAGTATTGCGCCGGGTCGTCGATGATGTGCGTTTTCGTGCAGGCGTCGCAGAACTCCTCTCCGCGCGGTGCGGGCGGTTCGATGCCCTGGTACTTCGCCGCCAGTTCCCACCATTTCTTGTTGAACTGATTCATGGGCAGTTTCTGCTCATAGAGCGCGTGTTCAAAGTGGGTCATGGTCCCGGCGGAGAAGGGAATGAAGACGATTGCATTGTCGAGCGCTTCAGAGAGCAGGAACTGCGTGGCATCGAGTTGCCGCTCGGCGGGCATCAGCCCGATGCCGTGCAGGTAGGGTTGCTGCCGCGCGGCGATCGCAATCAGGTCCCCAACGGCTTCGTGGAAAGCGCGGTTCGCGCCATGACGCAGCACGATCGGCGTTTTCGGGTTCGAGTAGGCCATGTAATAGTAAATGTGGCCCAGTTCGTGATGGCTCGTTTCAAACCATGCGAAATTCGGAATGACGCTCATCAGGCTGCGCACATCCTTGTCTAAGTCGATGTGCCAGGCCGAGGCGTGCGTATTCTTCTTCCGCTTCGAATCCGGAGGAAGCTGGTAGAGATCCGATTTCTCCCAAAACGTCTTCGGCAGCGGCGGCATGCCGAGCGAGACATAGAAGCGTTCGGCCTGCCGCACGATCCATTCCGGCTTCCTGTCACGAAACAGGTCATCCAGATCGGCGGCTTCAACAAGCCCCGGCCATTCCTGGGCCCATCGGTTGCCGATCCAATGCGCGGGGATGAGCGTGGGCGTTTTCTCCTTGTACCTTTCGGCGAGTTTACGGCGCGACCAGAGATGCAACTGCTCATACAACGGGCGAAGATCGGAAGCCGTCTTGTCCATGAGTTGCATCATCTCGTTCACCGTCATCCCGTAATCGGCCACCTGAAGGTGGAAATACGAGGTGTAGCCGAGTTCGCGCGCCACGCGATTCCGCAGGTCACGAACCTCGGCCAGGCCTGCTTTTAGCGCCGGGCCCGATTGCTTCGAGATCTCCCACATCTTGCGCCGCTCGGCGAGGTTTTTGGATTTGAGCAGCGTCTCATCGATGTCGTTCGGCGTTACGGCTTTCACGCACTTCTCGCCCCGCTTCTCCGCGCAGAAGGTAAAGCCGTCCATGATCGCCGTGAGCCGCGCCTCGGCTTCGATCCGCTTGCTCACGATTTCCGGAATCGTACCGGGCGATTCGGCGGCCGAGAGCAGGATATTGTCCAGTTGCCGGAACTCGAGTTCGGAAAGAGTCTGCCGGGCGTCGAGAAAGTTCTTCGACTTCTCGATCACATAGCGGCTGCCGCGAAATGCCGCCGCCGCCCGATCAGCGCCGATGCGTTCCCCCGTGTGCTGCTCATTGACGTCCGTAACGGACTTCCACTCCGATTCGTTCGCCACCGTGGCCAGTCCCTGCTCGAACTGGTTGTACATGGTGAGGAATTCCTGTACGTCGCCTCTCCCGCCGCTGCCGGCGGCTACACTGCCCGAACGGATTCCGCTTCCACTTACCCCGCATCCACATAGCAGGCTGCAGGCAATGAGCACGGCGGCCTTTGGTTTCACGACTGCATTGTAACAGGCAGGGAAACAGAGGAGCTTAGGGCGCGTTCCCGGCGGGAGGCCTGATTCTGTAAAGCGTGACGTTCTTGTACGTCGCGGCCGGCTCCAGGTCCCAATCGGCGGGGGAATCCTGAATATCCTGACCGATGCGGCCGAGGGCATCGCTACCCGTGGCGGCCAGGACGCAACTGATGCCTTCCCTGCGTGCGTAGCGCATGGCGCCGCGTCGAAGGTTCAGCCCTGGCTGCGGATCCGGATTCACCGGCAGCGGCAGCGGACGCCATTCCTCCTCCAACCCGGAGAGCGCCAACCGCAGCGCCCCTGCCGGGCGGTGGCCCGCGATGCGCACCTCCGTCACGGTGCGCGGCGCGGAGAGATCGATTTCATAGAACATGCCGGGCCGCGCCGGTTCCCTCGTGGACCACGCCGAGGTCAGGTTGCGATCCACCGCAAACGGCGTATCCCAGATGTTCGGCTCAGCCTGCATGGACCAGAGAATGTCGGGCGTGAGGGGCTGCCCGTTATGCCGGAGTTCGATCTCCTGAAAGACGGCGGGCTGGGCCTGTCCGCTTTCGAGAGTGATGCGAACCGCGCGCAGGCGGCGTTCTTCAAATCGCGAACGCCATTCAACGAACAGCCCGCGGTCCGGATTCATGCCCGTCTCGAGCGCCTGAACCAGTCGCTCCCCAGCGGCCGATTGCCAGGCATTCACAAGCGCGCGCGGGGTGATGGCCGCGGGCGCATTGACGAGATCCAGAATGCAGTCCAGCGGGGTCGTGTTCTTCTCGAGCAGTTGAGCAAGGTTGTGTTCCACGCTCATTCTGAGCCGGAACGCCTGGCGGTCCTCGAGCCCAAGAGCGGCGCGCCAGGGAATCTCGCCGTGCAGCGCCCATGTCCCTTGCGGCGCATACAGCGGGATAATAGCCGGCCAACTGGTGATGGCGTGCGCGGCAAGCAGCCCCAGCGAAAGCGCCCGCGGAAGGCTCATCATCATTGCGAGCGCGAAGAAAGGCAGCGCGGGCATGAGGAAACGCGTGCCGGAATTGAGCAGCCAGGGAAGTCCCGCAAGCACTCCGGTGAGAGCCAGCAGGCGTCCCTCCCGCCGGCGCAGCGCCGGCAATCCGATGGGGAGCGCCAGCCATGCAGGACCAAGAAGGCCCTGCAGCAAGTCGCCATACATCGTGAGTTCGAGAGGGATCGTGGCAGGGTCCAGTTCGCCGTAGCCGCGGAGATGGGTGCTCAGTTTTTCCTCGGAATCGATATGGAAGTACGGGTTCGGAAAGAAGCGGTTGAGGAGCGGCGCGAACGGGTTTCCCGTGAGAACCGCGGCCCTCGCCACCCACGGAGCGGCCATCAGCATCGCCCCAAGGACGATGCGCGCCGCCGCGCGGTTGCGGCGCTTCACCAGAACGGCTGCGAGCGCCAGCGGCGCCATGAGCGCTCCCGGGAACTTGATGGCATAGCAGAACCCCGCGCAGATCCCCACCGGCCACAGCAGGCGATCATCGCCGCGCCGCCACCACAACACCAATAATTGAAATACGGCGAGGGTGAAGAACGTAATGGCCGCATCGTTGTAGGCGCACGTGCCGCTGATCCCGGCAACCGGCGTGATGGCGTAGAACAGCCCGCCGGTCCATCCCGTCCATGCGGGGAGCCCAAGAGTGAGAGCGGTTTCCGCAAGCAGCGGAACGGTCCAGGCGAGGAATGAGAAGTGCACCAGTTTGGCGGCGCTATCGCCCCCGGCGCTGTACGCCATGGCGAACAGCGTTTCGAGACCCTGCGGCATGACGTCATAAAACGTGATGCGATCCGGGAACGCACCCGTCCGGACAGCCGAAATGGGAATGGAAAGATGGTAGTTGAGAGCGTCGCTCTGGATCTCTGGAGATAATGCATTTGCCAGATACAGCGCTCCGTAGGCAGCCGGAAGCATCCAGGTCCAGGCGGGCGGCCCGCAGCTTGAAAGCTTCGAGCGGTGGAGGGCAAGCGGCGCGAGGCACATTGCCGCAAGTACGAGCATGGCCCACGGCCTGGCCATGTGCGCAAGCAGCAAGCCGAAGACAGCGGCACTCAGCAGAGCCGACCCCGAGGCGAACTCGAGCGCGGCCGTCAGGTCAAAACGGCGCAGCAGCCACCGGCCCAGGCTCCATGCGGAGAGGATGGTAAGCGCGGCTCCGGTGAGGCTTGCAAATATCACACTTCGTACTTCTTCAGCAGTTCCGCCCAGTGGCCTTTGGCTTTCAGGATGAGTTCGGCCACTTCGCGAACCGCGCCGTTGCCGCCGCGAGCCTCCGTCACCATGTGGGCGATCGTCTTCACTTCCGCCCGCGCGTTGTTCACCGCGATGCTGAAGCCGACGCGGCGCATCACGACGATATCGGTGAGGTCATCCCCGATATAGGCGACCTCCGAAGGGTCCACTTTCGCGTCCGCGAGAATCTCTTCGAGAATCGGGATCTTTTCGATATGGCCCTGGTAGATGTAGGTGAACTTGCACTGTCTGGCGCGCTCCTCGGTCGCCGGCGAAACGCGTCCGCTGATCAGTCCCGTCTTAATGCCATACCAACTCAGCCATTGGAGACTGATGCCATCCTGAGCGTCGAATCCCTTGGTTTCGAACATGCGGCCGTCGGGGCCCGGAACGTTGTACAGCTTGCAATCCGTCATGACGCCATCCACGTCCATGAGGAGCAAACGAACCCCGGCGGCCATCTTCTGTATATCCACTCGAATCTCCTGAATTGTGTTGTGGTGAATTCTCCATGGTAACGGATCGATGGCGGCGTGAGGCGCCGTCCCAATGGGTGTATACTTCCAGGCGCGAAGGTATCGCAGGATTGACATGAAGAAAACCGTACTTCTATTGACCTTGACTGCCTCGGTAATGGGCGCGCAGACCTATGACCTCTTGTTGAAGGGCGGGCGCGTAGTGGATCCCAAGAACCGCATCAACGCGCTGATGGACGTTGCCGTGGCCGGGGGTAAGATCGCCCGCGTCGCCGCCGACATTTCTCCCTCCGAAGCAAAGAAAACCGTAAACGCCGCCGGGTTGTACGTGACTCCCGGCCTCATCGACATTCACGTCCACGTCTACACGCGGCCGGATGTGAAATCGATCGAGCGCGACAGCAGCGTGCAGCCGGATGCGCATTCCTTTCGCGGCGGCGTAACCACGATGGTCGACGCCGGAACTTCCGGGTGGCGCACTTTCCCTGACTTCAAAGCTCGCGTCATCGACAAATCCCAGACCCGTGTCCTCGCGCTTCTGAACATCGCCGGTTGGGGTATGGGCACCGGGAAAGAGGATGAACTGGCCGAACTCGACGCCGCGGCGGCCGCGCGGATGGCCAAGGCCAATCGCGGCGTCATTGTCGGATTCAAGTCGGCCCACTTCGGCGGGCCCGGATGGGAATCCGTGGATGCGGCGGTCAAGGCAGGCAGGGAAACCGATCTCCCCGTGATGATCGATTTCGGCTACCTCAACAAAGTCAGGAGCCTTCCCACCCTGCTCCTCGACAAACTGCGCCCCGGCGACATCTACACACACTGTTTCTCCGGCCATCGGGAAGAACTCGTGGCCGGAAACAAGGTGAACCCCGCGATGATCACCGGGCGCAAGCGGGGCATCATCTTCGATCTCGGCTTCGGCGCCGGCAGTTTCTATTGGTACGTCGCCGTCCCGGCTTTGCAGCAAGGCTTCCCACCCGACTCCATCTCCACGGACCTGCACTCCGGCAGCATGAACGCCGGAATGAAGTCGATGACCAACTCCATGTCGAGCATCCTGAACCTCGGCGTTCCGATAGATCAGGTGATCGCCATGTCTACCTGGAATCCCGCCAGGGAGATCAAACAGACAGCCCTGGGCAGCCTGGATGCCGGGGCGGAGGCGGATGTAGCCGTGCTGCGCGTCGAGAATGGGCAGTTCGGATTCGTCGACTCCGCCGGAGCGGTAAACCAGGGCACGCAACGAATCACCGCCGAACTCACCCTCCGCAAAGGCAAGGTGATGTGGGACCGCAACGGCCGCGCCAGCGAAGACTGGAAGACCTTCCCGTACAAGCGCAAGGAGTGGACGAAATAGAAAAGCCGGCAACCTACCCCAGGAGCACCCTATGGAACGCAGAGGATTCCTCGAAGGATTCGCCGCCGCCCCCGCCGCGGCCGCCGCGCAGCAAGCGGCGCGGCAAACCTATGCACAGAGCACGCGGGGCATGTCGAAAGTTACCATCCGCCGCGTCTACCCCATCCTCACCAGCGCCGGCGGACGCTATCAATGGGTGATCGTCAAGGTGGAAACCAGTGAGCCGGGCTTGTACGGCATCGGCTCGGCGAGCAACGTGCATCAGGCCTTCACCGTGGCCACCGCCATCGAGAAGCACCTTGCTCCCTTCTGGGTGGGCCGCGACGTGGACCGCATCGACGACATTTGGCACGCCACCATCTATCGCAGCTACCGCCGCCATGACACCATCCTCAACAATGCCCTGAGCGGTCTCGACATGGCGTTGTGGGATATCAAGGGCAAGCGCGCCGGCATGCCGGTGTACGCCCTGCTCGGCGGAAAGGTGCGCGATGCGGTGCCTTGCTACGGGCATGCCGACGGGCGTTCCATGGACGAAGTCACGGACAACGTGAAAGGCTTCATGGATCGCGGCTTCCGTCACGTGCGGGCACAGATGGGCGGCTACGGGGGAGGCGGCATGATTCCGCCGGGGCAGGGAAGGCGTCCGGTGAACGGCTACAACGGGCCGGCGTTCGACGAGGAACAATACATCGACGCCATCCCCAAGCTGTTCGAACATCTGCGAGTAAAGCTGGGCAAGGACGTCAAGCTCATCCACGATGTCCACGAACATCTTTCCCCAACCATGGCGGTGGAACTCGCCAAGCGGATGGAGCCATACCGCATGTTCTACGTGGAAGACATCCTGCCGCCGGAACTCGTGCAGTGGTACCGCAACATCAAGCAGGTGACCTCCACTCCGATGGCGATGGGCGAAATCTTCACCAATCCGCGGGAATGGGTGCCCTGCATCTCCGAACGCATCATCGACTTTGCGCGCCACCGCATTTCCACGGTCGGCGGCATCACTCCCGCCCGCAAGATCGCCGCCCTGTGCGAAACCTTCGGCGTCCGCACGGCGTGGCAGGAAGGCGGCGACAACGATCCGGTGAACTTCGCCGCCGCCTGCCATATCGACCTCTCCTCCTCCGCCTTCGGCGTCCAGGAAGAGAACCGCTGGCCGGATCTCGTACACGAACTGATGCCGGGGACTCCGAAACTGCCGGATGGGTATGCCTACGTGAACGAGGCCGCCGGCCTTGGCGTGGATATCCGCGAAGATATGGCGCGGAAGTATCCGATGGAGCCGCCCTCCGGCCGCGAGGACGGGTTCACCGTGCGGGCCATCGATGGCTCCCTCGTGCGGCCCTGAATCGCGGACTGAAGTTTGCCATACTTTGTCCGTGCATCGATTCCTGTGTTTTGTTCTTATAACCGCCGCGCCGGCCAAGGATCTGGCACGTTGGGAAGCTTCCGAACCACCGCGCCAGGAGGGTATCCGCCTCGAAAAAGCCGCCGATTCCCCAATGCGGATGGAACGCACCGGCGGGGCCTTCACCGCCAGGCTCTCGCCCAGCACGGACTACTACACGCGCTCGGCATATCACGTCGAAATCGAGAATCCCGCTCCCGCAAAGCAATGGCTCGTCCTCGAATTCGCCGACCGCGGCTACGGGCTCATCACGCTTTCCCCCGGTTTGCCGCAGACGAAGCAATGGGGCGTCGCCCGCGTCAATTCGGGCAAGGTGCGGCGCGCCGTTTTTGCCTATGACGGCGCGCCGCCCGGGAAGATCCGCATCGAAGGCCTCGACTGGCTCCGCGCGATTCATCTGGTGGACACCCAACCGCCCGTCGATGAGGCTCCGCTCGTGAATCCGGCTCTGCAATTCGCCGTTCCCTCCGAGCGCGTCAGTTCCGTCTCCGGGGACGCCACCGCTCCTGACCGCGTACGGGATGCTCTTGCCGGCATCCGCAACGAAGCTCCGCTGATTCGCGCTCTTGGCTTCAACGCCGTCGAGACCTACGTTCGCTGGGGATATGTGGAACGCCGGCGCGGCGTCTACGACTGGAGCTTCTACGATGCGATCCTCGAAGAGATCGCGAAACACGGCCTCCAATGGTTCCCCATGCTGCTCGCCGGCTCCGGATACGCGCTGCCCGCGTGGCTCCACGATTCCAAAGACAACTTCGGCTTCAAATGCCTCGAGCATGGCGTGGTGCACGATACCCAGTCCATCTTCCAGCCCTTCCAGACGGAGTATGCCAGCCGCTTCATCTCCGAATTCGGCAAGCACTATGGGAATCGCAAGTCTCTGTTAGGCATTCGCCTCGGCCCCAGCGGCGATTATGGCGAAGCCCAGTATCCCGCGCGCGGACCCGGCTATGGATTCCGCCGCGGTCACACCCACATCGGCTATTGGGCCGGGGACGGCCTGGCGCGCGCCGCGTTTCGCCAGGCAATGAAGAAGGAATACTCGGGCGACATCGGCCAACTGAACGCCGCCTGGGATTCGCATCACGCTTCGTTCGAAGAAGTCACCACGTTTCTGCCCGAGACGGCCTTGACGCCCCGCCAGCGCATCGATTTCGCCAACTGGTACATGGGCGCCATGAGCGTGTGGTGTGAGCGCTGGGCCAATTGGGCGCGCGCCGCCCTTCCTCACACGCAGATTCACCAATCCTCGGGCGGATGGGGACCGGTGCCCATCGGCACGGATTACAGCTACCAGGCCCGCAGCATGGCGCGCATCCATGGCGGCATCCGGCTCACCAATGAAAGTGACGACTTTCCCGACAATTTCACCATCACGCGGATGGCCTCCTCGGCGGCCCGGTTCTACGGGGCCGCGCTCGGCTATGAGCCCGGAGGCTTCGGGAGCAAGCGCGGCGTGATGGCGCGGTTGTTCAACGCGGTGACTACGGGCGCCGTGCATCTGTTCTACTATCTCGGCAACCTCACCGCCAATGATCAGGCAATTGACGCCTGGCTGAAGTACGGGAACCTCTTGGACGTGCGCGCCAAGCCCGTGATTGACGTCGCCGCATTCTATTCAGACACGGCTCTGAAACTGGACGATGAACTGGTGCGCTACCGGTGGGCGTCCACGTTCTTCACCGTGGCCCGTGCGATGCGCGAGCAGGTGGATTTCGACTACGCCAGCGAGCGGATGATCATGGACGGCGCGCTCGCCCGCTACAAAGTGCTCTTGTTCCTCTGGGGAAGTGTGACCGAGAAACCCGTGCTCGAACGCATCGACCAATGGGTACGCGCCGGCGGCACGCTGGTATTCGCCCCGCGCCCGCGCGGCAACCCCATCACGGTCGAGGGTGATACCTCCATCAGCACCCGCTGGCTCACCGGCGACACCGCCAAGGGACGCGTGGTAGTCTTCCACGGCGACCTCATTCCCTCGCGCTTCTACGCCGAGTTCGTGCGTGATCTTCTCTTGAAAACACCGGGACTCGACAGCCGCACTCTCGCCGCGCTGCGCATGGAAAAACCGGAAACCGTCTACTGGAGCGTACTCGAAAACGGAAAGCTCGCGCTCCTCAATTTCAATTCGCATCCGGCGCAGGTGCGGCTGGCAACAGGAAAAATGCTGACCATCCCTCCGTACGAGCCCCTCGTCGAGTAAGCGGCGCGTTACAGATAACTCAACCACCAAGCCTTGCGCCGCTGTTTCACCCCAGCGAACCAGCGGCACAGAGGATACAGCACAATCAACAGTGCGAACCAGACGGCGTAGCACGTCCCCAAGCTGAAACCGGCATCGGCGGGAAACGCCTGTCGCGGACCGCCCAGCGTCGGCGGCGGCGTGAACAGGAAGTTCGTTGTCCCGTAGCGCAGATACGTCAAGAGCACCAGCGCAAGATGGGCCAGCCCAAGATGAATCACATAGTAAAAAAACGGCGCCCTGCCGAAAATGAGAACAGGGTTCTTATCCGAAACCCGAACGCCCTCCAGCAACCCCAGTGCAAGCAGGGCAGGCCCCAGCGTCATCAACAGAAACAAGAGCGATGGTGGATACTTCGTGCAATTCAGGAACGAGAGCGCCGTGAACAGACCGGAAGGCTGCACCGACCACCGCGCCGGATCCCCATAGAAATTCAGAGCGCGCAAAAGAACGAAAGCCGCCGTGAGCGCGGCCCCGATTCGAATCAGCAATGCCCGCCGCCTCTCCGCGTCCATCAGAAACAGGCTTCCGCAGCAGTAACCCGCCCCCATCACGCCGATCCAGGGAACAAGCGGATAACCGGGAATCACCACCGTGCCGCCAATGCGGATCACTCCAGGCTCATGCAGCACGTTCCACACCCAGGCCCACCTTCCGAAGTCCGCCGCCCGCACCGAATCCAGAACGTTGTGCAAGGCGATCATCGCCAGGCTGATCCCGGCGATCGCGCGCGGCGGCAGATAGACAAGCGCCGCCAGCGCCGCCATTGACCAGCCCAGCGCCCAGAACACAGTCAGCACCAGCGGGAAAGAGAAACTGAAATACAGCAGAAAGCGGATCACCGTCAACTCGAGCACAATCAGCCACAGGCCCCGTGTCCACAGGAAGCGCGACAGTTCTCCGCGACTCCTCCCGCGCCGCGCCCAAAGGAACGCGCCCAACCCCGCCGTGAACATGAAAACCGGAGCGCAGAAATGAGTGACCCACCGCGAAAGAAAGATCGCCGCCGTTGTCCTCGAGAGATCCTCCGGCCGAAAGGTGTACGCCGCGGAACTCAGATACTCCCGCACATGATCAATAGCCATGAGGATCATCACGGCGCCGCGAACAAGATCGATGGATTGTATCCGGCTCTTTCTCATCGAAGCCTGGAAGATGTCCCAGCGAACAGATTGATATAAGATTACCGCATCCTGATGACTATGGGACGTCTCTATCTTGTTGCATCTTTTCTGCTCCTGGCTGCCCTCGCGCTGTGGCGCAATCCCGCCGCGCAAGCCTGGCAAGCCGCGGTCTCCCACTCGAAACCAGGCCAGGAGGATCTCACCTTCTGGATCAACCACAACGGCCTCGAGCAGATCGATGTCGATGGCGAAGTGGGCTTCGGCGACATGGCGCGAGTCCTCATGCGCCGCCGCTCGAACGCAGCCGCCATGCACGCCCTGCGAGATCGCTTCGTGTTCCGCGCCACCGACGCCGCAACGCTCGCGGACTTCACCGCGCCGCGCCGCTACATCCTTGCCCAGGGCCGTATCTTCAATCTGCCCGTGATCCGCTCCGGCAAGGCGATTCTCCATCGTGTTGTCGAGCGGAACCCGGGCATCGTCGAGCGCACGGTGGACGGCCAGGTCTACACGTTCGACGTGCGCCCCCTCGTGAAGCTCAGAGTCAACCTCCGCGACGAACACGGCCGCCCCGCCGCCGCCCGTATCTACCTCACCGGCTCAGACGGCCTCGGCTATGCGCCGAAGGGAGCCATCAGCCGTTTCGCCGCGGAACCCGCCGAGCAGTTCTTTCATGCCTCCGGCAGTTTCGAGATGGATCTGCCCTCGGGGGAGACCGTGATTGAAGCGGCCCGCGGCCCCGAATACCAACTCGTGCGCCGCGCCGTCAACCTGACCAAACCGGCCGAAGTCACCATCCGCCTCAAACGCTGGATCAGCATGTCCGCCCGCGGCTGGTATTCCTCCGACGCGCACATCCACGCCAACTACACGGCTCCCGGCCATCAGGACATCACGCCCGAAGACGTCCGCATGTACGCCCTCGGCGAGGACCTGAACATCCCCAACATGATGGTGGCCAACTCGAGCGGCGACACCGTCCATGACCGCAAGTTCTTCGAAGGCAAGCTTTCCTCCCTCAGCAGCACGCCCTACCTCATCTACTGGAACGAAGAGATGCGCAACGCGGGCCTCTACGGCCACATGTGCTTCTACCAACTCAAGAAGCTCGTGGAACCCCTCTACACCGGCTTCCGCGGCTCTCAACACCCCGATGACTACCCGCCGAACTACACCCTCGCCAAGGAAGCCCGCGATCAGGGCGGAGCCGTCACCTACGCGCATCCCGGCTATTCCCCGGATTTCAACGGCGCCAGCATGAAGGAAATGCCCGTCGATCTCGCCCTCGGCCAGATCGACGCCATGGACGTGCTCTCCAACAACCCCGAAGAAGTCGCCATGCCCATGTGGTACCGCCTGCTCAATTGCGGGTTCCGCGTCGGCGTTTCCGCGGGCACCGACAGCTTCACCAACGTCGCCGACCACTACGTGCCCGGCGGAGGACGCGTCTATGCCCACCTCGACGGTCCCCTCAAGTACCCGGATTGGATCTCCGCCTACAAACACGGCCGGACCTTCGCCACCAACGGACCCATGCTCTTTCTCAAGGTGAACGGCAAGGAACCGGGCGATGAACTGCGCCTCGATAAAGGCCCGCGGCGCCTTCAGGTGAAAGTGGAGATGAAGTCCGCCATCCCGGTGGACGCGGTGGAACTGGTCGTCAACGGCAAAGCACAGCCCCTCGCCTCGACGCTCACCCTGGATCACAGCGCCTGGATCGCCGCCCGCGTCCTCGGACCCTTCCACCGCATGGTGCTAAACGACGCCAAAGCCTTCGCCCACACCAGCCCTGTCTATGTCTACCTTGGCGGCGAGCCCATCCAATCCGCTCCCGATGCGCGCTTCTGGGTCGATTGGATCGACCGTCTCATCGACCGTACCACCCAGCGCGGTGTGTTTTCGACAGAGGCCAGGAAGCAGGAGGTGCTCGAATTGTTCCGCAAGGCGCGGGCGATCTATGCAAGGCAGCTTTAGACCGAAGCGGATGGGGCCGAGTGGTAAAATCTCTTCTTCCTTAGTGCGCTTTCCCTTGGCCGCTGCGGCCTTGATCAGTCAACTCGCGAATCGGGAGCAAATCGATGATGTCAACGGTGGCGCGCGTGGGGTTTTCCCGAGCCGTTTTTTCATGGATCGCCTGCGCTTGTTTCTCGAGTTTCTTTGCTTCCGCCTTGCGGCCTGACATCCGGAGCACGAAGGCGTATTTGGCAAGAGCAAGGCCCGTCAGTGGGTGCTCCGGGCCTAATGCACCGGCGGCAATCGTCAACGCCTCCTTGGCGAAGCGTTCACCCTCGGCAAGCCGCCCGCTCCTGGCATACACCCTCGATATTCTCAGCAACGGCCGAATCGTCTCCGGGTGGCCTTCGCCGAAAGCCCGCCGGCAGAGACTCAAAGATCTCTCCATAAAACCGGCGGCCTCACCATAGCGCTCGGTGGCCGCATACAGAACCCCCAGATTGGTCAGAAGCGAGGCCGCCACCGGATCAGGCCCACGGCTTCTCTCGACGTCCGCAAGCACTTGTTTGTAGGCGGCTTCTGCCTCGGAAAACCGCCGCCGGGCGAGATCGCAAGTGGCGAGATTCGTCATGAACGTCCAGGTTTCCGGCGCATCCGGCCCCAATGTTTCGGCCGCGGGCCGATAGCGAAGCAGCAGCCTCTCTGAAGCGCTGTAGCGGCCCGTGTCGAGGTAGAGCAGCACCAGATTGTTGACCGTGGTCAGAACCAGAGTGGGATCGGCTCCGGATCCCTCATCCAGAATCCGCAGCGCGCGCTGGTAAAGCTTTTCTGATTCGGCATGGCGGCCCGTATCCTGGCAGAGGGAAGCCATGTTGTTCAACAGGATCGCTAAGCCCGCGCCGCGCACCCCGAGGCGCTCGGCAGCCTTCAGGGCGGCGCCCAGCATTGCCGCCGCTTCGGCGTATTTACCCTCTCGGTCGAACTGGGATGCGGCACGCGCAGCTTCTTCCCACGTACCGCCGGCGAAGTGATCCTGCGCGATCAGGGACGACCCTACTACAATGCAAAGCAGAGCCGGGAACCGTTTGGCAGCAACCATATTGCGCTTTCCTCCAGATCGTTCTTAGGCATCGCGGCGGCCCACGTGCAATGCCGGCGGGATGCTCTGTATATCCCTGGATAAGTGGCCTCATTTCAGCAACGTCCAAGCGCGTATCTCCGCGGGAGCAGCGTGGTATACTCTGTCCGGCTGGCTTGACTCCATGCAAGGCGACAGTGCGGAAAGCCGCGTGGTGTGCTTTGGGCTCTTCGAGGCGGATCTGATTGCCGGGGAGTTGCGCAGGCGAGGAGTCAAGGTCAAGCTCCAGGAGCAGCCGTTCCAGGTGCTCGTCATGCTGCTTGAACGGCCCGGCGATGTCGTCACGCGGGAGGAACTTCGCCGGAGACTTTGGCCTACTGAGGATTTTGGAGATTTCGAACACGGCGTAAACCGCGCTGTTCATAGGCTTCGCGAAGCATTGGATGATTCCGCCGGGACCCCCCGCTTCATCGAGACCCTTCCCAAGCGCGGCTATCGCTTCATCGCTCCGGTTGAGAAGGGCAGCCGGGCGCCCGTTGAAAACCGCCGCCATGTCCACCGTTTAAGCCGGAAACGCGCCGGCATCGCGGGCGCCATGGCTGCTGTTGCTTTGCTCCTGAGTCTCAATGCAGGCCGCCTGCGCGACCGCTTCCTGCCAGGCGCCCGGCCGGCTGGGATCCGCTCGCTCGCCGTAATGCCGTTCAGTAATCTCTCGAGGGACGCCGACCAGGAGTATTTTGCCGATGGCGTCACCGAGGCCTTGATCACGGAGTTGGGCAGGGTCGGGGCACTGAGGGTTGTTTCACGTCGGGCAACGATGCGGTACAAGAAGGATGGCAAGCCGTTGGCCGAGATCGCCGCGGAACTGAAGGTGGACGCCATTGTGGAGGGCACGGTGCTGCGCTCTGGGGACCGTGTCCGCATCACCACCCATCTTGTGCGGGCGAACCCCGAGCAGCATCTCTGGGCCGAAAGCTACGAACGCCCCTATGCCGACATCCTGGCTCTCCAGTCCGAGGTCGCGCGGAACGTTGCCAGGCAGGTGCGGGCGAGGGTAACGCCGGAGGAAGAGAATGGGCTGGCCGCCAAGCGGCCGGTCAATCCCGAGGCGTTGGAAGCATATCTTCGGGGTAAGTATTTTTTCTATGGCTACACATCGGACAGTCTGCGCAAAGCCGCCGGTAGCTTCCAGGCCGCCGTAGCCAAAGATCCAGATTTCGCGCCCGCGTGGGCGGGACTCGCCCGTTCTTACGGCGCCGGCGGGTATTGGGGCTACGCCCGGCCCACCGAGTCTTTGCCGAAAGCAAAGGCGGCCGCTCTGAGAGCTGTTGAACTGGACGATACCCTGGCTGACGGACACAATCTCCTTGGCGGTATAGCCGGTTTTGTGGACTGGAGATGGGACACTGCCGAGCGGGAACTCAGACGCGCAATCGCACTCAACTCCAGCCACGCGGACGCGCGTTTCAACTATGCGTTGGTCCTGGTGTCGCTGAGGCGCCCGGTGGAAGCCCTGGAGCAACTCCGGCTTGTTCGTGAAATCGATCCCCTCCACCCCATGTCGAACAGTTTGGTTCCTGGCTGCCACGCCCTGTTGGGGCAGTTCGAGAAGGCCGTCGAGCACGCGCGGCAAGCGGTTCAAATGGCGCCGGATTTTTTCGTCAACCGTTGGGTCCTCTGGCGGTGCCTTCACTGGGCTGGAGACGACGGCGCCGCGTTTGCGGAATGCCGCCGCGTGTATGAACTGCTGCGAGACACTGAGGTAGTACAGGCTCTCGACCGAGGCCACCGCCGGGCCGGCTATCAGGCTGCAATGAGGGAAGCCGCGCAAACGCTGGTTCGGCGGTCCGGGACGGCATACGTTCCCGCCACGCGGGTGGCTCTGCTGTGGTCCCACGCCGGCGAACACGACCGGGCACTGGAGTGGCTCGAGAAAGCTTACAAGGAGCGCGACCCGCCGCTCCACATGGTTTGGGCAAACCCGGATTGGGAAGCGCTGTATTCCAGGCCGCGCTTTCAGAATCTACTGCGTAAAATGGGATTCCCTTCGGTCGAGAAGGCCGCCGCGTGGACTCGATTAAAGTAAGATGCCCCACTGGTCCGGTGAGCGCGCGAAGCGGGTGGGACCCGAGCTTATCCACATCTACCTCGGCCGGCGCCGCCTCATTCGGATCTGTACGCCTACTCCGATAGTCCATCCCCCGATGGGGCCGCTGTCGCCGGCGGGCTTGATCGGAACGCCGATTTCCACGCTTTCACGCCCGCCCTTCGGGGTGTAAGACCCGCCGGTCACCAACTGCCAGGTGAAGCGGCTCGTCCGCCCTCCCAATCCAAATCCCGGAGCGAGGTCGTAGATCCCGTGTTCGGCCGCCTTCCTCAGGTTTGGTGTTCCGTCAGGGTTCAGGTAAGGATGCTTGTCGAGGTGGACATTGCCCAGGTTGGAGTCCTTGTCCAGTTCGATATGCACGCGCGGGCCAAAGCCTTTCTCGCGGTATCCCTGCCCCAGGGTGACGCGATTGCCGGTCCACCCGGTCACATCCCTGCTGTTATCGTGACGGTAGGGTGCGTCTGTCGTAGTGCTCGTGAAATCCAGGGCGTCGAGATCCGGCAGCATCCGGATGGCTGGCGGAGACGGCTCATTGTGGGTGGAAAGGCTGCGGACGATCGCCTCGATGGCGGCAATATCGGGAGACTCGAAATCGAAGCCGCGCGGTTCCGGGTCGTCGTAGACGTGGATGGGGCGAATCTTGAAGGCGCTGAGCGGGATCTGACGCAGCCCGGCTTCGTGGATCACCTCTTTGACGATAGGGTCGTTGGCATAGGAGCAGACGGCCATGCCGTTCCGGTCGCGGCCGACAACCCGGTGATCCTGATCGAGGTGAATGCCGCACGGGCATTTACTCGAACCGATCGCAAAATCGATATGCGCCGCCCCGGGCCATTTCGTCGTGGAAAGATCCGGTTGCGTAACCTCCGTGAAGCCGAAGTTCGTATTGGGGGTGGTCCAGGGGGCGTAATGGCCTTTGTGCGCGGGATCTTCCGCCATGTTCTTGTTGTTCCGCATCTGCTGGACAAGCGCCCGCGGATTCTCGACAGTAAAGTCGAAACCCTTCGCTGTTGCGGATGAATCGTGCTCTTGGAGGATTTTGAAACCCTTGACCAGGTGCAGGTTGACGGATGTGGCTTCGCGGAAGTGAGTGATGAGTTCTTGCAGTTCTGCCGGCGGCATAAGCTTTTCTAACAGGAATAGCGAAAAAGAACAAGCGGCTTAGCACATGCCAGCGAAAATCGCTCACGGATCCAGCCACGCGGTCAACCCTCCCCTTTCAGCCAGTGGCGAGGCTGAACCAACCGCCGCTGCCGCCTGTCGAATGTGATACAACTTTGTGAAGATTTCCATGAACGATTCCGTCTCCCGCCGCACCTTCTTCCGCTCCAGCGCCCTTCGCGCAACGGGCGCGCTGACCGCCACCGGGCTGGGATTCGATCTGCGTCCCGCGGTAGCCGCCGCGCGGGAATTAAAGATCGCGCGCACCACGCAGACACACAGTGTGTGCCCCTATTGCGCGGTCGGCTGCAGCGTGGTGATCCACACGCTGGGCGACAAGGCGCGCAACGTGCGGCCCACGGTGGTGCATGTCGAAGGCGATCCGGACAGCCCCGTGAACCGCGGCACGCTGTGCTCGAAGGGGATCTCGCTCAAGGAATTCATCGTCAACGGCGAGCGTCTGACGCGCCCGCTCTACCGGGCTCCGGGGGCGGCGGAGTGGAAGCCCATCGCCTGGGACGAAGCCGTCGACAAGATCGCGCGCCGCATCAAGGAAACGCGTGACCGGACGTTCGTCGAGAAAGATGAACAGGGCCGCGTGGTGAACCGCCTTACATCGGTGGCGATGATCGGCGGATGCACCGACACCAACGAGATCAACTACCTGCTCGGCAAACTGCGCTACGGCCTCGGAATCATCGCCTACGAAAACCAGGCCCGCCTTTGACACGGACCCACGGTGGCCAGTTTGGCCTCCACATTCGGACGAGGGGCGATGACCAATGGCTGGACCGATGTAGCCAACACCGATGTCGTGTTGGTGATGGGCGGCAACCCCGCGGAAAACCACCCGGTCGGCTTCCGCTTCGTCATGGAAGCCCGACGTCACCGCAACGCGAAGCTCGTCGTGGTGGACCCGCGATTCAACCGCACGGCGGCGGTGGCCGACCTCTACGTGCCGATGCGCTCGGGAACCGACATTGCTTTTCTCGGCGGCCTCATCCACTACATGCTCGAGCGCAAGCTCTACCAGGAGGAATACGTCAAGCTCCACACCAACGCGCCGTTCCTCGTCAAGGAAGGCTTCGGTTTCGAGGATGGCTACTTCACTGGCTGGGACTCGGAAAAGAAGCGCTACGAAAAATCCACCTGGCAATATGAGACGGATGGGTCCGGATTTGCCAAAGTCGATCAGACTCTCGAAAACCCGCGCTGTGTCTTCCAGTTGCTGAAGAAGCACTATTCCCGCTACACCTCGCAAGCGGTGGCGAACATCTGCGGCTGCACGGCGGAGGAATTCGAGCGCGCGGCGGCGGTGATCTGCTCCACCGGCAAGCCGGATCGCTCCGGGACCATCCTCTACGCGCTCGGCTGGACGCAGCACAGCCATTCAGTACAGTTGATCCACACGGCGGCGATGATGCAGTTGCTGCTCGGCAATATCGGCATGCCCGGAGGCGGCGTCAACGCGCAACGAGGGCATTCGAATATTCAGGGCGCCACGGACATGGGGGCCTGGAACTACCTCCCCGGCTACCTCAAAATGCCGGGCGCCAACCACCAGACCCTCGAGGAATACGTCAAAGCCTTCACGCCGAAGCCTATTCGCCCGAACGCGATGAACTACTGGTCGAATACCTCGAAGTTCATGGTGAGTCTGCTGAAGGCTTACTATGGCAAGAGCGCCACGCGAGAGAACGGGTTCGGCTACGTCAACATTCCCAAAGCCGCCGAAGGCGCCGATTACAGTTGGGGCCACTTCTTCGATCAGATGCACAACGGCCGGATGGAAGGTTTCATTTCCTTCGGGATGAACCCCGTGGCCAACGGACCCAATTCGCCGAAGATGCTCGATGCGCTGGCGAAGTTGAAGTGGATGGTGGTGGTGGAGAATTTCGAGACGGAGACCGCCGCCTTCTGGAATGCGAGAAAGCTCGGCGCGAAATACTACCCGAATTTCGTAGACCCCGCAAACATTCAGACCGAGGCGTTTCTTCTGCCCGCGGCCTGCTTTGCGGAAAAGGACGGTTGCTTCGTCAACTCGTCGCGGTGGCTGCAATGGAAGTACGCCGCCGCTCCTCCGCCGGGCGACGCCAAGCCGGATCAGGAGATCATCGCCCGGATCTTCCTCCGGGTGCGCGAACTCTACCGGCAGGAGGGCGGCAAGGCTCCCAAGCCGCTGCTCGAAATGACGTGGGATTACGCGACGCCGCATTCGCCATCGCTCGAAGAGGTGGCCCGCGAAGTGAATGGCCGCGACCTGACGGCGGGCAAACAGGTGAGCGGCTTCGGCGAACTGAAAGACGACGGCTCCACCATCAGCGGCAACTGGCTGTATTCCGGTTCCTGGACAGAGACCGGCAACCAGATGGCGCGCCGCGGCCAGGAAGATCCCACCGGACTCGGGCTCTATTCCAATTGGAGTTGGAGTTGGCCCGCCAACCGGCGTATCCTTTATAACCGCGCCGCCGAAAACGCCGAGGGCAAAGGATGGGATCCGCTGCGCACTCCCATCCGCTGGGATGGCGAACGCTGGACCGGCGATGTGCCGGACTACAAGAAAGACGCCAAGCCCACCGACTACGGGGCGTTCATCATGCTGCCGGAAGGAGTGGCCAAACTCTTCTCGCAGGACCTTGTCGAGGGACCCTTCCCCGAGCATTATGAGCCGGTGGAATCCCCGGTGGCCAATCCTCTGCACCGCGAAGTCTCAAGCAACCCCGCGGCCGGACTCTTCCACGGCGCGCTCGACAAGCTTGGCGTATCCAAGGATTATCCGTACGTGGCTCTGACTTTCCGCCTGACGGAGCATTTTCATTACTGGACCAAGCACGTCGCCTCCGGCAGCGAACTGCAGAGCAACTTTTTCGTCGAGGTTCCCGAGGCGCTGGCTCGGGAAAAGGGAATCCAGGGCGGCGACCTTGTTCGCGTCTCCTCGGCGCGCGGCATGGTGGAGGGCCCGGCGCTGGTCACCCGCCGTATCCGTCCGCTCAAGGTTGACGGGAAGACCGTCTACCAGGTGGGTATCCCTATCCACTGGGGCTTTGCCGGGCGCGTCAAGGGACCGCTGGTGAACAACCTCACCCCTTCGGCCTTCGATCCGAATTCCGGAACTCCGGAATACAAAGGCTTCCTCGTGAATCTGGAGAAGGCGTGATGCGGAAAGTCGCCAAACTGATCGACACTACGCTGTGCATCGGATGCAAAGCCTGTGAGATGGCCTGTCAGGAATGGAACGACCAGGAATTTACGCTCGGCACGTTCCGTAATTCCTATCAGACGATGCCCGATTTAGCGCCGAATTTCTGGAACCTCATCAAATTTAATGAGACCGATTTTCACGGCGCGGAAGCCTGGTTGATGACGAAATACCAGTGTATGCATTGCGCGGAGGCGGGCTGCATCAAGGCCTGCCCGGCCCCGGGGGCAATCGTTCAGTTGGACAACGGCATCGTCGATTTTCACCAGGAAAACTGCATCGGATGCGGCTACTGCATCACGGGCTGCCCCTTCGACGTGCCGCGCCTCAGCGCCAAAACAAAGAAGGTTTACAAATGCTCGCTGTGTTCGGACCGTGTCGCTGTCGGCCTCGAACCGGCCTGCATCAAGGCCTGTCCCACCAACTGCCTCACCTTCGGCAGCCGGGATGATCTTCACTACATGGCGCAACGCCGGGCTGAAGACCTTAAGAAAAACGGCTTCGCGGAGGCCGGCGTTTACGACGGTCCCGGCGTGGGGGGTACGAATGTGATCTACGTGCTCAAACACGCCGATCGTCCGGATGCTTATGGTCTTCCGAAGGATCCCTCCATCCCCTGGACGGTGTCGCTTTGGAAGGGCCCGCTCAAATGGATCGGCAACGTGGTGTTTTTCGGCGGCATCCTGGGTGCGCTCGTGCACTATATCAAGGTGGGGCCGAAGGAGTCCCATGACGGCGGGTGATGCGGTTGGGCGCGCAATCGCTGCGTATACTGGTCAAGCACTGACGAACATCAGGCGATTGTCCTGGATTCTCCGGGAAACTCCCTACATCACGGGATGGACCGCATCCCAGGATCTTCCGATCCGGCCCGGCGCCTTTCATCGAGCTTTGCCGGCGGAACATCATGGGAATTCGCTCTCAAAGTGAATCCAGCCGGAGCAGATTGCTCAGTGCCGCTTATCTTGGCGGCGGCCCGCCCAACGGCGGGGGGACGATCAGGCTACCGCGCTTGCCGTGTATTCCGAGGGCCGGATGGCGATTGGCGAGCGGACGGCTTCACTGAACTTCCCCGAACTCGATCCGGTCCAGTCGGGGCGGGGCCGAGGCTTCGCGGCTGAGACGTACTAAACGGCGCTCGAATGAGGAGTTTCTTCCCAGGCAGGCCCACAAGATCACTACTCCCTTGCCACATGCCTGTTCCACCAGGTTCCCCTATACTCTTTCGCCGCCGGGAAGGGAACCTCGGTGTCCACGGCTGTTTGATTGCCGGGCGCCTCATCCGCGCCCCCATGAACCAGAACCTCTCCGGCGGCGGCGTGATCTAACAGGCCGGGCTTGGGAGCGATCCACTCGATGCGCGTGATGCGGTACCCGGCCGCCGCTCCATCGGAAAACACGTCAGTCATGCCGTATGCGGCATCAACAGCGCGCCGGTGAGGAACGCCCTCCCGGCTCATGCGGCGTACGGCGCAGCGTCAGGAAGCTTCAGGGACGCGGCTTGCGCCGGAAAAATATCGTGATACGATATTTATATAGTCTACGCATGAATCTCTCTCTGCACGATTACCGCGAACTGGCCGCATTCCGTCACCTGTTACGCCTTTTTCTCCACTTCAGTGAATCCCAGGCGCGGGAGCATGGATTGGAACCGCAGCAACACCAGGCGCTTCTGGCTCTCAAAGGAATACCGGAAGGGAGACGGCCGACGATCGGGGACCTGGCCGAGCGCCTGCTTCTGCGCCACCATACCACCGTCGAATTAGTCAACCGGCTCGAATCAGCCGGGCTTGTACAACGCCGCCCGGGTACGGAAGACCGGCGGGAGATCCTTTTGCACCTCACCGCCAAGGGCTCCCGTAAACTCGCGTCGCTATCCGTGGCGCACCAGGAGGAACTTCGCATCAAGGGACCTGAGTTGGCCCACGTCCTGGGCAGCTTTCTGAGTCAAAGCACGCCCCCGGAGGTGCTCTAATGGCCGCGCAAATGACCGATTCCGGCGGCGCGCTTGGAGATTTCACGGTCACGCCCCGCGTTCTGCTGCTTTCCATAATCGCTATCGGGATCGGAGGGGTCAGCGCCGTCGTCGCGCTGGCTCTGCTCCGGTTGATCGGGTTATTTACGAACCTCCTTTATTTCCAGAAGTGGAGTTCCGCGATGACCTCGCCCGCGCAGAACACTCTGGGGCCGGTTGCCGTGATCGTGCCGGTCATCGGAGCCCTGATCGTCGGATTCATGGCTAGGTACGGGTCTGAACGGATCCGCGGGCATGGCATACCCGAAGCCCTGGAGTCGATTCTGATTCACGGCAGCCGCGTGGAGCCCAGACTGGCTGTGTTGAAGCCGGTATCCTCGGCGATTTCCATCGGCTCCGGCGGACCTTTCGGCGCCGAGGGGCCCATTATCATGACGGGCGGCGCATTCGGCTCGTTGTTCGCGCAACTGTTTCACCTGAGCAGCGCGGAGCGCAAGACGCTGCTGGTTGCGGGGGCCGCGGCAGGCATGGCGGCAACCTTCGCCGCGCCCCTGTCATCGCTCCTGCTGGCTGTGGAGTTGCTTCTTTTTGAATGGAAACCTCGCAGCTTGATCCCGGTGGCGCTGGCATGCGCCACGGCGGCGGCCGCGCGCCGGAGCCTGCTCGGGTTAGGGCCGTTGTTTCCGGTTCCCGCCCATCCCGCTTCACTCGGTTGGGACGGCCTTCTCGCGTGCGCGCTTGCGGGGTTGCTCGCCGGTTTGTTGTCGGCGGCCCTCACCGTTGCCGTGTACGCCGCCGAGGATGGGTTTCAGAAGTTGCCTATTCATTGGATGTGGTGGCCTGCCATCGGCGGCCTGGTAATCGGAATCGGTGGACTCATCTTTCCACAAGCCCTGGGTGTCGGGTACGACACCATTGCCGCGTTGATTCAAGGTGAAGTCCCAAAATCGACAATCGCCGGCATCCTGATTGTGAAGTCCATCATCTGGGCCGTGGCTCTCGGGTCAGGCACATCCGGCGGAGTTCTGGCTCCGCTGCTGATGATGGGCGGAGCGCTGGGTGGGCTCGAAGCAGGCTTCCTTCCGCACTACGGCGCGGGTTTCTGGCCGCTGATCAGCATGGGAGCGATTCTCGGAGGCACCATGCGGTCCCCCTTTACCGGTATTGTCTTCGCCATCGAATTGACGCACGACCTCAATGTCCTGTTGCCGTTGCTGGTGGCCAATGCCCTCGCCTATGCCGTCAGCGTCCTGCTGCTCAAACGCTCGATTCTCACGGAAAAAGTGAGCCGGCGCGGATTTCATCTCAGTCGTGAGTATACGGTCGATCCCCTCGAAATCCTCTTCGCTCGCGAAGTGATGGAAACCAACGTGACCGCGTTCACGGAGTACACTCCATGTGAGGCTGCCGTCAGGGCTATCCCGGCGCAGCCGAACCAGGCTCTCTATCCGGTTCTGAAGGAGGAAAGCGCCCTCGCCGGCGTAGTCACAAGAAACGATATCCGGCATCTGGCCGGGGAGGGAGAGGAGGGCAAACCCATAGGAATAGTTCTCCGCAAAAAACCGGTGGTCGCCTACGCGGGAGAACCTCTGCGCGTGGTGGTGTATCGCATGGCTTCCAGCGGCTTCACGCAGATGCCGGTACTCGAGGAACCGGGCAAGAACCGGCTTGTCGGCATGATCTCGCTCGAAGGCCTGCTGCGCGCGCGCGCACACAGCCTGTCGGAAGAGAGGGACCGGGAGCAGGTCATCCACATCCGGCTGCCTTTCGGCCTGCTCACGGCCAACGAGGGGCGCTAAGGGGCGGGACCAGACCGCGGAAGCGGCCCGCACTCATGCGGCATATTCCGATGGCCCGTCGGGATTCAAGGAAGCGTTCGAAGCGTTCGCGCCGGGATTGGCGCGAACCTGGGGCACGGGAGATGATGAGCGCTTCCATGGGGAACTGAACTGAATCTACCAGCGCTTCCGCACGCCGGATGCCGGGCACGCCGGAACCGCCGGGTGGGCCGTGGCGTACGCTGCCCGCTCCAGGAAAATCGGTTCCTCATCCCCACTTCGAGGATCGTGTCAGAGGACGCGCACCGGTCTCTCTCGCGCGGATGGGTCAAGCCGGTTGCAGCCGCGCTATCGGGTGAGTCAGCCTCCGCCTCCCCCAAGTTCCTCCTCGATCACCCCCATCTTCTCCAGCATCTGGTAAGTCCGCTCCGCCTCCGCTTCGTCGAGTTTGCTGATCGCGAACCCCACATGGACAAGGACAAAATCCCCCACCTGTGCTTCGGGCACGAAATCGAGGTATGCCTGCCGCGTGACGCCGCCGAAATCCACCTTGCCGACGCGAATACCGCTGATTTCTTCGAACTCAACAATCTTTCCCGGAATCGCCAAACACATCGGAGCGCCTCCTCATCCCCTCCAGAATATCCTTCACGGCGGCGGCGGCGCGGGGCAGGGCAGCCTCCACCGCGTCGCTCAGGCCGATGCCGGTCCGCACGGCAGCGGGCTCCACGCCGACGATAACCACTTCGCCGGGCTCCTCGCCGAGCAGTTTCGCCATGGCGAGCAGTTCCAGAGCGTTGCCTTCGTGCGGCGTGGCGGCGCGGCGCGCGCGGAAGCCCTCGATATCGCCGCCGCGCAAGACATGCACCGTTCCCGGCTCGCCGCCAAGCCCGATCGCGTCGAGCATCACCAACTTCTCGCGTCCCGTAAGATAGCCAAGAAGAGCGATGCCTTGCGTGCCTCCATCAATGAATTCGCAGTCCGGGGCAGGGCCAGCCGTCTCTTTCACGCGCTCGAGCAGGCGAAGCCCTACCCCGTCATCCTGGAGCAGCGCATTCCCGATACCGAGCACCAGCACCGGCGCCCGGGGCTCAGCTAATCCACCGGTCATGGTCCAGGTCATTGCGCTCGTAAAACTTGAACCCGGCGAGCATCGACGAGATCAACCCGTTCTTGTACTGCCGGTCATCGTAGAGCACGATGTAGAGGTGCGGAATGACGAACACCACGAATCCCCACGCGGCTGTGTGGTGCCACATGCGCAATGTAAAAGAGCCGCCGAAGAGGGGAATCAGCCAACCCACCATCTTGTCCCAGAATCCGCCGGGATTTGATTCCGAGTAGAGAGCGAGCCCCGAGAGAATCTGGAACCAGCCGAGAAAGATAACAAAGATGGTGTAGGTGAGCCCGGCAATGGCGTTGTGTCCCAGGTGAACGTGTCCGCGTTCGAGCCGCAGGTATTGCAGCCCCTGGCCGCGAACGTCCTTCCACCAGCAGGCCTTCCACACGCGCGGAAACCCGCTGCGGGCGTAATTGTTCCCCGCATAAAACCAGTACACCCGCAGCAGAAAGCTGAACAACAGGAGGTAGCCGAACAGAAAATGCATCTGCCGCGCGCGCCCCATGACAAAGTGCTGGTAGGGCTCCCCGTTGGGAGCAAGAATCGGGTCGCTGATGTACAGCCCGGTGGCGAACAGCATCGTGACGGAAACGGCGTTAACCCAGTGCGACACGCGAACCGGAAGCTCCCAGACATACTTGCGGCCGTAGTTGCAACCGGTTTCGAGGGGACGATAGGCTGAATTTGCCATGATGCCCCCCTATCGCACGATGACCTCGGCCAGTGTCTCACCGTCCGGAGAAAGGACATGCGAGGCGCAGGCGAGGCAGGGATCGAACGAGTGGATGGTGCGCAGAATCTCGACGGGGCGCTTCGGGTCCGCCATCGGCGTGCCGATCAGCGCCGCTTCGTAGGCGCCGTGTTGTCCCTTGCCATCCTTTGGTGAAGCGTTCCAGGTGGAAGGGACGACAATCTGGTAGTTCGCGATCTTCTTATCCTTGATATGAATCCAATGGCAGAGCGCGCCGCGCGGCGCCTCGGTGAAGCCGAGGCCTTTGGATTCCGCGTTCCAGGTGGCGGGATTCCAGAATCTGGTGTCCGCGGTGGTCGAGTCGCCCGCCTTCAGATTGTCGATGAGCCGGTTGTATTCATCAAGCAGCCACCGCGCGGCCAGCCGTGACTCGAGGCCTCGCGCCGCGGTTCGGCCGAGCGTCGAAAACAGCGCCTCGGGACCCAATTTGAGGCGGCCCAGGGCCTCCGTCACCACTTCCTTGAATTCCGGCCTGCCGCCGGCAAAGCCCACCAGCATGCGCGCCAGCGGCCCCACCTCCACCGGGTGTCCTTTCCACCGCGGGGATTTGAGCCACGAATACGCCTTGCTCTCATCCAGTTCCTTATACGGCGGTTTGGGCCCGGTGTACTTGGGAATGGTGACGCCATCCCAGGGATGCAGGGAGGTCTTGCCGTTCGGGTAATCGTACCAGGAGTACGCGATCTCTTCCTGGATTTGCGAAGGATCCGCGGGATCGACGGGCAGCACTTCGTCGAGCTTCTTATCGAGGATGACGCCCCGCGGGAAAAGGAATTTCGACGGGTCGCCGATCCCGTTCCGCGGCAGATCGCCGTAGACCATGTAGCTGCCCAGACCGCCCCCGATGGTGGTCCACTCCGGATAAAAGCCGGCCACGGCAAGCAGGTCGGGAAGGTACATGTCCTCCACCACATGGATGGCGCCCATGATCTGGTCGCGGACGAGATTCAGCCGCTCGATGTTGACGGCATTGTCGCCCTGCATCGAGATAGCTGAAGCCATGCCGCCGACAATGTAGTTCGGGTGCGGGTTCTTGCCCCCGAAGACCGTGTGGATCTTGATGATCTCCTTCTGCCATTTGAGCGCTTCCAGGTAATGGCACACCGCCATCAGGTTCGCCTCCGGCGGCAGTTTGTAAGCCGGGTGCCCCCAGTAGGCGTTCTGAAAGATACCCAATTGGCCGGAATCCACGAATTTTTTCAGCGTCCCGGCCATGTCGCGGAAGTAGCCTTCGGTGCCGAGCGGCCAGTTGGGAGCCGCCTTCTGGGCAAGGGCGGCCGTGGCGGCGGGATTGGCTTTCAGCGCCGACACCACATCCACCCAATCGAGCGCATGCAGATGATAGAAGTGGATCACGTGATCCTGCACCATCTGCGTGAGGAACATGATGTTGCGGATGATGTCGGCGTTCACCGGAACCTGAATGCCAAGCGAGTTCTCGACGCACCGCACGCTGGCGAGTGCGTGAGTCGTCGTGCAGACGCCGCAAATGCGCTCGCAGAATGCCCAGGCGTCCCGCGGATCGCGGCCCTCGAGAATCACCTCGATGCCGCGCCACATTGTGCCCGAACTCATCGCATTCTGGATTCTGTTGCCGCCGTCAAGCACCGCCTCCACGCGAAGGTGCCCTTCAATGCGGGTGATGGGGTCCACCACAATTCGTTTTGCCATGGCGCCACCTCACTTCCTTTCCTCTTCCCCGCCCGCCGGCGGCGCGGATTCCTTGCTGTAGCTCTTGGCGGCGCTGCGCGCCACGTGACTCACCAGGTGGGCGCCCACCCCGATGCCGGTCAGCACCGTGAGTGTCTTGCCAACCTGGTCCGGAGTGGATTCGATTCCCGGCACGGGAATGGCGGACAGCCGTTGATAGAACGGACCGTTATCCCAGAAGTTCTCCTCCGAACACCCGATGCAAGGGTGGCCCGAGCCGATCGGAAAAGACACGCCATTATTCCATTTAAACGTCGAGCAGGAGTTATACGTCGATGGCCCGCGGCAGCCCATCTTGTATAGACACCACCCCTTGCGCGCCCCTTCGTCGTCCCAACTCTCCACAAACTGTCCGGCGTCAAAGAACGGCCGCCGGTAGCACTTGTCGTGGATGCGCTGCCCATAGAACATCTTCGGCCGCCCCACCCGGTCGAGTTCCGGAAGCTGGTCGAAGGTCAGGATATACGTAAGAACCCCGGTCATTACCTCGGCAATGGGCGGACACCCAGGAACGTTGATGATCGGCTTCCCCGTGATCACCTTCTTCACCGGTTGCGCGCCCGTCGGGTTCGGCTTGGCGTTCTGGACACAGCCGTGCGACGCGCACGATCCCCACGCGATCACCGCCTTCGCATCGGCGGCGGTTTCCTTCAGGATATCGAGGAAACTCTCGCCGTTCACGGTGCAGTACACGCCCCCGTCCTTCGTGGGAGCGTTGCCCTCCACCGCCAGCAGATAGCCGCCTTTGTGCTCCTTCATGATGCGCTTGCGGATCTCTTCCACCTGCTCCCCCGCGGCGGCCTGCAGCGTATCGTCGTAATCGAGCGAGATCATGTTCAGGACAATGTCCTGCGCAATCGGATGGGAAGAGCGAATGAAACTCTCGCTGCAGCAGGTGCATTCCAGCCCATGGAGCCAGATGACGGGAATGCGCGGTTTGTTTTCCATCGCCGCCACCACCGCGGGAACCATGGTGGACTCCAGACCCATGGCGGCGGTGATCGTGGTGCAGAATTTCAGGAAGGTTCTACGGTCCACTCCGTGATCCCGGAGGAGATCGTAGGTGGAGGAACGGCGCTTCATCATCGGAAACCTCCAACGCTACGCGAAGATGATTGCGATGAACTCCACAGCAAGCCGATGGCCACCCCCCGGTAGGGGGTGTGGAGCGCGATTCGGGGGAAACTACCCAAATTGCGTGGAATTTTGCGCAGGAGTGTTCGCCTTGCCCCACCCCGGCAGATAGCCGATCCCCGCCGGCGCCCCGCCCCACACTATTGTTTCGGAAGGGACAGCCGAACCGCGTATGCGTCGTGATCGGAACATCCACGCTGCCCTTTGTTGTTGAACGCCCTGCCTCTTCCTTTGAGGTCGATCGTCTGTGGCTTCAACAGTTTGTCCACTACGGCGTGGGAGTAGTGATCGCTTGAGCCCGCGCTCATGATCGCGGCGCCTACATAGTGGTTCACCAATTTCCCCCTCTGTGTATTCATATCGCCGAACGTTGCCCGGTTGCGCTTCGATTTTATGTACCGTGCATGGATTTCGTGCCCCACGCGTGCATTCGATCCCGAGTAACCTTGCACACTCGTGCCATCCTGCGGAGCGTGCCAGTTGAACAGATTCAGGGGTTCGTGGCCGGGAAACTGTAACTGCAACTCTTGCGGCGGCCGGACCACCATCTGTTCCACTACCGTCTTCAGCGCCATTTCCTCCTGATCGTCCTTCGCGAAGGAATCCGCTGAATCGTCTTCCATCCCGGGGGTGGCTGAAAATTCTGGCCGGTTTCCTGGAGGCACATCACGTGCATATCGTTTGTCCTCCGCCATGGCCTCCAGATTGTCCCACGTCGCTTGATCCAGGCCGTTACCGTTGGCCGGGAGGATGTTCACCAGTCCTGTTCATGTTTGGACATCTGCGGGAATTATCCTCCGGTAGATATGAATTGGCCTCTCAACCTGTTAGCCGCGGAGTACGCGCAAGCCGACAGCCTATTGTACGATCGTCGCCTTGCGGATGTAATCGAGATTCGGAAATTTCGCCGTCAGGTACGCATTCCCCTGGTTCGTAATCGCCCCCTGGTCGGGCTGTTCTCCATAGCCGGCATAAATATGCATCACCGCGTCCATCCCCTCGATCACCTCGCCGAACGGAGCGAATCCCTGGTCATCCAGCATCTGGTTGCTGCGCGTGTTGATGAACAACTGGCTGGTGCGCGTGTTCGGTCCCGCCGTGGCGAACGTGATGCTCCCCGGCTTGTTGGTGTGGGTCACCGGATCATCCTTAATTGCATGGTCCCACTTCTTGGTCTTGGCCGGACTCGCCGCCAACCCGAATTGGACCACGAAGTTCGGAACCACCCGGAAGAAGCGCGCTCCGTCAAAGTAGTTGTCCTTCACCAATTCGTAGAACCGCTCGGCCCCGAGCGGGGCCCAATCGCGGTGCACCTCGATCACAATGTTCCCCTTGGTCGTATCGAACTTCACCTTGTACGTCAGCGGTGCTTTGCCCGCCGTGGGAGGAGGCGCCGCCTCGGGCTTCGGCGCCGCCTTGGCCTCTTCCTTGGGCGGCTCCTTCGGAGCCTCCTTTGGGGTCTCTGCCGGAGCCTCCTTGGCGGCTTCGGGCGGCTTGGAACTGGTGCAGGAACCGAGCAGCAGCATCAGCGCGGCGGCGGTGAGCGAAACGGATAGGGTCTTTCTCATAGCGTGATCCTTTGAAATTGTAACGCAGCGGGTCAATCCGCTTGAAAAACCCAGGCAACTACGGCGTTCGCAGGCCGCGTATGATAAAGACTCCCATCTGGCCGCGAGTAGTGGTCGCGTCCGGGCAATAGGTAGTGGTTGTGCATCCTGAAGTTATTCCCAATTCCTTCATCTTCTGAATGAAGGAGAAGAACGGGTGGGTCCCCGCTACATCAGTGAAGTAAGGCGCCATCCCGGCGGGGAATGTTTGCCCCGCGGTCAATCCGAACCTGGCCCGCACGATGAATACCGCCATTTGACCGCGGGTGACCGGATCGTTGGGGCAGTAGGTGCTTGCCGTGCAGCCGGATGTGATCCCCAGTTCCTTCATCTTCTGGATGAACTTGAAGAATGGATGTGTTGCCGCGACGTCGGTGAAGTAGGGAGTCGCCGAGTAGTTGAAGCTGTCGGAGCCGAGGAGCCCCCGTATAATGAACACCGCCATTTCACCGCGCGTCGTGTTGGCATCCGGGCAATAGCTGGTGACGGTGCAGCCGGATGTGATGGCGTAGTTTTTCATCAATGTGAGGAAATCCACGAACGGGTGCGTCAGCGGGACGTCGTCGAAAACCTGGGCCGGGGAAGAGGGGTCCTGGATAATCTGGAGGATCTGGCCTGCCACGGAGATGGAGCCCGCCCGTGGCGATGAGGAACTATTGGCGGCCACGGTGTAGGAA
>JAIXKK010000144.1 GCA_026954325.1 Bryobacterales bacterium | reverse complement strand
AGAAAAAACAGCCAGGTGGTACGTAAAGGTATTGACAGGTCGCTCCATATCAGAAAATCTTCTCATCTCCGAATCACGAGGAGCCACTGAAGTCAGGATCTCGGCTGAACATCAAAGTCATCTTGGCCGCTCCCGGTACCCAAGCCCCGGATAGGTCACGTCCTGGCACACGAGGTTCAGGAAGGTCCGCGGCGACGCCGCGGACTGCCGGATTAATTCGCCAGTGGCGGGCCGCCCGGAATCATGATCTTGCCGCTGCCCGCTCGGAACGGACGTCTCTTCGCCATGAATTTTGCATTCAGATACTCGCCCATATACACCGGACCGGAGAATCCATCGCCCGCATACGTCCCCGCAAAGGTGAACGTAATCACGTCCCCAGGTTTGGCGTCCGTGCTTTGCAGTTTGATCTGGTCCCCTTCAATCGTGCCGTACACGTCGCGGACCGAGAAGTCCCCCTGATGCGAGCCCTGGAGATGGTTGCCGTTCTGCTCGAGCGTCAGCGTGTGATGGCTCTTGCTGCTGAAGTAGGTTACCTCCACATCCCAGCGTCCACTGAGATTGGCGGCCGGCGGATGCGGTTCTGGCTTGGGCGCGCGGTTGCGGGACAGCACCTCGAACAACCGGTCCGCCACAACCTTGTCGTCTCCGGGCTGCATCATCCAGGCGGTAATGTTGATCGATGTCTTGTTCGCCTCCGGTTCGGGGCCGGCGCCGCGCCGCCGCATGGGGCCCGCGCCGAGCGCGATCCGCGGCTTCGTGCGGGCCACCTCTTCGGCGATCTCCTCCCCGGTGACGTGCAACTTCGCCGGATCCCACGAGATGGACAGCATTGGGCTCTTGTTCGAAAGGCCGGCCGGTTCGTGCACGGCCGTCTGGATTCCATCGATCTGTGAAAGTCGCTTGTCAATCGTGTCGAGGTGGGACAGCCACTTCTTCCACTCGGCCTCGTGATCGCGCTTCACCCAGGCTTCCACCGCCGCCAGCATGCCGAGCGTCTCTTCGCGGCCCACTTTGTTGTCCCGCCCCGGCCCGTGATGCGGGGAGCTTGCCTGCCATGCCGACATCAGGAGATCTTTCCGCCCCAGCAGCAATCCCGCGCACTGCGGCCCGCAGATCGCTTTGCCGCCGCTATAGGCAACCACCGTAGCGCCACGCTGTAAGTGCACGTTCGGTATGGTGAGCACCTCGGCGGCGGCGTCGACCAGGATCGGTATCCCGCGCGGCTTGGCCAGCCGGGCCACGTTCTCGAGAGCGAGCGGACCCGATCCCCCGGCCGACAGATAGATCATCGCGGTGCGCGGACTCAAGGCTGCCTCGAGTTCTTCGATCGTATCCACGGTGATCATCTTGACGCCGATATTCCGGACTGCATGGTCATACACGCTGCGCGCCGAGCGTGGCGCGACCACCTCAGTCTTATCGAGTCCCGCCAGGTCGGGCACCCTCAGGAGTTTCTCCGGGTTTCCGCCGGCCACGCAAGCGGCAGTGACATGCTTCAGTCCGGCGGCGCAACCCGCCGACACCATGCCCCACTCGGCGCCAGTCAACTCGGCCAGCCTCCGGCCGACGGCTTCAGCGAGTTCGTCCAACTGTACGAACTGCTGCGCCGCGGCTTCCATGGCCGCCCGCACTTCGGGTAGTTCTACCGAAGCGCCGATTATCGTAAACGTGCCGCGGCAATTGATCACCGGCTCGACGCCGATCGAGCGGTAGATATCCCTGCCGGGCTTGAGTGGGCCCGTTGCCATCGCCGCCCCGGCGCCTCCAAACAGCGCAGGCAATAGCAGGGAGTTGGCGTATTGAAACACATCCCGCCGGGTGGATCCATCCGGCGCATTCTTAAGTGCTGCCCGTTTCTTGGACATAATCCACAGTCTAGCCGAGTTTTCACCCGGCCTTGCCTCCTGATTCCAGATTGTCGTGATGAAACGCCTGCGTCCATGCGTCCGCCCCCGAGTCCACGCTTCCCAGTCGCTCCCGCCCCCAAGCGTACCCTATTGCCTGCTACCTACCGTTACAACTCCTCTGTTCCACCCATCCGCTCCGTCGCTGCCTCCATCCGGTTCTCCGCCACCTGTCTCAACCGCCCAGCCCAATTGCCGTGGCCGATCGCGATGTCGCGGTTGGCCCGTTCGGCGGCCCCATTGCCGATCTCCAGATCGCCGCCTTCGAGAAACCGTGACAAGGCCTCCCCCGGATTCAGCGTGTAGCCAACCGCCTTGGCGGCCGGTATCTCCGGCAGAACCTCTTCGCCGATCTCCAGCAGACACGCGCGTGCGGCTTCGCCATCACAGGGGCCGATAAGCGCTGGCGCAGGGTGAGCCTCTCTTCGTCCGTCAGCCCCTTGGCCCGATCCTCGATCGAATATAGCCGCCCGATCAGATGCAGCGCCCTCTCCATACTCTGCCGGTCCGAGTCCAACGCTCGGAAAGAGCCCCGTCCCGCATGCATCATACATCCCACCTCGACGAGTCCCGGCGCCGGTTCAACAAAGCATCGTAGACGCAACAAGCGCCGGCTTGCGAATATCCTTTCTCCGGCGGCGCCGGCGGCAATCCGGGTTCGGATGCTCGCCTGCCGGCCATGGCAATCGAGCACGGGTAGAGCTTTCCTCAACGGATAACGGCTTCGGGAGGTTCAACCGGCTCCGCCGGCGCAATCCGCGATGAGCAAACCGAATGACGGTTCTCCGTTTGAAAAACCTGTCAACTGACTCGGCTCCCCGGCCAGGATTCGAGCCAACCACCGGTCCGGCGCCGGGGCCATGCCACCCGGCCCCGCGCAGGCTGTACGATAGCAGGGTTATGCTTTCTGTATTCTGCTCGCCCTGCCGCTACACGCAAGGGCGCCGCGCCACGGAGCAACTGGGCGCGGAGATGGCGCCGGATGCACCTCAGCCGGGTGGATGAAAGCTAATTTGCACAGGCGTGGCCGCCAAGAGAAGGGATCCCTCAGTTGAAACTCAACCAAATTTGAACCGACCGTCCCGGACTAGCGGAAAGTGGCCTCTCAAAGTGCGCGGAAGCTGCCACTGAACCCAAAGCGGTGTAGTTGCGGGCACCCAACAGATTGTCCAGGTATACACCAATGTGCCCTCTCAGCCGGTTCGTCGTTCTCTTCCCCAACGGAACTTCAATTCGCCTCGATGCGTACATCGATGACGAGCAGTAGCCGGGGCCGTCGCCTGAGTTCCTCGGGCGTCCGCCCCGGTCGTTATATAGTCCTATTCCAAGAGGGTCAAGCCCTGTCGTAATATTGAAAGGCGCCGACGACCGCCATGTTCCCGTCAAAGTGAGCGTCACTGCGCCCGGCAATTGAGGGTTCAGTACCGCCGTCAAACTGTGAGGCGATATGCCTGCACTGCGCGCCCACTCCCGCCGTAGGCTATTCTGCCTCTCCGGATATGCAAACAGGCCCGCGCCATTGTCTTGTGAATGGGTCCAGTCGTAATACAACATTGCGCTATGATTTCTCCAACGATAGTTCATGCGGCTCCGTGCTTCGTACCGCATTCCGGAGCGGCTAGACTCGATCAGGTCTATCCATGCGTCCGGGTTCGGGATGCGGCGAATTCCCCATGAGTGTATGTCGCGCGCCCATCTCGCTTCGACTCCGGCTGTCAGTTTCCCGAAACTGCGTTCCACCGAGTTACTCAGTAGTACTTGTCTCGGACTGACATTATGCCGACTAATTTCCGTATACACAGACTTCGTGGAAGGGCCGTTACTTACAAACTCGCGTAAGTGAAGCCTGTCCTCGATAATTGCTTGCAGGAACAGGGATGGCGGGACATCTCGCGCGAACAGCCCCGCTCCCGTCCGCCAAGTGAATTCTCCGAGCCGGACTGCCGCCGAAACGCGTGGAGAGACTATCATGCCCAGTCCACTCAGATAGTCGCTTCTCAGACCTAGCCGAAACAGGAAGTGATCTGTCGCAACCAACTCTTTCTGCGCAAAGGGTGACACCAGAATTCTGGAGTAGTGTGCCTGTCCCTCTCCACGCATGACAAATAAGGTTCCAAGCCCGGACGCGTAATCCTGCATCGTCGAAAACTGCATCCTGCCGAGCGGATTCGGTGAGTCCGATTTCGCCTCGCTGTCTTGTTCAATGCTCAAGCCCGCGGTCCACTTCTTTCCGCGCGTGGATTCTGTGGTTCCACGCAGTATCCAATTGGACTGCTTTGATCGCGAGTTCTCAAATGGCGCGCCACCCGCGACAAGAGAGTCCAACACCGTTATCCCCATCCCTTCGCTGTTTGCGCGAGACCACGCTTCCGACCGCCGCAGCCAGTATCCCAGGCTAACGAACCGGGAACCGAACTCTCCATTCGAAGTGCCCTGATAATTCCGGCTACGCAAGGAAGTGAGGAACCCAGCCTCAGGGAGAGTGATTCCTCCCACCCCTTGATTCGCTCCCTGGACAATCGATTCGGAAAATGTAAGATGCGCCCGAAATCGTTCCGACACCTCATAATGGACGCTCAAGTTGCCCACTCTCGTCCGCGTTGTTGTCGCTGCCGCCTCATCGCCGTGACCGGGCGCCAAAATCACCGGTTCCTGTATCGAGTATGAGGACGACCCGCTCGCCGAAAACGTCACTGGCACCCGCGGCAGGTATCCCCGCAAGCCGAAACTTGTCGAACGTGAATCGGATCGCTTCGTCGTGTTGAGCGGGCTCCTGCCTCCTACGGACAATCCGGTCCCGCCAAGACTTAGCCGGTAAGTCCGCGCCACATGTTTCGTAATGATATTGACGTGTACTGAGTCTCCATCGACATATTTGACTGAAAATAGATCGGCATCGATGCTAATCCGGGCAATCATATGCGCAGGAGGAAGTTGATTTGCTGGCATCCCATCCACGTACAGCGAACTGGAGCGGCCTGCCACCCCGGCTCGAAGTTTAGCGTATTCCACCCAATCTGCCGCATTTGAACCGAACCTCCACAACTCCTCTTGCGAGAGGCTCACCGAATATAGGTCCTCAAGGCTAAGCCGCCTGCTGTCCACGACTTCTATCGAGTCGATGTGCTCCGCCAGTTCCAATCGTATAAGCAGCGAGCCTGACTTGTATCCCGGAGGCCGTCCTCGACTATTCGGTGGACTGGTCGGCGAGTTGTATCCCCGCCGGCGATAGAGGCGGAACCCAGGGTGCACCACTTCTACCCGGCACTCCCATTGGCAAGAGCATTGCGGGAATGAGAACCGGCCTTCTGTGTTCGTTTTTGCTTTGCACTGCTTCGCGCCCCCTGAGATCATGACTTCGGCGTCCGGAACGGACAGACCCTGAGGATCCACAACGATTCCCGTGATTTCGGCGCCGGCGGCGATCAAGGGAATCAACAGAGTGAAGCGGATCATCAATACTCCGCTTCAGTGGCAGGCAGACGCCGTACCCTGCGCCTCCCCATCGCGTCTGTCGTTTCGAAGGCGCATAATTCACTGTTGGCGAACGTTGCTCCCGCCCCAACTAGGGGAAGCGCAAAGTTCACAGCACACCCCTCGATCGCGATGCTGCGCGCCATTTCTCCTCCTCATCGAGAAGTCCCGCTCAGCGTTGGCAACTCGTTGCTTCGCTGACAGGCGTCCCGATGCAGATAACCAAATCAACGTTGGCCCATTGGGCCGCGGGAGTGGGCCCTTCCCCCACACATGCGTAGTACTCGTTCCCGGCCGCGTGGGCTGCCTGGAAAAGATTCACGTTTGTTTTGCAGGCGCCGCCGGAGACCGCTGATTGGTATGCGTTCTGGAATCGCGCACAGAGACTACGGCAATCCTTTGCGGAGTTCTGTTGTTGCTGTTGTCTGGCCAGCACGCCGCCCGCCACCGATGCCCCCACCGCCGCCAACGCGGCCACTCCGGCAGTTTTCCTATGCCCCGGCGCCTTAGCCGCGCCCCTGCTGCCGCTCAACCGGACGGGTGACACCTCGAGAGAACTCGTGCGCCCATGGTAGGCCACCAAAGCCTGGACCGTCACACCCGACTTCCCCGATTGCCTAAGGACGGGCTGCGCAGCCCGTCCTGAGGCATCGGTACGCGCAATGAGGTAGCGGGCCCCGTTCTCAAACCGTGCATACTTGTCCCTCGAAGGCAATAGAAACGCAACTTGCGCGCCGGCCACGGGCCCAGTGGCATCGCTCACTTCGATCGCCTGCCCATCGGTTGCCCGCGCCGATACTTCCGGCACGCCGTCGCCTGTGGAACTGCCGGGCACTTTCCCCGCCTGAAGGGCGGCCAACTCCGTCTTGAAATTTGTCTGTGTTATGTTCCGCGTGATGGTTTGCCCTGGAATGCGTGCCTCGATTTTCAACTGGAGAGGCCCCTTGCCCGTCGGTGTGAGATTGTCAGACACCACCTTCCCTTCGGCATCCGTCACCAGGGCCACACTACTCTTACCATCCGGGAACTCGGCTCTCCCGCCGCGCGTGGCTAAGATCGCTATCACCACCGGGATACCCGCCACCGGCAGGTTGTTCTTATCCAACACGCGCGCGACCGTCTTCACCGCCGTCTTCTTGTCCACCACATTGACGCCATCGTCACCTTCCAGAATCTCAATGCGGTAGTTCGCGGCAGCGGAAGTATTGGTTTGCCGGATGATCATACTGGCCGCGCGTTTCTGATACTCTGCCCTCACCTCAATTTCGAACTCCCCGATTCCGTAAGGGTGCAGTTCCGGAGCAGCAGCCTTACCATCCGCATCCGTCTCAACCGACACGCTTCGCTTCCCGCCCGCGAAAACAGCTCCGGGCGAAGACTGTGGCAAGAGAAACGTTACCTGCGCTCCCTTGAGCGGGCGTCCGTCTTCATCCTGAAAGACCATAACCGGCCCCTCCGCTGCGCGAGAGGCCGTGTTGTTCACACCCCCGTCCCCGCTGAGAGCCACAAGTTTGGGTTGCGGCTGCGGCTGCGCGGCCATGATGAACATCAAATTCATCACCACATTCATCATTTTCATGATTTTCATGGACAAAAGTTCCTCCGTAAATCCCGCATCCTCCCATCGATTTCATCGATGTAGCGCCGTGCGTGCTTCGCTTCTTCCAATGCGGGACTCAACGCCAGCATTCGTATAAAATTCGAACGCGCCGACCGAATGTCTTCGCACCACAGCCGCTTGTTGAATGCCTTGAGATTCGTCACACCCAAGGTGAAGTAGGCGATTGGATCATTTCGGTCGTAAAGTATCGCCCGCCGGCAGTACTCGCCTGCGCGAACGAGGTTTCCCACATTGCTCTCACAGATGCACAACCCTAGGAAACCGGCCTTTCTCAAACTCTCGTAAGACAGGCGGCGATCCGCATGGACCTGCCCGCCAGTTCGGAACCCAACAAAGTGGTATGCCAGCCATTGATGCACAGGCGTCGAGAAATTGGTCATCCGCAGGAAACGCGCATAGCTGCCACCCGCGTCCCTGAATTCAGACGATGACTTATCTTTGGCCGCCAGATGACGTAAGCAATCTCCTCGCCACAAATGCGCGGTAGCCACCGAATCATCAAAGGTGATCGCCTTATCCGCCTCCTCGACACATTTGCGCCAAACTCCCTTATCCAAATAGGCTCTTGCCATCAGGGCATGGGCGGCGGCGTTCGCTTGATCCCGGCGCAGCGCTTCCACGACATTCCGAATTGCCTCATCGGTGTCCCCGCACTCGATGAGGACACCGGCCAGTTGCATGCGCGAATCGGTGCTTTCCGGATCCAGCGCGATCGCCTTACGGAATGCGCGGATGCTTGCCGTCTCATCTCCTAATAACTGCTCCGACACGCCAAGATGGTAAGCTGCCAGCGCGTAGCTTCCGTCTTCCTGGAGAGCCCGAGCGAACAAGTCCCGGGCTCCACGCAAATCATTGGCGCTTTGCCTCCTGAGGACCGGAACAATGTTCACCGGATTCACCGTGGATCGCGAAGAGTACAGGAGCCGTATCCCCCGGCCGCACAGTTCCCGAGCCTTTGGCTTCACCTTTTGCGGATAACGAATCCGCAGACTCACCGGAACTCGCTGCAACGGAGCGATCAGCACTTGTCTGCAATCCGGCTCATATCCCTGTTTCCGCCCGCAGACGGTGTGTTCGCCGCTCCTGAGGCCGGGCACGGATAGCGGCGCGTCACGCCCCAGGCGGCCACGCAAGTTGTCATCCACCCAGACGTCTACGTCATCGAGATTTGCTTCGATCACCAGCGCACCCGAAGTTCTCTCGTCAGTTACAACCGCCCCGCAAGCATGCGACTTCGCGAGAATCATCGCCGGATCGTAGTCGCCCCCAACGTGCGGCGTCTGCGATACACCAGCCTCCTTTGAGTGCTGGTGTACCTGAGATGTCACGTATTGGACCAACTCGCCGGCCGTGACCCACCCATCGCAGGGGTCCGCGTCCGCGTTTCCTTTCAGGCCGAGTTCGAGGTAATACGAGAAGATCCCATATTTTATTTTCGGGTCCTCATAACTGTTCTGCCGCCCGATTGTCGCCGTGAAACTCAGAAATTGCGTATCGTCCATTGACGCCCCAAACTCCGAAGAGTTGATTTTTCCCGAGTGACAGGCATCCGTAAGAAGCACCTTCCATCTGGCTTTAACGCGCCTCGACATCACGTCCGCCAAAGCCGCCATCGGGTACGCGGTTTCCCGGCTTTGCTCCCGCCGGATGTCCGATGCGGCCAAGAAACCTTCCCCGTCCGCTCCGACGAAACCATGCCCCGCGAAAAAGACCACCACACGGTCCTCGGGTCCGGCTACCGACGGCAACCACTCCTCCACCTCATGACGAATACGCCCGATGCCTGCATCCTTTCCGAGGATCAGATGAATATTCTCAGCGGGAATTGCGCCGCCCTCCTTGCTCAGCAGCACGCGGAAGATTGCCTGTGCATCGCCTTCGGCGTATAGGAGATCCGCCTCCTTCCCAAGGTTCGGATAGTTACCGATACCGATCACCAGAGCGTAACCGCGTGGGATCTTCGTGGGAGCCGGCGGCAACTCATTGCGCTGGCGCAAATCGCGCGGAATTTGCTGATTCCGCTGTTGCCCCACAACACTCAGGCACAGGCACACTATTGTCATCGCTGCACGAAGAGTCAGCTTCATTTGTGATCCAGCCTGATTTCCAGGAACATTCGGCCGTGCGGAGCAGCGGCATAAACTGTGTGCGGACCCTCCCCATCCGATCGCGCCTCCTCTTCGGTGCGCACCCTCAGGTCCCGCGATTGTAGTCTGGTTCCTAGCTGAGCTATTTCCTCCTCCGTGGTTTTCGCGGGAGTGCCGGGAACTGTTGCCACCGAGGACAGCCGGAAGGCTTGCACGATATCCTTGACGTCAGCTTCTTCCCTGGTCATAGCAACGAAGAACCTCTCCGTGCCGCGCTGTCCATAGAATTCGAAACAGCCCTTCTCCGGCGACCTTACCCTTTCATGCGCCTTTACACGGGTGGGAGTCCTCGCATCGTTTGGGACCGGGAATAGCGAGACCCACTTGCCGCTCGCTCCTTCCGCTACAATGTAGAGAAATCCAGGGCTGTTGGACTCGAGCGCGAGCACGATGCAATCGTTCGCTTGGAACTCGTTTGTTGGACTTACTGCTACTTCGCGATCGTTTTGCCTAAGCAGAACGTTGTAGCGTATCGTCAAACCGGTCCCCGCCGATCCCGCCCGCATCATTGAACTCGCTACCGGCCCGCCCTGACTTGCGAGTGGGGGGAGGCGGGTTTCACTTTCACTCACGCCCTCGTAAAACAAGTCCCGTGGGGTCAGTTCCAGTCCATGCTTCTGAGCACCCAGCACAGTCCAACAGGCCAAGGCGAGCCCTAACGTCGTCAGGGCCGAAATTGTTGTTTTGTTTATCAAGCGAACCTCCAACGCGGTTGCTCTCGTTTGTACCTTCCAATCAGGTAAGGATAGGCTGACGGTTAACTGGAAACAATGGACAAAAGCGGACATGTCCGAATTTGCCCGCTCGTTTTCCGATGTTCATGATGCGCGTTTCCCTAAGCGTAGTCGCGGAACAGACTGGCGCTGACGAATTGATGGCTGGAAGGGAATCGCGACATCGAGCGTCTCGATTGTGGCGACTATCGCTTCGTCCGGCGTCCGGCTCCGCGGAATGAGGGTGCCATCGACTGGCTGCTCGTCTGTCCGAGCAAGGACTTCTTCTCCCCAATCGATTCTGAGTCGACGGATGCGCTGTGAGATACTTGGTCGACGCCAGCGTTCTGAGCGAGCCCACAAACCAACGCCTGATCCGCGTGTTATGGAGTGGCTTCGCGCGCGTGAGCAGGACACCGCCGTCGATCCCGTCATTCTCGGCGAACTGCGATTCGGAATTCTCATCCTTCCCAGGGGAAGGAAACGGACCGCCCTGGAACGCTGGTTTGACGCGCGGGTCGGGCGTCTCCACTGTCTGGCCTGGGACGCAGACACGGGCCTGAAATGGGCGGAACTATTGGCGCGTCTACGCACAACCGGGAAAGCTATGCCGGTGGAGGATAGCCTGATTGCAGCGACGGCGATCGTCCACGGTTTGGCGATCGCCACGCGGAACCGTGCTGATTTCGCGAACGCCGGCGTGCGCATTGTCGACCCGTTCATCTGTTGAAAGAACAGCCCAACCCACCAGCGCCAATCTACACCGCGATCTCTGAAAGACGGGAAGTCCGAGCCACCCTCAACAGTGCCTTCGCAGGCTGTACGATAGCAGGGTTATGCTTTCTGTATTCTGCTCGCCCTGCCGCTACACGCAAGGGCGCCGCGCCACGGAGCAACTGGGCGCGGAGATGGCGCGGCTCGGCCTGCCCGGGCCGGTGCTCATTGTGGCGGGCAGATCCGCGCGGCGCCTTCTCGCTGATGTCTGGCGCCTCACGCTGGGAGACTCGGGCTACGCATATGCGGTGCACGGCTTCGGGGGAGAATGCTCACCGGCGGAGATTGGCCGGATCGGCGCCGCGGCAAGGGAACAGGGCTCGGGCACGATTGTGGGAGCGGGTGGAGGGAAGGTGCTGGACGCGGCGCGGGCAGCGGCGGCGGAATTGCATTTGCCCGTGGCGAATTGCCCCACGGTGGCCTCGAGCGACGCGCCATGTAGCGCGCTTTCGGTGATCTACACGGAGGAAGGAATCTTTCAGGAGTACCGTTTCTACCGCAGGAATCCCGATCTTGTGCTGGTGGATACGAGCGTGGTGGCGCAGGGGCCGCCGCGCCTGCTTGCCGCCGGGATGGGGGATGCTCTCGCCACGTGGTTCGAGGCAAAGACCTGCGCCGCCGGCCATGTGCGCAACATGCGGGGCGGCGGATCGACGAGCAGCGCGCTGGCGCTGGCGGAGTTGTGCTACCGGACGTTGCTCGAAGATGGCAACGCCGCTCTGCGAGCGGTGGAGCAGAAGGTGGTGACGCCCTCGCTCGAACGGATTGTCGAGGCCAATACGTTGCTGAGCGGGCTGGGGTTTGAATCCTCGGGCCTCGCCGCCGCTCATGCGATCCATAACGGGCTGACGGCCGCGCCGCCCACGCGAGGTTATTTCCACGGAGAAAAAGTGGCGTTCGGGACGCTGGCGCAGTTGGCGCTGGAGGGCGCCTCCAAGACGCGGGTTCGCGAAGTGTTGTCGTTTTCGACGGAAGCGGGGCTGCCGGTGACGCTGGGTGAGATCGGCTGCGGCGCTCTCGGGGATGAACTGCTGGCGCGGGTTGCCGCAAGGGCCACGGCGCCTGGAGAGACGATTCACAATGAGCCGTTCGATGTCACGGCGGACATGGTGGCGGATGCGATTCTGGCGGCGGACGCGGAAGGCCGGGCCTGGATTCAGAGCAGCGTACCGCCCAACACCAGGTGAGCGACCGTGAAATAGATGACAAGCCCCGTGACGTCGACCATGGTTGCCACGAAGGGGGCGGAAGCGCTTGCGGGGTCCATGCCCGCCCGCCGCAGCACAAAGGGGAGCATCGATCCAGCCAGCGTGCCGAACATCACCACGCCTATCAGGCTGAAGGCCACGGTGAGAGCCACCAGCAGGTAATGGTCGCCATAGGAGTGAAAGACGCCTTGCCAGATCAGAATACGAAAAAAACCGATGATTGCCAGGACGCTTCCCAGCGCGACTCCGCTGAAGACCTCTCTCCGCGCCACGCGCCACCAATCGCGCAGGGTCACTTCCCCCAATGCGATCGAGCGGATGATCAGCGTCGAGGCCTGTGAGCCGGAATTGCCGCCGCTGCTGATGATGAGCGGGATGAAGACGGCAAGAACCACGGCTTTCGAGATTTCCGCCTCGTAGCGGCTCATGGCGGTGGCCGTCAGCATCTCGCCCAGGAACAAGGCGGCGAGCCATCCGGCGCGCTTGCGCACCATCTCCCAGAACCCGGTCTCGAGGTATGGGCCCTCGAGCGCCTGCATGCCGCCGATCTTCTGGATATCTTCGGTGGCCTCTTCCTGAACGACATCGACGATGTCGTCGATGGTGACGATGCCCTTCATGACGCCGCCGGGATCGATGACGGGGATGGCAGCCAGGCTGTGGGCGCTGAACAATCGGGCTACCTCTTCCTGGTCTGTGTTCTCTTTCACGGCCACGACATCGCTCTTCATCACTTCGTCGATCCGGGCGCGGCCGCTGGCCGTGAAAAGGTCGCGGAAGGAGACAACGCCAAGGAGTTTCTGGTCATGGCCGAGGACGTAGGCGTAGTAGACGGTCTCCATGTTCCGGCCTTGAAGCCTGAGGTAGGCGATCGCCTCGTCCACGGTCATGTCCGGGCGCAGGCGGGCGAAGCGGGGATTCATCAGGCCGCCGGCGTCATCTTCGGCGTAGGCAAGAAGGGCAAGCACCTCGGCCCGGGACTTGTCGTCCAGGAGGGCCAGGAGGCCCTCCTTTGTCTCGAGCGGGGATTCCTGGATGAGGTCGGCGGAGTCGTCGGGCGGCAGGACGCGCAGGTAGGTGCGGCGCTCATGCTCCGGCAGCATCAGCAGCAGTTGCGATTGTTCCGGCGCGGTCAAGTCAAGGAACAGGTCCTCGCGCCGGTCGCGGGTGAGACTTCGGAAAGCCTGCATGCGGCCGTTCTCGGAGAGGTGCGGCCAGGCAGCGACAATTTCCGAAACGAAAGCCCGGGGACTATCCGTCATTACTGACATTTTCGCCCACGGGCGCCCTCCGGCGGGCGGCGAGGCGGAAATTTTCCGCTACACGGAGGCGAGGGCCGCCTGTTGCATCGCCTTGGCGTAGCCTACGTTGTAGGCATAGGCCGCGTAGCCTCCCCCGCCGGGGTAGACCGTGTGAAATGCGGGGTGTTCGAGATCGTAATCGATTGCCCGGGGGTGCTCGGGATAGATGGTACGGGTGTACTTGCCGCGTACCAACTCCTTCATTACGCCGAACATATCCACCTGTCCCTCGTCGATGAAGACTTCCTCGTATTTCTCGTACGGCTTCTCGACGCGCACGTTGCGGAAGTGTACGTGGTTGATGCGGTCGCGGGAGACGAAGTAGCGGCAAACTGCCACCGGATCTTCTCCCATCTCGCGCGTGACGCCGCAATCGAAGGTGATACCGTTGGCGGGGCTATTGACGATGCCAATCAATTTTTTCCAGCCGGCGAGGGTTGCCATGATCTGGCCGGAGCCGCGGCTGAGGGGCGCGGGAGGATCGTTCGGGTGCAGGGCCATGCGGACACCGGCTTCCTCGGCCACCGGGATGACAGCCTTCAGGAAATAGGTGAGGTTCGCCCACATTTCCTCCAGACTGTGAACGCCTTCCTGCTCGAGGGGAGGAAGGTTCTTCATGCGGTCATAATCGAAACCGGTGTACCCGGAACCGGCTCTGCCCTTACTCCCGTAGTAGCCCTCGACGGCGCGATGGGCGTAAAAGTTGTGCTCCACCACCGCCAGGCCGGCCTTGCCCGCCGCGCGCAGCGATTGGCGGACTTTGTCGATCTCCTCGTCGCGGCCGGGCTTTCCGTAGAGCGTGTTGGGATACCCTCCGATCATCATGTTGTAGAGGGTGATCCCTCCCGCTTTCAATTGGTCAATGCGGGCGCGCAGATCCGCTTCCCGCCAGGGGATCGGCGGCCCTACGGTCAAGGCGTAGTTGACGCCCAACTGCCGGACACGGCGGATACCGGCCTCAGTGAAGGCGCCCGCGGTGACCCCGCCAGTGCCCATTTCGAGGCAGATTTTCGGCGTGCCGGGACCCTCCATTCGCGGCCCGGGGGGCGCGGCTTCCGCCGGCGGCGCCGCCGCCAGCAGCGCCGCGCCGCCGCCTTTCAATACGTTCCGCCGGGAAACATCGGATTTCATTGGTGTGGCTCCTTCACCTCTACTGTATCGAGAACGCCTTTCTGAGCGGCCACTCCCACGATCATCAGTTCCAATCCCGCCGCCCCCGTGGCGCGGAACGAATGCGCGTCATTGAGCGGCACGGGAACGGCGTCGCCCTTGTGGATGACGGCCGATTCCTCGTTGACGCGCGCCTCGCCGTCTCCATTCAATACGTAGTAGATCTCTTCCACTCCGGTGTGCCGGTGGGAGCCCTCGGAACCGCCGTTGGGAATCAGAAGGTGATCGACGTAGGACCAGTTGGTGAGGAAGACCGAGGGGTCCAGGGCGCGGCGGTACCGCACCGTTCCTTCACCGCCCCGGTAATTCTTCACCGGTTGCAGCAGTTTTCGATCGAGCCGCATGGTCATGAAAACCGGGATGGGGTCTTTGAAGGGTACGTTCACGCGCGGGTCGTCGAGATTGAAGGCGTCGTACTTTCCCTTCACGGCGGACACGTTGATGTTCATGAACTCCACGGGATGGCTGGACGGATTGTAGATGGCATGAGAATGTCCCATGCGCACCGGAGCGCCCACCGTTCCCTGGAGCACGGAAGTTCTCCCGTCCACGGTGAATTCCGCCTCGCCGTCGAAGACGATGAACATCTCCTCCGTCGTGTTGTGGAAGTGATGCCCCACGCCGCCGCCCGGCATGATCTGGCAGCGGTGCATGAACAGGAAGTTCGTGCTGAGGGCAGGGCCGGGAATGAGCGTCTCGCAGGCCATGTCGCCGGTGCTGCCGTGTGACCGGCTGTGCCGGTACTTGGTCGGGTCGGTGTGCCCGATGCGCAGGGCCAGCGGTTCACGCGCCGTCAACCGGCCCGCCATTGCCAGCAGAGCAATTGCCGGCAGAATTGTTCCCATGTTCATTGGAATGACTCCCATATCAGTTTGTTCTGTGTTCGGAACTCACCACCAGGCCGCGTTCATCGGTGAGATTGAAGAACCATGCGGTTGCGCCTTGCGGGACCTCGGCGGTGGCGCGCCGGGCCCCCGTGTCCAACCGCGCGGGAACGGTGACCCATTTCCGGTCCTGCCAGCGTCCGCTGTCCCTGGTGTAGTTGAGTTCCGCTTTCACGATGGCGCCGCGGGAATTGTACCGGATCGAATCGCGTCGCATAGCGGTAATGCGCGCCAATGGGACCCCATGCTGAAGAATGGCGGCGGCGAAGGCGGCAATCTCCTCGGGCTTTGCGCCTTGCGGATGTCCATGCGGCATGCGCACGCGAATAGACAGCGTCCGCGGTCCTCTTGGAAGCCGGTAGGACTTCCGGAGGGAAGGGAAGGGGTAGGCGAAGTCATTGGTTCCCGTCACCCACAGCATGGGCATCTTTCCGTTCGCCAGATATACCGAGGGGTCCCAGAGCGAGAGCCACTTCTCCGCCCGTGCTTTTCCAAGATCGGCGAAGTTTTTGAGCCACGCGGAATCTTCCCCGAGATAGCCGCAACCATAGACCGGAGCGGCGAACCGGAAGCGAGGGTCGACACCGGAGACGATATCCGTGAGGTAGCCGCCCCAGGAAATGCTGGTGAGTCCGATGCGTCCTTTGTCCACTTCGGGGAACGAGCGCAGGAGGGAGTGCGCCAGGACGACCGCGGCCACGGCGTGATAGGTCCACTGATCCGTGACGGCGTCATCGACGTGGGCGAAGCCGCCCCATCCTTCCGGACCTCCGTCTTCGTGATGCTTCTTTTGAGGGGACCAGGGCTTATCCGGTGAAGCCTTTTCGGGAACGTTGCCGCAGGTATCCATGGCGATGGCCGCGTAGCCGCGCTGGTTCCACAGGCGGACCCATTCGGCGAATGCAGTGCCGCCGCCGCCATGCACCAGCACCATCGCGGGCAGTTTCCCGCCGGAAGGAATCCCGTAGTAGGCGAAGACGCGAGTGGGCTTGCCGTGAAAGGGAACCGATTCGAAATAGACAGCGTGAACTCCGGGCTCTTCGGTCTTCGCTTCAAACACTTTCGGGGTTTGTGAGAGCGCTTTGAAATCCCACGGGATGGCGGCATGCGCGAACAGCGGGGCGGCGAGCAGCAGGGCGAGTTTCATGAGAGGCGGATTCTCATTCTACTTCTTACTCTTGAAAGAGAGAAATCGCGGCAAACCCCGCGCCTCCGGCGGCGAGTATGGACGGGATGTTCGCCTCCGTGATTCCTCCCAGGGCGAGTACCGGCAGGCGTACGCGGCGGCACGCCGCGGCGAGCGCCTCCAGGCCGAGAGGCGCCCCATGAGAGGCTTTCGAGCGCGGGGCGTAGACCGGTCCAAATACGGCGAAATCCGCGCCTTCGCGGTCCGCGGTCTCGAGTTCCGGAAGTGTGTGGCACGAGACCCCGATGACGAAGCCTTCCGGCACGATGCGGCGCAATTCGTTCACCGGCAGGGAATCGGCGGGGAGGTGCACGCCATGAGCGCCGGAGGCGAGGGCGATGTCCGCCCTCGAATTGATGAGCACGCGTGTCCCCTTGGGATTCGGCAGATCGAGGATGCGGCGCGCCAGGGCGAGCAACTCCCGGTCCGGGAGGTCTTTCTCACGCACCTGGAGAAAATCCACACCGGCTTCCAACTGCCGCGCCGCACGGGCAACCAGAGGCTCGATGCCCCCCACCTGCTTCCGGTCCGTGATGTAGCAGCGAATCACTCGGGCTGGTAATAGCTTTCTCCGGCGCAGGCGCGGCAAAGCACGGTTTCGCCGCGAACCACCTCGCGGCGGAAGTTGATTCCTTCTCCGCACCGCGCGCAGGTGATCCGCGGGCCCTTGAAGCCGGGGAGATCATGCGGTTCGACGGTGACGCGCACCCACTGGTGATGAAACAGGCCGCTGTCGGGCATTTCGCGGTAGGCCTTCATCTGCTGCTGGTTCTTATCGGCGATCTCGGGAAACATTTCACGCGCTTTTTGTTTCGACGACTCCAGGGCCGCCACGCGCACGGCGCGGTTCGAGTGAAGGTCGCAGAAGGTGGCCGCCATTTTGCCGAAATCGCGAAACTTGAGCGCCCGCTTTCCCAGGCGGCAGCCGGTGACGACGGTGATGGCGTCGGTGGCGCAGCGGTCAATCTCCACGTAGGTGATCAGCCGTTTGCGGTCCTTCCCGGCGGGGTCTTCGATGCCGAGCAGACGGCAGCCGAAGATGGCGAGCCGGAGCCCGAGAATCTGTCCGGCGCAGATATGCCCATGAGCCTGAGCGGCAAGTTCCACGTATTCATCGAAAGTTTTCATGTGCGGCTTAGAGAACGCGCAACCCAGTGGAAGGAAATTCCACGATCCATTCTTTATTATGGCGGTTCTGTTCGTACTCGGAGCGGGGCACGTCGGCGAGCAGTTCGCGGTCGAACTCGAGGCGCATGCCGCCGGGGCGCGGCGTGGCCCCCCTGAGTTGGGCGGGGACCTGATTGAAGCCCGGTTTGCCGTCCCGGGGAGAGGCGCGAAGTTCTTCCGGCCGCACGCACAGCCAGACGCGGTCGCCCTTGAATTTTCCGGGCAGGTAAGGTCCCGCGAGTTCGCAATCGCCTAACCGGAGAGAGCAGGTGTTGCGGCCGGGGTCGAGCGTGAGAACATCCGCCTGGAGAAGATTGTAGATGCCCAACAGGCGCGCGACGGTGAGACTGGCGGGTTTGTCGAAAATCTCCGGAGGCGTGCCCTGCTGCACCACCTTGCCTTCATGGAAGATGAACATGCGGTCGCCGACCGCGAAGCATTCCTCGAGATCATGCGTGACCATGAGGATGGGCGTGGAGAAGCTGGAGCGGACGTTGCGCAGCACATCGTGAAGTTCGGCGCGCAGAATGGCGTCGAGACCCTGGGCGGGTTCATCGAGCAGCAGAACGCGCGGCTCGGCGAGCAGGGCGCGGGCAATGGAGCAGCGTTGCTTTTGTCCCCCCGAAAGTTCGTGCGGCTTGCGCCCGGCAAGATCCGCCAGCCGGAAGAGATCGAGCATTTCGTTGACCTTGCGGCGCCGCTCCAGCGTTGGCCGGAACTGGGAGGCGAACTCCAGATTCTGGCGAAGCGTCATGTGAGGGAACAGGGCGTAGTTCTGAAACACGTACCCGCAGCGCCGCGCCCGCGGCGGCAGGTGGACGTTGGTGGCGCCGTCGAAGAGAATGTCGTCGTCCACCATCACACGGCCCTCATCGGGGCGTACGAAGCCGGCGATCGAGTTGAGGGTGAGCGTCTTTCCCGCTCCGCTCGGCCCGAAGAGAACCGACACCGCGTCCTGAGTACGGATTTCGGCATCGAGCAGAAATTCCGCTGAGTCCGGACCGGCGGGGAAACGTTTCTTCAGCCGTGCGTGGATCATCCGAAAAGATGGCGCGGGGCCAGGCGGTTGGCGACCCATAAGATCAGGAGGGCGATGGCGGAAATCACCAGCACCATGACGCGGGCCAGCGCGCCGTTGCCCGATTCCACGGCGTCGTAGATGGCTACCGCGAGAGTCTGCGTGCGTCCCGGGATGTTTCCGGCAATCATGATGGTGACGCCGAAGTCGCCGAGAGAACGGGCAAAGGCGATGGCGGCGGCGGCGAGGATGGAGCGGCGCGCCAGAGGGACGGTGACGCGCGTGAAAATACGCCACTCCGAGGCGCCGAGGCTGCGCGCCGCGCGCGCGTAGGAAGTGTCCACGCTTTCCAGGGCGGCGCGCGTCGATTTCACGAGCAAAGGAAAGGAATGGAACAACGCCGCAACCACCGCCGCCTGCCAGGTGAACACCAGCGGCGATCCCGTAATCCACTCATAGAACTTGCCGAACGGGCTGGTGCGGCCGAGCACCACCAGTAAGTAATAGCCGAGAACCGTCGGAGGAAGCACCAGGGGCAACGCGACCATGGCGTCCACCACTTCCTTACCGCGGAAGGCGCGAAAAGCCAGCAGGTACGCTACCCAGAGTCCGAAAACAATGGCGAAGGCTGTCGAGAGCGCCGCGACCCGCAGGCTGAGCCAGAGTGGAAACCAGTCGATCGCCATGAGAACCACACATTATAGCCGACCGTGGCGCATCCTCAGTTCGATCGTTCACCCGCCGGACGAAGGCTGAGGAGGGTTCCGATACTAATGACTACCATGCAGCCGATGACGTTGTACCAGAGAAAGCTGATCTTCGTGAAAAAGAAGCAATAGAAAATGGCGGCTTCGCCCGCGAGCACGCCGAGGAAGGCGCCCGTGGCGCGGGCGCGGGGAACGAAGAACGCCAGTACGAAGACGCCGAGCATTCCGCCATAGAACAGCGATCCGACAATGTTGACGGCTTCAATCAGCGATCCGAGATGACGCCCCAACCCGGCAAAGGATAATGCGTATGCCCCCCAGAAGACGGTGGCGAGGCGCGAGGCGACCAGATAATGTGTGTCGGAGGCGTTCGGCTTCAACGGCCGGTAGAGGTCCATCACGCTGACTGTCGCCAGCGAATTCACCTCCCCGGAAACTACGGACATGGACGCGGCAAAGATGACGGCGATTACCAGTCCGACGACGCCGGCGGGCAGGTGGTGAATGACAAAACTGAGGAAGATGTAGTTGGTATCGGGAGAGGCTCCGGCCAGTTTCCGCGCATCCTTGCGCACGGAATCGATTTCCCGCTGGGCCTCGCGGTAGCCCGCCAGGCTTTGACTGTCATGCGAGCGTATCCAGGAAAGAGCGTTTGCGCGGCGCTTTTCGTGGGCGGCATCGAAGCGCGATTGAATGCCATCGTATCCGGCGGTTGCCTCGAGCCTGCGCTCATCGACAGGCTGGAAGAGGACGGGCGGCCGCTCGAAGATGAAGAACACGAACACCATCGTCCCGATGAAGAGAATGAAAAACTGCATCGGCACCTTCGCCGCCGCGTTGAACAGCAGGCTGAGGCGGCTTTGCGCGATGGACCGTCCGGTCAAATAGCGCTGCACCTGGCTCTGGTCGGTTCCGAAGTAGGCAAGGGCCAGGAACATGCCTCCGATGAGGCCGCTCCAGAGGTTGTAGCGGTCATTCCAGTCGAATTTCGTGACGACGGCGTTGAGCCTGCCCGCCGCGCCCGCCAGCGAGACCGCATCGAGGAACGACACCTCTTTGGGCATCAGCGTCAGAGCCATGATCAGCGCGAGGACGAGTCCGCTGAAGATGAGCACCATCTGCTGCACGTCCGACCACGTGATTGCCTTCACTCCGCCGAGTGTTGTGTAGGTAACCACGAGCGTGCCGATGGCCAAGGTGGTGATCTGTTCCGGCCAGCCCAGGATGACGGACAGGACCACGGCCGGCGCGTAAAGCGCCAACCCGGCTCCAAGCCCGCGCTGGATAAGAAAAATAACGCTCACCAGGCGCCGCGTCTTGCGGTCAAAGCGCTTTTCCAGGTACTCGTAGGCGGTGTACACATTCGCGCGGTGGAAAATGGGCGCCGCGGTCATGCTGATGAGCACCATGGCGAGCGGCAGCCCGAAGTAGAACTGGACGAACCGCATCCCGTCCACATAGGATTGGCCGGTGGTGGAGATGAACGTGATGGCGCTCGCCTGCGTAGCCATGATGGACAGCCCCATGGCGTACCAGGGCATCGTCTTGCCCGCCAGAAGATAGCTGTGCGTGCTTTGGCTCCCTCGGGCCCGGTACAGGCCGTAGGAAATGCTGAACAGGAGCCAGCCGGCCAGGACAATCCAGTCGAGAAGAGTCATTTCGATGGCGGAGGCGTGAAGATTGCGCTGAACGCATAAAACAGAAGGATGAGCATCGCCAGGTAGATGACGACGGCGCCGTACACGCGTTCCCAGGCGCCCAGAAAGGGCGGCGGTTCCTCGTCCGCTGGGGCGTGGTAGGGAAGTTTCATGCGCGGCCTTTTCGAGTGTAACCCACCCGCCTGAAGTCCGCACAGCGCTGTGCCGGAAACGCCGGCCGGCGGCCGTAGGAATGATGACCTTTAGGTCAACTCGCGGTATCTTTCGGTCATGAGGGATTTTTCGCATGCGCTTCCCGTTTGCGTTTCCACCGGAACGCCCTAAGATGGAGGCATTGAATCCGGAACGGCAATTCGATCTCATTGGGCGTCTGCTGACGGCGGACCGCAAATTGCTCATTGCCTTTTCGTTGAGCCTGTTGGTGCTGGTGATCTTCGCCGACCTTCTTACCGGCGTGGATGTCTCGCTGGGAGTGCTCTACGTATTCCCAATCCTGCCGGTTTCCATCATGTTCAACCGCTGGGGGATCGCTATCAGCGCCCTGATACTGGCCGTGGTCCGGGTGGTGCTGACGAAATACACCTCGGAGTTGGAAACCACCATGCGTTTCTTCATGTCCGTTGCTGCCTATGCGGGGACGGGAATGTTTGTAGCGGAATTGGCGCGCAATCGTCTCATGATGGGCGAACACTACCGGGAGATGGAGGAACAACAGGCGCTGCGCCGGGAGGCGGAAGAGCACTTGAGGGCTCTTGCCGAAAGCAGCCCCGCCGCCATCTTTACGCTCGATGAGCAGGCGCGCATTCTGTCAGGAAACCGCGCCACGCGCCAACTGTTGGGTCTGGGACAGAATGATGAGTTATCAGGCCACTCCGTTGTCCCCCATCTGCCGGTTCTCGCCGATGCCCTGCGCCTGGAAACGCGCTCCCAATTCTTCCGCACCGCCGCCCAGTGCCAGGGCACGCGCAAGGATGGCGATCTGTTCGTGGCGCAGATCTGGTTTTCCACCTACCAGACTCCACAGGGCCGCCGGCTTGCCGCCATCGCCGTTGACTCCTCCGAGGAGGCGCGGGAACGCGAAGAGCAGAACCTCAAACAGTTGCTCGACAACAACCGCATTGTGGCCGCCGCGGTGTCGCACGAAATCCGCAACGTCTGCAGCGCTATCGCGCTCGTCTATGCGAACCTCCGCCGCACTCCGGGATTGGAGGAAAACCAGGATTTTCACGCCATGAGCCATCTGGTGGAAGCGCTGGGCAAGATAGCGGCCACGGAGTTGCAATCGAAGTCGCCTTCGACATTGGCGCCGCTCGATCTTCGCGAGGTTCTGAATCACCTGCGCATCGTGGTTGAACCGAGTTGGGACGAAATCGACGGCACGGTACGGTTCGAACTGCCTGCCTCGATACCCATGGTGGTGGCCGATGGCTTCGGGCTCACCCAGGCCTTGCTCAACCTTTCCCAGAACAGCCTGCGCGCCGTCGAGGCGTCCGCGCGGAAAGAGTTTCGTATTTCGTTGACTCAAGGCGACGGAAAGGTATCCATTGTCATCGAGGATTCAGGCACGGGCGTCAGCGACCCCAAGCGCCTGTTTGAACCATTCCAGCAGGGTGCGCAGCAAGTCGGACTCGGCCTGTATCTGTCGCGGGCGATCCTGCGCAGCTACGGCGGGGACCTCCGTTATGAGGATTCGCCGCAAGGGTGCCGGTTTGTGGCGGAGTTGCGCACGGCCGCGGCGAGAGGAGTGCAGGCAGCATGAGTGAAACGATTTCCCTTGTCCTCATCGACGACCACGCCCTGTTCCGCGAGGGTCTGGCCCGGGTGCTGGAATCACAACCGGACCTCGAGGTGAAGGGGTCCACCGCCTCCGCCGCGGCGGGCCTCGAGATCGTCGGGAAAGTGAAGCCGGACGTGGTGCTGCTCGATGTGGATCTCGGTCAGGAGCGCGCCATCGAATTTGTCCAGCAGGCGAGAAAACATGGATATGAGGGCCGCATCCTCGTGGTGACCGCCGGCGTCAGCGATCCGGAAGCCGTTCAACTGGTGCGCAACGGCATCTCCGGCATCCTCCACAAACACAATCAGCCGGAAGCGCTGTGCGACGTCATTCGCCTTGTGGCCACGGGGGAAGTGTTCCTCGAACAGCGCTATCTGAAGCCGCTCTTTCAAACCGTCACTCCGGGGGAAGGCGAAGCGCTGCCGCGCCTCACCGATCGGGAAGTGAAGCTGCTGCGGCTCCTCTTTCAAGGGCTGGTCAACAAAGAGATCGCCGATGAGATGGCGCTCTCGGAAAGTTCGGTGAAGGCGGTGTTGCGCGGTCTGTTCGACAAACTCGGTGTGCGGACCCGCAGCCAGTTGGTCCGCGTGGCTCTCGAACAGTACCGTGATCAGCTATGAGGGCCTTCCGATGAGAACCTGGATTCGCGGCGCCTGGGTGCACTTTGCCATCTTTTCGGCCGTATTGGGAGTGCTGGCTCTGACCCGAGGGCCGATCGCTCCACGGTATCTTTTCTTTCATGACACGGTGAACTTCGCTCTCTCCATCCGCGAGTTCAATCCCAGCCTCCACCAGCCCCAACCGCCCGGCTACCCGCTGTTTGTTGCGCTCATCAAACTTATCTACGCCTGTGTGCCCTCCGCCGAAACCGCCCTGCTGCTCGCCGGGATGATCGGCGCGGCGCTGGCGGTCTACTTTCTCTGGCTGCTCGGGGATTCCATGTTCGGACCGGCCGCGGGCATGGCCGCCGGAGTCCTGCTGTTGTTCCATCCGTTGGCCTGGTTCGGCGGGTTGACCAATCCGGTCCGTCTGTTCCTTGCCGTATGCCAGGCCGGAACGGCCATGATGGCCTGGAAGGGTTGGGCGCGGCAGAGGGGTTCCCGGGAAGCCTGGCCCTGGCTGCTCTGGCTGGCCGTTACCCTGGGTGTTCTTTCCGGCTTCCGGCCGGTGGTGCTCCTGTTGAGTTCCCCGCTGTTTCTCGCCGTCCTCGTACGCCACCGCGCCTTTGGACTCCGGCTGTTGCTTCCAATACTGCTTCTGCTGCTGGCGGCAGGCAGTTGGATCACCGTTCTACTAGTGTCTTCCGGGGGCCTCGATGCCTACCTGCGTTTGATCCGGGGCTATTCCCACGAACAGTTCGGCGGATCCTCACTGCTGTTTGGAGCCCCGGAAAGAGCCGCGTGGCAAATGGCGAAGGACGCTGTTGTCTGGAATAGCTTTGCCGCTGTCGCCTGGATTTGGGCCGTTCCGCTGGCTGGCTTACCTCGTCTCCGGCGGATCTTTCAGGGCCGGACCTTCTTCCTCCTCCTGGCATTTGTGCCGGCTTTTCTCTTTTCCCTCCTGGTTCACGTCGCCGATCCGGATCAGGCGCTCATGACCGTTCCCCTGGTCTGCCTGGCTGGCGGCGCCGTGATGCAGGAAGCCTTCGTTGCGTGGCGCAAACGCATCCCCGCTTCCGCGGCCGTGGCCGCTGCCTGCCTGGCGTTCAGCGCCGCCATCAGCACGTACCTCTTCTTTCATCCGCCCGCCGGGCCCGCCCGCGCCGCCGGTTACGGTGTCATTCGCTACGTCAACAACCACATGCGCGCCACCCTCGCCGCCGTCGATGAACTGCGCCGCATAGGCCCCGTTCAGATCATTTCTTTCCGTCCGGTGGTCTCCTGGCGAAATCTGTCCTACTACTTCGCCACCGTTCCCATCTTTGTCGTGGAGCCTGACGATCCGTCCCGTGTCTGGCAGGCCGGTTCCCGCTGGGGCCGGTCCGTGCCCAAGGACGATGGGGAAGTGATCCTCGATTCCACCAGGGAAATCGTGATTCTCCTGCCGCCCGGCGACCAGGGCCTCCGTAAACGGCTTCGGACGGAGAGCGGGTTCAATGAAAAGGGCGCCCTCCTGCACGCGGCGCCGCGGCCTGGAGCCGAATTCCGCGTCGGGGGTGTCGCGTTCCGGACCGCGGCTTCCCTGGCGGGCAAATGAATCAATCGTCAATTTCTGCGTAGGAATCTGTATTCCTAAGTCAGATTAACGATATAGTACGTATAGTAATCAGGTACTGTGGTTTGGGATTATTCCGAAAATCGTTCAATTTACTAGAAAACTCGCTCCATCCGAGTGATAATGAAATCGACTACGACTGATGAGCAAAAACCGACAATCCGTCCTGATTGCCCTCGCTTTATCTCTGGCTATCTTCGTTCTTGATTTAAATACACCAAGCGGAATTGCGGCCTGGCTGCCCTACCTTATCCTTCTCAGTTGGGTCTCCAGCAGAGCCAGCCCCGGTCAGACCTTCTCCATCGCCCTCCTGATCACGGCATTCCTCTTCATCGCTTTGTGGAAAGCGTCATCAGGGGCCATGTTTCACGACTTGACGCTCCCCAACCACGTGATCACGATCGGGGGCGTTTGGACGATGGCGGTGTTGTGCGCGCGGCGCAGGAAGGCCGAACAGGACCGGGACAAGGCCCTGCGGGATCTGGAGGTGGCGACGAAGACGCTCAAGCAGTTAAGCGGCGTGCTGCCGATTTGTTCCATGTGCAAGAAGATCCGCAATGACGGCGGGCGATGGGAGCAACTGGAGTCCTTTATCCAGAGCCGTTCGCAGGCCCAGTTCACCCACGGCCTGTGTGAAACCTGCGCCAGGGAACTCTCGCCGGAGACAGCGCAGCCCCGAATCCAGGGGCAATCCTCCAAGGGAACCGCCGCCTGCTGACGGGGCAGGAGCCGGCGGCCGCCCAATCGGGTTGCGGAAATGTACCCGATATCATTACCGCCGCTCCAGTAATTCGCCCCGTGAAGACGACTTGCGGAAGCCGGTTGGGCTGGAAGGAAATCCGGTCATTGCGTGGCTTCCCACGGCATGCGACAGTTATGTGCATGAACGTGCGCACTGCCGTGGCTGTAGTGTTTGCCGCCGCCGTGGTTCTGATGCTCTGTCCGGAACCAGGCGAAGTGCCGGCGCAATCCGCGCCAACGGCCGCGCCGCCCTTGTTCAGCCCGTGGTATGCGGAGTCGTTGCGCGAGATCCTCAAGCTGGAACAGGGCGACGTCGCAAACCTCGAACGGCAACTCGCCGCGAATCCGGACGATTTCGCGGCGCGCCTCAAGCTCATGGCGTATCACCAGCGTGGGGACCGGCTGGATCGTCCGGAAGACCGGGCCAAGCGCATCCAGCACGCGCTCTGGCTCATCGAGTATCATCCCGATTCCGAACTGTTGCACTCGCCCGTTTCACGGTTCGCCTCCGGTGAATTGCCAGACGCGGACTATCGCCGAGCGATCGCTCTTTGGAATACCGCAACCCAAGCCCGTCCGGCCGACCCGGCGGTGCAATGGAACGCGGCATCGTTCTTCGAGGGCCTGAATCCGGATCTGTACTTGTCCTACATGGAGGCGACCGCCGCGGCCGACCCGAACCATCCATTTGCCCTGCGTCCGCTGGCGCATCTCTATGCCCTCTCGATTCTGGAGGGTGGTCCTCTGGCCGCGCGCTCTCAGACTGCGCTGGACGCGTCGAAGAACGTATGGGTGCTGGGAAATGCCGCTTACATGCTCCAAAGCCAATACAACCGGTCGCTTCAAATGGGAACGCCCAATCCCGCGGCGGCTGAATTGGCCGAGCGATATTTCCGGCGTGCGCAGCCGCTCGACCCGAATCTCGATCGGAAGGCGATCCTGCCACACCTCGATCTTCTGGAGATCGCGCGCCCGGAGCAGGCCCGAACGCAAGCCCAGCAGGATTGGCAGGTACGGGCAGAGGAGGCAGTTGCCAAAATCCGGCGTCTTCCCGCCGATGACTTCCCCGAACTTCCACCGGCGATTGCGGAAGTCCTGCGCAACCGGAACTGCACCGTGCCGCAGCCTTCCCCTGAAGGCGCCCCGCGCAATGTGATCCGCGGAGAGTTCTTCGCGAAGGGAGAGACCGGGTGGGCCGTTTTCTGCTCCGTCAACAACTCGACGGCTTTCCTCGTATTCCGCAACGATCGTGACACGAATCCGCAAACCATCGCCACGAGCGAAGACCTCGGCTACCTGCAGGGACTGGAGAACGGCAAGATCGGCTACTCGCGTGAGATCGCCGCGGTCAACCGGGACTTCATCATGGCCCACTACCGTGCCTACGGTGGCCCCGAGCCTCCGCCGATCGACCATCAAGGCATCGACGATGCGTTTCTCGGGAAGGCCTCCGTTACGTGGTATTACCACGAAGGTAAGTGGCTACAGTTCCAAGGAGCAGACTGAGAACCAGGAAGCGATAACTCGATCGCCAGGCGGAATACAGTGAGCCAAGATGGCCGCGGCGCCGGAACGGAAATGACGGAGATGGTCCGGTGCGCGGTCCAGGCTTTCTTCTTTCCTCAGTGTGAAACACCCTTGCAGGAACGGCTTGCGGATAGACGGACGTGACGCCCGGACGCCGCCCCGAAGCCACGCACTCCGATATATAATCGATTCTTAATAGCGGCCACTTCGAATTCAAGAGGACGATTCGATCCGTGAAAACACTCCTTGTTTTTGCATTTTTGTCCATTGCGGCATTCGCGCAGGTGGAAACCACCACATCCATCACCGGCGCCGTCGCCGATCCGCAGGGAGCCGTCTTCGCCGGCGCTTCCGTCAAACTCACCAATCAGAACACCGGAGCGCTCCGCGAAACACGCACCAGCGCCGAAGGCGTCTATTCCTTCCAGTCCCTGCCTGCCGGGCGCTACACCCTCGTCGTCTCCGCCCCGGGCTTCAAGACCACAGCCATTACGGACCGCGTCGTCGAGACCGCGCAACCCGCCCACATCGATATTCGTTTGGAACTCGGCGCTACCTCCGAACAGGTAACGGTCTCGGCGGCGGGCGCGGAACTGGTCAACACCGCCTCCGCCGAAGTCACCGGCAGCGTCACGCCGGAACTTGTCCAGAACATTCCGCTCGGCCGCGGCAACGTGTTTGACCTGCTGCAACTCACGCCGGGAGTCGTGCCCCAGAACGCCGGACAGAATCTCTCCTTCGCCGGGCGCTCCCTCAACTTCGTCGATGCCGGCAACACGTTCCAATCTTCCGGAGCCTTCATCGCCGGCAACCGCGATTCGGCCAGCAACATTTCCATCGACGGCTCGAATATCCAGATTCCGGTCTACGGCCAGGCCACGCAATTGCAGTCCCGGGCCAGCGTGAATGAAGTCCGCGTCGAAGCAGCCAGCATGAGCGCCGAATTCGGCAACGGCGTCGCCGCCGTCAACTTCATCACCAAGAGCGGCTCCAATGCCTACCACGGCGAGTTGTTCGAATACTTCCGCAACAACCACCTCGACGCCAACAGCTACCTCAACAACGAAGCCAACCGCCGCCTTCAGCCCTACACTCAAAACCAGTTCGGCGGCGCTATCGGCGGTCCCGTCATTCGCAACAAGTTGCTCTTCTTCGGCAACTACGAAGGCTTCCGCGTCGTCCAGCGCGAACAGCAGTTCGCCGTCGTCCCCGATGAGAACCTCCGCCGCGGCGACTTCTCCCAGTACAAGCCGCCAGGACCCGGCGGAACCTTTTTGCCCACGCCTGTCATCTACAATCCCTACGACGCCGATCCCGCAACGGGACTCCGCCGCCCCTTCCCGGGCAACCGGATTCCCGCCGGACAAACCTCCGCCTGCGCCCCGCGCCAGGCTTGCATCGATCCGGTGACCCAAGCATATCTCGATAAATTTGTTTTGAGCCCCAACACCGTCGTCAACGGCGTCGATCAGTACACCAACGCCGTGCGCACCACCATGACCCAGAACCAGGTCACGGGCCGCGCCGATTGGCTCCGCGGCGCCAACTCCACCATCTTCGCCCGCTTCACCTATAACAAACAGGACACGCTGCAAGGCGGCCTCCAACCGCTTCAGGGCACCGGCAACAACTCCGCTTCCACCAACGCCGTCCTCCACTGGACCCAGGTTCTCGGCCCCTCCAAGGTCAATGACCTCGGCCTTTCCTACACCCGGCCCAACTGGCAATACACGCGCCCGCTCGATCTGCCCGATTCCGCGGCCGCCATCGGCCTGCCGAATACGTCCGGCTACACGGGCGGCGTTCAATGGTCCGTGGCTGGTTTCAACCTCGGCGCCGGCACCAACTACATCTTCAACGCCTACTCGAACAACGTGCAGCTCAAAGACGACTTCAGTTGGGTGCGCGGCCGCCACAATCTGAAGTTCGGCGTCGATGCCGTCAACAAGCGGTTCATCTACTACAACCCATCGGGCGATAAGGGGCAGTTCTCCTTCAGCAAGCTCTTCACCCAGGCTTGCCCGCCGGGCAACACGCGTTGCGACCAGGCGCGCGCCGCCGCCGGCGCTCCAGTGGGCGGCAACGAGTTTGCCGATTATCTTTTGGGCGCATACTCCAGCACGCTGCTCATCATCCGCCAGATCCCCTACGTCGGCCACCAGCAGTACCTCGGCTTCTACGCCCAGGATTCCTGGCGCGTCACCAACAAACTCACCTTGAACTACGGCTTGCGCTACGAATACTGGAGCCCTTGGGCTGTTCCCCGCAACGCTACTCTCAGCTTCAATTACCAGACCGGGCAGCCGGCCTTCGCGCTCCAGAATCCCAACGATTTTCTCGATCCCGGCAAGTGCTTCGGCGCGTGCGCTCCGCTCACGCCCGGGGTGCCCAGGGAAGCCTATGCCATCGGCACGAAAAACTTCGCGCCGCGGTTGGGCGTCACCTACGCCCTCACTCCCTCCACCGTCGTGCGCGCCGGCGGCGGCATCTACTACGACGGCAACATCAATATGAACCAGTTCAACGACATTCAATCCGGCGCAGCGCCGTTCAGCCTGCGCTACGAAGTGGTGAACGACACCTCGCGCCCGCTCCCCGCGCGGCTGGTGAGCAATGAATATCCCGCCGGATTGCTCGGCGTTCCGCCACAGCCCAACGCGAATCCCCCCGCGAGCTTTCGCTTTGCTCAGCCCTACTATCCCATCCCCGCCGTCTATCAATGGTCCTTCAGCGTCCAGCGGCGGCTGGGACAATCCTGGGTGGGCGAAGCCGACTACGTGGGCTCCCACACCATCCACCAGTTCCAGTTCATCGATCAAAACGCCGCCGATCTTCCCCAGGGCGCCATTGCCAACGTGCCGCTGCAACAGCGCCGCCCCTATCCGCAATGGGGCGTGCTCGGAACCTGGGCGCCCCTCGGTTGGGCGCGCTACGAAGCCGGCACCGCCAGCATCAAGAACAACCAGTGGCATGGCCTCACGCTGCAGGGCAATTTCTCCTGGGCGAAAAATATCGCCACTTCGAACATCAACAATTCCGATCACGGCAACATCAACTACCGCTATCCCTACATCTGGGCCGGACCTTCGAACATCACTCCCAAGTTCTGGTTCATCACGGCGCTGAACTACCAGACGCCGAAGATCGCAGTAGGCAAGGCTCTGGGCTACGCGGTCAATGATTGGGTCCTCAGCGGCGCCTTCACCGCCGCCACCGGCAGTCCGCAGTTTCCGGTGACGCAGGATCTCAGCGGCACCGGCTACTCCGGCGCATCCAGCACCTTCCTGCCGAATCGCATCTGCGACGCCAACCAGGGAGCGGATATCCGTACGCGCCTGCGCTGGTTCAACACCGGCTGCTTTACTGACCCGGCCTTCGGAACCTGGGGCAACGCGGCCTTCGGCGTCATTACCGACCCCGGCATCAACAACTGGAACATCGCCACCGCGAAACGCTTTCGCATGCCCTATTCCGAATCGCATGCCGTCGAATTCCGCGGCGATTTTCTCAACGCCTTCAACCACACGCAGTTCCTCGCTTCGGACAAGAACCTGCGCAGCGTCACCTACGGCCGCATCAACGCCGTGCGCCCGCCCCGGCAAATTCAGTTCGCTCTGCGGTATATCTTCTGATATGGAGCACCACGCGCAAAACGGAGCCCGCCCGCGCCCCTTGCGCTTTTGAAATATGCGAAATCTTTCAAGACGCGCCCTGCTCGCCGCCGCTTGCGGCGCGGCTTTCCCTAAATCCACCGGAGTTCTCCGGTTGAAAGCGCGCCGCGGCGCCGGCGAAACCATCCTTGAATGGAAGCCCGCCGAGACCGCCATCATCATCTGCGACATGTGGGACAACCACTATTGCCGGAACGCCGCCAAACGCGTCAAGGCCATGGCGCCCCGCATGAACCGGGTGTTGAAGCAGGCTCGCGGCATCGGCGTCACCATCATCCACGCGCCCTCGGGAACCATGGATGTCTACGCCGGCGCTCCGCAAAGGCTTCGTCTGATGAATGCGCCGAAGATGACGCCGCCCGTCCCAATCATGAAAAGCTGCCCGCTCGACCGCGGCAGGGAAGGCCCGCTCCCGGTGGACGACGTGACGCAGCCCTGCGACGATGCCGTCGTGGGACCCGCCGTGCGCCGCTACAATCGCGAAAACGAACTGCTCGAAATCGCCTCCCAGGATGGCATCAGCGACGACGAAGAAGAAATCTACAGCTACTTCCACCAGCGGAAGATCCGCAACGTCGTGCTCATGGGCGTGCACACCAACATGTGCATCCTCGGGCGGTCCTTCGGCATCCGCCAGCAGGTCCGCCTTGGTATGAACGCAGTCCTTGCCCGCGACCTGACCGACGCCATGTATGACCCGCGCCAGCGACCCTTCGTCTCTCACGAAAAGGGCGCCGCGCTCATCATTTCTCACATCGAAAAGTACTGGTGCCCCTCCGTGCTTTCCGAGGATTTGACGCACCTCGCATGATCTGGGACCTTCACAATCACATCAACGGGCTCCCCGGCGCCACGCCCGACGTGCACATGGAGAATCTCATCCGCTTCGCCGACCGCATGGGCATCGAACGGATCTGCGTCTTCATGGGCTATCCGTTCATCAATGAGCCCACGCCCGAACAACTGCGCGCGCAGAACGATCAGGTGTTGCAGGCCCTGGCGCACTGGAGCCACCGCGCCTTCGGCTTCGTCTATCTCTCCCCACAGCACCTCGAATTCAGCCTCAAGGAGTTCGACCGCTGCGTGCGCAACGGGCCCATGGTGGGCGTCAAACTCTGGGTGGCCAGGCGCGCTTCGGCCCCGGAACTCGACCCCATCGTCGAGGCCGCCGCCTCCATGAACGCCGTCATCTTCCAGCACACCTGGCACAAGACCACGGGCAACCTGCCGGGGGAATCGGAACCCGCCGACGTGGCCGCCCTCGCCGCGCGCCATCCCGGTGTTCCCATCATCTGCGGGCATACCGGCGGCGAATGGGAGACGGGCATCCGCGCCATCCGCCATCTGCCTGATGTCTACGCCGACGTCGCCGGCGGCGACCCTACGAACGGATTCGTCGAGATGGCCGTGCGCGAACTCGGCGCGCGCCGCGTCATGTACGGCAGCGACTCTCCCGGCCGCGGCTATGCCTCGCAGCTTGCCAAGGTGATGGGCGCGGACATCAGCGAAGCCGATCGCAAACTGATCCTCGGCGAAAATCTCAAACGAATGATGATGCCCATCCTTCAGCGTAAGGGGATCCGCGTATGATCGACGTCAACGTATCGCTCGGGCCGTGGCCGTTCCGCCGCTTTCCCGGCGACACCCCCTCCGACCTCGTGGCCCGCCTCAAACGCCGCGGCGTCACAGAGGCGTGGGCGGGCGGTTTCGAGGGAGTCTTCCACCGCGACACCAGCGCCGCCAATGCGCGGCTGGCCAGGGCCTGCGAGACAGCGGGCGCCGGATTCCTGCTGCCGTTCGGTTCCGTCAATCCCGCCGCGCCCGGCTGGCGCGAGGACCTGCGCCGCTGCCACGAAGTTCACCACATGCGCGGCATCCGGCTCCATCCCAACTACCACGGCTACAAGCTCTCCGGCGCCGCCTTCCCGGATCTGCTGCGCGCCGCCCGGGACCGCAAGCTGATCGTGCAACTCGCCCTCAACATGGAGGATGAGCGCAGCCACCACCCTCTGATGCGCATTCCCCCTCTCGATCCGGAGCCCTTGCCCAAAGCCCTCGCCGAAGCCCCCGGAGTGAAACTCGTCGTCCTGAACCGCATGCGCGCGCCCGCCGGAGAAGCCCTCGCCGCCCTGGCCCGCGCCGGCGTCCACTTCGATCTCGCCATGATCGAAGGAGCCGGCTGCGTCGGTGATCTGATGTCCGTCATCACCCCGCGGCGTCTCCTGTTCGGCTCCCATTCACCGTTCCAGTACTTCGAAGCCGCGGTGTTGAAGCTGAAAGAATCCGCCATCACCGGAGAAGACGAAGCCGCCATCCTCTCGGGCAACGCGCGGCGCCTCCTGCAGTCAGAGTAAGAACCCCCTGGCATCGTGATATTCTTCCCGCATGAACATCACGCCGCCAAACCCCAGCCGCCGTTCCCTGTTCCGGTCCGGCCTGCTCGCCCGCTTCGCCGGTCTGCTCGGCGGAGGCGCCGCGGCGGCCGAGGTGTTGCCCAGGCGCGGGTCGGGACCGGCCGTCTATCAGCGCTTCGGCGTCGAGCCGTTCATCAACTGCACCTCCACCTACACCATCAACGGCGGTTCGCGCCAGTTGCCGGAAGTGATCGCCGCCGTCGAGCAGGCGAGCCACTACCACGTCAACATCGATGAACTGATGGCGAAGGTGGGGCCGCGCATTGCCCAGTTGCTCGGCAGCGAGGCGGCCATGGTCAGTTCCGGAGCCGCGGGAGCCGTCACTTGCGGAGCCGCCGCCTGCGTCGCCGGCGGCGACCCCGAGAAGATGCAGAAACTCCCCGTCACCACCGGCATGAAAAACGAGTGCGTCGTCCCCGCCTGGTCCCGCGGCTACTACGATCATGCCGTCCGTTCCGTGGGAGTGAAGATGATCGAGGTGGACACCCTCGCGGACCTCGAACGCGCCCTCAACCCGCGCACCGCGCTCGCGCACGGGCAAGCCAACCTGCTCGGCGGCGGCAACAGGTTTACCCTGGCGCGGTACGCCGACGCCTGTCACCGCCGCGGTGTCCCTGTCCTCATCGACGCCGCCGCGGACCTTCCCCTGAAACCCAACCCTTATCTCGCCGCCGGCGCCGACCTTGTCGCCTACAGCGGCGGCAAGATCCTCCGCGGCCCGCAGACCGCCGGTATCCTTGCCGGGCGCAAGAACCTCGTGCGCTCCGCCTGGCAGGTCAGTTCTCCCCACATCACCTTCGGCCGCTCCATCAAAGTGAGCAAAGAGGAGATTGCCGGCGTCGCCGTCGCCCTGGAAGCATTATTCTCCACGCGCAGCCGCGAGGCCGAAGATCGCGAGTGGACGGAGTGGTTCGAACACATCAAAGCCCGCATCGAGCAGGCGCCCGGAGTCACCGGCAGGCTCATCATCCCAAAGGTGAAGAGCTACTACCCGACCCTCGAGATCGAATGGGACCCCAATCGCATCGGCCTCGAGAGCGGGGAACTCGGCAAGCGCCTGCTCGACGGCAGCCCGCGCATCATGACCCACGCCGAAGGCGAAGGCCACGGCTTCGTCTTACGGCCCGCGGCCATGTATCCGGGCGAATACAAGATCGTGGCCGAGCGTCTCTACCAGGAGTTTCGCAACGCCCCCGGCCCCAAACCCAAGCCCGCCGTCAAGCCGAGGGTAACCGACCTCACCGGCCGCTGGGAAATCGAGATCACCTTCCTCGCCAGTTCCACGACGTGGCGCCTCTACCTCGACAACAACGGCAACCAACTCGGCGGCGTCTACAGCAGCCCCGTCGTTCCCGAGGGCACTCTCACCGGCAGCATCAACGGCGATCAGGTCGAGATCCGCTCCCACGGCCGCCACGAAGGCATGGCCTTTCACTACATCTTCACCGGCGCCGTCCGCGGCGACAGGATGGAAGGCACGGTGGCGCTCGGGTGGGAAGACGGCTCCGTGCCATGGGTAGGACGGAGATTGGGATGAAGTCATCCGCCACGCCTTACTGGCCGGCGCCCTCCTGCAGAATTTGCACCACCTGTTCCGGCCGGGAGCCTTCACGGTCGCCGAACCGGCCGAGCAGATAACCGCCGCCGGTCGCCGCCGCGCTCACTCCCCCGGCCACGCCCGCATAACCCGAGCCCCAACCGCCTTCATTCTTCGCGATAGCGGAGATCACTCCGGCGACGACAGCGGTAACGGCTCCGCCGGCAATCAACCCGATGGCCCTTCCTTTCCAGCCGGCGTGGCGCTGGATGGTAATCTGCTCGATATCGGACCTCGCCAATTGCGTCACCCCCTTCGGGTGTTTGGAAGGTTCGCTCGTCCTGGTGGCCTGCATGGTCAGGGTGTTCGCTTGAATGCCGGAATACTTCCCTCCCACGATTGCCCCGCCGCTCAACCTCACCGAGATCTCGCGGCCCTTGAGCAGCGGCGCAAGCTCACTCCAACGTACGGCCGATTGGCTGGCCGGCGCGGCGAAGACAACAGTCGACATCAAAGGGTAGAGAAACGCCGCCACCGCCAAATAGCAAAACCGAAATTGAACTTCCATAAAGCCTCCGCGTTCAGTTAGAAATACCTGCACGCGCCGCGCCATCTTGGGAGTTCAATCTGGATGACGCCCTCTATCAAGCCCGTCCGTATATCGGAATCAGCGCCCCATTCACGTCCGCGGCTGCCTGCGAAGCCAGATATTGGATGAGCTGTGCGATCACGCGCGGGCTGACCCATTTGCTGTAATCCGCATCGGGCATGTTGGCGCGATTGGTGGCGGTGTCGATGATGCTCGGCAGGATCGCGTTCGCCGTCACCCCCGTTCCCCGGCATTCCCTGCCGATGGCCCGGATCAGGGCGTGCGTCGCCGCCTTCGAAACGTGGTAGGCGCCCATCTTTGCTACCGGGTCCACCCCCGCCTTTGCCCCGATGGCGATCATTCGCCCGCGCCGCGCCTTCAGCATCTGCGGCAGCACTTCCCGGCACAGATTGAACGTCGAGTTGAGATTGATGTTCAGCATCCGCTGCCATTCGGCGTCGCATGTCTCGGCCAGCGTCTTGCCCGAAGTGAATCCCCCCACCAGGTGCAGCAGGATGTCGATCCGCCGGTGATGTTCCAGCGTCAGCGCCACCGCCCGGCGGCACTGTTCCGGCTCGATCAGGTCCAGCGTCAGCGGCAGCACCCGCTGGCTCTCCGGCGGTTCCGGCCACTCAATATCCACGCCCACCACGTGCGCTCCCGCGTCCAGAAACTGGCTGGTAACGATCTCGCCCAAGGCGCCGCAAGCGCCCGTAATGAGGACCACATGATCCCGAAATTCAGACATTGGAGTTGCCTTGGAATAGCCTAACACGATGGATGCAATCAACACCCCTGTCCGCCCTTAACGCGGTTCGTAAAGATGCGCTATCTGGGGGAATCCGTTCATTGCCAGCCGGCACGAGGGGCCGTCCCCCCACCAGCGCGGCGCATGGAACGTAAACGGCGGAACGTACACCACATCGCCGCGCTCGGCAATCACCACGCCCACGCTTTCGATCGGGTAACGAATCTGGCCCGAAAGGATCAGCCAGTATTCCGCGCCTTCCGGATGATAGTGCCCGCGATATTTCTCATCGAGCGGCGGCAGTTTGCTGTTGTAGCCGTATATGAAATTGGCCGCGCCGCGGTCGTCTTCCACCACCCGGATGGTGCCTTGCAATTGCTTGTTCTCAATCTTTTTCGCGATTTCATCGTAGTAGACGACGGGTTTGTTCTCGTGCAGCCACTGTCCCTTCGCCCGGTTCATTTGCACCGGCGCCCAGTCGTAGCCCGGCATCGGCGGCGCGTCCTTCCGCTCGGCGTAGATGGTCTTCGCGCCCGCGGCATTCGTCTCGAAAATCAGCGCCGGCCCGTTCCCCACCACTTCATAGGAGAAGAAGGTCTGCATCGGAACCTGCACCATGGCGCCTTTCTTCGCCGTGAACGGCTCCACCGTCTCGAGGTCGAAGCGCACCTCGCCCTCCAGGACCACCCACCACTCGCGCGTGTCCGGATGCAGCGCCTTGGGGTGCCGGAAGCCGGGCGGGGCATAGATGTACTCGCTCTTCAAGTGTTTGTCATTCACAATCAACTCGCGCCACGACTTCTGGCCTTTGTGCTTCGCCATCAGGTCGCCCAATTTCGTGTGCGGTTTGTGCGGCGGCGTGTACTGCGCGGGCTTGCCCTTGGGGGCGTAGAGCGTTTGCGCGATAGCGAGGGTCGCGCCGGCGAGGGCGATCAGAAACTTCTTGTTCATAACGGCTGGTTTCGGATTCTATCAGGATGGCGGGCTATCATGGAAGTGCATGTCGAACCCCCTCCCGCGGCTGCGCATGAATCTTGACTTCATGCCCTCCCCTGTACCGGACCGCCCCGGATTGCTCATTCGCGATCCATTCCAATACTCCGAGATCACCCTCATCATTCCCCCCGTGCTGGTGCAGGTGCTCGAGTATTTCGACGGCGAGCGCACCGGCAACGACCTGCGCGCCGCGCTGTTTCACATCACGGGCGATTTGCAGGTGGGCGAATTACAGGAGCACCTCACCGAAAACCTTCGCAACGCGGGATTCCTCGAAGACGAAGTGTTCGCCGAAATGCGGATGGAGCGCGAGCGCGCCTTCGCCGCCTCCGAAGCCCGCTACCCGGCCCATGCCGGAGCAGCTTATCCGGACGAGCCCGATGCGCTGCGCGAAACCATGCAGCGGTATCTGAACGGCGAGCCCGCCGTTGCCGATGGCCTGCTCGGCATCGCTGCCCCGCACGTCAGCCCCGAAGGCGGCTGGCAATCCTACCGCGCCGCCTACTCCGGCCTGCGCCAGGAAGATTACGCCGGGCGCACCTTCGTCATCCTCGGCACCTCTCATTACGGCGCTCCGGAGCGCTTCGGCATGACGCGCAAGACGTGGACCACCCCGTGGGGCGATGCTCAGCCCGCCACTTCACTCATCGACGAACTCCAAAGCAAGGCCCCGAACGCCGTCCTCATGGAGGATTACTCGATCGCCATCGAGCACTCCATCGAGTTCCAGGTGGTCTTCCTCCAGCATCTCTTCGGCCCCAACATTCGCGTGCTCCCGATTCTCTGCGGAGCCTACGGGCGCAGCATTTACGAAGGCGGAATGCCCGAGGACGACGACAATGTCAAGGCGTTCCTCGGCGCTCTCGGCGAAATGGGCGCCCGCGAAGGCAGGAATCTCTTCTGGGTCCTCGGCGTCGATATGGCCCACATGGGACGCCGCTACGGCGACTCCTTCACCGCCCAGGTCCACGTCTCGGAAATGGCCGAGGTCTCCTCCCGCGACCAGTCCCGCATCGAACGTATCAACGCCGGAGACGCCAAGGGCTACTGGGACCTCGTCCAGGACCGCCAGGACGATCTCAAATGGTGCGGATCCTCGCCCTTCTACACCTTTCTCAAAGCCATGCCCAACGCCCGCGGCACGCTTGTCAACTACGAGCAGTGGAACATCGACCCCCAAAGCGTCGTCAGCTTCGCCGGCATGCGCTTCCGGGGTTAGCTTGGTCAAGCCGCCGGGCCGGCGCTCATGACACAATAGAAAGCTATGCCTGAACCGGTCATTCTGATTGCGAACGGAGACCTGCGCCTATCCGCCAACCGTGTGTGCTGGCCCGCGCAGAGCCAGGCGGAGGCCGCGGTGACGGCGGCCGTCACCAGGCTGGGCCGCGAAGTCAAACGCGGCCATCCGGTCGATCCCGCCAAGGGGCACGGCTTCATCGACAGCCAGCGCTACGGGATGGAGGTGTTCCGGCAAATTCCGCCTGAGGCGCCGCTGGTGGTGGTGGAAGCGGTGTGGCAGTATAGCCACCATCTGCTTCACGGGCTCTACACCCACAAGGGCCCCATTCTCACCGTCGCCAACTGGAGCGGCCAATGGCCGGGGCTTGTAGGATTGTTGAACCTCAACGGATCGCTCACCAAGGCCGGAGTCCGGTACAGTTCTCTGTGGAGCTTCGATTTTACCGATGCCCACTTTCTGAATGGCCTGAAAGCCTGGCTTAACGGCAACGAAGTGGTGCATGACACCAGCCACGCCAAAGCCCTCGATGCCTGGAAGCTTCCCGAAAGCGCCCGCCGGTTGGGTGGAACGCTCGCCGCCGAACTGCGCCGCAACAAGGCCATCATGGGAGTCTTCGACGAGGGTTGCATGGGCATGTACAACGCCATCATCCCCGACGAACTGCTGCATCCCACGGGTGTCTTCAAGGAGCGTCTCAGCCAGTCCGCGCTGTTTGCCGGGATGAGCGCCGTCAGCGACGAAGAAGCCGCCTCTGTCCGTAAGTGGCTCGACGCCCGCGGCATGCGGTTCAAGACCGGAAGCGACGAACAGACCGAACTTACCGATGCGCAGATCCACCAGCAGTGCAAGATGTACATTGCCGCCCTCCGCATCGCGGACGACTTCGGCTGCGACGCCATCGGCATCCAATACCAGCAGGGGCTCAAGGACCTCTGTCCCGCTTCCGATCTCGTCGAAGGCCTGCTGAACAATCCGGACCGCCCGCCCGTGAAGGCGGCAGGCAACGGCCGCGTGCTCTACGACGGCCTCGCCCTGACGCATTTCAATGAAGTGGATGAGTGCGCCGGGCTCGACGGTCTCATCACCAACCGCGTCTGGCGCGCCCTCGGCCTTGACCCGTCAAACACGCTCCACGACGTCCGCTACGGCGAGGAGTATAACGGACAGTTCATCTGGGTTTTCGAGATTTCCGGCGCCGTTCCCGCCTCTCATTTCCGCGACAGCTACGCCGGAGCCATCGGCGAACGCCAGCCTCCCATGTACTTCCCGCTCGGCGGCGCCACGCTCAAGGGCGTCAGCAAGCCCGGAGAAATCGTGTGGAGCCGCATCTACGTGGCGGACGGCAAGCTGAAGGCCGATCTCGGCCGCGCGGGCGTCATCGACTTGCCCCGGGAAGAGACCGAACGCCGCTGGAGCATCACCACGCCGCAGTGGCCCATCATGCATGCGGTCACCTACGGCGTCAGCCGCGACCAGATGATGGCGCGCCACAAATCGAATCACATTCAGGTAGCCTACGCCCCCGGCGCCGCCTCGGCGAACCATGCCCTTGCCGTCAAGGCGTCCATGTTCGCCGCCCTCGGCCTCGAAGTGGCGGTTTGCGGTTCCGGCCACGGCCTGGAATCCTGCTAGGCTGATACATTACTCTTCAATCGATTACAGGAGCTTCTCTTGCGAGTAGGAATCATTGGTTGCGGCGCAATTGCGCAAATGCACATTAAGGCATACGCGAACATCGGCTTCACCGTTACCGCCGTCACGGACGTGCGGGAAGAGCACGGGCGCAAGTTCGCGGCCGGAGCCGGAGCGGAGTTCTTCGCTAATTATGAGGATGTCTGCCGCCATCCGAACGTCGATTTCATTGATGTCTGCACGTTCCCGGACTTCCGCCTTCAGCCGCTGATGGCGGCCGCCGCCGCCGGCAAGCATGTGCAGGTGCAGAAGCCGATCGCCACCAACCTCGAAACGGCCCGCGAAATGGTGAGTTACACGCGCCGCGCCGGCGTGCGGCTGAACGTCGTCAGCCAGCACCGCTTCGATGATTCGATTCAATTCCTCGCCAAGGCGATCCCGGCGGGAAGACTCGGAAAGATTCTTCAGGCCGACGCCTATGTCAAGTGGTATCGCTCGGCGGAATATTACTCGCGCCCCATCAAGGGCAGTTGGGCCACCGAAGGCGGCGGCGCGCTCATCAATCAGGCCGTCCATCAGATCGACATGCTGCTCTACCTCATCGGGCGTGTCGGAAAGGTATGCGGCGCCTGGCAATTGGGCGCGCTGCACTCCATCGAATCCGAAGACGTGGTGAATGCCGTGCTCCGCTATGCCGGCGGCGCAACCGGCGTCATCCAGGCGGCCACCGCGTTCTGGCCCGGCTACCCGGAGCGCATCGAGATTCATGGAACCAACGGCGCCGCAATCGTCACCGGCGACAAACTCACCACCTGGGACGTCAGGAACGACGAAGGCGAACCCGCTCCGCTCGCTTCGCAAACCATGTCCGGGGCGTCGGACCCGATGGCCATCCCGCTCACTCCTTTCGAGCGCCAGTTCCGCGAGTTCGGCGACGCCATCCGCGAAAACCGCGACCCGCTTACCTCCGGCGAGGCCGGCTATCGCGCCCTCGAACTGGTGGCCGCCATCTACAAATCCTGCCGCGAAGGCAACCCCGTGGCGCTCCCCGAGGAAGCGCTTTAGGAAAGCCGGCCCGTCTCCATGGCCTGGAAACTACGCGTACCAGCATCGAGCGCGAACCTCGGTCCCGGCTTCGATGCGCTCGGATTGGCGCTCGACATTCCGCTCGTCTGCCGCTTTCGCCGGAGCAGGGAACTGAGCATTCGCTGCACGGGACGAGATGCTGCCTCCATCTCCACGGGCGAGGACAACCTCATCTGGCAGACGGCCCTCAAGGTCGCGTGTGATTTTCATCAGGACACCCTGCCTCCGATTGAGCTCGAGATTGACAATCAGATCCCGCTCGGCAAGGGCCTGGGTTCCAGCGCGGCCGCCCTCACCGCGGGAGTGGTGATTGCCGATAAACTCCTCGGCCTCGGCTGGAAGCCGCTGCGCATCCTTGATGAGGCGGCGCAGATTGAAGGGCATCCGGATAACGTGGCGGCGGCGGTGCTCGGCTCCATTGTCGCCAGCGCCATCGATTCCGGCGGAATGACCCGCGCCGTACGCCTGGAACTCCCCGCGCGCTATGGCGTGGCCGTCGTGGTCCCGGATTTCGAACTGCCCACTTCGCAGGCCCGCAACGTACTCCCCGCCGCCTATTCCCGCGCCGACGCCGTCTTCAACATCCAGCGCGCCGCGCTCCTCATCGCCGCCCTCGCCACGGGAACCACCAGCGCTTTCCCCGCCGCCCTCGAGGATCGTCTCCACCAGCCCTATCGCGCCAAACTCGTTCCCGGGCTAGAGGAAACACTCCGTCTCCGCGCCCCAGGCCTTCTCGGATGCACCCTCAGCGGTGCCGGTCCCTCCATCCTCGTCTTCTATGAGCGCGGGTGCGAACCCGTCTGCGACCTTGTCCGTCAGATCTTCGAAATGCATGGGCATCAGTCGGAAGTGGTCTGGACCCGCATCGACGAGCACGGCCTCGATGTTTCCGAGTGGGTAGTCAGCAGGACGGGTCTTTGACGTGCCCTGTCCTCGCGGCGGCGCTTTGCGGGCCGTGTTAATATTGCGGAATCGTTTCGATTACTGCTGGATGGGAGACTTCCATGCGTACGATTCCTGGGATTGCAGTTGTTCTCCTCACTCTAGCCGGTGCGGCCTTTGGTCAGGCAAAGAAAGCAGCCAAACCGAAGTCCCCTCCGGCGTCCAGCGCCGCCACCCCGAAGTGGAAGGCGATTTGGGAACCAGTACCGTTTACCAAGGATATCGAATTACAAGCCATTTCCTGCGTGGGCCCGGAGACCTGCTGGATCGCCGGGCGAAAATCCACGATCCTTTTCACCTCGAATGGCGGCAAGACCTGGGAGACACAATTAGGAGGGGACTCGGAGGCCACCGATGAGGATCTGGCCGGCACGCGGAAAGGCTTTGACGATTTCGCCGATGGTAGAGTCCGGCGTCCCGATCGCGAAGGCCTTGGCTACGGCGGGTGCGCTGCACCTCGAACGGGGGCCCCATCACATGACCGGGCCGCCTTGATGATCCCGTCCGCGCGTCCGGCAAAAGTGAAGTAACCATCGGAGTCGCGCCCGGCCACATTGCCGGTAGGATACCAGCTATCGCCGGCGGAATCCCTGGCGAAGCATTTCTCTCGGCTACAGCCCCGGGGCGGCCGGGGGCCAATCTCTTCGGTCGCGCAAAGACTACACCCGGATCAGACTTGGCCCTCCGTGACCGGAGTCACTGCCTGGAACGCCCCCTCCGGGCTACCATGGCCGGGAAGGTGTTGGATATCGGGAGATGACAAAGACGCGATGAGAATCACACAGGCCCTGCTTGGCGAACACGGCGCCATATACCCGCTGCTGGAACTCATCGAGCGCACCGCCGCCTCCTCCGACCTCGGGGAACTGAAGATCCGCGCCGGCTGTCTGCAATCGGCGCTTGGCAGCCACGCCAATCTCGAGGATGAACTGCTGGTGCCCGCGATTCGTGGCTTTCTTCCCCCTCCCCCTGTCTCCGGCGATGGCGCGCCCATACCCACTGACCATGAAGTGATCGATTCGGGCCTGTCTCGAGTTCTCTCCTCTCTTCAATTGGAGGAGGCCCGGCGGTCTCTGCTCGACACCGTGGCGGAAACCCGCAAGCACTTCCTCAAGGAAGAGACGATCATTTTCCAGCTTACGGAACGCGAACTTTCGCGGGAACTCCAGGAACAATTGGGCGCGGAGTGGGCGCGCCGGCGCGGCGTACGCCTCTCCTGAGGATCTTTCAGGACTCGTACACCCATCCGCCCCCTACCATCGTTCGCTCGATCGGGATAGTCACCAGGGTGGATGGCGGCTCCGTCTTCGGGTCGCGGCCCAGCACCACCAGATCCGCCAGCTTTCCTGGTGTGATCGAGCCTTTGTGCGCTTCTTCGAAGGAAGCGTACGCCCCGTGCAGCGTTCCAATCCGCAGGGCTTCGTCCACGGTCACCTTCTGCCGCGGCCCCCAGACATTGCCCTTCGTGTCGGTTCGCGTCACCTCGGATTGCAACGCCATCATCGGCTCGAACGGCCCCGGCGGATAGTCGGACGCCTGCGTAGGGCGGATGCCCGCGTCGAGAAAGCTCCGCAGGGCGAACATGCGGCTCAACCGCTCCGCGCCGTACTCGCTCATCTTTTCCCCGTGATAGTACACGTACGTGGAAAATGGCGTGGGAATAGCGCCCAAAGCCCGGATGCGCCGGATGAGGGAGTCGTTGATCAGCGTGCAGTGTTCTAAACGGTAGCGCGCATCGCGCCGCGGCATCTCTTTCTGAAGCCGCTCATAGACGCGCAGGGCGATGTCGATTCCCGTATCGCCATTGGCGTGAGTCCCAATCTGCCAGCCAGCCTCGTGCGCTTTGCGCGCGTAGTGGTACAACTCCTCCTCCGGCATCACCTGAATCCCGAAATCCTTCGGCCTGCCGGTGTAGGGCTGCGACAGATGGGCGGTGCGCTCGGAGATGGAGCCGTCCGAAACCAGTTTCATTGCCCCCACGCGGATCCAATCATCGCCCATCCCGGTGCGGATGCCCGCCTCCAACATGCGGTCCAGGTGGCGGTAGTTCAGCAGGTGATAGACGCGGACCCGCAGGTCCCCCGCCGCGCGCGCATCCTGGTAAGCGAACAAGTCCTCGGGCGACCCCTGCGCGTCATGCACGCTCGTCACCCCTGCGCGCGCGAACATCCGCGTCATCAGCTTCACGCCTTCCCGCCGGTCGTCCCGTGAGTATTTGTTGGGAAGCTTTTGATGGAACGGCCGCGTGGCATTCTCGCGCAACCCGCCGGTGAGATGCCCGGAACTGTCGCGGTCGAATTGGCCGCCCGCCGGATCGGGTGTTTTCTCGTTGACGTCCGCAATGCGCAGCGCCATCGAGTTGACATAGGCCGTATGGCCGCCGCGATGCTCGATGAACACGGGATGCGACGGCGCGGCGGCGTCGAGATCGGCACGCGTCAGCTTGCGCCCTTCGCCTGTCTTTGTATCGTCGTACTTGAAGCCGACAACCCACTCGCCCTTAGGCGTCTTCGATGCCCGCTGCCGGATGGCCTCCTGAATGGCCGCAATCGAACGCAGGTCGCAATCCACCTGCCGCAGATGCCGCAGCCCCGAAGAGGCCACGTGCGTATGCGCATCGATGAAGCCCGGGACCACGGTCTTACCGCCCAAATCCGCCTTTCGCGTGCGGGCCGTGGCGAGTCTCAATACTTCCCCATTCGTTCCGGCAGCCAGGAACCGCCCTCCCGCAATGGCGACGGCCTCGGCGCGGGGATTCGAGGCATCCACGGTATGAATCACCCCGTTGTGCAGAATCAACTCCGGCGTCACACCCTCCGCCTGCGAAGCGAACGGCGCGGCGCCGAGCGCACCCAGAAACCAGCGCCTGCTGTATGTCATTCCTTCATGCCTCCGCTTTCGGATAGTTGGGGGACAGCGACATCCCTTGCGGCCTTGGAATGAGCTTGCCGCCACTGACCCATTTGGGGCCGCGGATTTGAAGATGCTCCACCATCCGCGCGCGCCACAGGCGCAGCGTGCCCGCCGCTGCCGGCTCTCCGCTCCTGTCATGCAGTTCATTGGGGTCGTTGCTCAGATCGAAAAGCTGCTCGGCGCCATCCCGCGCGTGGTAAATGTACTTGGTCTTGCCGTCCGTGAGCGCGTTCCAGTGGTTCGAAGGGTCGTAGCAGACATCGTGTTCGAGGTCGATATGGCGCCGCCAGCTATCCGTCCTTCCGCGCGCCACATCGAGCAGACTTTGCCCATCCAACTTGCCCGGAGCCCGCGCTCCCGCCGCATCGAGAAATGTCGGCAGGATGTCGCGCAACTCCACGGGATGCTCGCTCACCATGCCCCGCCCGGCAGCCACCATGCCCTTGGGCCAGCGCAGCGTCATCGGGATTCGCGCCGACGGCTCATAGGCATAGGACTTGCGCCACAGGAATTGATCCCCGGTCATATCCCCATGGTCGGACGCCGTCACGATCAGCGTGTTCTCGAGCCAGCCCCGTTTGGTAAGCGCCTCGACGATTCGCCCCATCTGCTCGTCGACGAAACTCACGCTTCCGTAGTAGGCCTGCCGTGCCGTGCGCGTGGCCGCCTCGCCCACATCGCCGTGCCAGATGTCGTCCCGGTCCCAACTTCGCGTCCGGTAGTGCTCCGCCCATTTGCCCACGCGCGCCCGCGGCACGCCGGCATCGGCGTAGGCGTTCATCCACCGCGGCGGCGGATCATAGGGGCTGTGCGGCCGCGCAAACGAAACCTTGAGGAAAAATGGATCGCCGCGCTGATAGGTGTCGAGGAAACGCACGGCGCAATCCGCTGTCCATGTCGTCGGATGAAGGCGCTCCGGCAGCACATAGGCTTTGCCCTTATAGTCGTTCCAGCCCACGCCGGTCGCATCGGGATCCAGATTCGGAGCCTGGCTATAAAACCAGGAATGGTAGTCGCTGCGAAAATCCACCGATTCCTCGCGTCCCGATTCGTCGAGCAGCGCCGTGTGGTAGCCGTGAAGATTCCGTTGCGGCGCATAGTGCAGCTTGCCGATCGCCATGGTGTAATAGCCGGCATCGCGCAGAAGCCGCGGCATCTCACAGGCGTACTTCCGCGCCACCTTGTTGTAGCCGAGCATGCCGTGATTCCACGGCGAGAGCCCTGTCAGCAGCCCCGCTCTGGCAGGCGTGCAACTCGGCGTGGAGGTGTAGGCGCAGCGGAAGCGTACTCCTTCGCGAGCGAGTTGGTCCAGGGTGGGAGTGCGGATGACCTGATTGCCCTCCGCTCCCAGACAGTCGCCCCGGTGCTGGTCGTCCATGAGAAACAGGATGTTCGGCCGCGAGGAGGCCATCGAGGCGGGAAGCGCCGCCTGCGACGCCAGCGCGGCGGCGGAGGCGGCGAAGTGTCTTCTGGTGAGGGTCATGGCTGTATCTCGAATTCTACAGGATGGAGCCGGGCGCGGAGTCTTGTTAGACCGAGTGTGGAAAATGCGGAAACGGGGCAACAAGATCTTCTTGAGCTACGCGGCGGCGGACCGGGAACTTGTGCAGCCGGTCGCTGCCCAATTGCGAAACGCCGGATTGGAGGTGTGGGATCCGGAACGGGATCTCCTGCCCGGGTCCGAGTTCGCCTCGGAAATCCAGCAAGCTCTGGAATCCTCGAAGGCGCTGTTGGTATTCCTGTCACCGAAGGCGATGGAATCCAGATGGGTTTCACTCGAAATCTCCTATGCTCTGGGCGCGGAGCACCTCAGTGGACGCCTGATCCCGATCATTCTCCGGCCCACCAAGGCGGCGCCGTGGATCCTCGAGTCTCTGCCTCAGATCCGCTATGAAGACCCCGTGACCGCGGGTAAACAGATCCTGGACCTCTTAAACAAACCCGCTTATGCCCCGCAAACGACGCGCCGTACCGGCTGAGGTGTTTGTCTCGCATTCGAGCAAGAACATCGCATTCGTGAACCGGATCGTGCGTGTCCTGGCGGACCACGAGATGAACCCGTTTTTCAGCAAGGCCAATATCCGTGGAGCCCGGGAATGGCACGATGAGATCGGCGCCGCGCTCGAGAGGTGCATTTGGTTCGTCCTGGTGCTTTCCCCGCAGGCCGTCGAGTCCGAGTGGGTGAAGCGAGAGTTGATGTTCGCGCTCGAAGAGAAGCGCTATAAGGGACGAATTCTTCCGGTGATCTACAAAACCTGCCAGGTGAAGAAGCTCTCCTGGACACTTTCGGCCTTTCAGCATGTCGATTTTCGCAAGAACTTTAACGCGGGCGCGCGGGAGTTGCTCGCGGCTTTGGGAATTCCACAAGTCTCGAAATCCGCGGGCAAAAGGAAACGCTGACCCGGACCACAGCGTCTGCTCCGCGGCCGGGACCTTATCTATGCGCATTCGCGGGCTTGCCGGGCGATTGGGCGGGATGTCCCTTCCTCCGATTCACTTCCCCGTCGAAGCTAGCCGAAGGAAGGAACAGATCCCACATGAATGAGCATACAACCCGCTTGCGGCCGAAAAGTATCGGGAAATTCACTGAGATTTTTGAAGATCCTTCCGGATGGGTATAGAGTGGTGGAGGTATCCGGCATGAAAACAGTTGCGATGTGGATGGCATGGTGCGGCTTGCTGTGGGCGCAGAGCGCCGGGCGGCCGGTGAGACAGGTGACCGATCCCGGCGTGGTCACCACCCGTCAATCAATCACCCCGGCGGGTGTTCCGGCGGTGTTCGAAGGGCGCGTCTACGGAGTAGATTTCGGCGGCGATCCTGGGGAAGTGTGGGTGGCCACCGCCAGCCACATGATGCGAATCGACTGGCGGGAAAACAGAGTCCTGGCATCCCTCCCCCTCGGCGGGACTCCGGGATTGCAGAGCCTGCGTTTTGACGAGCATTCCGGACGCGCGCTGGCGGCTACCGTGATTCGCGGCACGCGCGCCGTCGAGTTGGGCGCGTTCACTTCCGGCAGGCAGACGCTACAGGCGAGTCTCGGCAAGTTTCTGGCCGGAGCCATCGCCCTTGCCGGCCAGGTTGCCGCCATTCCGCTGACCTTCGACAACCAGGTGGCGCTGGTGGAACGCGACTCGGGAAAGTTGCTGGGCGTTGTCAAGACAGGCGTGGCGCCGTTTGCCGCCGTGCTGAACAGCAGCGGCACGGTGGCGTGGGTGAGCAACTGGGGCGGGCCAGCGGCGGGAGCGGCGGACCGCGCGGCGCCGACGGGATATGATCCGCGCGCGGACCGCGTCCTGGTGGACCGACGAGGAATTGCAACCACGGGAACCGTGGCGCGCGTGGACGTGGGCAAACTCGCGGTGACGCATACATTGAAGGTGAATGCCCACCCGAACGCGATGGCTTGGAACGAGAAGGCGGAACGGCTCTACGTCGCCAGCAGCAACCGCGATGTGATTGACGTGGTCGACACCAGGGCGATGCGGGTAGCCGCGACCTATGCCGTCCGGCCCTTTCGAGAGAAGGTATCCGGAATTGCGCCCACCGCGATTGTGCTTCAGCCGGATGGGAAACGGCTGTGGATCGCCTGCGGCGGCATCAATGCCGTAGTGGCGATGGACGCGCGGACGGGCGCGGTCGAAGGCATGATTCCAACGGCGTGGTATCCGAACTCCCTCGCGCTCAGCAGGGACGGAAAGCGGTTGGCGATTGGCGCGCTGCTCGGGGCAGGCTCGGCATGGAGAGACGCGCCGGACAAACGTTTTGTCCACGCCTACCGGGGAGCGGTGAACGTTGTGGACCTGCCGGATGAGGCGCAACTGGCGAGCCTTACGACAGCAGTGGGGGAGAATAATCATCTTGCATTGGCCGGGACGCCCGCCGCGCCTCCCGCAAAGCCCGATCTGAAACGCGCCGGTGCCGCGGTGCCGCGCAGAAGCGGGGAACCCTCGCTCATCGAGCACGTCGTGTTCATCATCAAGGAAAACCGAACGTACGACCAGGTATTGGGTGACATGAAGAAGGGCAATGGCGAGCCGTCCCTGGTGATGTTCGGCGAAGACGTGACTCCCAATCAGCATCGCCTGGCCGAGCAGTTCGTCCTGCTCGACAATTTCTATGCGACGGGCGGCAACAGCGCGGACGGCCACCAATGGCTGACGCAGGCCAATGAAAATGCCTACGCCATGTGGCCGGGGTATGCCGGCCGCAGCTATCCGTTCGACGGGTCGGATCCGCTCGCGATTGCGGAAGGCGGGTTCCTGTGGGACGCCGCGCTGAGCCGCGGAAAGACGGTGAAGATCTACGGCGAATACGCGGGCATCACGCGCGTCGCGCACCCGAAGCGGCACGAATACCTGGCGCGCTGGAAACAAGGCGAGGACTTCGCGAACGAATGGAACATCACCGCGCCCATCGCGCCGTTGAACCGCATCCTGGCGCACAACTATCCGGCGTATACGACAGCCATCCCAGACGTAGTGCGGGCGCGGATCTTCCTCAAGGATGTGACGCAGTGGGAGAGGGAAGGGAAGATGCCGAACCTCGTGATGGTGCAATTGCCCAGCAACCACACCAACGGCACGCTTGCCAACGCATCTACGCCAAAGGCCATGGTCGCGGACAACGACCTCGCCCTGGGGCAAATGGTGGAAGCGCTGACGCACACGCGGTTCTGGAACAAGATGGCGATCTTCGTGGTGGAAGACGACGCGCAGAATGGCGTGGACCACGTGGATGGCCACCGCACCGTGGCGCTCGCGGTGAGCCCCTACGTCAAACGCGGCCACATCGATTCCACGTTCTATTCGCACCAGAGCATTCTGAAGACTATCGAACTGATGCTGGGCCTGCCCACGCTCTCGCTGTTCGACATGATCGCCACGGAGATGCGCGCGAGTTTCACGGACGCCGCCGATGCCGCACCGTATCAGGCTGTCGTGCCGCGGCAGTCTCTGACGGAGCGCAATCCGGCGGTCACGGCGCTGCGCGGCGCCGCGCGCAAAGGCGCACGGGATTCGGCGCGGATGAAATGGGACATACCCGATGCGGTACCCACCGAGAGGCTGAACCGGATCCTTTGGGGGTCTATTCGCGGGTGGGACGTTCCCTACCCGGCGGCGCGGCAGGCGGCGTTTGCGCCGCTGTCGCTCGATGTGGACGATGATGACCGGTAGGCGCCACTAGGATCGCCGCGTGAGGATCTCCTCCATCCTGCGCATGGCGGGCGTCTCATCGCCCGGGTCATTCATGAAGCAGGTGAACTCGATCCCTTGCGGCTGGTTCCGCAATACGGCGATGCGCGGTGTGCCGTCCCATAGCTGCTTCTCGCATTCGGCGGCGGTGATGCCCAGCGCCTTCTCGTCCCACGTGACGGCGACGCGGCGGACCTTGCGCGTGCGGTCGATGGAGACGATTTCCGTCTTGACGCCCGGGATGCGCGAAAGGGCGGACCGGATGTACTCCGCCTGGCGCAGGTTCTCCTTGTCGAGCGCTTCAAAGTCGAGCTTCGCGTATTTCTCGGCGGCGAGCCACAGGCCGATGATCTCCTCGCGGCCTACCTTCATCGGGCGGCCGAGGCTGTCCGAGTGCGGGCTCATGTTCAGGCGGGCCGCGGTGATCAGGTCTTTGCGTCCGGCGAGCAGACCGGAGCATTGCGGGCCGCGCATGTGCTTGCCGCCGCTACAGGCGATCAGATCCACGCCGGCCGCCGCGAGCTTGCGCAGGTTGTCGAACGGGGGAAGCATGTTGGCCGCATCCACCAGCACCGGGATGCCGAGCGGCTTGAGGATCTTGAGGCATTCCTCCACGCTCATCGTCTCCGGCCAGGACGCATCGCCGCTTGTGCCGCCGAGGAAGTACATCATCGCCGAGCGCGAGTTGGCGGCCATGCGCAGTTGTTCCGCATTCTCCACCTCCACCATCTTGACCCCCACGTTGCGAACGGCGTGGTCATAGCCGTTGCGATGCAGCTTGAGGCAGAGCACCTCGTTCTTGAGGCCGGTGGTGTCCGGAATGCGCCGGATGGCCTGCGGGTCGCTTCCGGCGACGCAGGCGCACGTGCCGGCGCAGATGGCTCCGGCCGTGCCGGTGGTGACCATCGCCGCTTCCGTGCCGATGAGGCGGCTGAGGCGCTCGCCGACACGGTCCTGCAACTCCTCGAGCGAGACGTAGTGCCGCGACGCCTCCTGCATTGCCGGGTGCAGGTCCGGCCATTCCTTCGAGGCGCCAATGGTGGTGTGCGTGCCGCGGAAGTTGATGATCGGGCGGATGCCCAGTTCCTCATACACGCTCTTGCCGCGGGTGGCCGCGGCCGCGGGCACCATTCCGAAAGGCAGCCAGCGCGAAAGCCACGCGAAACCGCCGCCGGAGAGAAACGAACGTCTGCCGGTAATCATGGATCAAGTCTACCCCTTGCGGGGTTACTTGACCACCTTCGCTTCCCGCACCTCCAGAATGTCAATGCGCGAGCCCTGGCTCATGACGCTCTCCACCATGCCCTCGATCTCCACCTTTTTTGTAATGTATTCGCGCATGCGGGTACCGGGGTCGCGCAGCCGGATGGACTCTTCCGAACCGGCGATCTTCAGTGTCGTGATGCCGCGTTCGACCGAAGCGGTTCCGAGCACCACAACCTCGGCTTCCCTGGGTTTGAAGCCGCTCTGTTCGACGAAGTCGCGGACCTGGCGCAGGCGGACCTTGTTACCCGGCTTGAGGACGACGGTGACTACGTTCTTCTTGCGGTCCACATTGACGGATTCGACGCCGGGGTTGCCGGCGAGCTTCTTCTGGATGAGGCCGGCGCAGGAGGCGCAATCCATCGCGCCGAAGCTTTGCTCGATGCGGAGGTATTCGGCGGGGAGCGGGCCGAGACAAAGAATAAGAGGAATGAGGAATCGCATGACGCCTGGATTCGATGGTAACCTAATAGGGTTCTGTCCCGTATTCTCCATCCCCATTCGTGTAGTGGAGGCTATCAAACAAATGAAACGTAAAATGTTTTGGCTGACGCTGCCGGTCACAGTCCTGCTCGCCTCCTGCGGCGGCGGGGCGCCGGAAGCAAAGAAGGCGGAAAGTTCCGCTCCAGCCGCCGCGGCGGCTCCCCCGGTGGATGCGGCCACGGCGGGCTCTATCTCCGGGAAGGTAGCGTTTACGGGCGAGAAGCCGACGCCCAAGGTGCTCAGCATGGATGCCACCCCGGCGTGCGCCAGAATGCACAAGGGTCCGGTCTACGCGGAAGACGTCGTGCTCAACGGCAACGGCACGCTCAAGAACGTTCTGGTATATATCAAGGAGGGGTTGCCCAAGGGCGAATATCCCACTCCCACCGCCCCCGTCAAGCTCGATCAGACCGGCTGCATCTATGTGCCGCACGTGGTGGCGGTGATGGTGAACCAGCCGCTCGAAATCTCCAACAGCGACACCACGAACCATAATATCCATCCGCTGCCGAGGGTGAACCGCGAGTGGAACGAATCGCAGCCTCCCAAGGGCGACGTCAAGGTGAAGACGTTCCCGAAAGAGGAGATGCCTCCCATCCTGTTCAAGTGCAATGTGCACCCGTGGATGCGGGCTTGGGTCGGAGTGATGTCGAATCCCTACTTCGCCGTCACGGGCGATGACGGAACGTTCACCTTGAAGAACGTGCCGCCGGGCGAATACACTATCGAGGCATGGCAGGAACGCTACGGCACGCAGGAGATCAAGGTGAAGGTGGAGCCGAAGCAGGCGCAGACAGCAGATTTTTCGTTCAAGGGGTAGAATGAAAAGGACTGGGTATCCCTTTCACTATATTTGTAAGTTTCTATCATGAAGGACTATATCGAGCTGACCAAGCCGAGGGTCACGTGGTTGATTCTGATGAGCACGGGCATCGGCTATTGGTTCGGGGCACAATCGGGCCTGCACTGGGTCGTACTTTTACACGCAATCATCGGCACGGCGCTGATCGCCAGCGGGACCTTCACGCTCAACCAGTGGTATGAGCGGGAGGCCGACGGCCGCATGCGCCGCACACAACACCGGCCGCTGCCTACGGGGCGCGTCACTCCCCGGCAGGCCATGATCTTCGGGCTGATGCTTTCCGTAGTGGGCTTTCTTGAGCTGTACTACGGCGCCAATCCGCTCACCGCATGGCTGGGCCTCTTTACGGAGGTGAGCTATCTGGGACTTTACACTCCACTGAAGCAACGCACGTGGCATTCGACGACGGTGGGGGCGATTCCGGGGGCGATGCCTCCGCTGATGGGCTTTGCCGCGGGCGCGAACACGCTCACCTGGGAAGCGTGGGTGCTGTACGCGATTCTCTTCCTCTGGCAGTTCCCGCACTTTTACGCGATCGCCTGGATGTACCGCGACGACTACGCGCGGGCGGGCATCCGCATGCTGCCGGTAGTGGAACCGGACGGCATCTCGACGGCGCGGCAGATGGTAATGGCATCGCTGGTTCTGATTCCGGTGAGTCTCCTGCCGCGTTATCTGCTGATGGCCGGCAACTGGTACGTACTCGGCGCGGCGGTGGCGGGGTGCTTCTTTCTGTATGCGGCGGTTCGAGTGGCAAGGGAGCGGACGGCGCTGCGCGCGCGGGGCGTTCTGCTGGCATCGGTGGTGTACCTGCCGGTTCTTTACGGTCTGCTGCTGCTGGACCGTTCGCGCCTGTGAGACGGCTGCCGCTGCTGTTGGCTGTGATAGCGGCTGGGTGCTCACGGCCGCGGCCTCCACTGGAAATTCTCGGACAGGTTCATGACTTCACGCTCACGGCGCAGACGGGCGCCGTGTTCGAGAGCGCGAAGGAGTTGAAGGGGCACGTCTGGGTCGCGGACTTCATCTTCACCAACTGCGCGGGGCCGTGTCCGCGAATGAGTTCGCAGATGCGGCAGGTGCAGAACGCGGTGAAGGACCTTGCCGGTGTGCGGCTGGTGTCGTTCACCGTGGACCCCGCGAGGGACACTCCGGAAGCGCTGGCGGCATACGCCAAGCGGCACCGCGCCGATGAACGGTGGACGTTTCTCACCGGTCCGGCGGAAGAACTTCACAACCTCGACCGGTATGCTTTCAAGCTGGGCAATGTGGACGGGAGCCTCACCCACAGCACCCGCTTTGTGCTGCTTGACCGGCAGTGCCGCATCCGGGCGTACTACGATACCTCCGAGCCGGACAGCATTCAGCGGCTGATCGGCGACATCCGGCGCTTGCACAAGGAAGCCTGAAAATGACGGTGCGCGATCTGCCGGCGGTGAATGCCGTGCTGAATGCGGCGGCCGGCGTGCTGCTGGTGACCGGATATGCGCTGATCCGGCAGGGGAAAAAAGAAGCGCACCGCAAGGCGATGCTGGCCGCGTTTGCGGCTTCGGTACTGTTTCTCATCTGTTACCTCATCTATCACTCTCAGGTGGGCTCGGTGCGGTTTACGAAGACGGGCCCGATTCGGACGGTGTATCTGACGATTCTGGCGACGCACACGGTGCTGGCGGCGGCGGTGCCGGTGCTGGCGATCATTACGTTGAAGCGGGCGCTGGCGGCACGGTTTGACCGGCACCGCGGGATTGCGCGATGGACGCTGCCGGTGTGGCTTTATGTCAGCGTGACGGGCGTTATCGTGTACCTGATGCTTTACCAGATGTAAGGCTGGCCGGGAGTGCGCTAAAATCGCAATAACTCGCGGTTTGCCAAGGGCAAACCGTGTCCTACACATGACCAGCATTTCCCCGAAATTCAGCCGGGCCGCGGAGTTCCGCGAATTACTCCCGCAACGGGTGTTTGTCGCCGACGGGGCGATGGGCACCATGCTTTACAGCAAGGGAGTATTCATCAACCGCTGTTTTGATGAACTGAACGTGTCGCAGCCGGCGCTGGTGAAGGAAATTCACCAGGACTATGTGAAGGCCGGGGCGCAGATTCTGGAGACGAATACGTTCGGGGCGACGCGGATGCGGCTGTCGGCGTTCGGGATGGCGGAGAAGTGCCAGGCGATCAACGAGGCGGGAGTGCGGCTGGCGCGGGAGGCTGCGCAGGAGCGGGCGTTCGTCGCCGGGGCAATCGGGCCGCTGGCGGTGAGGCTGGAGCCGCTGGGGCCGACCTCGTTCGAAGAGGCGCGGGCAACGTTCGCGGAGCAGACGAAGTACCTGGTGGACGCCGGCGTGGACTTGCTTGTGCTGGAAACGTTCGGCGACTTGAGCGAACTGCGCGAGGCGCTGTTCGCCGCTCGGGAAGTGGCGGGCGGAGAGATGGTGATTGTGGCGCAGGCCACCATCGACGACTACGGCAACATGCTGGACGGGAAGGACGTGGCGGCGTACGCGCCGCTGCTCGATGATTGGCCGGCGGACGTGATTGGGATCAACTGCTCGGTGGGGCCGAAGGCGACGCTCGAGACCATCGAGACGATGATGCGGTATTCGAACAAGCCGATGAGCGCGATGCCGAACGCGGGCCATCCGGCGCGGGTGGAAGGACGGCAGATCTATCTCTGCTCGCCGGAGTACATGTCGCAGTACGCGCGCCGGTTGTTGTGGGCGGGGGTGAAGATTGTCGGCGGCTGCTGTGGAACGACGCCCGAACACATCAAGGAAGTGGTTTCCGAGGCGCGCTCGCTGCAACCGGGGCAGCGGAAGCTCACGGTGACGGTGGAGGCGCCGGAGATGAAGGCGAAGGCGCTGCCGAAGGTGGCGGCGGCGGACAAGTCGCGGCTTGGGGCAAAGCTGGCGGCGGGTAAGTTCGTGGCCTTTGTCGAGATTCTGCCCCCGCGCGGGGTGGACGCCTCGAAGGAGATTGCCGGAGCGAAGTTGTGTAAGGAGAACGGCATCGACTGCATCAACGTGCCGGACGGTCCGCGGGCGAGCGCAAGGATGAGCGCGCAGGTGTGCTGCCAGTTGATGCAGCGCGACGCGGGCATCGAGACGGTGCTCCACTTCTGCTGCCGGGACCGGAACATATTGGGAATCCAATCGGAGTTGATCGGGGCGCACTCGGTGGGGGTGCGGAATCTGATCTGCATAACGGGCGATCCTCCGAGGATGGGGGCGTATCCGAATGCGACGGCGGTGTTCGACGTGGATGCGATCGGGTTGGCGAACATCGTGACGAACTTGAACCACGGGCTCGATATCGGCGGCAACCCGATAGGGTCGCAGACGGCAATGCTGTTGGGAGTGGGGGCGAACCCCGGTGCCTTTAACATGGAAGAAGAACTCCGGCGGTTCGGCTGGAAGGTGCAGGCGGGCGCGGAGTATGTGGTGACACAACCGGTGTTCGATTTGAAACTGCTGGAGGCATGGCTCAAGGCGACATCGCAGTACAATATTCCTTTGATTGCCGGAATCTGGCCTTTGACCAGCTATCGCAATGCGGAGTTCATGGTGAATGAGTTGCGGGTTCCGGTTCCGGAGGAATACCTGGAACGGATGAAGCGCGCCGACAGCGCCGAGAAGGCCCGGGCGGAAGGCGTGGCCATCGCGCGGGAGATGGTGGAGCGGGTAAGACCCATGGCGCGGGGAGTACAGTTGAGCGCTCCGTTCGGGCGTTATGAGATGGCAATCCAGGTTGCCGAAGCGATCGGGCCGAGATGAAATCAAACGATCGGATGAAGCAAACATAGTGGCAACGGACCTGATAGAACTTGATCGCGAACAACCGAATCCCGAGGCGCTCGAGCGGGCCGCGGCCGCCATCCGCCGCGGGGAGATCGTGGTGATTCCCACGGACTCGTTGTATTCGATTGTGGCGGACCCGTTCAATCTGCACGCGGTGGGCAAGGTGTTTGACGCCAAGGGGCGGGAGTTTTCCCGCTCGCTGCCGCTGATTGTGAGCGGCCTGCTGATGGCGGAGGACCTTGCGAAGGAGTTGAGTTCGCGGTTTTTCCTCCTGGCGCGGCATTTCTGGCCGGGGCCGCTGACGATGATCGTGCCGGCGTCGGCGAAGGTTCCGTTGAAGGTGACGGGGAACACGGGGCGGTTGGCGATACGGCAGGCGAAATCGCCGGTGGCCAACGGGCTGTTGGACTGGCTGGAGCATCCGCTGATCGCGACGAGCGCGAACCTCAGCGGGCAGCCGACGTGCCGCAGCGGGATCGAGGCATTCGCGACGATGGACGGCAGAGTGGACCTGGTGTTGGACGGCGGGTTGTGCGCCGGGCCGGGCAATACGACGGTGGACATTACAGAGCCTTACTGGCGGGTGATTCGCGAAGGGGCGATTACGGAAAAAGAAATTGCGGACTGTTTGCGGCGGCAGTAGATTCGTGATTGCGGTATGTGTGCTGCTGCCGTCATGCGGCGGTCCGGTCACGCATGAAAAGAAGGCAGCGGCCGCGCCGGCGGCAGCGAAGATCACGAGCTTCTATGCTTCGCCGCCCTCGATTCACAAAGGCGAAGAGACGCTGTTGTGTTACGGCGTCGAGGATGCGAAGTGGGTGAAGCTGGACCCGCCGCTGGAAAAGCTGACGCCCTCGTTCACGCGCTGTTTTACGGTGAAGCCGGAGAAGACGACGCACTATACGCTGTCGGTGGAGGGGGCTTCGCGGGGGGTGGACGTGACTGTGGGCCCGCCGGCGTCGAAGCCGGTGGAGATGATCCGGCTCTTCGTGGCGGATAAGCCGGAGGCGGCGGCTGGGGAACGAGTGACGCTGTGCTACGGACTGGTGAAGGCAAAGTCGGCGGAGTTGAACGGAAAGAGCGTCCCGGTGGCGGAGCGGCGGTGTTTCCAGGAGCAGGTGACGGCGAGCACGAAATTCCGGCTGGTGGTGAAGGGCGAGGACGGAAAGCGGCAGGAGGCGGACCTGTCCGTGAAGGTGAAGTAACGCTCATGGCGTGCGGCTTTCTTCGGGTTGTCGTCCGGGATGCGGTCTACGAGAAGGAGCGGGCCGATGCCGGCCTTGCCGGGCTGTTTTGGCGGCGGGACCAGTTCCATCCCGCACGCCTCAGGAGTCACCGCGGGGAGTAAGGTTGAACGTGCGAATCGTCCGGTGACCGCCGATTTCCGCTGCTTCACCGCGGTCCCCCAAGGGTGCGGACAAACTATAGTGGGATAGGGTTGCGATGCCACGACTGCTCACCAGATACCGGGATGCCGCGCGCATCCGGTCACTGAGTTTCGGAGCGGCGCAATACGTCGCGTGGAATTGGGGAGACGCTGTCGCCCTGGTGACGGTCGCCGTTTTCCTCTACGCCGGTGTCCGGTTAGCGTTTCATGCGCCGCTGGTGACGCGGGGGCCTGAGATTTCGCTGGAGCCGGCACATCTCGTCTTCTATGCGGGGCTGTCGCTCACAAGGATGCTCATCGCCTACTTGCTATCCGTCGTTTTTACGCTTGCCTACGGATACGCGGCCGCGTACAACCGCCGTGCTGAACGATTGCTGATCCCGCTGCTGGATGTGCTCCAAAGCGTGCCGATTCTGTCATTCCTGCCCATCGTGTTCCTTGGTTTACGCGCCGTTTTGCCGCGGAATGCCGCGGCGGAACTCGCTTCTGTCGTGCTGATCTTCACCAGCCAGGTCTGGAACCTGACTTTTGTCTGGTATCAATCGCTGAAGACAATTCCGCGAGAGTTGCGGGAAGTGGCCGCCGTGTTTTCGTTTGACGCGTGGCTCCGGCTGAAGAAACTGGAGTTGCCGTTCGCCGCGATCGGGCTTGTATGGAACAGCATGATGAGCTGGGCCGGCGGCTGGTTTTTCCTGATGGCGGCTGAGATTTTCACTGTTGGGAAGCGTGATTTCCGGTTGCCGGGCATCGGAGCGTACTTGAGTGAAGCCGCGCGGGTGGGAGACTGGCGCGCGATCGGCTGGGGGTTGGCGGCGCTGATTGCGCTGATCGCGCTGCTGGACCAAGTAGTCTGGCGCCCGTTGCTGGCATGGTCGGACCGGTTCAGACTGGAGACCGCCGGGTCCCGTCCGGCGCCGCCGTCGTGGTTTTATGAGGCGTGGCGAAACTCACGAATCGTCGCGCCCGCCGCGCGGCGGCTCTTGACCTGGCTGCCGCGGTTGCTCGATCGCGCGGTCTCGCGGGCTGCCCGAGAGAGACGGGAGATCCACGGCGCGGAAGCATCTTCGCGGCTGCCTTGGCTCAGCGTTTCGATTGGCGGGAGCATACTTCTTTATGGCGCATACTCGTCGGCGGCTCTACTGGCGCAGGTTCCCGGGCGGCAGTGGGGGGCGATTGCGGCGGGACTCGCGGCAACGGCGGGGCGGGTACTGGCAACCGTTCTCATCGCGCTCGCCTGGACCGTGCCGGCCGGAGTCGCGATCGGAAGCAAACCCCGCGTAGCGGCCGTGCTGCAGCCCCTGGTCCAGGTCGCCGCATCGGTGCCGGCCACCGCTCTGTTTCCGATCCTGCTGCTGGGATTCCTTCGCCTTCCGAATGGTTTGAACATCGCCGCCATCGCGCTGATGCTCATGGGGACGCAGTGGTACTTGCTGTTCAATGTGATTGCCGGCGCTTCCGCCGTGCCGCGGGATCTCAAAGACACCGCGTTGATGCTCGGATTAAGCCGCCGGCAGCGATGGCGCGTGTTGATTCTTCCCGCGCTGTTTCCATACATCATCACGGGGCTGATCACCGCCGCGGGGGGCGCCTGGAATGCCAGCATTGTCGCCGAATACACTGAGTTCGGGGGAACCACCCGCGCGGTAACCGGCATCGGCGCCGCAATCGCCCGGGCAACGGCGCGGGGAGATTACCCTCTCCTGCTGGCAGCGACGCTTTCCATGGTTTTCGCGGTGGCGGGCATCAACCGGCTGGTCTGGCAACGCCTGTACAGGATTGCCGGTGAGCGTTACCGCCTGGAGTAGACGCATGGCTTCGGATGCTCTGATTGAACTCGACAACATCAGCCACTACTACGGCGCCCGGCGGAAGCAGTTCCTCGCCGTACAAGACGTGCGTTTGAAGATTTACGAAGGCGAATTCGTCGCGCTCTTGGGGCCGTCGGGATGCGGGAAGAGCACGCTGCTGCGAATCGTGGCCGGGTTAACGGCTCCATCGGAGGGGCGCGTGCTCTACCGGGGCAGGCCGCTGCGCGGCATCAATCCCCACGCCACGATTGTCTTCCAGACGTTCGCGCTATTCCCCTGGCTCACGGTTCTCGAGAACGTCGAGGTTGTTCTCCGCGCGCGCCACGTACCGGAGAAACTGGCCGGGCCGCGGGCGCTTGACCTGCTCGACAAGGTGGGGTTGGACGGGTTCGAGACAGCATATCCTCGCGAGTTGTCGGGAGGGATGAGGCAGAAAGCCGGATTCGCGCGCGCGATGGCCGTAAGCCCGGAATTGCTATGCCTGGATGAGCCCTTCTCGGCTCTTGACGTTCTCAGCGCCGAAGCACTGCGAACAGAATTGACCGGTTTGTGGACCGGCGGCGATCTGCCGACGAAAGCTATTCTGATGGTGACTCACAATATCGAGGAAGCAGTGTATATGGCGGACCGCATCGTGATCATGGAGAAAGATCCCGGCCGCGTCACCGCCGATTTTGCCGTGGGCTTGCGGCGCCCGAGGTTCCGGAAGGGAACGGCATTTCTCGAGACGGTGGACCGGGTGTATACGACCATGGCCGGCCAAACCCAACCGGAGCACGTCGAACTCGGGGCCGCGCCAGGCGGGGAAGGGCGGCTCCGATTGCTGCCTGAAGTCAACATCAACGACATCGAGGGTCTGATGGGGTATCTCGTGAAAATCCCCGGGCCGCACACGGATATTTACCGCCTGACGGATGATCTCAAGCTCGATTCGGACCACATGCTGCTGCTCACCGAGGCCGCCGAACTACTCGGGTTTGCGACCATCGCCCAGGGCGACATCGCTCTAACCACACTCGGCGAGACGTTCGCCGAAGCCGGCGTGGCCGCCCGGAAGGAGATGTTTGCCCTGCGAGTAAGGCGTCTTCCGCTCATTCGATGGATGCTCGACAAACTGCGGGAAGCGGAGCGCCGGCAAGTCCCTTGGAACGGCATCAAAACCGAACTCGAGGGCGAAATCCTAGCCGAGGAAATCGAGCGGCAGATGCAGATTGCGGTCGATTGGGGGCGTTATGCCGAACTTCTCGCCTACGATGACGCGAAGGAAATGCTTTACCTCGAGCCGGCGGGAGCAGCGGCCACTTGACATGGCGCGGGAGCGAGCGTCCCCGGTCTCCGGTCTGGCGAAAATTGATACAGTCGGAATGGCTATGTCTCCCAGAACGTTTACTTCCTATCTTTGGGCGGCGGCGTGCATGCTCGGCATTGCGGGACCTGTCCGCGGGCAGCAGGGCACGTGGCCCGGCGAGTATCGCGTGGAACGGCGGGATGCCGCCGGAACGCTCGCACTTTCTACTCCTTATTACACTTTCCGGCACGACTTGAAGCGCGGAGCGGAGATCTCGGTGGTGGCGTACACTCACGGATCCTCCACGAATCTGCTGGTGAAGCCCATCGACGCGTACGTGGCGACGGCGGAGGGAGAGAGTTTCCATTCTCAGAATGATGCTTCTCCCGAGGTTGTGCTCGACAGTTCGGGCAAGGCGCGGGTGGTGCGCGTCACCAGCCGGCTGTTGAGCGCGAAAGGAAAGGATTCGGGCATCCGTCTTCGAACCCGCTATGAGTACCGGTGGGGATACGTCAAGGTGCGGCGGGAATTCGTCTTTGGGGAGAGCCCTATCGCTATTCGGCGCGTAAGCGTCCTATCCGCCGTGTTCGACCCGAGCCTCGAGCAGTACGGCTACCGCCAGGGCATTGCGGACCAGGAGGGCGTGTCGCCGGTGTCTTTCGGAGTGATGCAGTGGCGGAAACAGCGGGCGGGAGCTTATTTTGATCCGCCGCTACAGACGCGATTCGTGCCGCGCTATCTCGTGCTGGCGAATCCGGGAATCGAGGGGATTGAATGGTTCGTCTCCGACGACCTGGCGCAGTGGGACTATCAGGCGGCGGGGAAGCCGGGGGCTGGGTCGTGCGGCGTGTCTTCGAGCATCACCCCGCTTGGGGTCAGCGTGTCGATCAACCCGCTGGATATCACGGGGCGGGTTCCCGCGCGCGGAACCTGGACATTCGACAGTTATCTGGGCGTGCCGATTCTGGAAGGGCACGCCAATCCGGCGTGGCTGCATACCTCGTTCGGCGCCCGGGGAGGGAAGTGGGTAACCGAGGAGCAGGTGAAGGAGTGGGCCGATTCGGGTATTCGCACCGTCCACTGCCACAATGACGGAGACGCTTTGGGGGATGGTTTGTTCTGGCGTGACGGATCGTATCCACCCTATCCGCCGGAAGACATGAAGCAGTACGACCTGACGATCGGCCGCTGCCACGCGCACGGCATCCGGGTGGCCACTTACTTTTCGAACAAGGAATTGCATCCGGCGACGCGGGACTTTAAGGAGCACGGGGAGGAATGGGGGCGCAAACCGGACGACACCGGAAAACTTCATCATAATCTGACGCGGCACGGGGAATACGGCGCGCAGATGTGTTTGAAATCCGGATGGCTGAAGACCCTCGAGCGGAATATTGATACGGTGCTCAAAAACCACAACCTGGACGGTATTTACTACGACTGGAACGTAGCGCTGTACTGCAACAATCCGCTGCATGTTGGCAAGAGTACGAACGGCGTTTCCGGGCGGACGGAAACGCTGGCCCTTTCGCCCACCGGGCACTGGGACATGGATGAACTGCTCGAGCTTATGGAATGGACGCGGGAACGGGTTGGCCCGAAGGGCCTGGTCATCGTACACAATACGATGGCTCCGATGTTCGCGACGGAGAATTTTGCCGATCGCGTGGTGGGCATGGAGTGGGGTTACGGAAAATTGTCGCGGTCAGTGCCTCCCGTGGAGGAACTGCCGGTGGAGTGGAGCTTCGCCGGGGCGCGTTCGCGAGGGGTTATCGGCTATGGCAGCATTGACCAGGGCGCGCCGGAGCACCTGCGGAGGGTTTTCGCGGTGGAGACGCTGCTTACGGGCGTAGCTCCCTGGCCGGCGAGCGAAGAAGCGATCGCTCTGTACAAGATATTGGCGCCGCTCGGCGACCTGACGCGCTATCAGTTCCAGGACCGGCGGAACCGGGCGGTGAAAGTGGACGCCGCGGATTGCATTACCGCTGTCTACAGCCGCGAAGGGGAGGCGTGGATTCTGCTGGGGAACACGAGTTCGGAGGCGAGGCAGGCGCGGGTGAAGATCAGCCCTGGAAACTTGCCGGTTCCGCTGCGGTCTCTGGGTTCCGTTCAGCAGATGGAGGGCGGTGTTACGGCAAGCCTCGACGCCTCTCGGGTTGCCGGCGAGGGAGAGACGGTGCGCATTCCAGCCGCGGGCGTGGTGCTGCTGCGGATTGCACGGTAGGGTGGTCTGGGTCAGAGAAGTCTGATTTGAGCCTGCAAAGTCTGAGAATTAGCGGACGGCGGTTTGCGGCCGGCGATCGGCGCGGCGATGTGGCGGCGAGATCCACGAACTTCCGAATGGCGGCATCGGCCCCCGCTTCGATCTTGGCCGTGATACAGCGCCATCGGGTTGAAAGGCATGCTGACAGCGCTGCTCCGAGGGTTGACCACTGACCCGGCGCTGTCCGCCAGATTTCAAGTATCCTTGGCTATTGTTAGAGAGGAGAAGACGAATGAAAAGGCGGTGGTTTGTTTTGGGAGGGCTGTCATTCGCGGCGGTGGGCGTGAGCGCCGCGGCGCCGGTCAGTGACGAACGGGTGCGGCAACTCAAGAATCTGAAGTTCGGCATGTTCATCTGCTGGTCGTTCAGCACGTTTTCGGGGAAGGAATGGACGCCCGGCGTGAAGGATGTCTCCTTCTTCCGCGCGAAGGAAGTGGACGTGGAACAGTGGGTGCGGACGGCGAAGGAAGCGGGAATGCGGTACATTCTGTTCCTCACCAAGCACCACGACGGCTTTTGTCTTTGGGATACGAAGACGACGGAGAGGAAAGTGACGCGCGCGCCTTTAGGGCGGGATGTGCTCGCGGACCTGCGCAAGTCCTGCGACAGGCACGGAATCAAACTGGCGTTGTATTTCTCGGAAGGTGATTGGACCTGGCCCGGGGCAGAGGATGGCAAGACGCGCAAGGGGGGATCGAACCCGGAGATGAAGAAGGCGCAACTGAAGGAGTTGCTCACCGGCTACGGTCCGATCGAGTTCATCTGGTTCGACCATGCCGTGGGCGATGGCGGGTTGAGCCATGGGGACACGGTTCGATTCGTGAAATCGCTTCAGCCCAACTGTTTCGTGGGGTTCAACCATGGAGATCAGGAAGGCGCCGATTTACGATTGGGAGAGAAGGGACGCCCGGGTCCGTTGAACGACCAGACGGCGGCGGGGCCGTACATGCGCGACGCGCCCGCGAGCAGTTACCGGGCGGCGGAGTTCACTTATCCGATTCTCCCCGAACATAAGGGCGGCGCGCAGTGGTTTTATTCGCTGCCCGAGCATGACCGGCTGACACTTCCGGCGGAGAAGATTTACCAGGACTACCTGGGAGCGGTGAAATACGGGAATCTCTTTTCGCTCGACGTGGGACCGGATTACCGCGGCAGGCTGCGGGATATCGATGTACAGACGCTGCGCGAAGTGGGGCGGATGATCCGCGGCGAGCGGCATTAGATTCTTAGATCGAAAATTGTAAACAAGAATACTTCAACATTGAACCAGGTAACATCAAGCCGCTGCGAGGATGCGAATCACCTTCGGCCTTGTCGGCGTCATGGCAGGCAGACTCCAGCTTGCTGTTTGGCCGATGAGTGGAGTCCGGCTTGTGATGGAACCGGCTGTAGGCCAACGGGCCACACAGGCGTTTGTGAAAGAACTGAAACAACAACGCCACCGGGACACCCTTGGTTGTGAGCAGGTAACGGTAGCGGCGGCCGTCGCGTTGGAGCAGGCCGTGACCTTTCAATTTACGCAGATCGTAGCGGAGTTGGTTCAATCGGTATGCTGTCGGCGATAGCCCGAACGTGGTGAGAACCGCCTCGTGGATCTGTTTCGCCGTCCAGCCGCCAACCGTCGTACCACCATGGAGCAGAACTTCCAGTAGACCGATGATCCGGGTGTCGTGAATTTTGATGCCGGGAAAGCGGACAGAACCGATACTGACCGGCAAAGCCAGCCGTTGCAGCAGAGGGAAGTCGACGTGGACGTTGAGCCATTGCGCTTGAAACTGGGCAAAGCGATCGGTGATGGTCTGGAATCTGGCGCGTACGGCATCGAGGTGATCGAGGCCCTTCTTCAAGCCGAAGTCGCGCGGGTTGTTCGAGC
>JAIXKK010000170.1 GCA_026954325.1 Bryobacterales bacterium | reverse complement strand
AACTGCCCCCGTCGTTTCGCCAGTTTCATGCTCATCTTGTATTGGACAATTCTAGAGGGGGAGAGGAGGTTGACGGCAATGCCTGTATTCCGTACGATGAAAGAACCTCCCCTGCGTTGGATTCTGATGATGGCCGAACAGTGATGATGGCCGATCCCGTAGTACCGGCAAGCAACACAACGGAAATTCCCGACAAGCTCTACTTCCGCATAGGAGATGTAAGCAAGCTTGCGGGAGTGAAGGCGTTCGTTCTCCGCTACTGGGAGACGGAATTCCCTCAGCTAGCTCCGAAGAAATCGGGGACGGGGCAGCGTCTTTACCGGCGCAAGGACGTGGAGGCGGTTCTCGAGATCAAGCGATTGCTGTACGATGAGCGGTTCACAATCGAAGGGGCGCGGAACTATCTGCAAATGCGCGCGCAATCGACGGCGAAGGGGGCCGCGAAAGGGAAGGGGCGTAAGAGTCCGTCCGGCGGTGCGCCGACGATACAGGGCGATCTGTTTGGGGGGGCGGTTACGGCGGGGGCGTTCGAGGAGATTCGCAAGGAGCTAAGATCTCTGCTCGATCTACTCGGCTGAGCGTCATTTTGCCATCAGATCTTTCCCGTGCTGTCCGATAAGCAGTGTGGGAGCCTCTCATGATCCGGTTAACTCGTCTGAACCACGTGCCCGTATTCTTGAATTCCGACCTGATCGAGCACATCGAGATTACTCCGGACACGGTCATCAGCCTCACCAGCGGGCAAAAGATTGTGGTGCTGGAATCGGCGGAGCAGGTGGTGGAGCGGGTGATGGGCTTCCGCCGGGCGATCATGGAGCGCGCCTCTCAGGCTCCGGCGCCCGAGGTTACGGCCGCGGGTGAGTAGGATCTTACCGGCATGGCGGCAAAGCGTGGAACCAAACCGGACCTGGCCTCCGTTCTGGGGGTTCTGGTTGCCTTCGGGGCGATCATCGGCGGTCTTCTGCTGGAGGGGGGGAAGCTCTCGGACATTTCGCAGGTGACGGCGGCCATCATCGTTCTGGGGGGCACGATGGGGGCGACGATGCTGAATACGCCCGTGGGCGCGTTTCGGGAGGCATTCAAGCGGCTATTCCAGGTTTTCACTATCCGGGCGCACTCCGCCGATGTTGTTATCGATCAAATTATTGAGTTTGCCGGCAAGGCCCGCAAATCCGGCATCGTGTCGCTGGAAGAAGAGGTGATGGCTATCCCGGAGCATTTTCTGCGAAAGGCGCTCACCCTTGCCGTTGACGGAACCGATCTTCAGGAACTGCGAAAGATGATGGAACTGGAGATCGAACTGGACGAGCACCGGGCCGAGGCGGAGTCGCGGGTTTTTGAGCAAGCGGGGGGGTACGCTCCCACGGTCGGCATTATCGGCGCCGTCATGGGGCTGATCCAGGTGATGAAGAATCTGGCCAACATAGAGGAAGTCGGCCACGGAATCGCGGTTTCCTTCGTCGCCACCGTGTACGGCGTCGGAATCGCCAATCTGTTTTTCCTGCCCGTGGCTGGAAAAATCAAGGCTCGCGCGCAGGAGGAAATCAAAATGAAGGAGCTCATGCTCGAGGGTGTCTGCGGCATCGTCGAAGGGCTCAACCCGAAACTGATCCGGTCGAAACTCGAGGCCTATACCCACGGCGATGTGGATACGAAGCAAAAACAGGCAAGACCGCCGAAGGAAGTGGAAAGAAATGTCCCGCAAGCGGCAAGCCGATAAGGCCAACCACGAGCGCTGGCTGGTGTCCTACGCGGACTTCATCACGCTGATGTTCGCTTTCTTCGTGGTCATGTTCGCGAGTTCGCAAACCGACCGCGGCAAGGCGCATGAAGTCTCCGAGTCGGTGCGGAAGGCGCTGGAGGAAAACCAGATTGCGGCCGCCATTGCGGGTATTCTGGGCGGCACGGTGGATGACAAGGGCAAGGGGAATGCGATGATGAGGGGGCCTGGGGGCGCCAAGCGCAGCGCGGAGGAAAAGGACCCCCCGACGAAACTGGCGGAACTGCTTCCCTCCCAGATTTTTCTCACGCGGCAACTGAAGGAAGAGATCAGGGCCGGCAAGATCCAGGTACACATGGGGGCTCGGGGGCTGGTGGTGAGCCTGCGGGAAGCCGCGTTCTTTCCACCCGGCGGGGATACGATTTCGCCGGAGGCCTACCCCACGATTGAGAAGATCGCGGCCGCCATTGAGAAGCTCTCCAATCCGGTGCGCCTCGAGGGCCACACGGATTCCCGCCCCATCCACAACGGCCGTTTCCGCAACAACTGGGAGCTTTCCGCCGCGCGAAGCATCGCCATGCTTGAGATCTTTACGCGGAAGTTCGGCATTCCGGAATCGAAGTTCGCCGTCGCCGGCTATGCCGATACGGTTCCAGCCGATTCCAACGATACCGAGGAGGGGCGCGCCCATAACCGCCGGGTGGATATCATCATTCTCAACCAGACCGGTCTCACCCACGACGCAGCTACCGAACTGTGTCAGGCCCGGTCCCTACGAAGGCCCCCGCTTCCGCACGTCCGGAGGTCGAATGAGCGCCAGTGCCCATCTTTGCTGCGCGAATCCACCCAATCCATCGTGATCCGGCCCCCGAAACTGCCCGGGTATCATGACTTTCCGATTGGCGACAGGCGTGCACGTATGTACAGGTCCAGATGGAGGTGGACCATGTTCTGGCTTCCTTTACTGTTGGCTGGATTTACACCCGTTCTTCCGGCGGCGAACTCTGATATGCCCGTTCAGGCCGCGCGCGGCAAAGGCATTTTCTTCGATACCGCCAACAAGAACCACTGCTCAACCTGCCACGAGATGGAAAAACAGGGAACGGCCGTCGGCCCGGATCTGACTAAAGTTGGGCGGCTCAGTCCGCGGGCGGTACTGATTTCCATGTTGTCCACTCGCACGGTCTACGTCAAAGAGGTGGAACTCAAGACGAAGGACAAATTCCCCGCGATGATCGTCAGCGAGAATGGGAATGAAGTGAAGATCTACGACCTCTCCAAGATGCCGCCCGCTTCAATGACCCTGGAAAAATCGGCGATCTATGCCGTCCGCGACAACGGCGTCTGGAAACATCCCCCCGAATCGGCCGGCATGTCCGCCGAGAAGTTGGCCGACGTGATTTCCTACATTCGCTGGGCGGCCTTCGGGGATGCGAAAGGAGTCAGCCCGGACGAAGTGAAACAATAGGCGGTTGCGCTATTACCAGTTGATGGCGGCGGGCAGGAACTCCGCTACGAGATCTTCATAGAACGGCCGGATCACTTTGTGATCCGGCTTTTCGTTCGACTTCGAGTACAGATCGTACTGGTTGAACTCCTTGACCCAGTAAAACATCCGCTCATCGTGCGGGTTCATCAGGTATTGGTAGCCGTTTTCCCTGTGGCAGGGGTAGAACGAGTGATAACGCAAAATATACAGCGCCTCCTCGGGCAGATAGGGCTTCATGACGTGGTAGATGTACTCATCGTGTCCCCACGACATGTCCACCCGAGCCAGCCCGCAGCGCTCGCTGTAGACTCCCAGCCTGCTCTGTAGCTCGGGCGTTTGCCTGTCCGGATTGGCGTCGAAGAACTCCGGGAACACGATCTTGTCCGACCACGCGCACCCGACGGGGAACGTATCGCCCACCACGGCCCATTGCGGTTCTCCGAACAGGCAGAGGACCTTCCCCAGGTCGTGGACGAGTCCGGCGAGGATGAACCAGCGCGGGCGGCCGTCGCGGCGGCAGGCTTCCGCCGTCTGGAAGTTATGGTCGATCTGCGAGAGGTCAGTGTCCGGATCGCTGTCATCCACCAGCGCCTCCAGTTGTTCCATCGCTTCCCACACGCCCATCCGCATCTTATCGAGCGGCAGGTATTTCCGCTTCTGGGCGAGCACGAAGTCACGGGTCATCAGGCCGTGGTTGAGGCGGTAGAACTCGCGTACGCCGGGAGTGGCGGTTTCGTAGTTGCGGAAATCCTCTTTTTTCCTGTTCGGGTCATAGCGCCGGCGGACGAACTCCTCCCACTGTTCGAGGGTGTCGCGGGCGGAGACGCCTGGGGTAAGGTTGGGGAGCGATGGAAGGTCCATTGGAAGCCTTATTTTAGTTACTGCAAAATTTATCCCGGTTTGTCAAGTAAAATCGCGGGTCCACCGCCGTTCTAGCCGCGCATCTGTACGAAATTCCGCGCTTCGCCGGGCTCGCTGTGGTCGAAGGAGTGGAAGTAGCGCGTGAGAGCGAGGGCCACGGCTCCGAGCAACGAAGAGTCCTCGGCATGCGCCGAGGGGTAGATCCGTATCCCCTCTAACCACGCGGTTGGGACGCGCTGCCGCAGCACTTCCCAGACGGGTTTCTCGATGATGTCCCAGGCCGAGGCCGCCCAGTTGTCCACGACAATGGCCTCCGGATTGAGCCCGATGATCAGGTTTGCCAACCCGAGCGCCAAGTGCCGCCCTGCCTCGACCAGCGACTCGGCGGCGGCGGCCTCGCCGCGCCGTGCCCGGTCGGCCACGGCATGCGGTTGCAGTTTCCGCTCCGTTTTCTCCTGATAGATCCGCGCCAGAGCCCGGTCCGAGGCATACTCTTCCCAGCATCCCTGGTTTCCGCACAGACAGCGCCTGCCATCGGGGAAGACCGTCATGTGCCCGAACTCGCCCGCCCGGCCGAAGGCCCCGTGCATGACGTATCCGGCCACGATGATGCCGGTGCCGATGCCGCCGCCGAGGGTGACGAACACAAAATTCTCGAGCGGCCTGGCTCCCTGGGAGCGGAACCACCGCTCCCCCAGGGCCGAGAGGTTGGCGTTGTTGTCGAAGTACACCGGCACGTCGAGACCCTTCTCGAGAAGGGGCGCCACAGCCACATCCTTCCATCCGAGATTGACCGCCGAGGTGACGGTGCGCGTCTTGTCATCCCAGGTCCCGGGCACCGACACACCAACGCCCAGAATGCGATGTCCGGGCTTCGAGTTCACGAAGTTCCGGATGGCCCCGTGGAGCGTTCGCAGGAGCGTCTCCGCGTCCGTTTCCCAATCCACCGGCTGCGTTTCGAGGATATGGCCTGTCCAATCGGCCAAAGCCACGCGGGACCCGGTGGGCGAGATGTCCACCGCCACCGCGTATCGCGCCGAAGGCAGGAGGCGGAGAATTGTCGGGGGACGGCCCACCTGCGCCACGGCTCCATCCACCTTCTGTTCGCGGATCAGCTTGTCTTTTGACAGTCTCTTCACAATGAAGGTCACCGAACTCGGCGACAGGCCCGTGATGCGCGAGATCTCGACGCGCGACAGGTGCGGATTCTCGCGGATTGCATTCAGGACGAGCCGTTCATTGGCCTGCCGGAGAGCTGATTTGCGTAACGCGCCATGGGTGGTGAAAGTTACCGAAGAAACAGGGTTCAACACGTATATCGAGAGCGTATCATGAAGAGTTATGCCGCATATTCCGCCAGGCGCCAGACGCGAGGAGAAAGCCCTCGTCACTGGAGACATCGCCATCAATTTCCTCGGCATCGAGGAAGGCCGGGTCCTTGCGACCCCTCACATGATCATGCTCATGGAGATGACGACGCGCAACCTCATCAAGGAATTCCTCGAGGAAGGCTTCGACTCCGTGGGCACCATAGTGAACGTGAAACATCTGGCGGCCACGCCGCTGGGCATGCAGGTCACCTGTCATGCGGAGGTGATCGAGGTGAACGACCGCCGCGTGCTGTGCAAGGTGGAGGCCTACGACGAGCGGGAGAAGATCGGCGAAGGTCTGCACGAGCGCTTCGTCATTCACATCGGCCGGTTTGCCTCGCGCGTTCAGGCAAAGCGCTCCGCCTAGGTCGCCTCACGCGCTCGCCGCGGGCCAATCCAAACCGCACATCTCTACTCTGAACTCCCTTGGAGGCCGCGTGCTCGCAAACGCCGCCATCGTCTCCTCCGGGGCGAATGGAGCCGTCTCGGTCAGGCTTTGAGCGCTCAGAACTATCCTGCCAGGACTCCGCGCCTATCATCTTCTGGCTACCTGACTCCTCCTCACCACAATGACTCCCCCCGCGAGAACTTCACCCCAACTGTGTTAACTTGTGATCTGTAATGAGAAGTATTCCAACCCTGGCAGCCTGTGCATTCGCGACAGCGCTGCTCGCCGCTACTCTCTGTCTCTACGCCCAAAACCAAGCCCCCGAAACACCGGCGCCCGCCCGGGAAATCCAGGGAATCCCGCCCCGCGCCGCTCCCTCCGACTATCAATCCAAAGGCCAGGCCGGAAATGTCACCGTGGCCGCCGAATTTCTCGGCCACTCCATCCCCACCAGCCAGGGCACTCTCACCACCGAAGATTACGTCGTCGTCGAAGCCGCCTTGTTCGGCCCCCCGGAATCTCACGCCACGCTCTCCCCCGGCGATTTCTCCCTCCGCATTAACAAGAAGAAAACTCCGCTACCGGGTGAACCCTACGCGGTGGTGTTCAAGTCCTTGAAGGATCCCGAATGGGGTCCCACCGCCGCCGAGAAAGCCAAGTCCAAGACCAGCGTGGGCGGCGGAGGCGGCGCCGGTGATCCCCCTCCGACTCCCCCGAAAATGCCCTTCAACCTGCGCCGCGCCATGGAACAACGCGTCCAAAAGGTGGCGATGGCCGAAGGTGATCGCCCACTCCCGCAAGCCGGCCTGCTCTTCTTCCCTTACAGGGGCAAGGAAGATCACATCCAATCCGTCGAACTCGACTATAACGGAGCCGCTGGAAAAGCCACTTTAGCGCTTCAGTAGTCCCATAATCCATTCCCAATATATCTCCCCCTCCGCATCTCCGCGCCCTCAACGCCTCTGCGCGCCTCCTGAAGGACTTCCTCATAGCCTGACGCACCGATCTCAAAGTTCTCTCCTGTATGGATAAGTCCATTAAGGGCTGAGTGTGGTTCTGAAGGCACGGTGGGAGGGCGTACACAGGGCGCGGGCTCCGAAGGGCAACGGCTGCGCGTGGAAGGGCCGGTCAAGCTGAGAGCCGGCCAGGCGTATGAGGCGAAGTTCTTGTGACAGGGGCTTCGATGTGTATGCGAAGCACCTCGGCCTCCGCGCTGTGGCGTGACGAACCGTTATTGGAGCATCAACTTCCATTCCGAACCGGGCTTGGCGTGAAGGGTATAGACGGGTGTGCGGCCATCGAGGAAACTCTGCCCTTTGGGAGCGCGCAGGCGGAAGGTGAAATCGGTCCTGGGATGGAGGACCACTTCCCGCAGGCGGCCGCCGGACCAGCGCATGTTGACTTCCATGCCGCCGCGCACACGTAGCCCCTTGACCTCGCCATCGCTCCACGCGGCGGGGAGGGCGGGGAGGAGGGCGACCTCGCCGGCATGGCTCTGGATGAGCATTTCGGCCATTCCGGCGGCTCCGCCGAAGTTGCCGTCGATTTGAAAGACGAAGGACTTGCCGGCGGGGTGGGTGTCAAAGAGGTTCGGGCCGGTGCCGCGGCGTAGTAGGGTGACCATGGCCTGGTGGGCCTTTTCCGGTTCCTCCAGGCGGGCCCAGAAGTTGATTACCCACGCCTGGCTCCAGCCGGTTTGCCCGCCGCCGGCGGCGAGTCTGCGCTCGAGGGAGATGCGGGCCGCCTTGGCGAGCGCGGGCGTGCCGCGGAGCGTGATCCGGTCTCCGGGATAGAGGGCGAAGAGATGGGAGAAGTGGCGATGGCCGGGTTCGGGCTCGTCATAGTCCTCAGCCCATTCCTGGAGTTGGCCGTATCTGCCGGTTTGGGGAGGAATGAGGCGCTTGCGGGCGTTTTCGACGCGGCCGCGGAAGGCGGCATCCAGATTCAGAATGCGGCCGGCTTCGCTGACTCCGCGGAAGAGGGCGTCGAGGATCTGGTTGTCCATGGAACAGCCCATACAGAGGCTTGCCACGATGCCTGCCTTGGTGCGGTAGCGGTTTTCCGGCGAGATGGAGGGAGAGACGGCGAGGTGGCCTTTTCCATCTTCGACGAGGGTGTCGAGGAAGAATTCGGCGGCCTCCTTGAGGACCGGGTAGGCGCGGCGGGCGAGGAAATCGCGGTCGGGATCGTAGGCATAGTGCTCCCAGAAGTGCAGGCTGAGCCAGGCTCCGCCGGTAGGCCAGATGCCGGAGCGGACGCCGTCAATGGGGACGGCATCGCCCCACAGATCGGTGTTGTGGTGGAGCACGAATCCGGCGGCGCCGTACATGACCTTCGCGACATGGCGGCCATCCTCGCGGGCGCGGTCGACCAAATCAAAAAGCGCTTCGTGCGTTTCGGGAAGGTTGAGGACTTCGGCGGGCCAGTAGTTCATTTCGGTGTTGATATTGATGGTGTACTTGCTCTCCCAGGGGGGCGCCAGTTGTTCGTTCCACAATCCCTGGAGGTTGGCGGGCATGGCTCCGGGCCGGCTGCTGGAGATGAGCAGGTAGCGGGCGTACTGGAAATAAAGGACCTCGAGCGCGGTATCGAAGCCGCCCCGGCGGACGAGTTCCAGGCGCTCATCGGTGGGGAGATTGGAGGCGTGCGTGCCGCCCAGACGCAGCACGACCCGCTGGTAAAGACGCTGGTAATCGGCCACGTGCGCGGCGCGCATGGATGAGTAGTCGCGCTTCTTCCATTCCAGTTCGAGGTTGCAGCGCTCGAACGGGTCGGGGTGGCGGAAGGCGGTCGCGGCTACGAGGACGAGAGTGGCTGCATCGGCTCCTTCGAGTTGAATCTCCGCGCCCTTGGCTGTCAGCCGCCCGCCTTCGGGAAAGATTTTGAGAACGGCGTGAAAGCGGACGCCGGTGGGCCGTTCGCCCTGGAAACGATCACCGCGGGCAATGGCTTCCCCGTCGAGGTCCAGGCGGTCCGCGGAGGCGGAGGCTTTGGCATCAGCCTCGCGGGTGAGGGAAGCGGTGAAGCGCAGGCCGGCCGGTTTGCTGGCGGTGAGGCGAATAATGATGGCCTGGTCGGGGGCGGAGGAGAATACTTCGCGAGTGTACCGGACATTTCCGGAGCGGTAGGTGGTGCGGGCGATGGCGGCGCCCAGGTCGAGTTCGCGGCGGTAATCCTGAAACGACTCGTGGCCGGGGAAGCGAAGGTGCAAATCGCCGAGCGGCTGGTACGGGGGCATGCGGCGCGGCGTGGCGATGAGCGCTTTGCCGGCGAGATCCTCGGCTTCCCGAAGTTTTCCCGCGGCGAGGAGGCGGCGGACTTCCGGCAGCGCCTGGCGGGCGAGTGGGTTGATGCGATCGCGCTTCTCGCCGGCCCAGACGGAATCCTCATTCAACTGGAGGCGCTCGGCGGCGGGTCCGCCGAATACCATGGCTCCCAGACGGCCATTGCCGACGGGTAAGGCTTCAAACCACACCTTGGCGGGCTGGCGATACCAGAGCACGTCCCGCGCAAGGCAGGGAATGGCCAGCAGGAGCGGAAGGATCCTGACGAACATGACGGAGCCATTATACCGGCCCGCTGGTGTTAAACTTACTCGGCATGAATGTTGGAGAATGGAGGCGGCGGTGGTTTCGCGGGTGGCTGGCCGGGTAGCCCGCTTCGGTGATCACGGTGGTGGGCTTCTTGAGTTCAAGTCATTCCAAGTCCGCAGGCGCTGACCAGGCTTACGATTGTGAAGAAGGCGAGGCGATGAAGACGCAGCACGAGATTCTGATGGAAGATCCGGAGTTCCGGGACTCCTGACTATCGAGGCACTGGTGACGGAAGCCTCGGAGATGATTGCCCGGCTGATGGCGGAACGAAATGTGAGCAGAGCCGATCTGGCGCGCAAGTTGAACAAGTCCCGCGCCTGGGTAACCCAGTTGCTGAGCGGCAAAGCCAACGTGACCATTCGTACACTGGGCGAGGTTGTGTATGCTCTCGGGGCGGAGGTGAAACTGAACGCCCAACCGCCGGTTTAGAAGCATGAACGCCGTCGTCATCGAGCAGAACCCGGACGAAACCGAACTGGCGTCTGAAGTCAACCAGGGCGCTGCGATTCGCCGCATCCGGCTGGCTCGTGCCAATGTTGCTCCGCAGGCAATGGAAGAGGGGTGACTTACTTCTCATGGTTGCGGTTGGGGCTGTTCAGGCAACCGCTGCCGGTAGAGGTCGAACCGCACCACCGGCACTTGTTGGAACGCTTCCATGCCGGTGCTTCTTTGTTGGGCTGTTCAGGCAGCTTCCATAGGACGACGATCCGCAGAACTCACAACGCTTCTCGTCGTTGATATGCTCGTGTTTCTTGTGGGGGCTCCGAAGACAGGAGCCGTAGGAAGTTGAGTTGCAGTACCTGCACTTGCTCATCACGGGCCTCACATCCGTTTTGACGCCAGCGGCCCAGATCAATGCCGGCAATGTGTTTCCCGTGCTGACCAGCCTGCCCTGGGCATCTCTCGTCTGGCGGCTGCGGGGATCATAACGGCCCAGAAGTCTGCTCGCACGATCCCTCGCCTCCATGGTGCAATCCCCCTGTGTGCGCAACGTGCCTACCAACCGGTTCTGGGCGTCGCGAATCTCCTCGAGCTTGGGCGGGCAGGCAGGTGCGGCCGAGGGAGCCGCAGTCAATAGCACACAAACAACAATCAGCAGCAGTCTCAACATGTCCATGGTCCCATGGCTTCGATTCCGGCGGGAGACGGGCCGCGATGCGGTTCGCCGTGGCCTGTAGCTCGAACCAAGCAGCAAATTGCCTCGGCGCAACTAACGAACGTAATGAGCGGCCAGTCGAAATCCGATAGTGCACTTGTGTCTTTCGTTCGCACAATCCCACGTTCTCATTCGCACAGGAGTCTTGCATGGACATTCTACTAAACCATCCGAATTTTAATGTTTTCAATCACTTTGGCGACAGCGCGCAGAACGAAAACAACACGACAAGGGCCTTTCTGATCGCCGCCACGCGTTCGGCCTGGAGCCCCATGCTTCTGCGCGGGTTCTTCGACCTTGTCGCCTCCCGGGTTAAGGAGAGGTTCCCCGAGCGAGCTGCTCTGCTTGGCTGCTTTGCTCAAGCTTGGCCGGACGAGATCGACATCTCAATGGAAAAGAATATCCGGGGCGAAACCTTTCCTGGGGTGGGTGTTGATCGCGCAGTCCTCGTCGAGTTGACTCCGGCCGGTATCGTCGCGGACTTGGCCGTGCGGCCACCGGAAATCGGTGAAACCGGCAGAGTAGACGCCACAATCGTGGTCCGGCAATCCGACAGCGATGGACTCGCTCTGGTCATCGAGAGCAAACTCTACGGGAGGGCCGGCCACGAACAGTTGATGAAATACAAGCAGGCGCTGGAAAGCCGAAACATAGAGACGCTCCTCGTTGATGTCGCGTGGGAGGAGATTTACGCTTTGGCGGACAGCCTGCCAGAGGCTGCGGAGCATGACTCCATCCTGAGTGATTTCAAGTCCTTCTTGGCTCGGGATCCACGACTCGCCGGATTTACTGGATTCAGACAGGGTGACTTCGATGGGCCGGCGTACGTTTTGGACGCTCGTCTGCAAAAGCTGTGTGAAACCCTGGCCGGTCAGAGCACGAACTCGCCACTCCAAGGCGCCATGGTTGAGCGCAAGCGCGGTGGCTTGGATTACGACATTCTCCTGGCTGATCAGTCCCGGCTGGTGGGCAATATCGGGCTCGCGTGCTGGGATCAAGATGCCCTTTACGCCAAGCTCGTGATTGGATGGCGTTCGCGCTGGGAAACGAACCGGGCGATCGAATCGGGTTCCGCCGCCGGAAAAGTGAACATGTTGCTCCAAAGGCTGTGCGCCCGCGCTGACGTCACAATTGATGCTACCGTCCGGCCATTCTTCAACCGCTTCCAATACTCAGGCGCTGCGCAGTGGCGCCGGGTTATCAAGCAGAACGAGGACCCTTTGGAGGTTTGGCAAAGCCTTATCGAGTTCGCTCGAAGCTATCACGCGAAGCCTTTGAATCCTGAGAGCCTCATCCGACTTCAACGGCCGCCAGTCAGGGTGATTGACCAGGACTCCCTCAGCAGGGCGCTTGATCAGCAAGTGAATTGTTTCGTCCCACTCGTCCTGGTGACGGCGTGGCAACCAGGGGATCTGGCAAGGCTGAAGCCTGACGAACTGACGAAGACTGTGCGCGAAACGTTGGCTGATTTGGCGAAGCTGTTGATGGTTCTCAGCGGTGTTCCCAATAACCCGTCCTGAAGCCATCCCCCGGGGGATCGAAATCGTCGAGGCCGTCCTCTGGTTGTGGCCGGAACGTGAAGCTGCAGATCGCCGGACCGGCTCCTCCGGCCCGCTCCACGGGCGTCACTGCTGGTAAGGGGCATGCGGCACGGCGTGGCGATGTGCGCTGGCCGGCCGGCGATACTCAAGCAGTCCCGCGTATGGCCGGGGATGGGCCGCGGGAGCGGGACGCAGCCACTGTAGCCGCCGCCGGTGTTAGACTTACTCGGCATGAATGGTGGAGAACGGAGCCGGCGGCGGTTTATCGGGTGGTTGGCTGGAAGCCCGTTGTTGCTCGGAGGACAAGGGGGAGAAGCGATCGCGGATCCGAAGGAGGCGATCAATGTCTTCGACTTCGAGGAAGCGGCGCGAAAAGCGCTGCCTCCGGCGCATTTCGGTTACCTGGCGACCGGAGTAGACGATGACGCGACGCTGCGGGCAAACCGTGAAGGATTTGAGCGGATCTACCTGCGGCCGCGGCGGCTGATGGACATTCGCCGCGTGGATACTCGCGCGGAGTTGTTTGGAACCATGTGGGAGACTCCTCTGGGGCTTGCGCCAGTGGGAAATCAGAAGGCGTTCCACCGGGACGGGGAGTTGCCGGTGGCGCGGGCGGCAAGAGTGAAGGGCACGCTGCAAATTCTGTCTACCGCCGCGAACACGTCCGTGGAGGATGTTGCAGCGGCATTGGGGCGGCCGCCGTGGTACCAACTCTATCCGACGTCGCGATGGGAGATTACGGAGCGCCTCGTCCACAGAGTGGCGGCAGCGGGATGTCCGGTGCTGGTCTTGACTATCGACACACAGGCCGGGCGGCATACGGAGACGTTCGAGCGCATGAAACGGCTGGACAAGAGGAACTGCGTGGCCTGCCACGGGACACGGCCGGAGGATTTTTATCGCCGCAAGCCGATGTTTACCGGCATCGATGTGACCGGACTGCGGACAAGCAACGAAGCCCTGGATTGGGAGCACGTGAAGCGCCTGAAGAAACTCTCGACGATGAAGCTGTTGATTAAAGGAATCGAGACGAGAGAGGACGCGAAGCTGTGCGTGGATACGGGGGTTGACGGGATCATCGTGTCCAACCACGGGGGGCGCGCCGAAGAGAGCGGGCGGGGCACGATCGAATGTCTGCCGGAGGTGGTGGAGGGCGCGGGGAGTCATATTCCGGTGTTGATGGACGGAGGGATCCGGCGCGGCACGGATATTTTCAAAGCGCTGGCGTTGGGCGCGCGGGGTGTTTTTATCGGAAGACCGTACATCTGGGGACTGGCCTGTTTTGGGCAGGCGGGCGTGGAACGGGTGATCGACATTCTGCGAGCGGAGTTGCAACTCGTGATGAAGCAGTGCGGGGCGCGGTCGATGGCGGAGATCACAAAGGCGTCGGTCGGCTATCGCTAGTTTCGCATCGAGGCGGCGGTGATCGAGGAGCGTCCGGACGGGACGGTGATCACCTGGAGTAAGGCGGACAAAAGTGCTGGTGGAGAAGACGAAGGATCTCGGGCTGCAAGGTTACGCGCCGGCGGCTCTGGGACTGGATGGCAATGGTCTTGTAGGCTGTGGCTCATGGCGTGAGAAGCAGGAGCGCCCATCATCCAGAGCGGGCCGGGGCCGAAGGGGAAGCCGTCCTTCGCGGTGAAGGTGGTGGAATCCACCGCGGGGCACAATCCGGGATTGTGGGAGAGCTATTACACTTACACGAGTGTGAGCGGGCAGATTTTTCAGATCCACAGAGGAGAAATGACGCCGGGATCGCAGGATCTGCCGATGAAGATCGCGGCGGTGGGCTAAGGCCGGGGAGAAAGTTTACCGTCGGGCGAGAGGCGCATGATGTGGCCGCGCCAGACGATCTCGCTGCCGCGAAGGCCCGCCATCCAGACGGCGAAGGCCCAGAGATCCCAGAGCGGGATGAGCGGGAGGGCGGCGGCGATGGGCGCGCGGAGCAGGAGGAAGCCGGCGGTGAAACCGGTGAGGATGCGCAGGGCGGCGAGCGTCGCGGCGAGAGGCCAGAGACCGGCGAGGGCGGCGAGGAGCGCCCAGAGTCCGGCATGGGTGACGGGCAGGCCGGCGTATTCGGCCCGCGAGACGCGGATGGTGCGGGCCCAGCGAACCTGGTGACGCCAGACGGCGCGCCAGGAGGGGTAGCCGATGCCGGTATCGACGACGAGTTTCGACATGCAGGCGCGCTTGCCGAGTCCGCGGGTGAGGCGGCGGGCGAGTTGATAGTCATCGGCGAGGTAATCGGCGATGGGGGCGAAGCCTCCGGCTGCTTCGAGATCGGCGGCGCGGAAGCAGAGCGTGGAGCCGAGGCCGAATTCATTGATCCCGACGAGTGGGGCGACGAGGGTGCTGGGGGCGAATTCGGTGGCGATGCCAAGGGCTTCCCACGTGGCGGGTAGGCCGAGGGGGACGGGACGGTAGAGGCAGGTGACGAGACCGATGCGAGGGTCGGAGAGCGGGGCGGTGACACGGCGGAGGTAGTCCGGCGGGACGCGGATGTCCCCATCATTCACAACGTAGATTTCGCCGCGGGCGTGGCGGACAAGTTCCATGAGATTGCCCACTTTGGCGTTTGGAGGGTTGTGCGGAGAAACGTAGAGAGAGACTCCCGGGAGGGCGCGGACGGCAGGGATGGCGGAGTTGTCCGGGCTGTTGACGGCGAAGAGAACTTCGTAATTCGGGTAGTCGATGAGGGTATGGGAGCCGATGGCCTGTTCGAAGAAAGGATCACGGCCATGAACGGGCTTGAGGATGGATACGGAGGGCAGCGAAGAAGCACGGGGTTCGCGTGAGAGAAGATGGCGGAGCACGGCGAGAAAGGCCGTGAACTGATAGCCCGCGGCGATGGCGCAGACGAGATAGAGAAGCCAGATCCACATCACAGAGCGAGAAGGAACACTCCGCAGGCTACCAGAACGGCGCCCGTCCAGCGCTGCCAGGCGACGGTTTCCTTCAAGAGGAGGCGGGCAAGGAAGGTTTCGGCGACGAAAGTGGCGGCGGTGGCGGGGACGGCGAAACTGAGATCGGCGACGGTAAGGAGCTGGAGGAATGAGAAGAAGGAGACGGCCATGAAGACAACCGCCAGAACAAACAGTTTCCTGCGGAAGACTGCGGCGAGGACGCGTCCCATGGCCGTGGGCCGGAAGTCGCGCACCTCGCCGTGGCGCTTCATTTCGAAGGATTGCAGCAGGTCGCTGGCGACGGTGGCGCCGACCACGCAGGCGAGCAGCAGCCACTTCATGAGCGCTCCTTACTGGGGGGCATGGTGAGGCCCACAAGAACGGTTCCGGCGACGATGAGCGCGGTTCCCGCCCAGCGCTGCGGGGTAATCTGTTCAGAAAGAAAGAGCTTGCCGGCGAGCGCGGACAGCGGATATCCGATGGCGGTAACCGGAAGGACGAAACTGAGGTCCGCCCAACTGAGCAGGGTCATGCGGGTGAGGGTCCAGAGAATGAGGAGCAGAACACCCGCGGCGATCCAGGGACTCAGCATGCCCGCCGGGGATTTCATTCCGAAGCTCAAGAAGAGATTCCCGGCGACGTTGGAAACCACCACGACGGCGGTGACGGCGACGGTCTTGCGCATCAGGCGCGGGCGGCGGCGGCCCGTTGATCTTTCACGAACTGTCTGCGTTTGGAGCGGAGAGCGAGATACTCGCGGGCTTCCTTCCGCAGGCGGCGGCGCTCCTCGCCGTTGAAGATGGCTTTGCGCACCACGCGCCAGATGGCTTTGGGGCGGAAGTAATACTCGCCATAGAAGCGTTCCACCCAATCCACCAGTTCGGCGCGGTCGAGATTTTCGTAGCGGATGTTGGGAAGCTGGTGGCCCTGCTCATCGGTCATGGAATCGATGGTGATGAGGTTATTCTGCTTGACGTAATCGAAGAATTCCGTTCCGGGGTAGGGGTGGGCGATGGATACCTGGATGGTTTCGGTGTCGAGCGATTTGGCGAAATCAATGGTGCGCCGGATGGATTCATGGGTATCTCCGGGCAGGCCGACAATGAAATCGCCATGGATGGTGAGGCCGAGTTTGTGGGCGTTTTCGGTGAAGCGGCGCGCCATGTCGATGGTGGCGCCCTTCTTGATGTTCTTGAGAATCTGCGGATCGCCGGTTTCGTAGCCGACGATCATAAGCCGGGCGCCGGCCTCTTTCATGGCCTTGAGCGTGTCGTAATCCGTGGTGACGCGCGAGGTGCAGGACCAGGTGAAATTGAGCGGGCCCAGTTTTTCGCAGATCTCGAGCGTACGCTTCTTCTGATAGTTGAAGGTGTCGTCGTCGAAAAAGATTTCCTTGAGGCCGGGAAAATTTTCAAGCGCGAACTTCACCTCGCCGGCGACGCCGGTTGCCGACCGCGTGCGCCAGCGGTGACCGGAGTGGGTTTGCGGCCACAGGCAGAAGGTGCACTGCGCGGGACACCCTCTCGAGGTGTACATGGAGATGAAGGGATGTTTGAGGAAGGGAACGTTGTAGCGGCGGAAGTCGAGGTCGCGCTTATAGACCTTGCTCACCCAGGGGAGTTCGTCCAGGTTCTCGACGTAGGCGCCTTCGGGGTTGTGGACAATCTGCCCGTTCTTGCGGAAACTGACGTTGGGGATCTCCTCGAGCGGCGTACCGGTGGCGTACTTCACGATGGGGTAATCGAACTCGCGTCGGACCAGAAAATCGATGGCCGGGGTAGTGCGCAGGATCCGTTCGGAATCCACGGTGACCGGCGGACCGACGAAGCAGACCTTGAGCTTCGAGTTGACGTCCTTCATCATCCGAGCCATTTTCACGTCGACTTCAAAGCCGGGGGTGGAGGTGAACAGCACCAGGAGTTCGAAATCCCTGGCCATCTGGACGGTCTGCTCGATGGAGATCTTGTGGGGTGGGGCATCCACCACTTTGCTATCGGGGAGCAAACCGGCCGGATAGCAGAGCCAGACGGGATACCAGTAGGACTCGATTTCGCGGGTCGCGGGCCAGCGTGAACTGGCGCCCCCATCAAATCCTTCAAATGAGGGGGGATTGAGGAATAGAGTACGCATGGGGTCGCTTTTTTGAGGGTAAGCTATCGGGCGGCGTTAATACAAGTTTGTCAAGATTCCCCGGATGCATTAGCGGGGAGTCTTGTTGCGGGAACTTTCCGAAGTCAGAGCGTTCGCCTGATCCGCGGGAATCTTCGTGAAGTTGTGGAAGTCGATGAACACTTCCGCCTTGCCCCAGAGGCGGGTGGCCACCACGCCGGTGGTCTGTTTCGGATAAGCTACGCCATCGCGGATGTCGTAGACGCGCACGAAATCAAATTGCTTGATGAAGACGGAAGGGTTCTTGGAAAGTCTGCCGGCTTCCCGGATGGGGAGGGCGGTGTCCTTGTCGAGCCACATCTCTCCCTTGAATGTACCCACTTTTTTCTTGCGTGGGGAAATCTGGAAGAGGTAAACTCGCCTGCTGTCGCGCTCGACTAATCCCCTGTATTTAAACTTGTAGTATTGCGGCGTAATGGGGGGAGGGGTGTTGTCGGCCACCGCCGTCTCGGCGGTGAGGAAGCGGGCGATCACTTCCTTCTTGATGGTGTTATCGCCTTCGAATTTGATGGCGTCATAAGTGATTCTGCCGAGGCGCGTGATGGTGCGTAAACCAAACATGCGGCCTTTTTTCTTCAGTTTAGGAAGCTCGGCAGAGATCTCCACGTCCATGGTGACGCCACGCAACTGCTGTTGCTGGGACTGAGACGCCTGGACGTAGCGGTCAATGATTTCCTGGGAACCTTGCGCGGAATCATCCCCGTCGGCCGCAAACGAGTGAGGCGCCAGGGAGAACCCGATCAAAAGCGTGAGACAGACGCGTAGAGACAACAATAACCTCAACGAGCGCTGGAGTTTCCTCCAGCACTAATTTAACAGTACCATGCCGTTGGATGCAACCAATATCCCCCAAGTAGCAGGGGGAAGAGCCGCCGTTTCTAATGCGCGCGGCGTGGTCCGCCAAGCAGGCGGGCCGGGAGGAAGAGCATGGCGCGCAAGAGCTCCAGAACCCCGCCGACGGCGATGCCCAGTATGCGGAACGGAAGTAGAAGCAGCCAGACGATGGGATAGAGGAAGAGCGCGAGCAGCGCCACGGGCCAACAGAGAATGAAAAGCAGAAGCCAGATCAGGAAGGTCAGCATGGTCGTCCTCCATCAGGAAGTACGAAACTTGCGGGTGAATGTTCCGGAAAATGCGGATGGGATCACGCGGGCGAGCCGAGTTTGCGGATGAGCGCGTCATTGAGGGTGAAGCCGAACCCCGGCTTTTCGCCGAGGGTGAAATAACCTTTCTGGAGCGGTTCGTGAGGTTCGACGAGTTCGGCGCGCCAGGGCACTTCGCCGTAGCCGAGTTCGAGGATGAGGAAATTGGGCAGAGTGGAGCAGACATGGGCGGCGGCGATGTTCCCCACCGGGCTTGCGGGGCCGTGGGGGGAGGTCTTCAGGCCGGCGCCCTCACCCATGGCGGCGATCTTCTTGCACTCGAGCAGCCCGCCGCAGTACTTGATATCGGGCATGAGAATGTCCACGGCATTGCCGGCGATGTAGGGGTAGAACCCCTTTACGCCGTAGATGCTTTCGCCGCCCGCGGTGGGCATCTTCGCGGCTTTGTGGATTTGGGCGAGGTTGCCGATGCCGCGGCAGACTTCCTCGAGCCAAAAGAGATGCAGCGGCTCGAAGTCGCGCGCCAGTTGGAGGCCGCGATCGAGGGTGAAGTTGGAATGGGCGTCAATGAGCAGGCCGTTCTTATCGCCGATTGTCTTGCGGATAGCCCTGGCGCATTCCATGCCATTGGCAATGTGCGGCTCGACGGCGGCGGAATCCTTTGGCCAGCCGTCGAACGGCGCCAGTTTGAAGGCGTCGAAACCGTCGCCGAGGGCGCGTTCGGCCACTTTGACGAAGCCAGCGGGCTTGCGGTCAAAGGTGGCGCGGTTGATATTGGCGTAACTGCGAATGCGGGAATGAATTTTGCCGCCGAACAGATCATACACGGGAACGCCGAAGATTTGACCGGCGATGTCCCACATGGCGTGCTCGATGGCGCTCGAGGCAACACTGCCGCTGATGCCGTTCCGGGCCACGAAGGGCGCGGCGATGGTTCGCAAGCGCTCCACGTCGCTGAACGAGCGGCCTTTCATCTGTTCCCAGACGGAGCGTATGCCCGCGACCACTTGCGGGTCCCGCCCGTGGGACGCATCGCCAATGCCGGTGACGCCCTGATCGGTGCGAACGCGCACCAAGACCCAATCGCCGCGGCGGTTTACCGGCACGCGAAAGATTTCGATGTCCGTCAGTTTGGCTTTGGGAGAGCCGGCGGCGCCGGCGCGGCTCTTCAAGGCGAGCAGAGGCAGCGCGCCTCCGGCCAGCAGTGTACGGCGTGTCATGGGTTTGCGACCAGTGTATAGTATTCGCATGTTGACGCGGAGAACGTGGATGGGCGCGGCGGGCGGGGCGGCGCTAGGCCGCGGACAGTCCCGCAAGCGGCCGAATTTTCTATTCCTGATCGCGGATGATCATGCCGGCTACGTGCTCGGCTGTGACGGGAACAAGCAGGCGGAAACGCCGAATATCGACCGGCTTGCCTCGGAGAGCACACGGTTCGCCATGCACCACTGCAACTCTCCGGTGTGCACGCCTTCGCGCCAGAGCTTCTTTACGGGTCAAATGCCGCACATGGCGGGGGTGACGAGGCTGCCGACCCCGCTCAGCGATCAGAAGCCGACCATCGCCAAACAGTTGAGGACGGCCGGGTATTCCACGGCGGTGGTGGGCAAGATGCATTTCAACCGGCCGGCCGCTCCGGGATTGCACGGTTTCGAATACATGGTGACGGAGCGGGAGCTCCAGCAGCAGTGGAGCCAGGCGGTGAAGCCGCGTCCGATTCCTCCGGAGATTCGCGCGAAACCGCAGTGGAGGCCGTTCCGGGATCCGGCGCGGATCTGGCTGAACGCGGACAAACTGCCCTACCCGCGGTTTGACGCCGGGATGAAGGCGGCCTACCAGGTAAGGCTGGCGCACGAGTTTCTGGAACACCACAAGGATAAGCCGTTCGCGCTGTGGGTGAGTTTTCATGAGCCGCATTCGCCCTATGATTTTCCGGTGGAGGACCGTAATCATTTTGAGCCTTCAGCATTCACGCCGCCGCGCGTGGGGCCGGAAGACGGCGGCCAGATCCCGCTGATCTTCCGCGATCTGAGCGTCGAGGACAAGCAGGGGATTATCGCGTCCTACTACACGTCGGCGCGCTACCTGGATAAGAACATCGGACTGGTGCTCGACAAGTTGCGGCAACTCGGGCTGGAGGACAACACGCTCACTGTGTACACGTCCGACCACGGGTACGATCTCGGACAACACGGACGGTTTGAAAAGCACTGCGGGTATGACCCGGCGCTGCGCATTCCGCTGATGATGCGGCTGCCGGGGGTGATTCGCACGGGGACGGTGTACGATTTCACGGAGCATGTCGACACCGCTCCGACGATTCTGGACCTGCTTGGCGCGGATCCGCTGCCCGTGCAGCATGGTCAATCCCTGCGCCCCTATCTTGAGGGCGGGCGGATGCCAGGCGCTCGCGAGCATATCTTCAGCGAGTATCTCGAAAATGAAGAAGCCTTCGTGCGGACAAAGAAGTGGAAGTTCATTTTCTGTTCGGGTAAGCGCAAGCGAGGCGATGGATATGAGACGGACAATCCAACCCCGGGCCGCTATGTGAGGCTTTACGACCTCGAGAAGGACTCCGGCGAGTTCACGGATGTTTCGAAGAAGCATCCGAAGGTGGTGGAACAGATGGAAGCGCTGATGCTGGAGCGCTTCCGGCAGACCCATCCGGACGCGGAGAAGGAACCCGCGCGGCTGAGCCGCGAAGAAGCAATTGAATACTACGTGCGCCCACGCGATGTGTAGCCGGCCAGGCGCTTGTAGCCTTCGATGGCGTTGTAGATGATGGGGCAGAGCCAGGCGTTGCGGCAAAGCGAAGAGAACCGGGAGCCGAGCGTGCGCGGATGCGCCGCCACGTGGGGAAAATCCCGGCACGCCTTCGGCCGGACTTCGTAGATCATGCACAGGTTCCCATCGAGGAAAATGCAGGCGTCATCGGCCTGACGCAGCAGCCGGTTACCGGGCGCCTTCGGATCAGGCATGGTGTACAGCCTGATGACTTCTTCCGGGGGGATGTTGAGGTGATCGGCGATTGCCTCCACGGCCGCGTCAGAAGCGCTGACCACCATCTGGCGGCAACAGTTGGCGCACTGCGTGCAGTCCATCTCGCTTTGGATTTCCGCCGCGAGAATATGAAACGGCTCTTCCGGGTAGTGATGAGCCGCCAGGCGCCGGCGGAAGTCTCTGTTTTCCTCCGCCTTCGATTCCGCCAGGCGCCGTACTTCGGCCAGGCCGGTGATCATGTACGTCCTAGATCCGCGCGGCGAGCCGTTCGCGCAAGTACTTCCGGTTCGTTTCGAGGACCTCTTCAATGGAGCCTTCGCCGGGACGCGGCGGGTCGAGGTCAAGCGTGATCCAACCGCCGTACCCCTTGCTTCGCAGCAGTTCCATGACCGCGGGAAAATCAACCCCTCCGGCGCCGAGGTTCTTGTAGAGGTTCACTTCGCGGTGCTGTTCCTGGGTTGGCGTGGGGCCGCGGTAGCCGCGGTACTTCGCGGCGGTGTCCTTGAAGTGGATGCCGGCGATGCGCGGATAGTAGTCCGTCATGACTTGCATCAGGTTCATTCCGCCCAGGGTCAAGTGGGCCATGTCGGGCACGAGAAAGACGAATTCGGGGTCGGTCCATCCCATTACCGCGCGCAATTCCGATTCGCGCTCGAGAGGGGACCAGATGTGGGGATGGGGGGCAATCTTCAGACCGAGTTTTGCCGTTTCCCTGCCCAGGCGATTCAAGGTGTCCGCCATCGTTCTTAGCTGAGCGGCGCTGGTGGGTGCGGGCGGGCGGCGGCCGAGATTGATTTTGAAATGGCGGCAGCCGAAGGGAACAATGAAATCGCGTGCGAAACGGACGTGATCTTCGATGGTTTGCGCCGTGTGCGCCGGATCGATGAAATCCACCATCATTCCGCTGCCGCCGTTCGAGCAGGTGGCCATCGAAAGACCCGCGGCGTCCAACTGTTTTTTCAACGCCAGCGGGCGGTCCAGGTATTTGAGAATGTGGGGACGGTACGGTTCAATCCCCTGAAAGCGGAAACGGGCAGTGGCGCGGATGGCCTCTTCGATTTCGTTCTGCCAGATGTAGCCGCCGGTGGCGAAGCGGATGTTCGAGGCGGCCGCGGCCGGAAACGTGGAAATAGCAGCGCTGGAAGCCAGAAATTGGCGCCGGTTCAGCAGCATGTAGACCTCCCTTCGAGGTTCCGAATTCCTTCTTCCACTCTATTCGACAGCACTTCCATGAACTCCGCAAGGAGGGACTGCTTGTGCCCGGTTTCGGCGGCGAGGACATGATAGGGGCTCATGAGCGTGGCGCGCAGCACAAAGAGTCCTTCCTGATCGTATTCGCCCGCGGGGATGCCGGCCCGCTCGAGGAGTTCAGCCATCGGTCCCGGAGGATAGCTGGATGGGCGAAAGTGCGTGTGCGAAAGGAAAAAGGGCTGCGAATAGCTGTACTGGGCGCGTCCGTGCTCGGCATCGATGGTAAAGCGGTCGTAAATCCAGCGGTTGAGCGCGTTGGTTCGGGCGAGGGGCCGCGGATGATTCTCGACGGCGACAAAGCAGACGATGTTCGTATCGGGCGGCATCGCGGTCAACGGAACAAAATGGAAGTTGGGGGATTCTCCGTTGACGCGGCAAGCGACGTCCCAATGCACCAGCCGCTCGTATAGCTCGCGCGCCGTCAGCAGAGAGGCGCGGAGAATCTCGCCGTAGCCGGAGCGGTCCGGGGGAATCATGCGGTGGGAGAGCCAGCAGGCGGCCACGGCGGCGCCGGATTTGGAGCCCTCGAGGATATAGGGGCCCAGCGAGGTGGGCGGGTGGTGATGATGCGTCTGGACGTCTTCGCGCGTGGCGTCCGAGATATAAGGGACTTCCTCGGACAGGAACTGCCGCACAAGATCGTTCTTGAACGCCACCACGCCGCAGGGATAGGGAACGTAGCCGAGTTTGTGCGGGTCCACGGTGATGGATTCGGCTTGCGGAAAGGCGTGGAAGGAGGACTTCACGTCCTGGTAGCCCCAGCGCACATGGAGGGTCTTTTCGTAGCGTCCGCGGGAGATGGTGAGTTTGCGGGAAACAAAGTCATTGACATCTGTTTTCGCGGCGTCATCGCCGGTGAACAGGGAGCGGAGATAGCCTCCCCACGCGGCATCGATATGGAGCCAGAAACTCTGTCCCCTCTCGCGCTCGAACTTCTCACGAAGTTCCACGATGCGGTGGACGGGGTCGACGGCGCCCTCTTCGGTGGTGCCCGCGACGGCGATGACACAGAGGGGAAACATCCCGTTGTCGAGAGCGGCGGTGATCTTGCTCTCGAGATCGCGGCAGTCGGCGCGAAACATGGGGTCCACGTCGACGAGGATTACGTTCTCGCGCCCGATGCCCAGAAGGTCGGCGATCTTGCCGAGGCTGTAGTGGCGCGTTCCGGCGACGAACAGGGCCGGCGGATGCGAGTCATAGCAGGCGCGCGTGCCGTGATGTGGGAGACTGTACCTGCTGCCCGCGAGGAGCGCGCCGGCCTTCTTGAAGCCTTCCGGGCGGTTGAGCCCGTAATGATGGCGCACTGCGTCGACGAAGCGCGAATAGAGGTAAATGGCCTGATTGGGCTTGACTCCCAGGCAGGCGGATTCCTCGAGCGAGTCTATCGCATGACGCTCCTCCGCCTCGCCGTCCGGCAGACGCAGCGTGAGCGGAATCCCCTCGCGCTTTACGATGTCGCGCACTGCCAGCGGAAAGTAGCGGATGTTGCGCGCGAGCCAAAGGGCTTCGAGATTCGCGACGGTGCCTCCCGAAGTGACGTGCGCCCATCCGAACTCTGTCTTTGCGCCGGAAGGGCCGATGTTGCGCGGCGGAGGATGATAGCCGAGCATGCGCAGAATGTCAGCGCCCACGTCGAGTTCCCATTCCGCGGTCACCGGTGCGGCTTCAGGGGTGACATTGTTCGGGTTGTACAGCATGCCCGCGAAGTAGCCAAGAACGCTGGGCAGCGTTTGATCAGCGATCATGTGCGCGATGTAGCGCGGGCTGTGGAACGGAAAGTGCCGCCGGAATCCGGCGAGCATCTCGGTGATCTGCTGGAAAAGGCTATCGTTCCAGGCGGTCGATTCGCGGCGCAGGCTCCGCGGAATGAGAATTTCGTCGGAGGGGAAGTAGTTGCGGCGCCAATGGAAGTAGTCCCGCAGGATGTAGAGGACCATCTTCTCTTCCCAATCACCGTTCTCCGCCTTGGGCCCAAGGAACCAGGCGGCCAATTGTCTGGTGCGTTCCCGGTCTTGGCGTTCTTGGTCGGACACCTGACTTCAGCATAGCGCCGGGAAGCCGGGATGGCGGACCGGCGCCCGCCGCGCCTGTGCGCTATGGCGGATGCCGCGCACGGTTGGCGTGAGGGGAATCCTTTCCCGAGGTAAGAAACGGATGGCAGGAGCGGCGGGTGAACCCCATGGCCCTCATTCCACTGGGATGTCCCTCGTACGAAGCCCCCGTATGTTCTAAGCAATTCGCCTGAGCGTCGATGGAATAACCGCGTGGCATACTGAGGCCAGTGTGATCGACGCCGCCCTACGATTAGGAATCGCTATAGCCGCCGGCGCTGTGGTGCGCATGGCCCAGGTGTTCGGTGTGCCATGGTTGCTGGCGCTGCCGCTGCTTGGCGTGGCGGGCGGCTTTCTCAGCTACCGGTTGCAGGCCTCGCGTATTTTCGTGGTGCTGGCGATTTCCGCGGGACACTTTTGTGCGTACATGGTTACGCGCCACCCGGATACGGCGGCAGCCCCGGCGGACAACCCTTCGATGTGGCTGCTGCTCGGAAATGCGTTCCAGCTATTCCTGCCGTTTCTCTTTCCGCCATTAGGTTCAATCATCGCTTTGCAGAAGGAGAAGCGGGAGGCGAAGCAAAAGGCCGAGTCCGAGGAGATTACGGAGGAAAGCCTGCTCAAGGAAGTTACTCCGCCCGTGAATCCAATGTCCGGGTTCACCTATGATCTGGATAACCTCGATTGGGAGAAGCCGCGTACGGAAAATCAGCAATAGCGCGCCTGGCCGGTGATGCCGGAGATATCGATGAGGTAGATTTGGCGGCCTCCCTCATGCGGTGAGTCGATTGTGACCAGGCGTCCGTTCGGGCTGAAGCGGGGATGATTGTCGCATCGCCACTCTCCCGTGTACTCCTTCGGCGAGAGGAAATGGCCGAGCGGAATCTTCCGGCCGGTGGTTGTATCGAACAGATAAGGATGCTGGAGGCGGTTACGGTCGGGGTAAGTGTCGTTCAGCACCCAGCGCTTGTCCGGAAGATAGGTATTGTGGCCGTTCCCGGTCATGACTTCGGGACCCATCACCTCAACGCGCTCCGTCTTGTCTTCATAAAGGTAGAACCTGTCGCCGTGGGAAGGATGCCGCGCCCAGGCCATGATGTGCGCCGGATCACGCCAGATGAAGTGAGAGGTGTAGCCGTAGGGATCCACCACGTAGAGGTCCGCGCCGTCGGGCCTCGCGGTAAACATGCGCGTGTTGCCGTATTCGGGATGGGAGTCGACGGTTCGGCGGTGGAGGAAGATGAAGCGCGATCCGTCGGGTGACGCCAGCAGGTGGTTGAAGCGATGTTTGTACCCGGTCCAATCACCGATCTTGTAGGGCACTTTCGCCACCTGCGCGTAGGATAGGATGAGCTTGCGCTTGCCGGTTTCGAGATCCATCCGCCAGATGCCTGTTTCTTCAGGGGCAAGAACGTCCTTATATTTGTCGGGAACGCCCGCATAGCCATAGCCGGGCCGCGTATCGGCGAGGCGGCTGAAGTCAGTGGCCACCGCCCATTTGGCGTCGGGGCTCAGCGCGTAGATGGGCCCGGGAAGCGTGCGCGATCTTCCGGTGTGTACGTCAAGGATGCGCGAGACGTAGTGATCACCTTCGCGGTCGTTGTAGATGACCTCGCTCGCTGATCCGGGAAGCCACTGTAGCATGCAACCCTGTTGCCAGCACCAGGCCTTGGTGCGGCCGATTTCGCGCCACCGGTCGTCATCCCGAAGATCGATGACGCCGAGACGGATCTCGTCGTCCGGACGCGGCGAGCGGTGCTCGAAGTCCACCTCCATGCCAAGCACGTAGCGCGACGTAGGGTCGAACTGAAGTTTGTCGTAATAGCCGAACCAGTGGAACTTCGGGCCTTTGGTAATCGCGCGGACCGGGGGCGGACTCCCCGCCCCGGCGAGCAGCGCCGCGAGTAGCGCCCGGCGTGTCGGCATCATCACGAGACTAGCAGATTCAATTCGGGGCCACAAAAATCGTGGCCCCCTCGCTCCACTGGCTTCCCGCGCGGACAACCACGTCCGCCTCCGCTGAACTCAGCCCCGCCGGAATCCGTACGTTGATCTGCGTGACGCCGTTCACAAGGCCTGGTGAAGGCCCCGCATACAGCACATCCGCCGCCAACCCCGATATCATCGCCGCGCAGCAATACGTGTTGCGCGCCTCGCCCGCAATGGCGCCGTCGGCGGCATCGAGGTAATACCCGGTCCCCGTGGCCCAGATCGCGACAATTGTTCCCGGGAGCGCCGGATTGCCACTCGAATTCAACGTGCCATCCTGATTCACGGCGGCCGCGCTGCCGTCCGCGTTGCGGAAAATCTGTGGGGCCGCGGGAACGGCAATCAACGGAAACTCCGGCAGCGCCACGCCGTTCGAGGTCACCCGCAACCGCCCGCCGGGTTCCCCGTTCAGCCCGAACGGCGCCACCGCCAGGATCTGATTGGCGAATGCCGCGAGAACCGGCGCCGGCCGCCCGCCGATGGACACACTCGGCGCCATCCCGATGCCCGGGCCGTGAATCCGGATCAACTCACCCGGCGCCACTCGCCCGGTCAAATCAGAGACAGCCGCATTGCTGATGCCCGCCACGTGCGGGGCAACCGGCTTACCCGGCGCGATCACCGAGACGATGCCGCTCGCGCCCGCCGCATGCACCAACCCATCGCCGCCCACCGCGAGCGACTGGGCCACGATATGGTTCGGAAAACGCGCCGAATAAAGCAACGCCCTCCCATCCGGCTCCAGACCCGCCAGGAACTCCTCGCCGTCCGACCAGCCGTTGGCATTGGGAAATTCAGGCGACGACGTCACTCCGCTCACCCACACGTTCCCTTTCCCATCCACGGCCAAAGCCCGCGCCTCGTCCGGGCTTCTCCCTCCCAGATAGGTGGCCCACACCATGCCGCTTCCCGCCGCATTCAGCTTGGCGGCAAAGGCGTCCGTCTGCGGTCCGAATCCGAACGGCGCCGGGTACACAGGACCTGAATAGGCAGGCTGCACGACTCCGGCGGTGGCGGGAAAATTCTCGTCGTTGGTCTTCCCCGCCAGGAATGCCTCACCGGTTTCGGAAACCGCCACCGCGTTGAGGATGTTCCCGGGATTGGCAAACGGCGCCAGCACGTCATTCCGCGCTCCCAGGTAGGTGAGATACGCGAGTCCGCCGCCATCGGCGCGGAACTTCGCGACAAAGGCGCCGATGCCGGAACCGCGCAGCGCTCCGGAAGTGGCGGGCAAGTCCGTGGTGTTCGTGTTCCCCGCCATCACTATATTGCCCATGCCGTCCACGCCCAGGCCAACAGCCGCCGTGGAGCGCGTGCCGAGGAAGCAACTGCTCCCGGCCCCACACTGTACCGTGCTTCCCGTAACAACGCCAACCAGCAGAATCCGGTCCGCCGCGGGCGCCAGTTTCGCCACAAAAGCCCCCGACCGCGAGGCCAGTCCCATCGAGGGCGCCCCGAACGTCAGCGCCGCCGAGGATGGAAAATCCGCGGCCCTCGTCTCCCCCGCCACGTAAATGTTGCCCGCCGCATCCACCGTCACCGCATTCACGGAACTGACGCCCTTCGTTCCGCCGAAATACGTGGAGGCCATCATCTGGCTTCCGTCCGGACTCAACTTCACAAGGAACCCCGTTGTGCCGCCGCTTTCCGTCTGCACCGCGCCGCGGAGGGGGAAGTTCGACGACGAGGTGGCCCCGCCAATGTAGATGTTTCCGGCCGCGTCGAGCGCCAGCGCTTTTACCTGGTCGTTACCCTTGCCGCCGAAGGTGGCGCGAAAGAGGAGATTTCCCAGCGGGTCCAGCTTCGCCACGAACACATCGCCAAGCGGCGGAACATCCGGCGATCGCGGCCCGATCAACCGGCTGCCGGCCACATATGTGTTGCCGGCTTTGTCCAGGACGATGGCCGCCGCGTGATAGTCGTTCGAATCGCCGATGTAGGTAGCGTAGTCCCCCGCTCCCCAAACCATGAGCGGAACCGCCAGGACCGCGGACATGCCCTTTTGAAGAGTCATCTCGCAACTGCTCCGGACCGGAACGGCCTTCGAGGATTTCCAACGCCTCCAGCATAGCGGGATTCGCGCGGGGCGTCCGTTAGAATCGCACGATCAACCCGATCCGCGCGGCTCGCGGGAATCCGGGCGAAATGTTCGTGTTGCTGTCGGCGTTCACGTAATACCTCCGGTCGAACACGTTCTCCACGTTTGCCTGGAGCCGCACGTTCTCCGTCAGAGTAAAGAACACCGCCGCATCCACGCGCGTATACGCCGGCAGAATCACGCGGTCATCGATGGCGGCGAACATGTCCGAGCGGTTCAGAATCCCGAGCCCCGCTCCCCATCTCCGCTGAAGCCGCAGATTGTTCCACAGGGAAAACGTGTTGTGGGGCGCCTGCGCCACTTGCGCTCCGGCAAATGCCGACGCGGTGGCGCTGGTGACGAAAGCGTCCTGGTAGGCGTAGCCGCCCGCAACCTGCCAGAACCTTGTCAGACTGCCGTTTACTCCGATCTCCACGCCATTCGTGCGCTGGCTTCCCGTCTGCACGATACGCGTGGGGTCATTCGGATCGAGCGAACGTGTATTCGTGCGGTTCAAGCGGTACACGGCGGTGGTCAGCGAGAGTTTGCGCGCCGCATCCCACTTCACGCCCATCTCGTAATTGGTGAACTTTTCCGGCTTCACCTGCTGCGTGATGTCCGTGAGCGATGCGAATTGATCGCCCGCGCTCGGCAGGTAGGAAACGCTGTAACTGCCGTAGAGGGAAACCTGTCCCGCGGGCTTCACCACCACTCCGGCGCGCGGGGAAACCAGATTGTCGATGCGGCGAAGGTCGCTCCCGTTCCGGTTGTTGTGAAAGCGCAGGTCAAAATAATCGAAGCGAAGGCCGGTGATGAATTGCAGATATCGCGAGACCTCGATCTGGTCCTGCACGTACGTCGCTCCCAGGTTCACCTTCAGGTGGTTGTCCGCATCGGTGGCGCTCTGCCGGAACGTGGCCGGCGCATACAGCACAGGGTTGTTGAAAGGAACCAGAATCGACGCGGCGGAATTGTTGAAGTAGCCCGTATTGCGGAAGTTGTCCGTCAACTGCCGCCCCACTTCCGCTCCCCAAAGCAGCGTGTGCCGGACGCCGCCCGTGTGCGTGATATAACTCACGTCCGTCTGGTTGAACACGTTCAACCGGTTCGTAGCGTTGCTATATGCGGAAAGCGACACCTGAGTCATGTCGGCGGTCGCGTCGCGAGGTACAAAATTCTGATACCCGCGGCCGTAGCTGCCGAACAGCGTCCGGTTGCGAATGTTCAAACGGCCTGCCTGATGGTCCACCAGCGCCGAGCCGAGATTCACGTTCGCGTTTACATGGCTCTGATCCGGATTGCCGTAAAATGTCGGGATGGGCACTGCGGCGGGCCGTCCCTGGAACGAAGTGATGCCGCGGTCCGCCGTGCGCATGTCCCGAAAATGTTCGTAACCCAGCATCACGCGCGTCTCGCGGCCGGCATTAATGGTAAGTGACGGGCTCACGCCGAAGCGCTCCAGACCTACAAACCTCCGAAAGCTGTCCGAGTTCTCGTACATCGCGTTCATCCGAAATGCGGCACGATTCCCCAGCGGCTGATCGAAATCTCCCGTGAACCGCTTGTTGCCGAACGAGCCTCCTTGCAGCGTCACCTCGCGCAGCCGGGCAAAGCCTGCTTCCTTCGTCACCCGGTTGATCACGCCGCCTCCGCCGCCGCGCCCGAAAATCATCGCGTTCGGGCCCTTCAACGCTTCCACACGCTCGAGGTTGTACAGATCGCGGTAGTACTGCACGTCATCGCGCACGCCATTGACGAAGAAATCCGCCGAGGAACTGTTGCCGCGAATCACCAGTTGATCCCGGTTATTCTCCCCCTGGTGAGCGGTGATGCCGGGCACGTAGCGCACCACGTCGGCAATGCTCATCATCATCTGGTCCTGAATCTGTTCCCGGGTCACCACGGTGATGGATTGCGGAGTGTCCAGCAGGGGCGTGAGCGTCTTCGTCCCGCTGCTGATCGCCGGCGTCAGGTAGTCCGGCGATTCCTCGACGGTGACCGTTTCCCGAATTGCCGCCACCGGCATCAGGAATTCCCTCGTTTCAGAACCCGAGGACTTCACTTCCACCACTTGTGTTTCCTTCTGAAATCCCCGCGCCTCCGCCGTCACCGTGTAACTGCCCGGTTCGAGGGACAATGTGAATTCACCGTGTTCTCCGGAAACGGCCGTACCCGCCACGGCGCCGTCCCGGGCCGCCGTGATTCCGGCGCCGGTAATCGGCGCCCGGCTCACATCCAGCACAACGCCGTGAATCTCTCCTGTTTGTTGACCCCACGCGATTCCCATACATGACGCCAGCACCCATACAAACATCGATCCGGACACACGTATAGCGGGACTCCCAGCCATGACACTTCCTATCCTTTCGCTCCGTCTTGAAAGCCGTAACCGGCGGCCCCTGGAATGTAGGAGAACCGTCAGCCGATGCGCCCGGTTCCACCGGCCGCGCGGCGCGCTTCGCCAGAAGATACCCACGCGACTGTTTGAATTTCCGGTTCATCAATGCGGTCACGGCATGATGGGCGCGTGACCTCAACGACTCCATTAGAATCCAACTTGCAACTCAGTGTCAACTGAAATTCACGCAAAGCTTCGAAAAACTTGCAAACTTCCTTCCTCTTGTTTTCTAGCGACAGCCGCGTGACCGGATTCGCAGCCGCTCCGCCGCCCGCTCCGACGCCGCCCGCCGCGCCGCCAGCAGCCCCTTGGCCCGCCGCTGCAAGGCTACAATGAGGTCCAACCCGCAATGGTCCGGCGAGCCTGGACCGAACGGAGGCTCCGGATCGTACTCGAGTTGCAAACCGATTGCCCGTGCCTCCGTCTCATCCCGCAACAATTCCGCCAGTTGCAACGCGAAGTCAATCCCGGCGGTCACGCCTCCACCCGTGACGCGGTTCCGGTCCAGCACCACGCGCCCGGCCGCTGGAACGGCCCCCAACAGCGCCAGTTGATCACGCGACATCCAATGGCAGGCGGCTCGATACCCCGTGAGCAATCCCGCCGCCGCCAGCAATAGCGATCCCGTGCACACGGAAGTCACCCACTGCGCCTGCTCGCCCCGCCGCCGGATCCATTCAAGCGCCTCGAGGTCGTCCATCAGGGCAACCTGCCCCGGCCCACCGGGTACGCACAGCACATCCAGATCCGGACACTCCGCCATCGTAACCGTCGGCAGAATCGCCATCGCCGAATCGCTGCGCACCGCATCCAGTGTCTTCCACGCTAAATGGACATCCGTATCCGAGATCCGCCGGAACACTTCATACGCCCGCGAGTCGTTGCGTCAGCCGATACAGCAGCATGCCGATTTGCGTCTTCACGGGTGCGCCACCACTTCCCCGCCGGGCTCGATTCGATAGCCTTGCGCCGTTCCCGTCTCCGCATCGTAAAGAACAAAGGTCGAAGCTACGTCCGTCCGATTGGCCTGTGCGTCGAACCGGCATCCCATGATCGCCCCCGGATTCACCGCCAGCGTGCGCGCGCCCAGCTTGCGGATGTCGAACACATGATTGTGTCCGTAAAACACCGCGTCGTATTCCCCGCCGCGCGCGATTGCCAGGGCGATGTTGTCAAAATGGTTCACCGCCACGCGCCGTCCGCCGAACTCCTCTTCGAAGAATTCGCCTCGCAGCCGCACGTGCGGATACTTCGGCGTCTTCGAGGTAATGCGGAAGGTGTCGGCGTCGTTGTTGCCGAAAACAATGTGAAGCGGCTTCGAAAAGCCGCGCGCCAGTTGATCGAGAACGAAGGGAGAACACAGATCGCCGCAGCAGATCATTATGTCGGCATCGGCGGCGAACTCGAGCGCCGCGGCGAGTTTCCACACGTTATCGTGAATATCGGACAGGATTGCGATCCGCATGTGACCATGGATAGCGTAGTCAAAAGGGGCAAGGCAATGGCGCGGGTGCGGTTGATTCTTTGGAATGAGGCCGAGGCGGCGGCGCGCGCCGCCCAACTCGAGAAGGCGGGCTGGAAATTGGAAGCCGTCGTTACGAAGGGCGGCGAATCCCTGCGCGGCCTTCGCGAATCCCAGCCGGACGCCGTTTTAATTGACCTGAACCGCCCGCGGTCTGGGTGGCGTGGCCCAAGCGGAGCGCGCGCGTGCAATCGGATCTCGCGGAACGCCGTCCGCGAAATCGGCTTCAGCGCCGGGTTGATAGACTACAAGATCTGCTCCATCGGCAAGACGTGGAGCGGCATGCTGTTCAGCAGACGAAAACAAAATGAAAATCACCGCGATCAAGACCCTCGTGGTCAATGCGCGCATGCGCAATTGGATTCTCGTGAAGGTGGAAACCGACCAGCCCGGCCTCTATGGGTGGGGCGAGGCGACGCTCGAATGGAAAACCAAGGGAGTCGTGGGATCGGTGGAGGATCTCTCCGTGCTCCTCATCGGGCAGGACCCGCGCCGCGTCGAGCACATCTGGCAGATGATGCACCGCCAGTACTTCTGGCGCGGCGGTATCGTCACCATGACCGCCATGAGCGGCATCGACCAGGCCCTGTGGGACATCAAAGGCAAGGAGGCCGGCAAGCCCGTCTGTGAACTGCTCGGCGGCCCCGTGCGCGACACCCTGCGTCTTTACGATCATCTCGGCGGCGGCCTCATGGAGGATATCTACCTCACGGTCGAGCCCGAAGTGTTCGGCGAGCGCCTCGCGGTGAGTCTCGAAAAGGGATTCACGGCGGTGAAGGCCATGCCCATTCCCGTCGCCGAACTGATTGAAAGCCCCGCCGTCATCCGGCGCGCCGTCCGCTGTGTCGAGGAAATGCGCAAGGCCGCCGGAGACAAGGTGGACATCATGCTGGACCTCCATGCGCGCACGACGCCCGCGGCAGCCATTCAGTTCGGCCGCCTTCTATCCGAATACAACCTCTACTGGTATGAAGAGCCTTGCTGGCCCGAGCATGTGGACGCGCTGGTGGAAGTGTCGCGCGCGCTCCCATTCCCCATCGCCACGGGCGAGCGCCTCGTAGGCCGCTGGCAGTTCCGCGAACTGCTCGAAAAGCGCGCCTGCGCCATCGTGCAGCCCGATGTCTCCCACTGCGGCGGCATCAGCGAAGCCCGCCGCATTGCCGCCATGGCCGAAACCTACTCCCTCGCCGTGGCCTGCCACAATCCTCAGGGACCCGTCAGCACGGCTTCTTCCATCCACGTCGGCTTCGCCACCCCGAACTACCTCATCCAGGAAGTGGTGCGGGCAGACGTGCCTTGGAGAAATGACATTCTCATTGACCCGCTCGACGTGGCCCGCGGCAGCGTCCCCCCGCCTACCAAGCCGGGGCTCGGTATCGACATCAATGAAGCCGAAGCGGCGAAACATCCGTTTGAACCGGAAGTCACCATGGATTGCTTCCACCGCGACGGCTCGGTGGCCGATTGGTAACGCGCCGCCTGCCTCCTGCCGCATGGGGATGCCGTTCACCGCCACCGTCACCAGCACCAGTACGGCCACGACGCCGGCCCGCGTGTGTTCCCCACCTCGGAACGGGCGGAACGCCGCCAGCGCCTGTTCGCCGCGGTGTAGCATTCTGGAATTGACCGCAACTTCCGGAGTGTCCGCGGGAGCGGGCGGCTTTAGTCTGGATGCATGAGCAAGAATACGGAAAGCTACTGGGACGCAATAATGAGGCGGGATGCCGCCGAGGACGGCCGCTTCGTCTTCGGAGTCATGACAACCGGGGTCTATTGCAAGCCTTCCTGCCCTTCGCGGCGCCCGTTGCGCAAGAACGTGCGCTTCTACGATACCCCTCGGGAGGCGGAGCGCGACGGCTTGCGGCCCTGCCTGCGCTGCCGCCCTCTCTCCGCGGAAGATCCTTCCCTGACCCGCATCAAGGCATTGTGCGCCTATCTCGAGGAGCACAGCGGGGAAAGCATCACCCTCGAGGATCTCGGCCGGCGCACCGGCCTCAGCCCGTATCACTTGCAGCGCACTTTCAAAGCGGTGGTCGGGGTCAGCCCCAAGCAGTATCTGAACGTCTGCCGCATGGGATCCTTCAAGGAACAACTGCGCGCCGGGAAGTCCGTTACCGACGCCATCTACGAAGCCGGTTACGGATCGGCCAGCCGTCTCTACGAACGTTCCGGCGCAAATCTCGGCATGAAGCCAAAGGAGTACCGCGGCGGCGCGGAGCGGCTGACCATCCGCTACGCCGTTCAGCAAACAGCCGTAGGCCTCATGATGGTGGCCGCTACCGGTCGCGGGGTCTGCGCGGTGGAGTTCGGAGACACGCCGGAAGACCTCGAGAAATCGCTCCGCGGTGAATATCCCGCGGCCGAGATCACCGCCGTCAACCCGCCCTACCAGGAGCCCTTCCGGCAATGGCTGGCCGATCTTTCCCGCCAGGTCAATGGGACTCAACCCGCGCATCAGTTGCCGCTCGACGTGCGCGTCTCCGCCTTCCGCGCCCGGGTTTACGAACAACTGCGAGCCATCCCGGCCGGCGAAACGCGCTCCTACAGCGAGGTGGCCGCCGCCATCGGCCGTCCGTCGGCTACTCGCGCCGTGGCCCGCGCCTGCGCCACCAATCCCGTCGCGGTCACGGTTCCCTGCCACCGCGTCGTACGCCGCAACGGTGACATGGCCGGCTACCGCTGGGGCGTCGATCGCAAACGTAAACTGCTCGCCGCCGAGGCCGCTATGCTGAAGCAATGAGCGTGTCCGCCGATACCCTGCGTCTCCACTTGCGCTACACCGCCTGGGCCTCGCGCCGCATGGTGGAAGCCGCTTCGCAATTGAATGAAGAGGAACTGACGCGCGATTTCAAACACGCGGATAAGAGCGTCCTCGGAACCCTCGTTCACATCTTCGCCGCCGACCGCGTCTGGCTCGGACGCATCCTGGGGAACGTGCCGGTCCGCTTCATCGACCCCGAGCAGGACATGAAACTCAGCGTCCTTGAGAACGACTGGTCGGCACTCCACGAACGCTGGCTCGAGTGGGCTGCCGGCCAGACGGACGAATCGGTGCGCGAGTCCTTCCACTACAAGGATCTGAAAGGCAACGCCTACAGCATCCCCGTCTGGCAGACTATCCTCCACGTAGTGAACCACGGAACCCACCACCGCGGCCAGGTTTCCGCCATGCTCCGCGCGATGGGACATCCCCCGCCTCCGGTGGATCTGGTGGTGTTTTACCGGCAGTTGAATGCCGGGGCATAGTATCTACTGCTCATTACTGATGTTCACAAAGGCGAGGGTTCCGGGTTCGGCCGCATCAATGGCTTCCATGATCTGCGCGATTCGTGCCTTGACCATACTCCAGTTGTTTGTGCTCAGGACCAATATCGCGATTCTCCGCCTTGTCAGGTTCTGCTGATAGCGGAGTTCCTGATCCGCGGTAACGAATAGGTTGAAGCCTTCATGTTCGGCAACAGTCAGCAGATCCCCGTTCTTCAAGCCGGACCATCCTTGGAACCACGTTGTAGCAACAAAATGACGGCTATCAATTAACAGGCGAAGTTTGTGGGGAATGCTCTCGTCCAGGATGATCTTCATGCCGCCTGCGATGGCTCCAAAGGCGCCTCCGCACTCTTGGCGGCAAAGTCCAACACCGCCTGTACCTGGTCGCGGGTGACATGGAAGTTCTCGAGTACCTCGTCAATGGAGGAACACTTCAAGTTCTCGAAGATCGCAGACACAGGAACACGTGTACCGCGAAAAACCCAGGCTCCACTCACTTTGCCGGGAATCCGCTCAACGGCGGGACACTGTGACCAATCTAGATTTGCCATACCCTAGTCTTATGCTATGACAAGCGCAGCCAGGATGTCTTCTTCGATCGGTAGCGTTGACTTCGAGCAGGAGTGACTCGATCAGTCTTGTTCCAACGAGGCAGGGAGGAATTCGGTTCCACTTCCTCCACCCCCCTCACGATAGAATTCAAAAGCAATGAAGAAAACCATCGGGCATCTTGCTTGGGCGGCGCTGGCGATTCTGGGGGCGTACAGCCTGGCAGCCATTGCCATGAACCGCGGCGAACCGGTGAACAGCATGTGGCTGGTTCTGGCCTCGGTCTGCATCTACCTCATCGGATTTCGCTTCTACGCCAAGTTCATCGCCGCCAAGGTGATGATGCTCAATGACGAGCGGGCCACTCCCGCCGAGCGTCTGCGCAACGGCCACGACTTCGAGCCCACCAACAAATGGATCGTCTTCGGGCACCACTTCGCCGCCATCGCCGGCCCCGGCCCTCTCGTCGGCCCCACGCTCGCGGCCCAGTTCGGCTACCTGCCCGGCACCCTGTGGATCATCATCGGCGCCGTCCTCGGAGGCGCGGTCCAGGATTTCGTCATCCTGTTCTGCTCGATGCGCCGCGACGGCAAGTCCCTCGGCCAGATGGCGCGCGAAGAGATCGGCAAGCTCGGCGGATTCACCGCCCTGCTCACCGTGCTGCTCATCATGATTATCCTCCTCGCCGTCGTGGCCCTGGTGGTGGTCAACGCCCTCAAGGGAAGCCCCTGGGGCACGTTTACCATCGCCGCCACCATGCCCATCGCCGTCTTCATGGGCATCTACCTGCGATACTGGCGTCCCGGAAAAGTGCTCGAGGTCTCCCTCATCGGCTTCGTCCTCGTCATGGCGAGCATCTTCGCCGGCCAGGCTGTCGCCCAATCGGAAACGCTCGCCCCGTGGTTCACGCTGGGCGGCATGGCCCTGGCGGTAGCCGTGATCCTCTACGGCTTCTTCGCCAGCGCTCTCCCGGTCTGGCTGCTCCTCGCCCCGCGGGATTACCTCAGCACGTTCGTCAAACTCGGCGTCGTTCTCCTGCTCGGCCTCGGCATTTTGTTCGTACGCCCGAACCTCGAACTGCCCGCCTTCACCCGCTTCGCCGACGGCACGGGCCCCATCTTCGCCGGCAAGATCTTTCCCTTCTGCTTCATCACCATCGCCTGCGGCGCGATGAGCGGATTTCATGCGCTCATCTCCTCCGGAACCACCCCGAAGATGATCGCCAAGGAGTGGCACGTCTGGCCGGTCGGCTACGGCTCGATGCTGCTTGAGAGCTTCGTCGCCATCATGGCGATGATCGCCGCCAGCGTTCTTCAGCCCGGGGTGTTCTTCGCGGTCAACTCCCCGGCCGGCATCGTCGGCAACACGCCGCGGGCAGCCGCGGCTACCATTAGCGGCTGGGGCTTCCCCGTCACCGCCGAACAGATGGAAGGCCTCGCCCGGGACGTGGGTGAGGAGACCCTCTTCTACCGCACCGGCGGAGCGCCCTCCCTCGCCCTCGGCATGGCGCACATCTTCGCAGCCAGCGGCGGCGGCAAGGCCATCATCGGCTTCTGGTATCACTTCGCCATCATGTTCGAGGCGCTCTTCATTCTTACCATCATCGATGCCGGAACCCGGGTCGGCAGATTCATGCTTCAAGACCTCCTCGGCAACGTTCACCAAAGACTCGGCGAGACCAGTTGGATGCCCGGCGTCATTGGTTCGAGCGCGCTTATCGTTCTCGCCTGGGGCTATTTCCTCATCCAGGGGGTACGAGACCCGCTCGGCGGCATCAACTCCCTCTGGCCGCTCTTCGGAATCGCCAACCAGCTTCTCGCCGCCATCGCTCTCTGCGTGGCCACCACCATCCTCTTAAAGATGCACGGAGCGAAATACCTGTGGATCACCGTCACTCCCCTCGTCTGGCTCGTCGCCGTCACCTACACCGCCGCCTGGCAGAAGATCTTCTCCCCGCTGCCGCGCATCGGGTTCCTTTCCCAGGCTGATCAGTTGCGGAACCTGATGGACTCAGGCAAAGTCGCGGCAAGCCGCATGGTCGAAACCCAAACACTGATCTTCAACAACCGCCTCGATGCCGCCGTCTGCGGCATCTTCCTCATCCTCGTCACCGCCATCCTGCTCGACTCGCTCCGGCTCTGGGCCGGCATCCTGCGCGGCACCCGCGAAGCCAAGGTGAGCGAATCCCCCTTCGTGCTCTCCCAACTCGATCCGGAGGAAGTATGACCGCGCTCCGCCGTTTCTTCAAGATCCTCACCGGCCTGCTCAAGGAACTGGCCGATGAGAACGCCTACCAACGCCATCTCGCCGCCCACGGCGCCGCGCACTCCGCGGAGGAATGGCGCCGCTTCAGCGAACATCGCCTCAAAGCCAGATACATGCGGGCCAAGTGCTGCTAGGGCCACCGAGGCTCACCGCAGCATGGTAAATCCGTACAGCAGATCCCCCGAACCCACCACCAGATATTGCCGTCCGTCCAGTTCGTACGTCATGGGCCCGTTCGCCACGGGAGCGGTCAACCGGCAGTGCCACAGTATCTTTCCCGTCGCCGCCTCGAAGGCGATCAGGTTCCCCACCGGGTCGCCCGCAAAAACCAGGTTCCCCGCCGTCGTCAGCACTCCCGACATCCCCGAACCGCGCCCGTCATAGGTGTGCCGCCAGCGGATCTTTCCCGTTTTGTAGTCGAGCGCCGTCAGCATGCTCTTCCACCACAACCCCGAATCCCGTCCGCCGTAGCCTTCCGGCTTCTCGTCCGTATCGGTCAAATAGAACAGGCTGTACGACTCCTGCGAATTCACGTACATCAGACCCGTCTTCGGGCTGAACGCGGGCGCCGGCCAGTTCGTGGCTCCGTTTGCGCCGGGAATCACCAGCGTACCGTCGGTCTTCGGTTCTTTGTCCGGGTCCGGAACCGGCTCTCCGCGCGAATCCACGCCCTTTGACCAGTTGATGGGGATGAACGGCTTCGACACCAGATTCTTCCCCGTCGCGCGGTCCAGCAGGAAGTAGTACCCGTTGCGGCTCGCCTGCGCCAGCAGTTTGCGCGGCTTGCCATCCACCTCGCCGTCAATCAGCACCGGAGTCTGCACCGCATCCCAATCGTGCGTGTCGTGGGGAGAAGATTGGAAATACCACGCCATCTTCCCCGTATCCGGATTCAACGCCACGATCGAGCACGTCCAGAGATTGTTGCCCTTCCGTCCCTGACCCGCCATCACCGGATTCGGATTGCCGGTGCCCAGATAATACAGGTTCAACTCCGGATCATATGTCCCCGGCATCCACGTCATCCCGCCGCCGTGTTCCATGGCGTCCTTGTTCGGCCACGTTTCCGCCCCGGGTTCGCCCTTGCGCGGTGTTGTATTCCAGCGCCACTGCACCTTGCCCGTCTCCGGATCGCGCGATTCCAGATATCCGGGCACATCCAGCGAATCCCCGCCCACGCCCACAATCACATGATTCCGGATAATCACCGGCGCCGGCGTGGAAAAGTACTCCTGCTTCACATCCGCGATCTCCACGTGCCAGCGCTCCGTCCCGTCCTTCGCGTTGAGGCAGACCAGATAGTTGTCCGGCGTCTCGAAATACAGCCAGTCCCCGTACATGCCGAACCCGCGGTTGCCGATGTGGATGCCGCCGCGCGTCTCCCACTTGTAGCGCCACAACTCGCGCCCCGTGCGCGCGTCCACCGCCCAGGCGTAATCGGGAACCGCGAAGTAGAGAACTCCGTTCACCTCGAGAGGCGTCGCCTTGATCTGCGTGTTCGATCCACCGGCGCCCGGCCCCGTGCCGGCGCGAAACACCCACGCCAGGCTCATCGCCGTAACATTCGAAGCATTGATCCGCGCGAGCGGGCTGAACCGCCTGCCGGAATAATCCCCGTTGTAGGTCGGCCAGGTGTCCGTGGGCGGCTTCAGCAGTTTCGCCGGATCGAGCATCTGCGCGCCGAGGCTCCCGGCCAGCAGCGCGGCGGAAAGCAGGATGTGGATCTTCATTTCAGGGTCACCAGGTAGGCTGTCAGGTTGTGCATGTCTTGATCCGTGTACTGCTTGAGGAGCGCGAGATGGCCGGCAAGGGGATCCTTCACCTCCACTTTCACTCCCGCGCCGCGCTCGAACGAATGATACTCGCCCGAGGAATCGCGGAGCGCCACGTTGAAATCATCGATGTACTCGAGTTCGCCCGAGATCCTGCGCCCCGAAGCGAGCGTCACCGTCACCGGGGTGGGGATCCGGTTCCCACCCGCGCCGCGTCTCGCATGTGATTCCGGATAGAGGAACCGCGATTGCAGCGCCACCGGGTCGTACTTGCCGGCGATGCCCTTCAGATCGCCTTCCGGCGAATGGCAGGAGCCGCATTTGCTCTCGAAATACGCCTTGCCCTTCTTCGGGTCCCCGGTGGCCACGTTCTGAATCTTGTACGCGTTGCGATCAATGGCCGCCTGCTGCCGGGCGCGCAGAAACGCGGCAATGTCCTTGATCTGCCCGCTCGTCAGCGCGAACGCCGGCATCCCTTTTTCCGTCCGCCCCTTCAGGATCACCGGACCGATCTGATCGCCGCCTTCATCCTGCAGCGCAAGCACCGATCGCACCAGGTCAGGGCCGTTCTCTCCGCCGTTCGCCTTTGACCCGTGGCAGAAGCCGCAATCGGCGACGAACAGTTTCTGTCCGCGCTCCACGGCGGCGGGATCAGGCACCGCGCGGCTGATCAGAAAATTCCGTCGCGCGGGCGGACTCTTCTTTTGCCCCCGGCCGCCGGACGGGGCTTGCGCAATCAGGTAAAGCGGCAGCGCGCTCAACAGGAGCGCGCCAAGGCAAACTCGCACTCGCGAGCGCCAAACGGGATATGCCATGAATTCCCTCTTCTACACTCGGCAATGGACCTGCTTTTACGATAGCTGATTCCGTTGTAGACTTGACCTTTTCATGCCCATCCGCCGGCCTCTCCTCCCCTGCCTGTTTCTAAGCTGCGCCCTGCCTGCCGCCGGGCAGAAGCCCGCCGATCCCTACAACTACACCATCCACGTCCCGCGTCTCCTCCACGCGCCGGTGATTGACGGCAGCCTGATGGAATGGAGAGACATGGCGTTCACCGATGGTGTTTGGGACATGCCGCGCATTCGCCAGGCTCCGTGGTACGATCCCGCGCGCAACCGCCTCACCGATCACGGCGGCGAGCCCCCCATCGAAGACGACCTGCAAGCCCGCTACTACATGGCCTGGGATGATCACTATCTCTACCTCGGCGCCGAGGTGAAGGACAACGCCAACGACGTCACCGACCCCCGCCATGAGCCGAAACGCTGGTACTACAAGGACGCCGTCTGCTGGTTCCTCGAGGCTCCGCGACTCCCGGCGTCGAAGAGTTTCGGCGAGGGCGACAACGCCTTCTGCTTCGTCATCGATGCGCGGAAGCCGCCCTACGGCGCGTGGTGGCGTCATGGCGCTCCCGGGAAAACATACATCGAGCAGCCGCTCCCAAAACAGGCCGTCGACTACGCCCTCCGCATGAATCCCTGGAACACCGGCAGGGGCGACTTCATCCTCGAAGCCCGCGTGGCCATGGCGCCCACGTTCGGCGCGAGCAGCACACAATGGCACGCCCCGCGCATCGGCGACGTCTATGGCGTGGAAATCGTCCACACCGATCCCGACGGGGGAGATTACGGCGGCCATTTTCTCATTTACGGACGTGGGGATGACGACTCTACATGGGGGCGAATGGAATTGGCCGCGCCCCTCGCGCCGCTACAGCGCAAACCGAACTGAACAGGGCGCTACCTGGTGGTTTCGAACACCGGTTCCGGCGGGCTGGCAATGTCAGCCTCGGGGAACACATACCGGCCGGCCACGGCCGCCGCGCCCAGCGCCGCCGCGCTCATTACAAAAGCAGCCGAATATCCGAATTTTTTCGCCACCGTGCCCGCGGCAAACGAACTGATCCCCACGAACAGATCAAAGAAAGCGCTCAGAAATCCGACCACCGAACCCCGCTCGCCATCCGGAGTCTGCCGCAGCACGGTCGAGGCTACCGAAGACCAAGGGAATGAAAACCCGAATCCGAGCAGCGCCGTAGCCAGCACCGCGCCCATCGGACCCGGCCCCTTGGCAATCGCAATCAGCCCGAACGCCATCAGCGTAATGCCGCCGTAGTACGTGATGCCGGGATTGATCCGGTCCGGCAATCCACCAAGAAAGAATCGCGAAAGCAGAATGGCCAGCGCGTAGGCGGAAAAAGCCGTGGGCCCCGCATTTCCGTACCGCGACAGGTGCAGAATCAGAAAGCCCGCCACCACCGGATAGTGCACATTCACGAATCCCACGGCCACTCCCGGCGCCAGCAGCGATACCGGCATCAACCTGCGCCGCGGAGGATGATCCTCCGGGCGGTAGTCTTCGGCAATATAGAACAGAATGGCGCAAGCGGCCAGCGCCGCGCCAACCTGCATCATGGCGGCATGTTCGAACGTTCCAAGCCACTGCCCCACCACGGGGCCCGCCGAAATCCCTCCCCAGATGCCGCTGCTCAGGTATCCGAGCGCCTGCCCGCTGCGCTCGATTCCCGCCATCTCCACCACCCATGCCGCCGCCCCCGTATACAGGCACGCCTCTCCGAACCCTTGCAGCATGCGCCCGAGATAAGCGCCGAGAATTCCGAGCGGCAGCAGGTAGATCCCGCCCGCCACCGAGCAACTGAACAACCCTGTGAGAAAGGCAACCTTCCGCCCCCGCCGGTCAGCGAGCGGCCCTGAAAACAGCCGGCTCACCAGCGCGATGAAGGAAAAGCTTCCGATGACGAAGCCCACCGTCTGATCCGATCCGCCAAGATCGTGGCGGACATGCGGCGCAATGCTGGGAAGCACGGTTCCGATGCCAAGGAACCCGAGAAAAGTCGCTCCGATCAACAACCAGAATTGCGCGCGAAACCCCTGCGCAGCACATAAACCCATTAATTCTTATCTTACTCTACTCATCCGCCGAGTCATCGATCTCCGCGCCGCGCTCAGGTTGGGTCTTCGGATCGGGGCTGAACGGTTGAGGCCGGCGTTACCGCGGCACTGACCCCAGTCTGTTATGCGGAACGCCGGATGGGAACGAAGCGGATTTCCACCGGCTTGTTCAGAGCCGCCCCGATGCGGCGGAGCATCGCCAGGGAATGCCCTTCGTAGTCTGCGTCCTCCAGGCGGCAGATTACCGGCGCGGTCGTGCCGGTCAACTTACCGGGTTGGGCTTGTGTCAGCCCCACCTTGGTCCGTGATTCGAGAATCTTGCGCTTGTCCTTTGTCTTTTCAGGGAGCGCCGCAATCCGCTCCAGGAATGGGCATGATCCGTCTTCTTCGCGGTAAAGGACGACGGCCGTTCTCGGCATCCAGCCTATTCGCAAACTTGCGAAAACACAAGAGCCGCCGAAAGTGGGCGCATTCGAACTTGCAGCCCTCGGCTACAATCACAAGAACATGAAGCTGACCATCTACCTGCTCTGCTTCGCCGCCTTGCCGGCGGCCCAGGATGGCCGCGAGGTGTTCATCCGCCAGTGCGCCGTCTGCCATGGCGACGGCCATGGAACCGAGCGCGGGCCGAATCTCACCGCCAACCGCCGCGTCCGCTCCCAATCCATTGACCAACTCCGCTCCCTCATCCGCAACGGCGTTCCCTCGGGCGGAATGCCCGCCTTCGCCCTTCCCGCCGGCGAACTTCAGGCCGTGACGGCGTTCGTGCGTTCCCTCAATGCCTCGGCTTCCGAAGCGCATGCCCCCGGCGACCCCGCCGCCGGCGAGCGCTATTTCTTCTCTGAGGGCAGGTGCGGCCAGTGCCACATGGCGAGGGGCCGCGGCAAGCCCGCCGGACCCGACCTCTCCGCGGCCGGCCGCGAAATGACGCTTCCCGGCCTCCAGGAGGCTGTGCTCCACCCGTCCGCGGCCATAAAGCCCGGCTATGAGGTCGTTCGCGTCTCCCTCCGCGCCGGTCCTGTCCTTCGCGGCTTCGCGCGCAATCGCAGCCGTTACAGCCTCCAGCTTCAGGATTTTGACGGCCGCTTCCATCTGCTCGATCAGCGCGAAATCGCCGCGGTGCAAACCGAGGCCGCCTCCCTCATGCCGCCTCCAACCTGCGCCCCCACCGAGTGCCGCGATGTGGTGGCATTTCTCAGTTCCCTCACCGGTCCACGGCCCGGCGAGACAGGCCGTCCGCTCGAAAACGAAACAGGAATCTCTTTCTCTCGAATCGCCGCTCCCCAGGCAGGCGATTGGCCCACCTACCACGGCAACATCGGCGGCAATCGCCATAGCCCGCTCGATCAGGTCAACACCTCGAACGTGAAAGACCTCGCCTTGCAGTGGGTCTTCCCCATCAACCACTTCGTCATTGAAGCCACTCCCGTCGTCGTGGACGGCGTCATGTACGTTACCGGACCCAACCAGGTGTTCGCCCTCGATGCGCGCGCCGGGCGCACCATCTGGCACTATCAGCGCCCCCGCGGCGAAGGGGTTCGCGGCGACCCCGCCAAAGGCGCCAATCGCGGCGTCGCCGTTCTCGGCGATCGTGTCTTCCTCGTCACCGACAACGCCCGCCTCCTCGCCCTCCATCGCGTCACCGGACAACTCCTCTGGGAGGTGGACATTCCCGAAGGGCTCGACAACAAGAACTACGGCAACACCTCCGCTCCCTTGGTGGTGAACGATCTGGTCGTGGCCGGCGTCTCCGGCGGGGACCTCGGCGTTCGCGGATTCCTCAGCGCCTACAAAGCCTCCACCGGAGAACGCGTCTGGCGTTTTTTCACCGTTCCCCTCCCAGGAGAACCCCTGTCCGAAGGTTGGAAAGGCACTGACCTCGCCAACTACGGCGGCGGTGGAGCCACCTGGATGACCGGCACCTTCGACCCCGAAACAAACACCGTCTTCTGGGGTGTCGGCAACCCCTACCCCGCCATGAGCGGCGACCAGCGCAAGGGCGACAATCTCTACACCGCCTGCGTCCTCGCGCTCGACGCCGCCACCGGCGCACTGCGCTGGCACTACCAGTTCACCCCGCACGATCTCTTCGATTGGGATGGCGGGCAGACCCCGCTGGTGGTCAACCGCCCCTTCCGCGGGCGCGAGCGCAAACTCCTCGTCCAGGCCAACCGCAACGGTTTCTTCTACGTCTTCGATCGCGTGAACGGCGAACTCCTGCTCGCCGAAAAATTCGTCGACCGCCTCACCTGGGCCGCCGGCATCGGCAAAGACGGCCGCCCCATCCTCGTCCCCGGCATGGAACCTACGCGCGCCGGAACAAAAGTGTGTCCCAATGTTTTGGGCGCAACCAACTGGCCCTCCGTCGCGCTCAGCCCTCAGACCGGCTGGTTCTATCTCATGACGCGCGAAGCCTGCGGCGTCTATGTCAAACCGCCCAGTTGGAATCCCAAACCCATCGCTGTCGAACCGGGCCGGATGTTTCTCCGCGCTCTCGACATCGAAACCGGCAGGCGCGTCTGGGAAGTCCCGCAAACCGGCGGCGCCGATAGCTGGGGCGGCGTCCTCTCCACCGCCGGCGGCATTGTCTTTTTCGGTGAAGACAGCGGAGCCTTCTCAGCCGTGGACGCCAATACCGGCAAGGACCTCTGGCACGTCCAGACCAACGCCTCCACCGAACTCGGCGACGGCCACAGTTGGCGCGCCTCCCCCATGACCTACCTGGCCGGCGGCAAGCAGTACATCGCCGTCGCCGCCGGACCCAACATCCTGAGCTTCGGCCCGCGGTAGTACAAACACATTATTGTCCCGCTGAACCCCCCGCTGGTATCCTGCTCCCACCTTGCTGGGAATGCGAATCCATCCATCTCTGCGCCATTCCGCGCTCCTTCTGCCTCTGCTCCTGTCTGCCGCCGCGGCGCAAGAGCCCACCGGCGCCATCAGCGGCGCCGTTGCCGACCCATCGGGAGCGACTGTCCCCGGCGCCCGCGTGTCCGCGACGGACAAGCAGACCGGCCAAAGCCAGATCCGCACCACCACTGCCGCCGGCCTCTTCATCTTCCCCGCGCTCCCTGCCGGCGACTACGAGTTCTCCGTCGAGGCTGCCGGGTTCACCACTCTGCACCTCCCGCAAGTGAAAGTCGAAATCGGCCGTACCCTCCGCCTCTCGCTCGAACTCGTCATCACGGGCAAGGATCGTGTCGATGTCTCCGCCGCAGCCGAAACGGTGGACCGCGATTCCAACACGCTCGGCCAAACCGTCACCGAACGCGAGATCACTGACCTGCCCCTCAACGGCCGCAACTTCGCCCAACTCGGCTTACTCCAGGCCGGCGTCGTCCCACTCACCAACGGCCTCATCAGCGCGGGCGGCTCCATCAAGGCCACCCAATCCTTCGCCGTGAACGGACAGCGCCCCGAATCGAATAACTATCTGCTCGATGGCGTCCGTAACGTTAACCGCATGGACGGCGGCTTCGCTATCCGCACCCCCATCGACGCCGTACAGGAGTTCCGCATACTCACCCACACCGCTCCGCCCGAGTATGGCTCCACCAGCGGATCCTCCGTTTCGGTCATCACTCGCTCGGGAGGCAACAGTTTTCACGGCTCGGCCTACTACTTCGGCCGCAACGACGTGGCCGACGCGCGCAACTTCTTTTCAGCGAGTGTCGAACCGCTCAAACAGCATCAATTCGGAGCCACGCTCGGCGGCCCCATTCGCGCCAACAAGCTCTTCTTCTTCGGATACTACGAAGGCTTTCGAAACCACCAGGGAGTCACCAAAACCGCCACCGTGCCCACCCCAGCCGAACGAGCCGGAGATTTCTCCGCCCTCCAGGATCCCAGTACGCATAACCTCCTGCTGAACTTCCTTACCGGCCAGCCCTTCCCCGGCAACCGCATCCCGAGCACGATGCTCAACCCCGTCTCCCTGCGCGTCCTCAACTACTATCCGCTCGGCAACGTCTCCCCCTCCCTCTACACGGCAACCGAGATCCAGCGTAACGACACCGAACAGGGCGGCATCCGCATCGACGCCATCGCCCGGCAGCAGGACCAGTTCGCCTTTCGCTACGCCATCTCCTCCGGTTCGAACTTCAACCCGCTATCCATCCGCGGGGCCGACGTGCCCGGCTTCCCTACCGGCGACGACATCCGCACCCACTCCGCCGTCCTTTCGCACACCCACCTGTTCAGTCCCCGCGCTCTCAACAATCTCCGCGCCGCGTTCTTCCGCGAAGAGTTTCTCTTCGACAAGCGCTTTAATCATGAAACCCCGCGCTCCCTTGGCTTCCAATACGACAATACGTTCCAGCCCGCCCTCGGTCCACCCTATTTCATCGTCAACGGCTATGCGAGCGTCGGCAATCCCATCACCGGCCCCCGCAACAGCGCGCAGAGCGGCTTCGAGATCTACGAGGCGCTTTCCCTGGTGCGCGGCGCGCACACCCTCAAGCTCGGCGGCGATTTCCGCCGCACCCGGATCAACATCAGCCAGGGCATCGCGGCGAACGGATTCTTCGTCTTCGCCCCTTTCCCTACGAACAACTCGTTCGCCAACTTCCTCATCGGATTTCCGGTCGTCTTCTTCCAGGGTGGCGGCGATTTCCAGCGCGGTCTGCGCAGCTTCGAAGCGAGCGGCTACGCCCAGGATTCATGGCGCGTCTCTTCCCGTCTCACTCTGAACTACGGCGTGCGCTACGACATCGACTCCCCCTTCGCCGAAGTCCGCGGCCGCCTCAATCAATTCGCCCCCGGACGGCAATCCACAATCTTTCCCGATGCCCCGCCGGGCATTCTCGTTCCCGGCGACGCCGGCGTGTCAAAGCGCATCCTCGATATCTACAAGAAAGCCTTCATGCCGCGGATCGGTCTCGCCTTTGATCCCACCGGCCGCGGCCGCACCAGCCTCCGCGCCGCGTACGGCATCTTCTATGACCTTTTCTCCAATGGAACTGGAATGCCCATGCAGGCGGCCGTCAGCGCCATTCCCTGGCTCCAGGCCGTGCAGATCGGTCCCCCTGCCCTCAACTACACCGACCCTTGGGGAGCCACGGGCGTCCCCTTCCATCCAGGATTGTTTCCCATGCCTGTCACCATGCTCACCGAAAATCCGGGCAGCCGTCCCCCCTATGCGCAGGATTGGAACGCCTCCGTCCAGCACGCCCTGCCCGGCGATGTCCTCCTCGAGGTCCGCTACGTGGGAACCAAGGGAACCCGCGTCCCGCGCTTCATCGAAGGCAATCCCGCTGTCTACTCCCCGCAAACCGCTCAACTCCCCGTCGACGCGCGGCGAATTCACGCCGGCTGTCCCCCCTCCGGAGGGCCTTGCAACTTCTCCTCCGTGGGCCTCATCGATTACTCCACGAACTCCACCTATCACGCCCTCCAGACCACCCTATCCCGCCGCTTCCACCGTGGATTCACCTTCAGCACCTCCTACTGGCTCTCGAAAACCCTCGACTACGTCTCATCCATGAACGTTGCCGGCTCCGCGCCCCGTCTCGTCTCCGGTGAGAATGACCTCGCGCAGAACCCCTTCGACCTTCGCGCCGAGCATGGCCCCTCCCTTTTCGATGCCCGTCATCGCTGGACTGCCGCCTTCACTTGGGAACTGCCCTTCGGCGGGCAGTTGCGAGGGGCCGCTCGGGTCATCGCCACGGGCTGGCAATGGAACGCCATCGCCACCGTCGCCTCCGGGACTCCCTTCACCGTATACGACACGCGCAATGTCGCCCAACAGGGCTCCACTCCCGAGATCACGGGGTTCGCCGCCAGCCGCCCTGACCTCATCGCCAATCCTGACGCCGGTCCCCGAACCGTCGAGCAATGGGTCTCTCCATCCGCTTTCCGCCGCCTGGACGCCATCACGGAAGCCGGCCGCTTTGGCAACGCCGGCCGGAACATCGCCCGCGCCCCGGGCCAGGGGAACCTCGACCTCTCGCTGTTCAAAGCCATCCCTTTCTCCGAACGAGTGCGCGCCCAGTTTCGCATCGAGGGCTTCAACGTCACCAACCACTCCAACTTCGGCGTACCCGTCAACGACCTCGTCTCCCCCAACTTCGGCCGTATCCTCGAAGCCGGTCCGCCGCGCGTATTTCAACTCGCCCTGAAAATTCTATTCTGAGATTCGAGATCATCCCATGGACCCCATGTTTCTGCCTGATGTCGAAAACGATCCCAAGCCCGGACCCTACTTCGACAACCTTCAGGCCATGCAGCGCCTCGGCAAGGAGTACCCCCAGATCTGGCATCTCTTCGCCTATCTCCCCCAGGCCACCGGACACCTCGCCCGGTTCACCCAGGAGATCATGCGCGGCCCCGCCCCTATCGCTCCGGGCTGGCGTGAGTTGATCGCCGCCTATACCTCCTACCACAACCACTGCCCGTTTTGACTGAAATCCCACGCCGCGGTCGCGGCGGAATTGCTCGGCGGAGAGGAACTGGTATGGAGCGTACTCCGCGATCTCGAATCGTCGCCCATCGGCGAAAAAGAGAAAGCTCTTTTCCGCTTCATCGGCAAAGTGAATCATGCCTCGCCGCGCATCACCGCGGACGACATGCAGCCTCTTTACGCCGTGGGCTGGACGGACGAAGCCATCTATTTCGCCGTCACCGTCTGCGCCCTGTTCAATTTCTATAACCGCTGGATCGACGCCACGGGAGTCCACGCCCTCTCTGACGGCGCTCATCGCGAAGGAGGCAAACGTACCGCCGCCCATGGCTACGTCCGTGAATAGCTCCCCGAAGACCCGCCTTTACCCCGGTTGGCTGGTGGTTGCCGCGGCATTCTGCGGCGTCATGGTGAGCTTCGGCTCGCTCTTCGTCTTCACCTTCAGCGTCTTCCTCAAGCCCCTCAGCCTGGAGTTCGGCTGGAGCCGCCAGGAGATCTCCACTGCCTTCGGCATCGCCGCCATGACCGTGGCGGTTTCCTCACCCATCCTCGGCCGCCTTCTCGATCGCTACGGAGCCCGTCCGGTCGTGCTCGCCTGCATGGCCGTTTACGGCGCCGCCTTCGGCTCTCTTGCTGTTCTGACTCCCAACCTCCTCCATCTCTACCTGATCTTTTTTCTCCTCGGCCTTGTGGGAAACGGCGCCACCCAGATGGGCTACTCACGCGCCGTCGCAAGCTGGTTCACGCGCAACCGGGGCATTGCACTCGCCCTTGTCGTGGCCGGAACCGGAGCCGGAGCCATCCTCTTTCCCGCCCTCGCGCAACGTCTCATCGATTCCCATGGCTGGCGGTCCGCCTATCTCGTCCTCGGTATCGCCGTCCTCCTCTTCGGCCTGCCCCTAACGGCGTTATTCGTCCGCGAGAATCCTCAAAGCGGGCTGCGCCGGCATCCAAAGAATACCGGCGGCTCCGTTACAGCCGGGCTCCGCTCGCGCCCATTCTGGATCCTCGTCAGCGCCCTCTTCCTCGGCTCCATTGCCGTGAACGGAGCCATCACCCATCTCTCCCCGTTACTTACCGATCGCGGCGTCAGTCCGGATCGCGCCGCTTTCGCCCTCTCCATCCTCGGAGCCGCCAGCCTCATGGGGCGCCTCCTCACCGGCCACCTCCTCGACCGCTTCTTCGGACCCTTGGTTGCCTTCCTGCTCCAACTCGGAGCCGCCGCCGGCATTCTCCTCCTCGCCGCCGCCTCCCGCGCGGAGACCGGAATGCTCGCCGCCGCCCTGATCGGCTTAGGCCTCGGCGCCGAAGCCGATGTCACCCCCTACCTGCTCACTCGCTATTTCACCCTCCATGTCTTCTCTACTCTCTACGGATTCACATGGACCGCTTACGCCATCGCCGGAGCCATCGGCCCCATCCTCATGGGCCGCGTCTTCGACGCCACTCATTCCTACACCGCCCTCCTCACGCTTCTCTCCGCGGTCACTTGCCTTGCGGCTTTCCTCTTACTTCTCTTGCCCCGCTACCCCGATAAGGCCGGCCAGTCTCTTTATCAGAGATGATAAGGGGAACGCTTCAAGCGATCCTGAAAGACCTTTGACCTGAAGAAAGCCTGCGGCGCCTGATGGAATACCACGCACTCTTCGAACCCCGACCACGCCGCCGGCGGCTTCGTTCGGCTACGGTGAGGAAGATTCGAATGACGAGCCCTACGCAATGGCGCAAGATCTCAGGAAATCCAACATCCGCCGCACTGCCTCCCCCCGGTGGCTGACGCGCAGTTTCATCTCCGCCGTCGCCTCCCCAAACGTACATCCGAACGCCGGACAGTAGAACAGCGGATCATAGCCGAAGCCATTCCCGCCGCGCATCTCTCCGATGATCTCCCCTTCCACGGTCCCGCGAAACGTGCGGACCACTTCGCCTTTCCGCGCCAGGGCAATCACGCACACAAACCGCGCCCGCCTGTCCTCTGCTCCCGCCAGCCTCTCGAGCAGCAGCCGGTTGTTCTTCTCCGCCGTCGCCCCTAGGCCCGAATAGCGCGCCGATTCCACTCCCGGCTCGCCGCCCAAGGCGTCCACCTCGAGCCCGGAATCGTCCGCAAACACCAGTCCCTTGCTGAAGCCGCTGTAGTACGACGCCTTCAGCACCGCATTCTCCTCGAATGTCGCGCCCGTCTCCTCGGGAGCCGGGATCTCCTTCATCCCCGGCAACGCCTCGACGCGGAACGCATCCGCGCCCAGTTGTCCGGCTGCATGCCGGAACTCACGCAGTTTCCCCGCATTCGTCGTCGCGCCGTGGAGGATCACCGCGCCGCCTCGAGCGCCTGTTTCTGCAACTCCACCAGTTCCGTCACACCCTTCCGCGCCAGCCGCACCAGTTGTCCCATCTGCTCATCGTCGAACGAATTGCGCTCCGCCGTCGCCTGGAACTCCACAAACTGTCCGCTCCCGGTCAGCACCACGTTCGCGTCCACTTCCGCCCGCGAATCCTCCTCGTAGCACAAATCGAGCATCCCTACCCCACCCACAATCCCCACGCTGATCGCCGCCACATGATCACGCAACGGCGGCTTCTTCAACTGCCCGTAGTCGACGAGTTGCTTCATCGCGATCGCCATCGCGACATACGCCCCCGTGATCGACGCCGTTCGCGTCCCGCCGTCCGCCTGGATCACGTCGCAGTCCACAATCACCGATCTCTCTCCCAGCGCTTCCATGTTCACCACCGCCCGCAAGGACCGCCCGATCAGCCGCTGAATCTCCAGTGTTCTTCCCGATTGACGTCCCTTGTTCACCTCGCGCTGCGTGCGCGTCGCCGTCGCCCGCGGCAGCATCGAATATTCCGCCGTCACCCAGCCCTTTCCCTGGTTTCGCAGAAACGGAGGCACCGTCTCTTCCACCGTTGCCGCGCACAGCACCTTCGTGTTGCCGAACGTCACCATCGCCGACCCTTCGGCCGTCAGCAGATATCCGGGTTCAATTCGAACCGGACGCAACTGGTCCGGTTCCCGCAGGTCAACTCTCATTTATTTCACACTGGAACCGAGGACCGCATAGAAGAGCAAACTCAACAGTGCAATCCCCGTCAGAATCAGAATCGCGCAGGGGATAGCCCCTGGCTTTTGCGGCAGGTTCTTGTCCTTTCGCCGCACCGGCTTGAACTTCGCCATAGAACCTTACAGTTTAGTCACATATTCGCGATGGGAAGCAACCGCGCGGGTGTCCGTCACCTCTTGGCAAAGCGCAGCGCCTCGCGGAAAAAACCATCGAGCGCCTTCCGCGTCTCCTCCCCGCAATCCTTCAGCACCAGCGCCACCACCGCTCGCCCCCGCTCCGCCAGCGCCGCCTGTGTCGCCAGAAACTGCGCCCGGTGATAGTCGGCTGTATAATCCACCTCCGGGATTCGTTCCCCCTTCTCCGCGATCATCACGGTGCTGAACGCGCCTCCATGCCCGATTACCATCTCGTGGTACGAATGGTTCATCGCCGGACCCTCATACACATCCACGGGCATCTTCCAGCATCCCCGGAACAGCCGCTCCGCCGCCTGATCCATCACCTTCCTCACTGCCCTCCCGTTTGCCGAATAGCGCAGGTCCCCGAAAAATGTAAGCTCCGCGTAAGACACGGAGTTCCCCGCCATCAGTTGACGGCACAGCGAGGCATAGATCTCCGGAGCGGTCTTCGCCTCGGGCGCGGGTTCCACCGGAACCTGGTTGTAATACAGCGTGATCCCGCCTGGAAATTTCGCCTGCTTCGGCCCGCCCCTCACCTCGCGCCAAAGCGACGTTTTCTCCAACCCGCCGGCGTCTTTCCCTTCCGCCGCCACCCGGCTCGTAATCGCCTTGTACAGTTCCACCGACGGCTGCGTCACAAAGTTCATCTTCCGCAGGTAGCCCATCCCGAACACGACGTGATGAATGAATTGCATATAGCGCGAAAGCACCGTTTGCGGCGGGAAGTTCACCACCGCCACCGGATATCCCGCGCGCCGCAGCAGCGCCGCCTTCTCCGCGGCCCCGTCAGCATCGCCTTTCCTCGCCACCGCGAGAAACACACGATCCTGACAAGCCTCCTTCGGTGAGCGGTAGTTCGCCAGTTTCACCCGCTCGCCCACCACCACCTTCAGTCCCAGTTCTTCGCTCTTTCCCAGGCTCTCCTCGAAATCCTGCTTCGTCCAGACCTCCACCCCGCTCCACGCCTTGGGAAGCATCAGCGTTACCTTGTCTCTTCCCGCCGTGCCCTGCATGTGCAGAAACGACGCCAGCCGGAAAGCGTCGCCAATCTCCTCTTCGGTGAGGAATGTTCCCGCCATCCACTCCCGCGGATCCACGCCCGCCAGGGCCAGTGGATACAGGCTCCCGCACGTCAAGGGACTGCTGTGCCGCCCCGCCGTCGAATTCCCGCCGTCCAACTGCACTTCCACCTTGCGATAGCCCCTCGGCCCCGCGAACTGCTCCAGCAGTGACCCCGGCAGCGTCATGTAAATGAAGTTCGTCTTGCTACCGACATTATGCTTCTCGAACAACCCACAGATTTTCGTGAGGTTCACCACGGGCTCATAGGACGTCATCCCCATCGCCATCCCCACCACCAGCGTCCGCTTCAGCGCCTCCCGCAACCCGAGTTTGCTCCGCCGCTGCATGTCCTCGAGAATCGCCTTCAGCTTGGCCGGATCCGTCGAATCGAGCACATACAACCGCGGCCCCTTCCGCAGCAGGCCGCATGCCTGGTAGGCCGATTTGTCCTCCGCCGACCCTCCCATCCCCGCCCAAATCACGAATTGCAGGGGAACCCCGTGAGCCTCCCGGATTCCTTTCCGGATTTCGCTCACTTGCCGCTCCACTTCCGCGGGCCACTCCGCGCGCTGCTCGGCCATCCAACTCAGGTGAAATACACCGTAGCTGTTCTTGGTTACTTTTCCCTCGCCGTTCACTTCCATCCCCAGGGCAATGAGCGGGTTCCGCCCTGGATCCAACTCCGCCAACCCCTTCCGCCGGGCCTTGGCGTCCAGCGCCTTCACGCGCTCCAAAACGTGCTGTTTTTCAAACTCTGCGTAGGCCGCGCTCGAGTCAGGATAGTCATGGAACAGCTTCAGGGACACCATTACGTTTTAACATGGAATTGCGATGTTCTCCCGCCGCTTCTGCTTTCTGCTTCCCTTCACCGTGGTCTCGTGCAGTAATCGCGCTGACCGCCAGGAGGTTCTTCCCATGAACCTCGGAGCCTGGAAGCGAATAGCCGTCGAAACCATCCCTCCCGAGGAATACCACCAGGATCTGCGGAGCCTCGGCGTCAAACGGGCGCGCCGCGGTGTGTATCGGGGCCCCATCCGTCTCACCGCTTCCCTCTACCAATTCCGCGCCCCTGCCGTCGCCTTCGAACTCGTGCAAAAATGGCGCGCCCGGCCGGGAAAACTCGTCTTTCAGCAAGGAGATTATTTCGTCATCCTCGAATCGGGGCAGGATGACCATGCGTCTATGAGTTCGTTCGCATCCACTCTCGAAGGATTTCTCAAAAAGTGACTGCCGCGCGCTGGAACGTAGTCGAGCCTTTCTTTCAGTTCTCCCTGCTCGCTCTGCTTACCAGCGGCTATCTCGCCGTGGCTGGTTCCGGCTATCTCGATACCCCTACTGCCATCCTCACGGCTCTCGGCCTTCTCGCCCGGGCGCTTCTCTGCGCCGGCTGGCTGAAACTCGATCTCCCCCAAAACGTCATCAACGCAATCACTATTGCCTATATCGGGTTCTGGCCGGTTGATTACCTCTACCTCTCGCGCGACTTCCTCACCGCCACCGTCCACCTCGTGTTCTTTCTCGCCATCGTTAAGGTCCTTACCGCCCGCACGGACCGTGACTACTTCTACGTCAAAATCATCGCCTTCCTCGAACTGCTGGCCGCGTCCATACTCTCCTCGAGCGCCAACTACTTCCTCTTCCTGGCCACGTTTCTCTTCTTCGGCGTGGCCACTTTCGCCGCCGGCGAAATCCGCTCCGCCGCCGCCCGGCCCGGCGTCATCGTCCGCCACACCCCGCGCCGCCTGAATATCCGCCTCGCCGGCCTCACCGTCTTCACCGTCCTCGGGATTCTCGTGCTTACCGGATCCCTGTTCTTCCTCCTGCCGCGCACCGCCCGGGCCGCTTTTCAGCACTTCATCCCACAGCGGTATCACCTGCCCGGCTTCTCGAACGAAGTCACCCTCGGCCAGATCGGTGAATTGAAGATGCGAAGCACCGCCGTCATGCACATCCGCGTCATCGGAGCCACCGCGCCCATGGACGTCAAATGGCGCGGCAATGCCCTCATGCAGTTCGATGGCAAGCGCTGGTTCAACACCGCCGGATCTCCCGAGATCCTCCGCGTCGAAGACGGCGTCCTCCGTCTGGCCACCGTCGAGGAAACCCTTCGCCGCGGCCCCCGCATCAGTTATGAAGTCGCCATGCAGGAGAGCACGTCCGATGTTCTCTTCCTCGCCGGAGCCCCCGAGTCCGTCCGCATCTTCGTTCCCCGTATCATCCGCACCCCCGCCGGCAGCTACCGCCTCGGCTTCGGAGCCCCGGACCGTCTTCGCTACATCGCCTATTCCATCCTCGAAGTCGATGGCGATCCCCGTTATGACGGCGAGCCGCTCTCCCCCCTGCTGCGCGGAATCAATCTCCAACTTCCCCCGCTCGATCCGCGCATCGCCGCGCTCGCCCGCTCCCTCACCGCGAACATGTTCACCGACGCCCAGCGCGCCCGCTTCCTCGAAAACTACCTCCGCGCCAACTACGCCTATACCACCGAACTACCCCGCCGCGAAACACCTGATCCCGTCGCTGATTTCCTCTTCCACCGCCGCAAAGGCCATTGCGAATATTTCGCCTCCGCGCTCGCCGTCATGCTCCGCTCCATCGGAATTCCCGCCCGCGTCGCCACCGGCTTCCAATCAGGAGTTTATAATCCCTTCAGCGGCTGGTATCTCGTCCGCGCCAGCGATGCCCATAGCTGGGTCGAGGCGTGGCTTCCCGCAAAGGGCTGGACCACATTCGATCCCACCCCCCCCGACCCAAACCAGTCCGAAGCCTCCCTCTCCACACGCCTCCAGTTGTACCTCGACGCCATGCAGGTCTTCTGGCAGGATTGGGTCCTCGGCTACGATCTCGAGCGCCAACTTAACCTTGCCGCCCAAATGGAACAGTCCAGCCGCAATTTTCAGCTCAAATGGCTTGATGGTTCCCTCACGCGTCTCACTGCCGGAGCCACGGCCGGCTTTGTTCTCGCGAAACTCTATGCGCCGCGCGCCGCGCTGACCGTCACCCTGCTGGCCGCCGTTTGCCTGCTTGGCCCCTTCCTTTGGCGCCGCTGGCTCGCCCTCGTCAGAGTACGCCGCGTCCAGCGCGGGGAAGCTTCCGCTTCCGATGCGACGCTCCTTTACCGGAGAATGCTCGCCTCACTCCGCCGCCGCGGCATCGAAAAGCCGGCCTGGATCACCCCCGCCGAGTTCGCTCGCATCATCCCCGATCCCCAGGCCGCCGCCCTGCTTCAGGACTTTACCGCCGCCTATAACCACCTCCGCTTCGGCCACCACGCCGAGGCTGCGCCGAAACTTGTTCTGATCCTCGATCGGTTGGAACAGACCCACTTCCCCAAACAAAAACCGCCGCGCCGCTCAGGATGGGGCCTTGCCCGGCGCGCGTATCCGCGACGCAGTGGGTGACAGGGTGGAACTCGAGACTTGCGGGTGGGCGGAGTGAACGTGCAGCCGGCTTTGCCTGGGATTACAGAGTAGTCAAGGCGTTTGTGAGATTGGGAAACACATAGGCGCCATCCTGCTGGTTTTGGATGGGTTCACAGCCGGCATTGAGCAAGTTCAGGGTGACGCCGCTGACGGCGGTGTTGGTTGTGTCGAGCACCCGGCCGCCGATCGAGGCAGCGTCGGCGGAAAGGGGCAGGATAAGGGCAACGAGTGCCGAGCGGAGAAGGACGGAGCGCTCCCGCGGTTTGAGGGTAGGGTTCTGCTGTTTGTTAAGAGGAGTATTAGTGACAGACATAATCAATCCTCTTCAGGATGGGCTTTCGCCAGTTAATTGAGCAGCGCGGGGTTGCAGGTCAGAAAGGACACGCGAAAGGGCATGCAGACGACGATGAAGCCTCGGAAGGACGCCGATGACAAGAAGATTCCGAAATTTCATGACAATCATCCGTTATGATCCGCGCTTCCATCCGTGCGGGAGTGCGCGAGGAAAGGATTTCCCGTTGGGCGAGATGGTCGCCTGTATTTCGGATGAGACCACCGGGCGGAGGATGCAGGCGGGCCAAAACCCGGTATCTGGGAATAGTATGTGCCTATCTGAAATGTACGTCAAGAGATGCGGAGTCCTGACGGTGAAATTTGCCCGGGTGTGTGCCATGTGATTTACTTGGGGGTGATGTCACACCGTTTCCTGATTGCCTTGTTCGCGCTTCCGTTATTGGCGCAAGTTAGTTTTCAGAAGTCCGAGGGCCGGATCAATATTGAGATTAACGGTAAGCCGTTCAGCGCTCTTTACATATCGGGCGAAGGAGTGCGGAAGCCGTATCTGCATCCGCTGCGGGCTGCTTCGGGGACGATTGTGACGAGGCAATGGCCGATGGTGGCCGATGTACCTGGTGAAAGCCATGACCATCCGCACCACCGGGGGCTGTGGTTCGATCACGGGGATGTGAATGGGGTGGATTTCTGGGGGAGCGATCCTTCGGCGAAGAAGGATTCGGGGGCGCGGATTGTGGTGAAGAAGATCCGCGAGATGAAGGGGGGGAAGAAGCAGGGTGTTTTGGCCGGTGATTTCGACTGGGAAGAGAAGGACGGGAAGGTGCTGATCCACGAGGCGCGGACGATGGTTTTTTATGCGGCGCCGGACCGGCGGGTGATGGATTTCGACATCAAGCTGACGATGGCCGAGGCGGTGAAGTTCGGGGATACGAAGGAGGGGTCGTTCGGCATCCGGCTATCGGATAAGATCCGGGAGCAGAAAGGAACGGGGAAGATGGTGAACGCGCAAGGGGCGGTGGGGGAGAAGAATGTGTGGGGGAAGCCCTCGGAGTGGGTGGATTATTCGGGAACGATTGACGGGGAACCGGTGGGGATCGCGATTCTGGACCATCCGTCGAATCCGCGGCATCCGGCGCACTGGCATGTGCGGGCGTACGGGTTGTTCGCGGCGAACATTTTCGGGCTGCACGATTTTTATAACGATAAGAGCAAGGACGGGAGCATGGAAGTGAAGCCTGGGGGGACGCTGCGATTCCGGTACCGGGTGGTGATTCATGCGGGAGATACAGCGGCGGCGAATATCGCGGCGGAGTACGCGAAGTACTCGGCGGTCAAGTAATTGGCGGGTGCGGGAGAAAGCGGCGCACGGTTTCGACGGTGTCGGCTTCGGAGGGGGACTTGTCGGGGCGGTAGCGTTTGACGCGGGCGAAGCGAAGAGCCATGCCGCCGGGGTAGCGCGGGCTGGCCTGGACTTCATTGAAGGCGATTTCGGCGACGAGTTTGGGTTGGACGTAGACGGTGTATTCGTCGCGGGCGATTTGGAGCGCGAGGAGTTCCCGCGTTTGCCAGGCGAGCATTTCATCGGTGAGGCCTTTGAAGGTTTTGCCGAGCATGACGAAGGCTTGGGTGGAGGGATCGCGAGCACCGAGGTGGAGGTTGCTGAGGAGGCCGCGGCGGCGGCCGTGACCCCATTCGGCGGCGAGGATGACGAGGTCGAGGGTGTGGGCCTGTTTGACTTTTCGCCAGGTGTGGCCGCGCGCTCCGGCGGCGTAGAGGGAATCGGGAGCTTTGGCCATGATGCCTTCGTGGCCCTGATCGAGGGCGCGGTTGAGGAAACCGGCAGCGGCGGAGGGGTCGGCGGTGAGGGTGTGTGGGATGAGGAGATCGGGGGGCGAGAGTTCGCTCAGAGCGGCAAAGCGGCGGGACTGTTTCTCGTCGAGTAGAGGCCGGCCGTCGAGATAGAGGAGGTCGAACCAGAACGGGGTGAGCGGGAGTTGGCGGCGCAGTTGTCGGACATCGAGTTTGCGGCCGAAGCGGCGCATGGTGAGTTGGAAGGGCTGGGGGCGGGAGTCGGCGGCGAGGGCGAGGACTTCGCCATCGAGGATGAGATTGCCGGCGGGGAGGGCCTGGACGGCTTCGACGATTTCCGGTACGGCAGCGGTGACGTCGTTGAGTTGGCGGGTAAAGATGCGGACATCGCTGCCATCGCGATGAGCTTGGACGCGGGCTCCATCCATCTTGAATTCGAGAGCGGTTTGTCCGAATTCGGCGAGCGGCTCGGCGATATCTTCGGCGGCGAGGGCGAGCATGGGTAGGACGGGGCGGAAGAGTTGGACGTCGAAGCGGGCGAGTCCGGCGCTGCCTTCTTCGATGGCGGCACGGGCGACGGGGACAATGTCTCCGGCGAGCATCGCGGCGCGGCGCACGCGCTCGACGGGGAGTTTGGAAGCTCCGGCGACGGCGTCCGCCATGATGCCTTCGAGGGCGCCCTGGCGGAGTTCACCCATGAGGAGACTTGAGAGGAACCGCTGTTCGGGCGCTGTTGCGGTGGAGAGCAGGGCGTGGAGTTCGGCCTGGCGGCGGTTCGCGGCTCCGGGTCCGCGGATGGCGGCAAGGGAATGGAGGATGCGGTTGACCTGTCCCATTTCGAGGGATGGCGTTTGGGCGGGTGTGGATAGAGCCTGCTGGAGGGTGCGGTATCCGATGCCGGCCTTGCCCTGGAGGGTGCGTCCGGAGAGGAAGGCGGTGGCGACTTCGATTTCGGAGGGCGGGAGGCGGGCGAGGAGCGCGGCGAGGCGGGCGGTTTTCTCGAGGCGCTTCGATGTTTCGGCGACGCGTTGGGAGACGGCCACGACTTCCGCGAGAAGCATGCTTTCGGATTGCCTCCTTTCCAATTGTTGCGCGCCGCCGCCGGCGGACCGCATGTACACTGAAGGGATATGGAGACCGCAATCGAACCCCAAGTGGAGATTTCCGCCGCGCAGCAGATCATGGACCTGGAGCGCGAATACGTACTGCCGACGTATGCCCGTTATCCGCTGGTGCTTCAGCGCGGGAAGGGCTGCTACGTGTGGGACGTCGATGGGAACCGTTATTTGGATTTATTGAGCGGCATCGGGGTGAACGCGCTGGGGCATGCGCATCCGCGCATTGTGCGGGTGATTCGGGAACAGGCCGGGAAGCTGGTGCACTGTTCGAACCTCTACTATCACGAATACCAGGGGAAGCTGGCGAAGCGGTTGAGCGAGATCAGCGGGCTGCAGCGCACGTTTTTTTGCAATTCGGGGACCGAGGCCACCGAGGGCGCGTTGAAGATTGTGAAGGCATACGGCAAGAAGATTTCGCCGGAGAAGAACGAGATTGTCGCGCTCGAGAGTTCGTTTCACGGGCGATCGATCGGGGCGATTTCGATCACGGGCCAGCCGAAGTACCGGCAGGATTTCGAGCCGCTGCTGCCCGGGGTGAAATTCGTCCCGCGGCATGACGCGGACGCGCTGGCGGCGGCGATCAACGAGCGGACGGCGGGTGTGGTGCTGGAACTGATCCAGGGGGAAGGCGGGATTTATCCTCTGGGAGAGCGGATGACGCGCATGGCGCGGGAGGCCGCGGACCGGCATGATGCACTGTTGGTGCTGGATGAAATTCAGTGCGGCGTGGGGCGGCCGGGGACGTATTTTGCGTACCAGTTGAATGATCCGGTGGTGCTGCCGGACGTGATGATAGCGGCCAAGCCGCTGGGGGCGGGGATTCCGATGGGTGTGATCATGACGAACGAGAAGGCGGCGGGGGCGCTGGGGCCGGGACAGCACGGGTCGACGTTCGGGGGCGGGGTGCTGGCGTGCCGAGTGGCGCTGGAGTGCGTGAATATTTTGGAGGAACTGCTGCCGAAGATCCGGACGGTGGGGGCTTATTTCCGGAGCCGGCTCGAGGACCTGGGGCGGAAGTTCGCGTTTGTGAAGGAAGTGCGCGGGCAGGGGCTGATGATCGGGGTGGAGATGGATTTCCCGTGCAAGCAGTTTGTGAATGACGCGCTGGCCGAGGGATTGCTGATCAACGTGACGCACGAGACGGTGCTGCGGATGCTGCCGCCGTATATCATCACGGAGCGGGAAGTGGACCGGGCGATCCGCGGGTTACGGAACGTGTTTCGCAAGGCCGCGAAGAATCACGCGAAGCCGGCGGTGTGACGCGCCCCACGGTATCATAGGGCGCATGTCATTTCGATTGGACGGGAAGGTGGCCATCGTTACGGGTGGCGGGCGGGGGATTGGGAAAGCCATCGCCCGGAGGTTTGCCGAGTGCGGGGCGAATGTGGTGATTGCGAGCCGCAAGCTGGAGAACCTGGAGGCGGCCGCGAAGGAGTGTGACGGACTGCCGGGGAAGGTGGCTCCGGTTGCGTGCCACGTGGGGCGTCCGGAGCAACTGAAGAAGCTGGTGGAGGAGACGGAGCGGCTGTTCGGGCCGGTGGATGTACTGGTGAACAACAGCGCGACGAATCTGGGGCAGGGGCCGTCGCTCGAGGTGACGGACGAGGCGCTGCTGAAGACGCTGGAGATCAATGTACTGGCGGCGCACCGGCTGATCCGGCTGCTGGTACCGAAGATGATCGCGCGCGGGCAGGGAGGATCGGTGATCAACATCGCGTCGATTGCGGGCTTGCGGCCGCAACCGGGCGGGCTGGTGTACAGTTCGACGAAGGCGGCGCTGCTGATGATGACGCGGGTGTGGGCGATTGAATTCGGGCCGCACAAGATCCGGGTGAATGCGATCTGCCCGGGGCTGATCCAGACGGATTTCAGCGAATATTTCTGGAAGGACGAGGCATACATGACGCGGTTGAAGGCGACGCAGCCGCTGCCGCATTTGGGCCGGCCGGACGAGATTGCGGGGATGGCGCTGTATCTGGCGTGTGAGGAATCGTCATTCGTGACGGGGACGGCGATGGTGGTGGATGGCGGGGCGACGACGCATTGAGGGGGGCTTCGCCGTTACAATGAGGCGTGCCCTATCCAGTTACTCTTCTACCCGGCGACGGAATCGGACCTGAGGTCGCGGCGGCGGCCGTGCGCGCGGTGAACGCGACGGGGGTGGCGATCGAATGGGATGAAGTGGAGTTATCCGGCGCGGTGATCGAGCGCACGCGGCAATCGGCGCCGGACGCGGTGCTGGAATCGATGGAGCGGACGCGGGTGGGACTGAAGGGTCCGGTGACGACTCCGATCGGCGGGGGCTTTCAGAGCGTGAACGTGGCGCTGCGGAAGAAGCTGGAACTGTTCGCGAATGTGCGGCCGGTGCGGAGCCTGCCGGGGATCAGGACGCGGTTTCAGGATGTGAAGATCGACCTGATCATTTTCCGGGAGAATACGGAGGATCTGTATTCAGGGCTGGAGCACGAGGTGGTGACGGACGTGGTGACGAGCCTGAAGGTGATCACGCGGGCGGCATCGATCCGGATTGCGAAGTACGCGTTCGCGTTCGCGCGGGCGAACGGGCGGAAGAAGCTGACGGCAGTGCACAAGGCGAACATCATGAAGCTGGGGGACGGGCTGTTTCTGAAGTGCGCGCGGGAGGTGGCGGCGGAATATCCGGACGTGGAGTACAAGGAGTTGATTGTCGATAACGCGTCGATGCAGTTGGTGATGCGGCCGGAGACGTTCGATCTGCTGCTGTTGCCGAACCTGTATGGGGACATCGTGTCGGATCTGGCGGCGGGGCTGGTTGGCGGATTGGGCCTGGTGCCCGGGGCGAATATGGGGGAGAAGTATGCGGTGTTCGAGGCGGTGCACGGCAGCGCTCCGGACATTGCGGGGAAGGGCGTGGCGAACCCGACGGCGTTGATGGAGAGCGCGGTGCTGATGCTGCGGCATCTGGGCGAGCGCGGGGCGGCCGACCGGTTGCAGGGCGCCATCGAGCGGGTCTACGCGGACGGGAAGACGGTGACACCGGACATTGGGGGTACGGCGACGACGAGCGAGTTCACGGACGCGGTGATTGCGGGGTTGTGAGTTAGCGGCCGATGTAGACGCCGATACTGATGCCTGGTGGCGGGGCGACGTAGACGGGGGGCGGCGCGTAGTAGGTGGGGTAGACGGGCGCGGGTTCGACTACCACGACTCGGGGGCGATAGACAGGGGCAGGGTAATAGTAAGCAGGGCCATAGTAGGCAGGGCCGTAGCGCGCCACGAAGGGCTGCCTGTAATAGCGCTTGGCGTGCTTGTCATGCTTCCTATGGTGGCGGCCGTCATGAGCGCCGAGGGTAGCCGCCGGCAACAGGGTGAGCGCGGCGAGTAGGGCCGTTTTCGCCAACGTGGAAACCGTCATTGTCCACCTCCTCTTGGGCAGTTGACGGGAGTGGGGTGGAATGGGTTTCGCGGGTGTCGTTTTTTTCTGGCACGGCGTCAGGGGCGGCTGCCATTTTGTGGGCCGCGGGGCGGGCTAAGTAACTGAAAATCTTCCGCGGCTGGTTTGGCGACAGGGGTGCAGCCTACTGTAAGCGGAGACAGTAAGCAATGAAGGTATTTCCACTTATTCTGATAGCCGCGATCACGGCGGTAAGCGGCATGGCGCAGGTTCCGAAATCGCAGGCGTTCGTGTACCAGGGATTCGGAAGCAACTACGGGGAGGCGTTCGGACATACAGGCGGAGGCGGGGAGGCGGCGGTGTGGAAGGGGATCACCGCGGGAGGGGATATCGGAGCGATTTATCCGTTTCGCGCTCCGGCCGAGGTTTTCGGGGTGTTGAACGTGAACGGAGGCTACCACTTCCTGGCCGGGAGGAAGGATACGAAGTAGGACCCGTTCGTGACGGGCGGCTACAGCCTTTTCTTCCGTCAGGGGTCGGCCAACGGCGCGAACTACGGGGAGGAGTTGTGTATTGGGTGAAGCCGAAGATCGGGATCCGGGCGGAGTTTCGCAACCAGCAATACTCGGTGAACGAGCGAGGTTATCCGGAGTTCCGGATCGGGGTGGCGTTCCATTGAAGGAAGGGAGGAACAGGCCATGACAAACGCAAGTATTTCGCAGGCGCCGTTTCGTGATGCCAGGCGGGTGCAGGAGAGCGTGCTGGCGGGGGCCGAGAAGCGGGTTCTGACGGCAATCGCGCGGCGGTTGCCGCCGCGTGTGAACCCGGATCATTTGACGGTGCTCGGGTTTGCGGCGATGATTCTGGCGGGGGTGAGTTACGCTTCGGCGAGCGTGTGGCCGCCGGCGCTGCTGGTGGTGAATGTGTGGCTGGTGGTGAACTGGCTGGGCGACTCGTTGGACGGGACGCTGGCGCGGGTGCGGGGCAAGCAGAGGCCGAGATACGGGTATTACGTGGATCATATTATTGACGCGATCAGCGCGGTGTTCCTGTTCGGCGGGATGGCGTTTTCGGGCTATGTCAGCGCGGTGGTGGCGGTGGCGATGCTGCTCGGGTACCTGCTGCTGGCCATCCAATCGTACCTGGCGGCGCATTCGTTGGGTGTGTTTTCGATTTCGTGGTGGAAGTTCGGGCCGACGGAGATGCGGATTCTGCTGGGGGCGGGGAACACGGTGGTGTTCTTCCAGCCGGTGACGAGGATATTAGGACCTGAAATGCTGTTCTTCGACGTTGCGGGCGGAATCGCGGCGGCGGCGATGGTGGTGGTGCTGGCGGTGACGGTGGCGCGGAACACGAAGGAGCTTTACCAAGCGGAGCGTGTGTGATGCGGAACTGGCTGCGATTCAACGCGGTGGGTTTGGCGGGGATCGCCGTGCAGCTTGCGGCGTTGAAGCTGTTTCACGATTTCCTGGGGCTGCATTATCTGTGGGCGACGGCGCTGGCGGTGGAGACGGCGGTGATCCACAACTTCTACTGGCACCGGAGATGGACGTGGGTGGAGAGGCGGTGTCCGGGGACGCGGTTTTTGCGGTTCCAGTTCACGACGGGCGTGGTTTCGATTCTGGGGAACCTGTTCGGCATGCGGGTGACGGCGGGTTTTTTCGGTATTCCGCTGCTTCCGGCGAACCTGCTGACCATTGGTCTGTTGTATCTGTTCAACTGGCTGGCGGCTGACCGGTATGTTTTTCGTTTGCGATAATTGCCATGTTCTTCATGCCGCAAACCCTGCTGGTGGTGGACGACGAAGGCGCGGCGCGCTTTGCCCTGAAGCGCGCGTTCCAGGCGCAATACGAAGTGCTGGAGGCGGAGACGGTGGAGGAGGCGCGGCACGCGATCCGGGCAGGGAACCCGCAGGTGATGCTGCTCGATTACACGCTGCCCGGGGAAGACGGGATGGTGCTGCTGAAAGAACTGAATCTGGGGCCGCACTCGCCGGCGGTGATCATGATCACGGCGTATGGATCGGAACGGATTGCCGTGGATGCGATGAAGAACGGGGCATTCGACTATCTGCCGAAGCCGTACGACCTGGAAGAACTGCGGCTGGTGGTGGAGCGGGCGTTCGAACATCAGGCGCTGCGGCGGGAGTTGCAGGACCTGCGCGACCGGCTGGCGGGAGAAGGGCAGTTCGGGCGGATGGTGGGGGATTCGCCGGCGATGCGGGAAGTCTTTCTGATGGCGGAACGGGTGGCGCAGACGGATCTTCCGGTGCTGATACTCGGGGAGAGCGGGACGGGGAAGGATCTGCTGGCGCAGGAGATCCACGCGAGGAGCGCGAGGGGGCGAGGACGGCTGGTGGCGTTGAACTGCGCGGCGCTGCCGGAGCACCTGGTGGAGAGC
>JAIXKK010000048.1:17415-66672 GCA_026954325.1 Bryobacterales bacterium | reverse complement strand
GCCCAATAGACCGCGCCGCCAAGTGCGCCGGACGAGGTATCGACGTCTTGAAAGGCAGGCCAGATCCTCTCCATCAGGCTCACAAAACCGTCACCGGCGGCAACGGGGTCCGTTTTGGCGGACTGCTTCACCTCGGTGACGGCTTCTTTCAAGCGCAGGCAAGCGAGATCCGAACCCCTCCATCCGAATGCACGGGAACGGAGCCGGGCTTTGAACGTCCATAGGTATTTCGTCGCCATCGGTTGAAGATATTTTGGCATACCGCGTGACAGTCGTATTCCGCGCGCCGCGGATGCCGGTTGCCGGGTCTCCTTTCACGGCTGAGATTTCGGCGACAACTCGCCCACCGAACGTTGGAAGGTGGAACGCGCGGCCTGGTAATCCCACAGCGCGGCCACGCGGACTGCCTCCGCCCGGGCCAGCGCGGCTTCGGAATCCAAGAGGTCCGTGATGACGCCCGCGCCCGCCTGATAGCGTTCGGAAGCCAACCGGAGGCTCTCCCGCGCGTCCCGCACCTGGACTTCAGTCGAAACGGTGGCTTCATAGCTCTCGCGCAGTTTCGAGTGGGCCGCCCAGACTTCCTGCCGGACTGTCTGCATCAACCGCCGGGCATCGGCCTCTTCCCTGGAGAGTTCCGATTTGGCTCGCGCCAGCCGGTGCTTTCGAGAGAAGCCGGTAAAGATGGGCAATTCGACCGAGACGCCCACCAGCCAGTCCTTGTCCTGGGGAAAGTACGACGTATCGCGCCATCCCAAACTCGCCTCGCCCTTCACTTTGGGGCCGTACGCGCCTCGAACCACATCCACGCCCCGGCGCGAGGCTTCGATCCGCTGCTGGGCGCCGCGGAGTTCGGGCCGGGCGCTCACGGCCCGCTCCAGAGCCTCGGTCAAATCGATGCTGGCCGGCGGAATGATCTCCCGCGGATTGCGATCGACCTCGACACTCGCCTCGACAGGAACGCCCATCGCCGTGTTGAGGCTGCCCGCCGCGACACGCACCATGCCCTGGGCGTGCTCCAAGGCCAGTTGCGCGCCGGCCGCCTCGACCTGCGCGCGCACCACATCCGCCTGCGGGACGGCCCCCGCCTCCTTACGCGACCTGGCCACTCTGACGTGGTCCTCGGCCCGCGTCAACGCCTTGCGCGCGACGCCTTCCATCTCGAGTGATGCCGCAAGCCCGAAGTAAGCCTGGTGCACCGACAAGGCGATGTCCTCCCGGACACGGCCTGCGTCCTCCCGGGCTATGCCCAGCCGGGCCCGGGCGGCGCCAGTCTCCGCGCGCCGCCGGCCGAAATCGAAGAGCGTGTAGCGCGTGGCGACCCCGGTGTACCAATCGTTGGTGGGTCCGATCGTGCTGGGGATACCTGGCCGTGCAAGCCCGCTCGGCAGGAAGGCATGCCGCTCCCAGCGGTTGAAGCTCGCTCTGATGGCCAGGTCAGGGTAATAGGACGCCCGCGCCTCGCCCACGGCCTCCTTCGCGCCGGCCGCGCTTTCTCCGGCCACCCGGGTCAACGGGTTCTGCTCGAGCGCGATCTTGACCGCCTCCTCCAGGCTCAGCACGCGGTCCGCCGCCTGAGCGGCGCCGGCCAGAATCAAGAGCGGCCAGGTCCAAGCCGGAACTCGAAAAGCAAAGTGATACATAAGTCTCCTCGCGCCATCAGGCTAGTGTCTTCTTGAATCGTCTTGCCGCCAGCCACAACGCCACCCCTCCCATCACCGCCAGCGCAAGAATCCGCGGCCAGAGCACATCCGGCCCCACGCCCTTGAGAAAAACGCCCCGGATAATCACCAGGAAGTATCGCAGGGGATTGAGATAAGTCAGCCACTGCACCACAACCGGCATGTTGGCGATTGGGAACATGAAGCCGGATAACAGCACTGCCGGGAAGTAAAAGAAGAAGGTGCTCATCATGGCCTGCTGCTGCGTCTGGCTGACGGTTGAGATGAACAGGCCGATAGCCAAAGTGGTCAACAGATAAAGCGCCGTTGCGGCGAACAGCAGCAGCAGGCTGCCGCGGATGGGCACGCCGAACCAGAACACGCCCAGCACCGTGATGAGAATGACGTCGGCAAACCCGATCAGCGCAAAGGGCGCTGTCTTACCAAGAATGAATTCGGCTGACGTGATCGGCGTCACCATGATCTGCTCCATGGTGCCGATCTCTTTCTCCCGCACCACGGCCATGCTGGTGAGCATCAGGGTGATCAGCATGACGATGATGGCGATCACGCCCGGGACGTAAAAGTTCCGGCTCTCGAGGTTTTCGTTGAACCAGGCGCGTGTTTCGAGTTCCACGCGGCTCGCGCCGGCGGATTGCCCAGCCGCTCGTGTCAAACGTTCCACAAGCACGTTGTTGGAAAACTGCCCGGCGATCTTCGAACTGTAATTCAGCACGATGCCCGCGGTGTTCGAATCCGTGCCGTCGACGATGAGTTGCAGTTGGGCCGTCTTTCCCCCACGCAGATCGCTCTCGAAACCCTTGTTGATACGAAGCACGGCTCCCACCTTGCCGCGGTCCATCAGGTGGCGGACCCTGCTATCCTGCTCCGTATACTCGATAACATCGAAATAGCCCGACTTGAGAAAACGGCTCACCAGTTCCCGGCCGGCGGCGCTGTTGTCCAGGTCGTAGACCAGCGTCGGAATATTCTTCACGTCCGTGGTGACGGCGTAACCGAAGACAAATAGCTGGATCACCGGCATCATGAAGATGACACCCTTCATCCGCGGGTCCCGAAAAATCTGGATGAACTCCTTGATGAGCATGTGCTTGATTCGTTCTCGCATGGCTAGACCAACCTCTTCTTGAACTTCACATTGGCAAGCGTCACCATCACCACCCCGAACAGCGCCAGCAGCCCAGCCTCAGCCGCCAGCACTTCCAGCCCCACGCCCTTCAGGTAAATCCCCTTGAGCAGCGCCACGAAATAGCGCGCCGGGATCACGTGCGTCATCACCTGGATCGGCCGGGGCATGTTGCCGATGGCGTACATGAAGCCGGAAAGCAGAAACGACGGCAGGAAGGTCACCACCATGGCCAGTTGGCTGGCCAGCAACTGGCTTCGGGTCACAATGCTGATCACCATTCCCAGCGACAGCGCGCCCGCCAAAAAAACGGAGGCCATGGCAAACAGCAGCGCCGCATTCCCCCGCAGCGGAACGCGGAACAGATACTCGCCCATCAGCACCGCCAGCAGCACGTCGAGCATGCCGACGGAGAAATACGGAAGCAGCTTGCCCAGAATCAGCTCAGTGGGTTTCACCGGCGTGGAGATGAGTTGCTCCATGGTGCCGGTTTCCCACTCCCGCGCCACTGTCAATGAGGTGAGCAGCGCGGCGATCACCATCATGATCACGGCGATCAGGCCGGGGATGATGTAGTTCTTCGACTCCATCTCGGCGTTGAACCAGACGCGCGGCCGCAAGTCGAGGGGAGGCGGAACCATGCGTCCGGCAGTGCGCTGCATTGTCTTCACGGAGGCGTTCCGCGCGTAGGTAAACGTCACCACATCGGCGTAGCCCATGGCGATGGTGGCCGTGTTCGAATCGCTGCCGTCCACGATGGACTGCAGCGAGGCCGCGCGTCCGGATTCGATTCGCCGCGCGAAATCATTCGGGATGATCAAGGCCATCAGCGCCTGGCCCGAGTCGATGGCCCGTTCGACTTCCGCGTAGTTGCGGACATAACCCTTGAGAGAAAAATAGCGCGAACCCTCAAAATGGCTGATCAGTTCGCGGCTCGCCCGGGTTTCGCTCTGATCCCAGACGACCAGCGGCACATTGTCCACGTCGAGCGTCAGCGCATAGCCAAACAGCACCAGCAGCAGCATGGGGATTGCGATAGCCATGCCCAGGCTGCGCGGGTCGCGAAGGATATGTGTGAACTCCTTGCGGGCGACGGCCCAAAGTCGCAGCGGCTTCATACGCGAACCTCTCTCCGCGCTTTGTCCACGCGGTCGCGCGCTTCAATCAGAGAGACGAAGACGTCCTCGAGCGAAGGCACGATCTTCTCGATGCGCGAGACAGTGAAGCCGCGGCCTTCGAGATGGAGGCGGATTGCCTCCGTGAGAGGTTCCGCCGTGCCGGCCGCGCCCACCACGTGCAGGCCCTTGCCGAACAACGCCGCTTCCTTGACGCCCGAAAGCCCCTCGAGTTCGATCATGGCGTCCTGCGGGCGGCTGCTTGCCACTTCCAGCACGTCATCCCGCATGTGCTTCGTCTTCAGTTCTTCAGGGCTGCCGATGGCGATCAGTTCGCCGCGGTAAATAAGCGCGATGCGGTCGCAGTATTCCGCTTCGTCCATGTAGTGCGTGGTGACGAAAATGGTCACGCCGCTGCTCGAGAGCGAGTAGATCAAATCCCAGAACTGGCGGCGGCTCACCGGGTCGACGCCGGCCGTGGGCTCATCGAGGAAGATGATGGGCGGCTCGTGGAGAATAGCGCACCCCAGCGACAGCCGCTGCTTCCAACCGCCCGAGAGGATGGCCGTGCGCGAGCGCCGGTGCTCCTTGAGGCCCGCCATCTCGATCACCCACTCTTTGCGTTCCTTCCGTTTTTCCCGTGGAATGCGGTAGATGCCCGCGTAAAAATCGATGTTCTCTTCGACGGTGAGGTCCTCGTACAACGAGAACTTCTGGCTCATGTAGCCGATGTTGGCCTTGATCTTCTCAGCCTGCGTGCGTACATCGAAGCCTGACACCGTGCCGCCGCCGCCGGTGGGAGCCAGAATTCCCGTGAGCATCCGGATGGTGGTGGACTTGCCGGCGCCGTTCGGTCCGAGAAAGCCGAAGATCTGGCCTTTCGGCACCTCAAAACTGACGCGGTCCACTGCCAGGAAGCTGCCGAAACGCTTCTCCAGATTGTTCACCACCACGGCCATGCCGTCCGTGTTCATGCCGCCTCCTTGTCCTCGCCGGCGAGAACCGACACGAAGACATCCTCGAGCGCCGGCTCGATTGCGCGGATGCCCTTCACCGCCAGACCCGCCGCCGTGAGCGCGCGTTCGGCCTCCTCGGCGTCCCTCTCGGGTTGACGGGTCACCAGGTGAATCCGGTCCCCGAAAAGGCTGGCCGCTCCCGCGGATCGAGTCTGCAACAATGCCACGGCCTTCCGCGGCTCGGTCGAGCGGATTTCCAGAATCGATCCCCGCATCAGCTTCTTCACCTCGCCGGGAGTGCCGGCCGCCAGCAGTCTGCCTTTGTGGATCAGCCCGATTCTGCTCGACCGCTCGGCCTCGTCCAGGTATGCCGTCGAAACGAAGATCGTGACCTTGTCGCGCAGCAGTTGATAGAGGATGCGCCAGAAGTCCCGCCTCGAAACGGGGTCTACGCCATTGGTCGGCTCATCGAGAAACAGGACCTTGGGCGTGTGGATGAGGGCGCACGCCAATCCCAGCTTTTGCTTCATGCCGCCTGACAACCGGCCGGCCTGGCGATTCTTGAAGGGCGTCATGTTGCTGAAGGCGAGCAGCCGCTCGATGCGCTCGGGGCGGAGCTTCTTCGGCACGCCGTAAATGTCGGCGTAGAACTCGATGTTCTCCATCACGGTGAGGTCCGGGTACAGGCCGAAGCGCTGGCTCATGTAGCCGATCTCCTCCTTCACTGCCTCGGCCTCTTTCACCACGTGGTGTCCCGCCACCCACGCCCCGCCTGATGTCGGCTCCAGAATCGAGGTCAGCAAACGCATGGTGGTGGTCTTGCCGGCGCCGTCCGGTCCCACCAGGCCGAAGATCTCGCCTTCCTCCACTGTCAGCGTCAGGCTGTCCACCGCCGCGAAGTTCCCAAACGTTCTGGTCAGGGATTCAGTTTTGATGACGTGCATCGCTCGCCTCCACTTGGCCGTCCGTGCGCGCCGCCACCTGGATCTCGGCGTCGGCGGGCATGCCCGGTTTCAACTCCATATTCGGGTTCCGGATATCAACCTTGACGCGATAAACGAGTTTCACCCGCTCCTTCTCCGTCTGGACGTTCTTCGGAGTGAACTCCGCCTGCGAGGCGATGAAAGAGACGCGGCCCTCGTAGTGCTTGCCCGGGTAGGTGTCGGTAGTCAGCCGCACCGGCTGACCTACCTTGACCCGGCCCAGGTCAGTCTCATTGATATAGGCCCGCAGCCAGACGTTCTCGAGATCGCCGACCGTGACGACAGGCGTCCCCGGAGCCACGTACATTCCCGGCTCCACGTTCTCGGAAAGCACCACGCCGGCAAGCGGAGCCACGACCGTTGCATAGCTCAGACGCGTCCCCGCAATCGCCAGCGCCTGGCGGGCCTGCTCGAGCCGGGCGCGCGCCTGGTCAATGTCTTCGGCGCGCGGGCCCTTCCTGATGAGGGCGTATCGCTCTTGCGCCTGGTGGAGCGCGGCGCGACCCTGCTCAATCTGTTCCTTCCTCGGGCCTTCCAGCAGCAGCTTCAAGCCCTCCTGGTCTTCCCGCAGCCGCTCCTTCCCCACTTCGAGCGCGGTCTGGGCCGCTTCGTACTCGCGGGCCGAGATGACATCGCGCTCGTGGAGCGTCTTCTGCCGCCGGTATTCCGATTCCAAACGTTCGGCTTCGGCCTTCGCGCGCGCCACCCTGGCGCGCTGCGCCGCGATGTCTTCGGAACGCGACCCGTTAGCCAGTTCATCCACCCAGGCCTGGGCCTTACGCACCGCGGCGCCCGCCCCGGCGATCTCCTCCGGCCGGGACCCGGCCTGGAGGGCGGCGAGCGCAGCCTCGGCTGCCCGCGTTTCCGCTCTACGCAGCGCCACATCCTGCATCAGTTCGGCGCTATCGAGCTTCGCAACAAGACTGCCGGCGCGAACGATTTCGCCTTCGGAAACCGGCCGCGCTTCCACGCGTCCTGGAACCTTGAAACTCACGTCTACATCGGTGATCTCAATGTTGCCGGAAACGCGGATGGGGCCGGCGCCGTTTGCCGACCTGCTCTGGATGATCCGGTAGCTGAAGACGCCGGCTGCCGCCAGCGGAATCAGCAAGAGCAGTTTCTTCTTGTTTTTCATTTCGTTACCTCGTTTGCATGTGAATGTATATTCACTTTCTTGTCAAAAAAATTTCCGCTTGCCGGCGGAAGGATCTCCTTGACCGGTCGCTCGCGCCGGATTCCTGGTTCCACTTTGCAGTATGCATCCCGGTCCATAGTGATTACTGATTCACATTATGACAAACGGTGACAGGCCTTTCGGTGACTGCGGTCACACCCATTCCGGAGCAACTGAAATGGTGAGAACGCAGTGGCTCCCTCTGCCCTCCGCGCCTGCCACCGCCTCTACTTCGCGCGGATGCACCCGGCGAAAATATGCCAGGCCCTTTCGACGTGCTTTGTCACGTCGATACCGCCGTCGCTCAACTGCCAGAGGACGGCGGCCGGTTGCACCAGACCCAGAAACATGATGGAAACCGTCGAGGCGTCGAGATCCCGCCGGATCTGCCCGTCGCTCTGGCCGCGTTTGATGATCTCAGCCACCCGTTTCAGATACCCCTGGATAATCCCGTACACCGCCGTCTGTCTCCGCGGGTTGCCGCTGTAGAGTTCCTCGGAAAAAATGATGCGCGGAACCCCCTGGTTTTCCCGGATCAGTTGCGCGTGCAACAGTAAGAGGCGCCGCAGGCATTCGAGCGAATCCTTGACATCGGAAACCTTCTGGACGTTTTGCGTCAGCCTCTTGCGGATGAGATCGAGCACGGCATCGAGCAATTCATCTTTGCCGCGGAAATGGCGGTAGACCGCCGAAGGCACCAAGCCCACCCGGTGCGCGACGCGAGCTACGCTGAGGCCCTTCAAGCCATGAGCCGCAACCAGCCCCAGTGCAGCCTGCGCAAACTGATCCTGACGGATTTCCGTATTCAACTTCTCGCTCATTGTGACTCTATGCTCACATTGTGGATACACGGCCGCGGCTCTGTCAAGCGCTGCCGGCGGCACGCCCCGTGGTTAGGGAATTGCTCACCGACGTGGGCCATAAACGCAAATGAGTAGCAACGAATGAAGATTTCCGCGCGGCCGCGTGACATGCAGGGGAACGGCGAACTTCAGCGGCAGATGGAACGAGCGTTGCGTTCGCGGTCCATCGCGATCGCCGACGAACAGGGCTGATCAGCGTTCACCTTGCCGACGTGAACGGATGCCGCGGCGGTCACCCGGGCCGTCAAACGGCTCAGGCATCGCATTGGGAGAACAGTTCAGCGCTTGAAGATGCGCGACAGTTCGGCAAGCGGGCAGGGCTGCCCGTGCGTCAGCTAACCAGCCGTAGAGTGGCATCCACACCTGGGGTGCGCCATAACGGGCAGCGGGTGGCGGTTTTCGGACAGGCGGTGACTCACTCGAAACGCACAACCCCGCACCTGGCGCGCATCGCATTGTGGCTATCGGATTGCTCTTCTCTGGTGACAACCCAAAGGGAGGATATCCATGACCCGCAATCTGTCGAGCGAGACGCTGCCTGTTGCGCCCGCCTGCCCGCGGCCGCCATCTGCAACGGAAGTTGACGCGGACCACTGCAAAGAGCGCCAGGAACGCCTCACGGCCGTGACGGACGTCCTCAGCGTCGGCGCCAATCCTACACTGGCCGTCTATCTGGCCGGGCTGTTCACAAAGTTCGGCTGGACCGTCCGGCGCGCGGCGAATCTTGCGGAAGCGCGTGCGTTCCTGGGAAATCAAAAAGCCGCGGTGGTTGTTTGCGAGGAGGCTCTGCCGGACGGCGTTTGGCAGGAGGCGCTCGGCGTAGTGAACGCAACTCCAGATGCGCCGATGTTTGTCGTCATTGGTAGCGACAAGAGCCTGATGGGCGAGGCGCCGGCATTGGGGGGCTTCGATGCGGTCATACGGCCGCTGCGCGAAGCGGAGGTAATCTGGACGGTCGCCAGCGCCTGGCACCAGTGGATGAAGCAGTTCGAAGACCTGGAGAGTGGGGGCGCGCCATGCTCCGATGCCTGAGGCCTGGATGCCCAAAGGCTTGCGGTACACGGCACAAGCCGAGTTGCGTGGATCGAATGCTCCACTTCGGGCTATTGGCTCTGCTGGCGGCGGCATTTTTCATCAGCCTGGCGGCGGGCCTGTTCTCCTTGAGCATGTCCGAGGATCAGTCGCCGCAAATACCCGAATCGGCGTCAATCGCGCCGGTGGAGAGCGTTCGCCATGGCGGAGTGGAGGCCCGTGGCGCGACCGCTGCAACGAGTCACGATGGGACACCGCTTCCTTGAAGCGTCCGGGCGGAAGCCTTCCGGCGGCGGCGGCCAGCGGCAAGCCCCTGTTTGCCGCGGACTTCGGCGGCTTCCGGTTGGTAGAGAACGTCCAGGACCTTGAGGCGCCTGATGCCCTTGGGCACGCGCCATTCGAAGATGTCGCCCACGCGGTAGCCGAGCATTGCGATCCCGATGGGCGCCAGGATCGAAATGCTGTTCGCCTTCCCTACCTGCGAGGGGAATACAAGCCTGTAGACCTTAATATCGCCCGAGTCCAGATCCTTCAGACGCACCTCCGAGTTCATCGTCACGACGTCGGACGGAATCGCTTCCGCCTCGACCACGTCGGCGCGGTCCAGTTCCCGCTCCAGGGTGTCGAGATTCTCGGGGTCGGGACCTCTTCCCGAACGGCGGCCTTCGACGAGATGGCTTAGTCTTTCGAAATCAGCCTCGGTGATATATATTCGGTCCCTCATGTCAGCCCTCCCGGTGAAATCGCACGATATGTGCTTCAAAGGTGAGATTAGAGCAATTGGCGTGCCACGCGCCGTGGGGAGATTTTCAAGGACTTCGCTTCCCAAGCACCTTTCACGGCGCCCGAAAACGCACACAAGTGGCCGCTTAGGTCCACCCATTCCGCATCTCGTACGGCGCGGCGGGGCGCAGACCTCCCGGAACACGTATGGCTTCCGGATTGCACCAGGTTCAGCGTGTCAGAACACGAGATGACCAGGGAATCATCGCTGGTGACGTTCGGTGTGGCCGAGTCGCATCAGGCCACACTTCGCATGGTGCGGCGGGTGCTGTCTCAACAGGGCCTGCGCGTGACGGCGGAACTGGATGTCACAACGCGTATCAAGCAGGAACTCGGCGCAGGCCTGGCGCCCTGCGTCGTCCTTTACGTGGATGAGCCGGCGCTGCTACTGGAGGCCGTTGTTTTTCATAAGGGCGCCGCACTTCTGGCTCCACTGCCGGTTGTTGTCTCCGGGAACAGCCGCCACACCGGTATATTCGTGCGCGGCATCATGGCGCGGATGGCGGGAGAACTTCCGGCCGGCGTGCGCGAGCCCTTGTTGAACCTGCACGCACGAATCGTCCGCGCCGTTGAGACAATTGCGGAACGCGAAGGAGCACATCTGATCGCCGGCTAGTGTGCCGCGTGCTTGCCCGGGTCATGGGAGCGCTCAGAATGTGGGCCGCCGCCGGGCTGAATGGCGTTATGCAGCCCTTCGGCGTAGTGGATGAACTCGACGTACGCCTTGACGTAGTCGCGCCCCGCGTCCGTGTCGTCCCTGGCGAAACCCTTCCGGGCCCGGACCTGCTGGAATCGCTCCCGCATGCCCTTTGCGGCAGCTTCGGACAGCAGTTTCACCAGACCGTCGACCGAGCCGCTCTCGATGGCTTCATCGGCGGACACAACCGCCGGTCCCGGATCGCGCCCGGCCGGCTTCAGGCCGGTATACGGTTCGCCCTCCCCTGCCCGGTGGATTCGGACTACAGTCTCATAGAAGTAACGGTCCGCGAGTTCCCGTGCCTGGGAATTCAGCCCGCGGACCGCTTGCGATTGAGTGAATGCCTCCCGGACCGCGGCTTCGTCATCTTTTTGAACCCAGGCAAGGACAATACGAACATCGCCCGCCTCCAGAGCTCCTCGAGCCGCCTTTACGACGGGCCCATCCATTCCATCGCAATGAGCGGCGGCTCGTTGCGTTCCATGGAATCCACTAAGCAGCAAAGCCACAATCACCGGCCGCCTGAGCATCTGCACCTTCTTCATGATCTGATGTTCTCATCTTTAACGAATCGGACAACGGCGCACACCGCCGCACCGCCGGCGCCGGTTCCGTGTCTTACCGTCCGCATTTCCGGTAGTGCTCCGCGTTGATCTCCGCGTAAGCAGCCCACTTCTCCGGGAGAGTATCGATGGAAAAGATGGCTGAGACCGGACACACCGGAACGCACGCGCCGCAATCGATGCATTCCCGTGGATCGATGTAGAGCTGAGCCGCCGATTCGAAGCCGGCCTCGTCCTTGCGCGGATGTATGCAATCCACCGGGCAGGCGTCGACACAAGCCGTGTCTTTCACTCCTATGCAAGGTTCTGCAATCACGTAAGCCATAATTTCTCCTTGTCTCCATGCCGGCGCGGGTGTTCTTTAAGAGAAACCGCGCGGCCACATCCGGTCAGGGAGAATCCGCTCTCCATCCGGAGCTTCGCAACACGCTTTGCGTGAAGCGGCGATGCTTAAAAGATATGTAACAAATACATCTTTATATGTCAAGCACCTGACCCCGCGGAAATGAATCCGCGCCATGACGGCGGCCGTCATCGCATCGCGCCGCCGCTCACCATAGGAGAAGGGCCGGCTTTGCGCCCCCTCCGATGATGCGTTTGAGCCTTCGCCGCAGGAACCCGCGGGCGCGATGGAGACGCGTCTTTGGCCGTCTCTTCCGTGACGCCCAGGCCTTCGGCCGTCTCGGGAGCGGAAGGTTCTTCCAGTTCCCGAAGGACGAACACCGAGCGGTAAATCGGCGAAAGCTTTTCCACGGCGTCTTCAATCGCCGCGCGAACCTCCAGATCATGCGAGGCGCGGCCGGGTTGTCGTGGCTCTTCATCGTGTCCGGAATCACCTCAGGCGTTTACGGCGCCGAAGCCGCCCAAGCGCTTCGCCACGGCAATCTTCGTGAGCCGTGCCGGGAACCTGGCCTCGCCGGCGGAGGCCGCATCATCGAGGATGGCAAAGAGGCCCCCGCGCCGGGGGTCTGCTAAATCAAAGCGCTACAGAATCACTTTCGCCACGTTTCAGATCCCTGTCTCGTCTGAATCGCTCTTGCCAAAAAAGCGTGAACCCTGTATAGATGGTACGTACAATACATCTTTTGATGTCGAGGTAAGATTTCCCAGTGAAGCTCACCGCCTACACCGACTATAGTTTTCGGGTGCTGATGTACCTCGGCCTTCGCGGAGAACGGCTGACGACCATCCGTGAACTTTCCGAAACCTATGGAGTGTCGGCGAATCACCTTATGAAGATCATTCACAATTTAGGCAAGCTGGGCTACATCGAAACCGTTCGCGGCCGGGGCGGTGGAATGAAGTTGGCCGGCATTCCGGAAGAGATCAACCTCGGACAGGTTGTCCGGCAAATGGAGCCGGACTTTGTCATAACCGAGTGTTTTGACCTTGATCATCCCTCTGCCTGCGTGATCATGCCGGCATGCCGGCTGCAACTGATCCTGGGCAAAGCGGTGGAGGCGTTCCTCGACGTCCTCGACAACCACACGCTGGCCGATCTCCTGCAGAGCCGGACCCGGCTGAAATCTCTGCTCAACATCGAGATGATTGAGACCAGGCCGAGTTGACACCCGCCTGAAGAAACGGAGAGTGGACAGCGAGTGGAAACTCTACTTGGCAACCCTCAACCGCGCCTGCGCGCGGTTCAAGGCGTTAAGCGCCCGCGCATAGTCGAGATTGTCCTTCATTGTCGCCAACCGGTCCGTGGCGCGCTTCTCGGCGGCCCTGGCGCGCGAGGAGTCGATTTCCGAAGGTTTTTCCGCGGCCATCGCGAGCACCCGGCACGTCTCAGCCTGCACTTCAACCACCCCGCCGGCAACGGCCAGGTGGCGCTGTTCCCCATTCACGACATAGCTCAACGCGCCGATGCCGAGTTCGGAAAGCAGCGGCGCATGGCCGGGCAGCACGCCGATCTCCCCGCCCACGGCGGGGACTTGCGCCTCGGTCACCAGTTCTTTGACAAGCAGGCGCTCCGGCGTGGCAATCTCGAGTTCGAAGGTGGCGGCCATGGGGCGCGCTAGCTCCCTTTCTTCATCTGCTCGTTACGTTCGAGCACGTCTTCGATGGCGCCTTGCAGGTAGAAAGCCTGTTCCGGCACATCGTCGTGTTTGCCGTCGCACACCTCGCGGAAGCCGCGGATGGTGTCCTCCAGCTTCACGTACTTGCCCTTGATGCCGGTGAACTGCTCGGCCACGTGGAAGGGCTGCGAGAGGAAACGCTGCAACTTGCGGGCGCGCGCCACGGTGAGTTTGTCGTCTTCGGAGAGTTCGTCGATTCCGAGGATGGCGATGATGTCCTGAAGGTCCTTATAGCGCTGCAGGATCTGCTTCACCCTCTGCGCGGTGCCGTAGTGTTCCTTGCCGACGATGCGCGGATCGAGAATGCGGGAGGTGGAGGCCAGCGGATCCACCGCGGGGTAGATGCCGAGCGCCGCGATGTCGCGCGAGAGGTTCGTCGTCGCGTCCAGGTGTGCGAAGGTGGTCGCCGGGGCGGGATCGGTGTAGTCGTCCGCGGGCACGTAGATCGCCTGCACCGAGGTGATGGAGCCTTTGTTGGTGGATGTGATGCGCTCCTGCAACTCGCCCATCTCGGTGGCGAGGTTCGGCTGATATCCGACGGCGGACGGCATGCGCCCCAGCAGAGCGGACACCTCCGAACCAGCCTGCGTGAACCGGAAAATATTGTCGATGAACAGCAGCACGTCCTGGCCCTCTTCATCGCGGAAGTACTCGGCGACGGTGAGTCCCGTCAAACCGACGCGAAGCCTGGCCCCTGGGGGCTCGGTCATCTGGCCGTAGATCAGCGCGCACTTCGACTTGGTGTAGTCCGTGGGATCCACCACCCCGGACTCCTGCATTTCCAGCCACAGGTCGTTGCCTTCGCGCGTCCGCTCGCCCACGCCCGCGAACACCGACACGCCGCCATGCTTCATGGCGATGTTGTTGATCAACTCCATGATGATGACGGTCTTGCCGACGCCGGCGCCGCCGAACAGGCCGATCTTGCCGCCGCGCAGGTAAGGTTCGAGCAGGTCAATCACCTTGATGCCGGTCTCGAACATCTGGAGTTCCGTGGACTGCTCTTCAAAGGAGGGCGCCGGGCGGTGAATGGGGTAATGCTTGGCCGCGTTGACCGGGCCCATGCGGTCCACCGGCTGGCCGATGACGTTGAGCACGCGTCCGAGCACTTCCTTGCCCACCGGCACGCTCACCGGTTCGCCCAGCGAGATCGCCTTCATGCCGCGGACAAGACCTTCGGTCGGCTGGAGCGCGATGGCGCGGACACGCCCTTCTCCGATGTGCTGCGCCACCTCGGCGATGATGTTGATCGGTTCGGGGACATCGAACCCTTCCGAAGTGATGCGGATGGCGGTGCGGATGACCGGCATCTCGCTTTCGGAATATTGCAGGTCGAGCGCCGGTCCGGCGACCTGAATCACTTTGCCAACGACTTGAGTTGTGGTCTGCATTTGCCTACTCCAAAGCGGCGGCGCCGCTGACGACTTCAATAATTTCGCGCGTGATGCTGGCCTGCCGGACGCGGTTGAGGAACAGCGTGAGCTGTTCAATCACTTTTCCGGCGTTGGTGGAGGCCGATTCCATGGCCACCATGCGCGCCGCGTGTTCGGCGGCGGCGGATTCCAGAATGGCCGCATAGATCATGATGGCTACATAGCTGGGAAGCAGTTGGCCCAGCAACCGGTCGGGCGGCTGCTCGAAGATGTAGTCCAGGGTCTTTCTGCCTTCCGGCACGGGAACCGGCAGAATCTTCTTTACCGTGAGGCGCTGCGATATGACGCTCTTGAACTCGTTGTACAGGACGTAGACAGCGTCCGTCTCCGAGTTGGCGTAGCGCCGGGCCGCCTCTCTCGCGATGCTGTCGGCATCGGCGAAAAGGCTCTTGTCGAAGATGCCCGTGTGCTCGCCGGATATGGGCTGGTTGCGGCGGCGGAAAAAGTCGCGCCCCTTCCTCCCCACCGCCTCGATTTGCACCTCGATGCCGGGCTTGTCCTTGATGAACGACTGCGCGCCCTTGATGAGGTTGGAGTTGAACGCTCCCGCCAGGCCGCGGTCGGAGGTCATGAGGATGAGTTGAATGCGCTGTTCCTCGCGCACGGCGAGCAACGGATGACTGGCCACGCGCTCATCGCCCGAAGAAGCGGCCACGACGTCGGAAAGCAGTTTCTCGTAGCTCGAGGAAAACGGCCGCGCGGCGATGACGCGCTCCTGCGCTCGCCGCAGTTTCGCAGCGGCCACCATCTTCATGGCCTTGGTGATCTGCTGGGTGTTCTTGACCGATCGAATGCGCCGGCGTAGGTCAATCAGGCTCGGCATGGATTAACCCTTGTTTGCTACAAAGCGCTGCTTGAATTCCTTCAACACGGAATTCAATTGGGTCTTGAGGGAATCATCGATGTCCTTCTTTTCACGGATGGCGGCAAGCAGGGCGGGATGGCCGTTTTCCGTGTAGCGGATCAGTTCTTCTTCGAACTTGCGGCATTGATCCACGGGCAGGTCGTCCAGAAAGCCGTTGGTGGCGGCATAAATGATGAGCACCTGCTTTTCGACGGGCACCGGCTCAAACTGGCCCTGCTTCAGGATCTCGACGAGGCGCGCGCCCCGGTTGAGTTGCTGCTGGGACGCTTTGTCGAGTTCGGAGCCGAATTGCGCAAAGGCGGCCAGCGCGCGGTACTGCGCGAGTTCCAACCGCAGCGTTCCCGCCACTTTCCGCATGGCCTTAATCTGGGCGCTGCCGCCCACGCGGCTCACGGAAATGCCGACGTTGATGGCGGGACGAACGTTGCTGTTGAACAGGTCCGCTTCCAAAAAGATCTGCCCGTCCGTAATCGAGATGACGTTAGTGGGAATGTAGGCCGATACGTCGCCAGCCTGCGTTTCAATGAACGGCAGCGCGGTCAGCGAGCCTCCGCTTTTCAGTTTGGCCGCGCGCTCCAGCAGGCGGGAGTGCAGGTAGAACACGTCGCCGGGGAAGGCTTCGCGCCCCGGCGGGCGCCGCAGGAGAAGCGAGATTTCGCGGTACGCGGCGGCTTGTTTCGAAAGGTCATCGTAGATGCAGAGCGCATGCTGGTTGCGGTCGCGGAAATACTCCCCCATGGCGCAGCCGGAATAGGGCGCCAGATATTGCATGGGGGCGGGATCGGACGCCGTGGCGGCCACGACGATGTGTATTCCATGGCGCCGTACTCTTCAAGCGTCTTCACCACCTGGGCCACCGTCGAACGCTTTTGACCGATGGCGACGTAGATGCAGATGACGTCGCCGCCCTTCTGGTTGATGATGGTATCGAGCGCGACGGTGGTCTTTCCCGTCTGACGGTCGCCGATGATCAACTCGCGCTGGCCGCGGCCGATGGGCACCATGCTGTCGATGGCTTTGATCCCCGTTTGCAGCGGTTCTTTGACCGGCATACGTTCCACAACCCCGGGCGCGATGCGCTCGACGGGAAAATATTCGGCTGCTTCGATCGGCCCCTTGCCGTCAATGGGCTCCCCGATGGCGTTCACCACGCGTCCCACCAGCCCCGGACCCACGGGTACGGACATGATGCGCTTGGTGCGGCGAACTTCGTCGCCTTCCTTGATCATTTCGTAATCACCGAACAGTACGACGCCCACCTGATCTTCTTCCAGGTTCATGGCGAGGCCGGTCACGTTATGGGGAAGATCCACCAGTTCCCCGTACATGACGTTTTCGAGCCCGTGAACACGGGCGATGCCGTCACCTACCGAAATGACCGAACCCGTTTCCTCGACGCTGATCGTCTTCTCGAAATGAACAATCTCCTCACGGAGTAGCCGCGTTATTTCATCTGCTCGAATCTGAGCCATAAATCCTTACCTTACCTATGCGTCCTCGCTGGGACGTCTGTCAGGCGCCCGTGGACAGCTCGCGCCGGAGGGTTTCCAGTTGCCCGCGCACCGAACCATCGTAAACGGTGGAGCCGATGCGTGCCACCACGCCTCCAAGCAGCGTGGGATCAATCGTATAGCTGCACTTCACCTGCTTGCCCGTGAGCCGGGAAAGCTGCGCCTCCAAATCCGGCCGCAGAGCCGGATTCAATTCGGAAGCGGAAGAAATCTCGGCGCGCACCATGCCCGTGCGCTCGTCCAGCAGGCGTTCAAAGGCGCGGCGAATCCGCGGGAACAGGTCCGCGCGGCGGTTGCGAACTATAATGAAAACGAAGTTGCGCACCAGTGGATGCACGTCCAGGATGTCGCAAATCCTGCCCATTACCGCCTTCTTTCGCGCGGGTGTAATGGCGGGCGTAATGAGAGCATTCCGGAGTTCACTCGAGCTCTCGACGGCGGCCTCGAGATCGCGGAGATTCGCGGCAATGGCAGCCGGTTGCATGCTCCCCCGTGAACTCATGACGACATCCACAAGGGCGTTGGCGTATCGGGTAGCGACGGCGAGCGACATGGGTGCTAGTGGGAAACCTTCTTGGCGGCGGCAAGCTGCCCGACAAAATCCGTGACCAGCTTGTCCTGAGTGGCGGGGTTGAGGTGATCTCTCACCCGCGCGGCGGCCAGTTGGATGGCAAGATCGGCGGAATAGACCTTTAAATCGTGAAGAGCGAATTTCGTGGCGGCGGCGATTTCCTGTTCCGCGTTGGCCTGAACCTTGGCCAGGGTCTTTTCCGTTTCCAGGCGAATCCGCTCCGCCTCGGCCGCCATTTCATGCTTTGCGGCCTCGCGCATGGCGTCCATATCCGCCCCAAGGCGCGACACGCGGCGTTCAATGTCCGCCACCCGCGCGTCGGATTCCTCGCGCAGCTTGCGGGCTTCCCGCAAGCCGCCCCGGATCTCCTTGTTGCGCGATTCGAAATAAGCGGGGGCGTGTTTCGAAACGAGATAACCGAGTCCCCCAACGAGGACGGCGAAGTTTGCCCACTTCCACCAGATGCTAGGCTCTTTCATTCCGCCATGCCCGCCTTCCTCGGCGGCAAATGCGGGCGCCAGCGCCAAAGCCAGCACGAGGAGAGTGCGCGTCACGCGGCCCTCCCCTGAAGAACCGTCTCCGCGATCTGAGCGGCCAGCGTCGTGCTCTCGGCCTCCAGCGCCTGGCGGGCGGCGGCTGTCTCGGAGGCGATCTGTTCTTTCGCCGACGCCAGCATCGCCTTGGACCGCCGCGAGGCTTCGGCGATCTCCGCCGCCTGCCCCGCCTGCCACTTCTTGCGGGTCTCTTCCTGCTCCTTATAAATTTCGTTGCGAGCCTGCCGCAGTGACTCTTCGTACTGCCGGGCTTTTTCTTCGGCCCTGGCGAGGCCCTCTTCGGCGCGGCGCCGCGCGCCTGCCGTGGCCTCATCCCTTTCGTGCAACACTTTCTCGAGCGGCTTGAAGAAAACGCCCTTCAGATAGAAATGCAGCAGGATGATGAGCAGAAAAGTCGGTATCGCGTTCAGCAGAATCCCACCGAGCGCATTTAAAGTGGCTTCCATTGCAGAGACTATTGGGAGAACGGAATTCTGGAGAGAGGCTTTGCGGCCTGTCTTTAAACTGCCAGAATAACATGCCGCTTTGTGGGGGTCAACCGGGGGGTAGCGGAAGGCTGTTTGACGCGGGTCCCGGACCTAGGGTTCCTGATTTTCTATTGTTGCCCGCCGTCTGCTTGTGGAATGCTCAGAGTGGTGAGGTGAGAGAATGCCATGTAACCCGGAAGTCCTCAGACAAGTTCCCCTTTTCGGTCTGCTCGACGAGGAGGAGACCGCCGTCCTGGCCGGCCAAGTGGAACTGAAACGGTTTGCGCCGCGGCAGCGCATCTACAAGATAGGCGACACCGGCGGCCGCGCCTATGTCATGGTCTCGGGGAAGGTGCGGATCACCACCGTGGATGAGGACCATCAGGAGGTGATCGTGGATGAACCCGCCGCCGGCGAGTTCTTCGGCTTCGCTTCCATGTTGGAGGGAACGCCTCATCAAACCGCCGCGCTCGCGCTTGATGAAACCGTCTGCGTCGAGGTGGAGCCCAACGACATTGCCGTCCTGCTGCAGCGCAAGCCCATGGCGGGGATGGACATGCTGTCGGTGCTCGGACGCCAATTCCACGCCTCGCAGCAACTGGTGCGGATCCGCACCATGCGCAATCCCAACGAAGTCATCGAGGAAAGAACCACCCTCCGGGACCAGATTGCCGATTCCGTCGCGCGGTTCGGGGGTTCATGGGCGTTCATCATCTCTTTTCTCGCGGTTCTCGTCGTCTACACCAGCGCGAATGTCGCCCTGGAGCGGCAGGCCTGGGACCCCTATCCGTTCATCCTGCTCAATCTGTTTCTGTCCATGCTCGCCGCCATTCAGGCGCCCGTCATCCTGATGAGCCAGAACCGCCAGGACGCCAAGGACCGCCTGCGCGGCGAACTGGATTTTGAGGTGAACCGCCGCTCCGAGCGCGAAATCCAGGGTCTGTCGCAAAAGTTCAACGCGCTGGCCGATAAGATTGACGACCTCGAAGAACTCATGCGCGACAGGAAATCATAAGTAATCGTAGAAACGCCGCTTCAGCCGTTCAAACAACAACGCCCCACCCACCAGGGACAGACCCGATACCATTGCCATGTTCAACAGCAGAGAAACAGACGGAGGCCGGTTCTCGAGCAGCACGTTGCGGAATGCGAACACCACCGCCGCCACCGGATTCAACCGGTACATGATGATGTACTCCCTGGGAATGCTTTCGAAGCTGTAGAACACCGGCACCAGGAAGAACAGAATCAGGTTCGCCGACTCCACAAGGTAGCGAATGTCGCGGATATACACATCGAGCGCCGAGAAGGCGAGCCCCACTCCCACGGCGAACATCACTTCCATCGCCACCAGCAGCGGCAGCCACACCCAGTGCCGGTTGAATCCATCGCCGAAGATCACCACCAGGCTCAGCAGCAATCCCAGTTGAATGGCGAAATGGAGCACAATGCCCAACACGGAACTGATGGGCACGATCTCTCGCGGAAACCTTGTCCGTTTAATCAGGTTGGCGTTATCCACCAGCGATGTAGTGGCCGTGAGCCACGCCAGCGTGAAGAAGTTGAACGGGATAAGCCCGCACAACAGGAAGATGGGGAAATTCTGCTGCTGGCTGGGATAAATCTTCGTGAAGACGAACCAATAGACCGTCATCATCACAAGCGGGTTCGCCAGCGACCAGCCGACGCCGAGAGACATGTTGCGGTAGCGCACGCGAAAGTCTTTCAACAACAGCGTGCGCAGCACGAAGTAGTACTCTCCATCCCAACGTTGAACAACCGAACCGTTCATAAATACAAACTCTTTATTTTACCGAACCTCCTGCCCCAGCACTTTCCCGAAGAAGCGCAGGCTGTGTGCGGCGCACCGGCTCCAGCGGTAGTTCTGCGCGCGCTCCTTGCCGCGCGCGGCCAGTTCCTCGCGCTTGGATGGGGATGTGAGCAACCGCTCGAGCGAGGCGCGGATCTCGCTAATGCTAAAGGGATCCACAAGTTCCGCCGCGTTCCCCGTGATTTCCGGCAGCGCCGATATGTTCGAGGTCAGCACGGGCACTCCCGCCGCCATTGCCTGAGCCACCGGAAACCCGAACCCCTCATAAAGCGACGGATAAGCGAATGCCAGCGCTCCGGCGGTCAAGGCCGGCATCGCGTCTTCCGCCACATAGCCAAGCCTGCGCACGCCCGCCAGACCTGATTCGAGCCGCTTCGCCGTCTCCGGAGCCCAACCCATGGGGCCGGCGATGACCAGTTCAAACTCCTCGCGCAACGATGCCGGCAGGATGAGCCAGGCATCGAGCAGCCGGTCAAGATTCTTGCGCGGCTCAATCGTTCCCACGAAAAGCACGTACGGCTTCCGCAGGCCGGCGATTTCCTTCAACTCCAGAACGTCCGCCACGCGTACCCGGAAGAACGCCTCGCTCACTCCGGAATGGATGGTTTCAATCCGCTCCTCGGGAATGTCCAATTCCTCGATCGCGTCCTGGCGCGCCGATTCCGACACCGCGATTATGCCGTGCGCCCGCTTGAGGATCTGTTCGGCGAAACGGCGGTCCGCCTTGACGTTGGCCGGCGTGTGCAGTTCCGGCATCTTCCAGCACGTCATGTCGTGAACCGTCGCGGTGAGCAGGCAACCGCGTGGAGCGTGATGAATCTGGTTCGAGGCATGGAAGATGTCAGAGCCGGCAATGCACATGTCGAGAAGCGCGGCCCCCGTAAGATTCACTCCATACAGTATGGCGAGCCGGGGATACGTGGCCCACTTCGGCAGCATCGACCGGTCATGATCCAGTTCTCCCGTCTTTCCGATGAACGGGAAGGCGCGGATGCAATCCGGACCGGCCTGTTGCCGCAGCGCCTTCAGCCAGTGAAAGGTGTAGCTCTTCACACCCGCGCTGCGCAGCAGCAGGGATGTCGCATCCACGGTGACGCGCATCAGGGAGCCCCGGCCGGAAGATTGGAGTAGAGAAACTTTCCGCCGCTCGCCTTCACGGTATGAAGCCAGTCGCGGCCCACCAGTTTTTCGATGCGCGCCGTTGACGGCGCCTCCACCAGCAGATACCGCCGGCGCACGTCTTTCCACAGCCTCGCGAATGCCTCATCGTCGATGAACACGTTTGGCGCGCCGGGCGCATTCGAGCCGTACTCCAGATTATTCACACGCCCGTTCAACAACAGCGCCCGGCAATCGGCATAAAAGAATACCGAGGAAAACGTGTAGTACTGATCGTCGACGATCAGTTCTCCGGGCGGCGCTTGCATATAAGCCTCCGCCAGCGCGCGCGATCCCAGGTAAGGATCGAACCGGATCAAGGCAATCCGCGCGGCGTGAAAAAAGATGACCATCATCAGCGCGATCGCCAGGTAGGCGCTCTCATCCCCGCGCCGCAGCCAGGCGCCGAAAGCGCCCACCACGAACGCGATGCCGGCCATCGCCAGCGGCAGGCGCAGATAGGCGAAGCTCGCCAGCGTGAGATCGCCCATGTGCCCCAGCGAGAGCGTGTACGCTTCGGGGTTCTGCATCAGCGCCTGGGAAATGTCGCCAGGGGTGGGCAGATGGCGCACCGCAATCAGGATCGCCCCCGTCGTCAGCGCAGCCAGCGCGGCAATCGCGGAGATCAGCAGCCGTCCGCGTAGCGTCCACAATCCCCCGAGCGCCATCGCCGAGCCGAGCAGCAGCGCCAGCGCCGGATAGCAGGGCATCGAATAATACTCCTGCGTGGTGGAGAACGTGAAGAACACCAGCAGGAAGCCGGTCCAGCACAGCGCGAGCAGCCTGGTGCGTCCCGCGCGGTCCACTGGCCGGTAGCTGAGCCGCGTCAAGGCCGGGAAGAAAGCGCTCCAGGGAAACAGCCACAGCAGGTGGAAGAGCCAGAAATAGACGCGCGGCACGGTGTTGTAGTCGCGCGGGAAGCGCATGTTGAGAAAACGAAAAACATGCTCGTTGAAAAAATAGAACCAGAAGAACCCGTGATAGTGGCCCGGCTCGCTCTTCATCGTGAAATCGAACAACGGCGGATTCCGGACCATGGCCAATATGTGCCACGGCGCGGCGATGGCGAAGATGACCAGCGCCCCGCTGAAGGGCCGCAGTTTGCGCCAGGTATCGCGCTCAAAAAGCTGCCGCGTGACGGCAAGATAGACCACTCCGGCGCCTATTGGAAACAGCGCCGCGATCAATCCTTTCAGCAGCAACCCCGTGCCGATGGCCGCCGCCATCAAGGCCGGCCACTGCCTGCCGTCCTCCTCGAGCGCGCGCAGAAACGCCCACATCGCCACGGCGATGGTGAGCGTGAGGATGGCGTCCGGAATCTGAATGCGAGTGAACAGCCACAATCCGATCGAGGTGGAGAGCGCCAGGCCCGAATAGAAACCAGCGGGCTCGCCGAACGCCCAATGCCCGAAACGCATCGTGACCCATACAAGAACCACCGTGAACAGCGCCAGCGGAATACGCGCCGCCCAATCATGCGGCCCGAACACGCCCATCGAGATCGCCATCATCCAATAAATGAGCGGTGATTTTTCAAGATACGGCACTCCGTCGAGCCGCGCCGTCACCCAGTCGCCCGATTGCAGCATGTTTCTGGCAATCCGCGCCTGCACCGCGTCCACATCATCCATCAGGTTGGGAGGGCTGATGACGCAGCCGAAAAAAACGGCCGCCGCCACGGCCAGGACAATCAGTTGCGAGCGCCGGCCCATGCCACCGTTTCCTCATTCGCCGTCCGCCGTACGTGAATATCCCAACGCCGCATCCACAGGAAGAGCACCAGCAATCCCCAAAGCTGATATCCGTAGTTGGCGCGGCGCTCGAAGTGAAGGCGCATCAGCCGCTGGACCTCCTCCCAGCGGAAGATGCCCGTCTCCCGCACGGCGCGCTCCGTCACGGTGTCGAGAAGCAGCGGCTTCAAGACGCCGCGGAACCAGTGATGCGTGGGAATATCAAACCCCTCCTTCTTGCGGTGCAGAATCGAGGACGGCAGTTTGTCCCTCATCAGTTCTCTCAGCAGATACTTGAGCCGCGCTCCGTTTATCTTCAGCCGTTCCGGCAGCGCGGCGGCAAACTCGACGATGCGGTGATCGAGAAACGGCGGCCGCACCTCGAGCGAATGCGCCATGCTCATGCGGTCGCACTTGTAGAGGATGTCGTCCGGCAGGTAACAAGTCTGGTCCAGCCACAAATAGCGGTTCAGCGCGCCCGCCGCTTCCGCACCCTCGGGCAATAGCGAATCCAGGCCGGCGCGGCGCGGCAGCGCGCACAGCCGCGTCTTGTCTTCCTTCGAAAGTGCCCCGTTCCAGAACAGGTGCGCCGCGGTGGGCGAGAGCAGAGACCCTTCGAGGAAACGCTTCGCCTTGTACTCCAGGCTGATCTTTTCATCGGAAGCGGGCCAGAGCCGCAGCAGGTTCCGCCCGAATCGCCGCAGCGGCGCGGGAACCATGCGCGCGGCAGCCGCGTAGCGGTCCGCGAGATACGTGTGATAGCCCCCGAACAGCTCATCCGCCCCTTCGCCGCTGAGGGCGACGGTAACGTGCCGCCGCGTCATTTGCGAAAGAAACCACACCGGCAGCGCGCCCGCGTCGGCGCTCGGTTCATCCGAGTAATAAGCCATCTGCTCGATGGCCGCTACCAGATTCTCCTCCGGATTCAGGTCGAATTCGTGATGATCGGTCGAATAGACCCGCGCCATCTCCCGAAAATACTCGCTCTCGTCGAACTTGCGGCCCAGGAAGGAAACCGAGAATGTCTTCAGCTTCGGAACCTCCGCCGCGGCGTAGTGGAGCACCGTCGAGGAATCGAGCCCGCCGCTTGCCCATACGCCGAGAGGCACGTCCGAAATCAGATGCTCGCGCACGGAATCCCTTAAAAGGATATCCAGCTCTTCTTTCGCCGCCGCGAGCGTCTTCTTCTCATCCGGGGAGAAACTCAGTTTCCAGTACGGCTCGCCGTGAATGCGTCCTTCCCGCCATTCCAGCCAGTGCCCCGGATGCAACTTCCGGATTCCTTCCACCAGCGTGTAGGGATGCGGGATGTAGTTGAGCGAAAGGTAATCATCGAGCCCCGCCAGGTCCAGGCCGCGGCCGATCTCCGGGTGCTCGAGGATCGCTTTCAACTCCGACCCGAAATAGAGATCGCGTCCCCGCTCGTGGAAGTACAACGGCTTGATGCCCATCCGGTCGCGGGCCAGCACCAGGCGGCGTTGCGACTCCCTCCACAGCGCCACCGCGAACATTCCCCGCAGCCGCGAAAAACAAGCGGTATCCCATTGAAGAAACGCCCGCAAAACAACTTCGGTATCGCAGCGCGTGTGAAAGCGGTGTCCGAGTCCTTCCAGTTCACCCCGCAGCGCATCATGGTTGTAGATCTCCCCGTTGAACACGATCACCGCGTCCCCATCTTCGTCGCGGATGGGCTGCTCGCCGCCAACTACATCGATGATGCTCAGCCGCACCGCGCCAAGCGACACCAACGCCGAACGGAACACGCCCTGTTGATCCGGCCCCCGGTGGACAATGGCGCGCGTTACCCGCTCAATCCGTCCCGCGGGAAGATGCTGTTCCAGTGTGGTGAATCCGGCGATGCCGCACAAGGTGGTAAATTCCGCCTATACCTGTCGTGCCGTGGTGAACTTCAATCGTGAGGATAGCACGATGCGCTAGACTACCAGTTGAAGGAAGCTTCCCCATGCGGATTCTTGCCACGCTGACCATGCTGTGTGTTCTGCTGCTTTCCCAAGCCAGCCTGTTCGCACAGGATAAGAAAAATGATGACCGCATCTACGACCAGGTGCGCTTGAAACTCGCCAGCAACCCCGACGTTAAGGGTGGAGCCATAGAAGTGGATGTCGCCGCCGGAGTGGTTACCCTGAAAGGCAAGGTGCGCACCGAAAGAGCCCGCTCCAAGGCGGAACACCTCACCGGCAAGGTGAAGGGCGTAAAGAAGGTTATCAACGAATTGCAGGTGGCGCCCACGTAAAGCCCAAACGCCGTGGACACCCCTTGGAAAACGGCTCTTTGGCGGCAATTCGGCGCCGCCATCGACATGATCGGGAATGCCGTGGCCGCCTGTCCCGATGACCTGTGGCATGACCGAACCCGCCGGCCGGAATTCTGGTACACCGTCTTCCACACCCTCTTCTTTCTCGACCTCTATCTGTCCGGCAAGTTGGAGGGCTTCGCTCCTCCGGCTCCGTTCACCCTCAGCGAACTGGATCCGGCGGGTGTGCTTCCGGAAAGGCCCTACACAAAGTCCGAACTTCTCCCCTACCTCAGGCACTGCCGTGAGAAGCGCCGTACCGTGATCGATGCCCTCACCGCGGAGAAATCCGCCGAGCCCGCGGCAGCACCACGCGGCGCAGTTGAATCTGTTGCTTCGCCAGGCATTGGACACGGCGCCCGGCTGGGTTTCGCGGGGATGAGGGCCGCGGACCCTTCGCCATCCAGGCAGGCTTCCTCGAAGCGCTGTCACCTTCCGCGCCGGAGTGAATCTCCTCTGCTGGAGGAACAAGCGTGAACGTCAGCGTGAAATACCTGGACCAGGCCCGTTTCGAAGCCGAAGCACGAGGCCACCGGGTCATTTGTGATCAGCCCGAATCGAACAAAGGCGCGAATTCCGGCATGACGCCGCCGGAGTTTCTGCTGGTCTCCCTCGGCTCCTGCGCCGCCTATTACGCCGTGGAATACCTCAAGACGCGGGGGCTTCCCACGCAAGGCCTGGAAGTGAACGTGGAAGCCGGCAAAACAACCGGCCCCGCGCGGCTGGGAGAATTTCGCGTCCGCGTGCGCGCCGCGGAGTTGGACGAGCGCCACCGGCAGGGCATTCTGCGCGCCATTCGGGCTTGCGTCGTGCACAACACGCTGTGCCATCCCCCCGTTATGGAAGTGGAACTGGAACAGGCAGCCGCCACAGTGTAGAGCGCCAAGCGCCCCACCCCCTTGACCCCCGCAACTTGTTCCGATATGGTCATTGACCATGTTAACCATCCATGTCCCCGTAACCCGCAACGGGTTCGGTAGGACTTCCCGCCCGGATGCCTGGTGGGTGGTTCCTTTCCTCACATTCCTGGGTCTCGGCGCCTTCGTCGTCTACGTCACCTGGGCCGCCTTTCAAGGCGATCACTATCGCTTCGGCCCCTACCTCTCGCCGCTTTATTCACCGGAAATCTTCGGCGACCCCAAAACCGCCTGGTTCGGCGGAAGGCCAAGCTGGATTCCTTCGTTTCTTCCGTTCACTCCAGCGCTGTTTGTGCTTTGGGCGCCCGGCGGCTTCCGCTTCAGTTGCTATTACTACCGCGGCGCTTACTACAAAGCCTTCTGGGCGGACCCGCCCTCCTGCTCCGTCGGCGAACCGCGCAAGAGCTACCGCGGCGAAGCCTCCTTCCCGCTCATCCTGCAAAACATTCACCGCTATTTTCTCGTGGTGGCCCTCATCTTCCTGCCCATTCTCTGGCGCGACGTTTGGGAAGGCTTCTGGTTTGACACGGGCTTCGGCGTTCGCGCCGGCTCGCTCATTCTCCTGGCAAATACCATTCTGCTCACCGGCTATTCGCTCGGCTGTCACACCTTCCGGCATCAGATCGGCGGCATCCTCGATCAGTTGTCGCGGCGCCCGATACGCAAACAAGGCTATCGCATGGCAAGCTGTTTCAACCGCGCGCACATGCAGTGGGCCTGGGCCAGTCTCTTTTCGGTGGCATTCTCCGATCTGTACGTGCGGCTTTGCTCGATGCACATCTGGACAGATTGGAGAATTTTTTAATGCCGGAATACCGAACCTTCACTCATGATGTGCTGATAGTGGGGGCAGGTGGCGCCGGGTTGCGGGCCGCCATCGAAGCCTCCGCCTCCGGAGTCACAGTCGGCCTCGTCAGCAAGTCGCTGCTCGGCAAGGCGCATACCGTAATGGCCGAAGGCGGCGTCGCGGCCGCGCTCGCCAACGTCGACGAGCGCGACGGCTGGCGCGTCCACTTCGCCGATACGATGCGCGGCGGCCAGTACATGAACCATCCGCGCATGGCCGAGCTTCACGCCAGGGAAGCTCCGGACCGCGTGCGCGAACTCGAAGCCTGGGGCGCTGTCTTCGACCGCACGAAGGACGGCAAAATCCTCCAGCGCAATTTCGGCGGCCACAAGTATCCGCGCCTGGCGCACGTCGGCGACCGCACCGGCCTCGAAATGATCCGCACCCTTCAGGATCACGGCATCCATCTCGGCATCGACGTGCACATGGAACATACCATCGTCGCCCTGCTCAAGGACGGAAGCCGCATCGCCGGAGCCTTTGCCTACGACCGCGAGCGTGGACGCTTCAAGGTGTTCCACGCCAAAGCCGTGGTCCTCGCCACCGGAGGCATCGGACGCGCCTACCGCATCACCAGCAACAGTTGGGAGTACACCGGCGACGGCCATTCCCTTGCCTACCATGCCGGCGCCTCCCTCAAGGACATGGAGTTCGTGCAGTTCCACCCCACCGGCATGGTATGGCCTCCCAGTGTCCGCGGCATTCTCGTCACCGAAGGCGTGCGCGGAGAGGGCGGCGTGCTGCGGAACAAGGATGGCAAGCGCTTCATGTTCGGAGACATCCCCGAAAACTACCGCGCGCAAACCGCCGACAACGAAGAGGAGGGCTGGCGCTACACGCAGGGCGACAAGAACGCCCGCCGTCCGCCCGAACTCCTCACCCGCGACCACGTGGCGCGCTGCATCATGCGCGAGGTTCGGGAAGGACGCGGCAGCCCGCATGGCGGCGTCTTCCTCGACATCGCCTGGATCAAGGAACGGCTGCCCAAGGGCGAAGAGCACATCAAGCGCAAGCTGCCTTCGATGTACCACCAGTTCAAGCAGCTTGCCGGCATCGACATCACCAGGGAGCCGATGGAAGTCGGCCCCACCACGCACTACATGATGGGAGGCGTGAATGTCGATCCCGATACGCAAATGTCCGACGTGCCTGGCCTGTTCGCGGCCGGCGAATGCGCCGCCGGCCTGCATGGAGCCAACCGTCTCGGCGGCAACTCGCTTTCCGACCTCATCGTGTTCGGCAAGCGCGCCGGCGAGTATGCGGCGAAGTTCGCCAAGGCCAACTCCGCCCCGCAACTCGACAACAGCCAGTTGGAAGCCCTCGCCCGCCACGCCCTCGAGCCCTTCGAACGGGACACCGCCGAAAATCCTTATCAGATCCAGCACGAACTTCAGGACCGGATGCAGGATCTCGCCGGCATCGTGCGCCGGCAGGAAGAGATGGAGAAGGCGCTCGAGATCATCGAAGCCTTAAAGCAGCGCGCCGCCAGGGCCTCCGTCAAAGGCAATCGCGAATTCAACCCCGGCTGGCACACCGCGCTCGATCTCCAGAACCTGCTCACCGTCTCCGAAGCCATCACACGCGCCGCCATCGAGCGCAAGGAAAGCCGCGGGGCGCACTTCCGCGACGACTTCCCCGGAAAGAATGCAGCGGAAGGCGCGGTCAACATCATCATCCGCAAGACCCCCGGCGGCGCAATGAGCGTGAGCCGGGAACCCGTCCCGCCGATGAACGAGGAACTGAAGCAGATTATCGAGGAGATGAAATGAGCGGTCAAGTCACCTTTCGCATCTGGCGCGGAGAAAAGGGAGCCGGGGAACTGCGCGACTACACCACCGAAATCAGCTCCGGCATGGTGGTTCTTGATGTCGTGCACAAGATTCAGGCCACTCAGGCCAATGACCTCGCCTGCCGCTGGAACTGCAAGGCCGGCAAGTGCGGCTCCTGCTCGGCGGAGATCAACGGCATGCCACGGCTGATGTGCATGACGCGCATGAGTGACCTGCCTCTGGACAAGCCCATTACCATCGAACCGGTGCGCGCCTTCCCCCACTTGCGCGACCTGGTCACCGACGTAAGCTGGAACTACGAGGTCAAGAAGAAGATCCGGAAGTACCAGCCGCGAAAGCCGGATAATCCCGACGGGACTTGGAGTATGGAGCAGGACGACATCGACCGCGTGCAGGAATTCCGCAAGTGCATCGAGTGCTACCTGTGCCAGGATGTCTGTCATGTCCTGCGCGAGCACAGCCTCCACTCGAAATTCATCGGCCCGCGCTTCCTTGTGTATTCCGCCGCCCTCGAGATGCATCCCGCCGACACGGCGAACCGGCTTCCCGAACTCAAGGACGACTTCGGCATCGGATATTGCAACATCACCAAATGCTGTACGAAAGTCTGTCCTGAATCCATCGCTATTACCGACAACGCCATCATCCCGCTCAAGGAGCGCGTGGTGGACCGCTATTATGACCCATTGAAGAGAATCTTTCGCGCGATCACAGGATCCGGAGGTGACTGACCATGTCCTTTCAGTTGAAACCGATCTCGGTTGACGCAATCCCCGCGGCCATCGAAAAGGTGCACCGCTACCGTAATCTCAATGAACCCGCCGAAGCGGAAAGCATCTGCCTCGATATCCTCCAGGCCGATCCAGGCAACCAGACTGCCCTCGTCCTGCTCCTGCTTTCCCGCTCCGACCAGATTGACGAAGGGATGAGCCCCCAGCGCGCCCGCGAAGTCCTGCCCCGCCTCACGGGCGAGTATGACCGCGCCTACTACGCCGGCCTCATCCACGAGCGCACCGCCAAAGCCATCATGAAGCGCGGCCGTCCGGGTTCCTCTCACACCGTCTACGATCATCTCCACCTCGCCATGGAATGCTTCGAGATGGCGGAATCGCTCCGCGCCCACGGCAATGACGACCCCATCCTCCGCTGGAACACCTGCGCCCGGCTGCTGATGAACCACCCCGAGTTGCAGCCCCGCCCGCACGAGGCGCCGGAGCCGGTCACCAGCGAATAGTCTCGATCCCGTATCCGGCCGCCATGCGCCGGCCTCTCCGGCTTCCAGCGATGCGAAACGTCTCAGGAGCATCATCCTCATGAATGTCCAAGCCACCACCCTCTACCCGTTCGTTCCCTCCGGTCCCAACTTCGAGCGTTCGCTCGAATTTTACGCCGCCCTCGGCTTCCGGAAGGAATGGCGCGACGAAGGCCTCGCCGGTCTCCGCTTCGGCGGAGCCTATTTCCTCCTCCTCGACATCGACGTGCCGGAGTGGCAATCCAACCAGATGATCAACTTCGAAGTAAGCGACCTCGACGCCTACTGGGCCGGACTCCAGACGGAGGCCCTGGCGGCCCGGTTCGATGGCGTCCGGTTCCGGCCGCCCACGGACTTCCCCTGGGGCAGGGAAATCCATATCATCGACCCGGGCGGCGTCTGCTGGCATGTGCGGCAAAGCGCCCCATAAAGGGGGATGGGCCAGGAGTCCTATCCGTTTCCTCACTGCTAAGCGGACAGTATTGATGCTAGACTCGTGGTGTCCCGCACCTGGCAGCCCCCTAAAAGGATTTATGTCACAATCACCTCAACCTCCCAAGATTGACCTCGTGCAGCGCCCGGATTATCGCGAGAGTTACGCCAACAGTGTCCAGGTTCGCGCCAACCTCTGGGACTTCTTCCTCATGTTCGGTATCGTCCAGCAGACCGGCCAGGACAGCGTCACCATCCACAACTTCCAGGGCATCTACCTCAGCCCCCAGCAGGCCAAGGCCCTGCTCAACGTCCTCCAACAGAACATCAAGGAATACGAAGGCGCCTTCGGAGAGATCCGCCTCGAACCCTCCGCCGGAGCCGCCTCCTCCGGCGGCTTTCTGCAATAAGATAAGTTCCCTCCACACACACGAAGGGCCGGGATCTTCTCCCGGCCCTTTCCCGCATTCACCGTTCAGCGAATCGCCATCGTTACGCCGGATGATGACGCGCTCTGGCCGACGATCACCTGTACCGGAACCGCCGCTCCCGTGGGCGCATTCGCAGGTATGAAGAACGACACCTGCGCTTCTCCCAGCACCACCGTCGGCACCGATCCGGCGTAGATCACCGTCGCCTCCACTCCGCCCACCAGCACTCTGACATTGCCGATCGGCCGCCGCAGCAAATTGGCCGACGCGATCACGCCGTCGATCCCCGCCGGCGACGTCTGCCCTTCACCCGTGATGAACAGCGTCGCGTAGTTGTTGCCGCCGCGCGATATCGGATTATTGGCGTTGTTCGGATTCGGATCGGTGTTGTTGTACAACGCCGCCTGTCCCGTCCCCTGCTGATTCGACGTGAAAATGGCCGGCGCCGTATCCACCACCCGGACATCCACACTCGGGCTCTGCACTCCCTGGTATTCCACCACCGCTTTCACGCTCGCCCGCCCAGCCACGGCGTACGGCACCACCGCCGCCACCACGTCTGACCGCACGAACACCAGCGGCGATGGTACGCCGTCGAACAGCACCCTGACGTTCGATAGCGCCGTCGCCAAGGTCCCCGCCGGCGTCAGTTGCGCCGTCACGATGTTCGACGGCCCCAGGTTGTTCCCGAAGATCGCCACAATCATGCCTGGTGATACCGCCGTGGGAAGGAAGCTTGCCGCGTTCGTAATTGCCGTGATGGCCGCCGGAACCACCGTCTGGTAGTTCAGCGTCACCGGAATCACAATCGGGTTCGCCAGCCCCAGGTTCACCTGTATGTTCCCCGTATACGTTCCAGGCTGCAATCCCGCCAGGTTCACCGATACCGAGAGCGTCGCGGGCGTCGTCCCCGTGGTCGGCGTCACCGACAGCCACTGCGACGGGAAATTGTTCACCGTCGCCGAAGCGCTGTAGTTGAGGTTCGTGCCGCTGGAACTCAGCGTGATGGTCTGCGCGGCCACCTGCGCCCCCGCCGTCGATGCGTTGAACGTCAGCGTGGTGGGCGAAGCGGTAATCGAGGGAGCCGTCGTCACCGTCACTGTCACCGGAATCGTCTGCTGCGGATTCGTCGCCCCCGTCGCCGTGACGATGATGAACCCCTGATAGGCGCCCAACGCAAGCGACGAGGCGTTCACCGATACCTGTACCGATCCCGGCGTGACGCCTGAATTCGGGGTCACGCTCAGCCACCCCACGCCCGTCGCCGTGGTCGCCGCCAAGCTGAAACTGACAGGCCCTCCGGAGCTTGCAATGTTCAGCGTCTGCGATGGCGGAGCCTGCCCGCCCTGCACCTGCGTGAACGAAAGCTGCAGCGGAGTCGCCGTCACCGTCGCATTGGCGCTGCCCACCGTGTAAGTCACCGGAACCAGCGCGGGATTGTTCCCGGCCCCGTTCGACGACAGCAGAACCGCCCCGTAATACGTGCCCTCGCTCAAACCCGCCGGATTCACGCTCACCTGCAGGGTCGAAGCCGTGGTCCCGATAGTGCTCACGCCCGCGGGCGATACCGATAGCCAGTTTCCGCCGCTCATCACCACCGTGGCCGGCGTGACGGAAAGAGACGAGCCCGTTACGCTCACTTGCAGATTCTGCGATGCCGGCGGCGTTGTCCCGGCAAGCGAGGCGAACGTCATCGACGTCGGCGCGGTATTGATGAGCGGGGACGAACTCACCGTCAGCGTCACCGGCAGCGCCACCGGCGTCTGCCCCGCAGCCGCGAAGTACACGGTGCCGGTGTACACGCCCGCCGAAAGTCCGTTGGCATTGATCGTCACCTGCGTCTGCGTGGGAGTCGTTCCCGATGCGGCCGACACCCCCAGCCACTGCCCGCCCGGAGGAGACAGCACCTGCGTCGTCACCGAGTACGTCAGGGCCGATCCCGTGCTCGACACGTCGATATTCTGCCCCTGGCTTGCCGGGACCGACCCGAGGATCTGGTAGTTGAAGTTCGCGCCCGCCAGATTCAGCCGCAGCACCGGCGTCGAGGAAACCGCCAGCGTCACGGGCACCGAAAGCGGCACGGACGATCCACTGAACGTCACGCTCACCTGACCGGTATACGTCGAAGGAGCCAGCCCCGCCGGGTTGACGCTCACCGCGATCACCCCAGGCGCGGCGCTCGTCACCGGAGTCACCGAAAGCCAGTTGCCTCCGCCGTTGGTGGTGGCCGTGGCCGTGAACGACGCCGGATTCCCGTTCAGCGTGTTCAGCGAGAGCAGCCTTACCGCCGGATTCGACCCGCCCGTTTGATACGTATAGAAAAGCGTGCCCGGATTCACCGACGCCGTCGACACGTTGCCCACGGTCAGCGTTACCGGTACGGTCTGCGTCGGATAACCGGCCAGCGTGATGGTGACGTTCCCGTTATAGATCCCCACCGGCAGGCCAAGCGGGCTCGCGCGAACAATAATGTTCGCCTGGTTCTGGCCCGTACCCGTCACCACCGTCGATCCATTCACCGTCAGCAGGCTCAGCCATCCGCTCCCCGTGGTCACGTTCGCAAACGCCGAGAATGTCGTTGCCGTCGGAGTGGTCACGAGGATCGCCTGATCCGGCGGCGTCACGCTTCCAGGCTGATAGTTGAACGTCAGTGAAGACGGGTTGAGCGTTACGCCTCCCGTTCCCCCGCCCCCGCCGCCGGTCCCCACCATCATCGTCACCGATACGGTGGTGTCAGGCTGGTTCTGTACCCTGATGTACACCGTGCCCGTGTAAGTCCCTTGATTCAACCCTTGTGGATTGGCCGTAATCGTAATGGGCGCTGTCGGGGCCGTTGTCCCAAAAGGAGTGTCCGTACCCAGCCAGTTGCCCGCGCTCAGCGTCGTCACCGAAAACGGCGTCGCGCTCGGTGTGGTGAACGTCACAATCTGCGTTTGGACGGCCCCGTTCTGCGCCACGTTGAAGGTGAGCGTGTTCGGGTTCACGGAGTATCCCGCGCCCCCGCCGCCGGAGCCGACCGTAAACGTCACCGGCACTGTCTGCGTCGCACCGCCCGTGATGGCCAGATTGAGCTGCCCCGTATAGGCGCCCGCCCCCAGTCCGGACGGATTGACATAGGCAACGTAGGAAAAAGCGGCCGACGGCCCCACTGCACCCGTGGGGCTTACCGACAACCATGCTCCGCCGGAGTTCGTCACCGCCGACGCGGTCAGTGTCACCGAAGTTGCCGAAGAAACTGTCAGCACTTGGGAACTGATCGAAGTAGCTCCCACGGCCGCGCTGAACGACAGCGCCGCCGGGCTGATCGTCAACCCTCCTCCGCCGCCGCCGCCCGTCCCCACCGTCAGCGTAACGCTCAATGTCTGAGTAGTCCCGCCGCTGATAGCGAACTGCACTTGCCCCGTGTACGTCCCATTTGCCAGTCCGAATGGGTTGGCATACACGATATAGCTGAACGACGTTAAGGGCCCAATCGCACCGGTCGGCGCTACCGACAGCCAGTTTCCTCCCGAATTCGTGCTCGCGCTCGCGTTCAGCGTCACCGCCGTCGGCGAGGTCACCGTCAATAGCTGCGTCACCAGGTTTGTCGAACCCGCCGGAGCCGTCAGCGACACCGTGCCCGGGTTGATCGTCAGAGTTCCGCCTCCGCCGCCGCCCATCCCCACCGTGAAGGTCACGTTCAAAGTCTGCGTCGTGCCTCCGCTGATCGAGAACAACACCTGTCCGGTGTAAGTCCCCGAAGCAAGCCCCGTCGGATTCGCGTACACCACATAGGAGAAGTTAGTCGCCGGCCAGATCGCTCCGCCCGGGCTCACGGACAGCCAGTTCCCTCCCGAATTCGTGCTCGCGGTCGCGCTCAGCGTCACCGATGTTGGCGACGTCACTGACAACACGGACGATGTCAGCGTCGTCGATCCAGCCGCCGCGCTCAAGCTTACCGAACTCGGATTGATGGTAAGTGCCCCGCCCCCGCCGCCCGCGCCCACCGTAAGCGTCACCCCTAGTGTCTGCGTGCTCCCGCCGCTCACCGCGAACGAAACCTGTCCCGTATAGGTTCCTGATGCAAGCCCCGCCGGATTTGCGTACACAATATAGGTGAATGCCGTCGACGGCCCAAGCGTCCCGCCCGGCGTCAGCGACAGCCAGCTTCCGCCCGAATTCGTCGATGCCGTCGCGCTCACGGATACGGCAGTCGCCGATGTCACCGACACGTTCTGCGTGGTGACCGTCGTGGACCCCGCCGCCGCGCTGAAGGCCAATGACCCCGGATTGATCGTCAGCGTTCCGCCGCTTCCGCCCGAGCCCACCGTGAATGTCACTCCCAGCGACTGTACGCCTCCGCCGCTGATAGTGAACAGCACTTGCCCCGTATACGTCGAGGCTGCAAGTCCCGTCGGATTGGCGTACACCACATACCCAAAGGAAGTCGCTGGCCCTATCGTGCCCGAAGGGCTCACCGAAAGCCAACTTCCTCCCGCGTTCGTTGTCGCCGTCGCGCTCAAAGTCACCGAAGCCGGCGATGTAACGCTAATCTGTTGCGAAGTGAACGTCGTCGATCCCAACGCCGCGCTCAACGACACCGCGCTCGGGTTGATCGTCAGCGTCCCTCCGCTGCCGCCCGTCCCCACCGTAAACGTCACTCCCAGCGTCTGTGTCGCACCTCCGCTAACTGTAAATGCGACCTGCCCCGTGTACGTCCCGTTTGCCAGCCCGCTCGGATTTGCAAACACCACATAGCTGAACGCCGTGGCCGGACCAATCGACCCCGATGGGCTTACCGACAGCCAGCTACCCCCCGTGTTCGTCGTCGCCGTCGAGTTCAACGTCACCGCCGTCGGCGAGTTCACCGTCACCAACTGCGAGGCCAGATTCGTCGATCCCGCGGGCGAAGTGAACGAAAGCGCGCCCGGACTGATCGTCAGCGATCCTCCGCCCCCGCCCGAGCCCACCGTCAGCGTCACGCTCAAAGTCTGTGTCGTCCCGCCGCTGATGGCGAACAGCACCTGCCCTGTGTAGGCGCCCGCCGCCAGTCCGCTCGGATTCGCATACACCACATAAGAAAATGCCGTCGCCGGCCCGATCGCTCCCACTGGGCTTACCGAAATCCAGCCCCCTCCGGTATTCGCCGATGCCGACGCGCTCAGCGTCACCGCCGACGGCGAAGTAACTGTCAACACCTGCGAAACTAAACTCGCCGATCCTACCGCTGCATTCAAAGCAACCGTGCTCGGACTGATGGTCAGCGTCCCTCCGCCTCCGCCCGACCCCACCGTCAGCGTCACCCCCACCGTTTGCGTGGAACCCCCGCTCACCGAAAACGAAATCTGCCCCGTATACGTGGACGATGCCAGCCCCGAGGGATTCGCCGTCACCGAATAGCTGAACGCCGTCGCCGGACCAAACGCGCCTGTCGGGCTTACCGACAACCAGTTCCCGCCCGTGAACGACACCGCGCTCGCGCTCACCGTCACCGGCGTCGCGGAAGATACAGACAAGCTCTGACTGGTGGGCAGTGTCGACCCAGCCGAGACACTGAAGTTCAGCGTTCCAGGATTGATGGTCAACACGCCGCCGCTCGAGCCGCCCCCTCCAACCGTAAGCTGAACCGGAATGTTTACCGCCGCCAGCGCCGTGCCCGGAGCCGTGATGTTCACGTTCCCCTGATAGAACCCGTTCGCCAGCCCCGACGTGTTCACCGAAACCTGAACAAACGTCGCCGTCGTGTTCGTCACCGGAGTGGCGGTCAACCACGTTCCTCCCGATGTCGTCGAGGTCGATGCCGCAATCGTGACGGCGCTGTTATCGGCCGTCGAAATCAGAATGAACTGCGGAGCAAACGGATTACCTGTGTTGCTCGAATCCGGAAAGGACAGAGAAGCCTTCGAAGACAACAACTGGGCGAACGCCGGCGCCCCCAGCAGCATCAGCATCATCGGAGCAACCGTGCTCAACGATCGGATCACGCTCTTGAATTTCAATGGATTCTCCTCCCGGAAGACATTCCGCGCAACAGGAACTTGTCGATGGGACGCGGTGTGGCAAGCGACTCGCATGTGGTCATCACGCACTCGAGTGCCGGACGTGCGGGTAAACTAAACTCCAAGGATACCCTTAACCCCGAAGCAAGTAAATGCCCAACCCCCTAAGGCCCACAGGGAAATGACTTAGCCGGTTCTCACCCATCCCCGCTGCGTCCTTTTGCCTCAGCTCCTGACTCGCCTTGCCCGCTCGTCGCGCGAAACTCAATGGGCCATCGGTAAAATTTACCCGCCACCGCGCGGGCGCTGGCGTTTTTACCTCAAAGCCTTACCGATTATCGCCGGCTTATTTCAACAACGGCAAAAGCACCCGGTCCAACTCCGCATCCGTCCAGCTCTTCAGCCGGACCCCGCGGTGCAGGCTCCAATGCTCCACGTGCTCCGCCGCCGCTCCTGGAGCCACCTTCCCCAGCGGCCCCACCGTCTCAATCTCCAGAAATTCCGCGTTCGTAAATGTCTCATACGAACATCCGAAATCCGGATACGTCTTCTTCCCATCCGCCCGATAGCGCTTCACAAAAAGCTGATCCCCCAGCAGGTACGCTCCCCACGTGTTCGGGTTGAACATGCCGATCTTCTGCGCCTCGGTGTTGTTCGGGTTTTGCTTCAATCCCAGGTATTTCTTCGTGAAAATCCACCGCTTGTCCGTCAGGTCCGTATAAGGCCACATCACCAGCGGATTCGTCGGCGCAAGGTCGATCGGATGCCGCCCGCGCGGCGGAAACCCGGTGATCCCCGTGCCGTTCAGCGCCATCATCGTCAGCACCCACGGCGCGTACTCGAGCGTGCGCCCGCTTGCGTTGCGCAACCGGTGGATCACCTCCACGTGCGAGCCGCTCGGGGCCAGTTTGACGATGATCTGCTTCTGGAGCCCCGTCTCCTTCTCCACGGCCTGCGTCGCCTCCAGCGCCGCTCCGGTCACTTTCGCCTCAATCGGGCTGTTATCGAGCGCATAGCTCTTCACCTTGTCCTCCGGGCTCATCCACAGCCGGCTCCCTCCGCGCGGCATCCATTCCTTCTCTCCGCTCTTACCCAACTGTGGAGCGAACTCGGCGAACAGGTTCGGCCCTCCCACGAACGCGTAGCGCATGATCCTCGGGCCGATGTCGCTCGTGACAATCAGTTCCACCTCGCCGTTGCTGATCCTGTAGCAGTTGGGCCAGCCCTTCCACGCCACCTTCTCAATCTTCACCGCCGCGGAGGCGAACAGCGCCGCGGCGAAGAACAGAACAAGTAACTTACGCATTGCTTCGCATCATATCGCGGTGCGCCTCAGGATGGGCAACAATGCCCCATCCAGTGCCTCGTCCGTCCAGGCATCCACCTTCACTCCCGCGTGCAGGCTCCAGTGCTCCACATGCTCCACCATCCCGCCCGCCGGCGCCCGCTCCAGCGGACCCAGCGTTTCCAGTTCCAGCACATCCGCATTCGTAAACATCTCGAACGAACAGCCGAAATCCGCATGGCGCTTCGAAACGTCCGCCGCGTAGCGCTTCAGGAACAGCGTCTCCCCCAGCAGATAAGCGCCCCACGTGTCCGCATTGAAATGCCCCAGTTTCTGCGGGTCCCCATTTCCCGGTTCCTGCCGCAGCAGCAGGTATTTCCTTGTGAATTTCCACCTCGCGTCAGCGAGATTCGTGAACGCCCACATCACCAGCGGATGCGTCGGCGGCAGATCCTCGGGATGCGTCCCCCGCGGCGGAAACCCGCTGATCCCCATGCCCCCGGGGGCCATCATGGTGATCACCCATGGCGCAATCTCCATCTCTTCGCCGGAGGCGTTCTTCAGCCGGTGGGTCACCTCCACCCCCGATCCCCGCGCGGCAAGCCTCACCGAAATCTGCTTCTCGAGCCCGCTCTCCTTCTCCACCGGCTGGATTGCCGTCCACACGCCGTCCTCGATCACCACGCGCACGGGACTGTTATCCGGCGCATACGTGCGCACCCGGTCCTCGGGAGCCATCCAGATGCGGCTGCCTCCGCGCGGCGTCCATTCCTTCTCGCCGCTCCTGCCCACCTGTTCCGGAAATTCCGCGAACACGTTGGCCGCTCCCGGAAACGCATAGCGCATGATCCGCGGGCCCACGTCGCTGGTGGCGATCAGTTCCACATCGCCATTCGAGATGCGATAGCAGTTCGGCCATCCTTGCCAGTCCGTCTTCTCAATCCGCGCGCCCATCGCTATTTCCTCGCCAGAATTGCGTCCACGTGCACCCCCGTGAACTTGCCCTTCACCGAAGTGAACCCGGCCTCGCGCAACAGCGCTTCGTATTCGTGCAGCGTCCGCTCCTTACCCTCCGTGCAGCACAGCATGTTCAGCGACTGCATGGTGGTCGAGACCGGTCCGGAGCGGTCATGCCACAACAGTTTCTCGGCGATCAGCAGCCCGCCGCCCCGTGGAAGGCTCGCGTGGATCTTGCCGAGCAGCGCGCGTACTTTCCCTTCGCTCCAATCGTGCAGGATGCGCCCCAGTACATACAGATCCGCCGCCGGAAGCGGATCCGTGAAGAAATCGCCGGCAATCAGTTCCACCCGCTCGCCGGCGAATCGCTTCGCTGTCTCGATCACCGGCTGCAAATCGAACACCGCCGCGCTCAACAGCGGATACTTCGCCGCCGCCGCCGATGCCAAATGCCCTGTCGCCCCTCCCAAATCCACCAGCCTGCGGAAATCGCTCAGGTCGAATGTCTCCACAATCTCCGGCGAACTCAGCATTCCGAAGCCGTGCATCCCCAGCAGGAAAATCTCTTTCGCTTCCGGCGTCTGAAAAAAATGCGAGAATATCGGCCCGTCCACGTCGAACGTCTGTTTCCAGCGGTGCGTCCCTTCCTTCACCGCGTCTCCCAGGTTGCCCCAAAGATGGTAAAGCACACGGTCGGAATAGAGCACGTAGCCCAGCAGCGTCACCGGACTCGACCGCGTCAGGTACGCCTCCGAAACATCCGTGTTCGAAAATGTATCGCCCTCCCGCCACAAAAGCCCGAGGCTGGCGCAGCCATCGAGCAGCCGCTCCAATGAATCCGCATTCGCGGATAACTCCGCCGCCAGGTCTTGCAGCGTGCACGGCGTTCGTTCGAACACGCCGAGCGATGCCGCCGTAAACATGCACTTCGAACGGCGGAACGCCTCAATCAGATCAACAACAATGTTCTCGTCTGTCATGGTTTTCGAAAATGATCATATCCCAGCGGCTGCAACTCGAAGCCTTCTATCCTGATCCGGCCGGTGTGCCCCGTCCTGATGGAGCCGATGCGCGTCAGCGGCACTCCCCCTATCGACCGCGGAGCCTTTCCCGGCAAAGTGAACAGCAGTTCGTAATCTTCCCCTCCGTGCAACGCCTGCGCCACCGTCGCCCCCGGAAACACAGGCAGGTCGCCGTCCAACTCCGCGCTCACTCGCGATTCCACACACAGCCGGTGCAGGTCAATCGACAGCCCGTCGCTCAAATCCATGCACGAAGTGGCGCCCCACTTTGCCCGAAGCGCCGCGCCGAGCTTCAACCGCGGAGCCGGCCGCAGGTGCTTCTTCCACGCCTTGCCCCTGCCCGCCTCCAGCCCCAGCGCCGATCCGCCCAGCGCGCCCGAAACATAAATGCCGTCCCCTGGTTTGGCCCCGCCGCGCCGCAATGCGGTCCCCGCGGGAGAGGAACCGCACACCATAATATCCGCCATCACCTTATCCGCGCGCGCCACGTCCCCGCCCGCCAGCGCCGTCTTTGTTTCCCGCGCCAACTCCAGCAGCCCTTTGTAGAATCCATCCACCCAGCGCTCATCCGTCCATTCCGCCAGCGCCAGCGATACCAGGCAGAACCTCGGCGCGCCGCCCATCGCCGCAATGTCGCTCAACCCGCGCGCCAGCGTCTTATACCCCACGTCCGCCGCCTTGTGCGTCTCGCGCCGGAAGTGCACGTCCTCAATCAGCAGGTCCGTGGTGAACAACAGTTCTTCCCCGGCAGCCGGCGTATAAATGGCGCAATCGTCGCCGATGCCCAGGCTCAACCGGCGCGAGCGGCCCGCGCCGCGCCGGATGCGTTCCACCAGCGCCAGTTCGCTCTTCATTCGCCCGCCACCACCAGGCCGGAAGGCAATTCCTCCCCGAAGATCCTGCCGAGCGCCGCCATGTCCCGCTCGCTCTCACCCTCCAATACTGCCAGCGCCCTCTCGTCATCGCCCAGCGCTTTCCGCGCCAGCGCCAGCGTGCCCTCGGAAAGATCGCGCGAGGCGTCGCCGGTGCGCATCGCCAGCGCCGCAATCGCATCCCCCGTGTTCTTCGCCTTGGCCAGAGCCTCCACCCACCGCGACACCGTCGTCGCCGGCAACACCTGGTTGATCGGCCCATAAAACAACCGCCGCGCCCCCAGCCGCGACAGGCACCATACGTCGCTCTCCCGGAAATCGCCCGCCTTCGCCCGCTTCACCAGAGCTTCCCCAAGCTCCGTCTTCGTATGCATCGGCAGCAATTCCAGGCTCGCCGCCGTGCGCCACAACTCGCGCAGCAGACTCGAATTCACCCGCGGCGGCTTCTTCTGTCCCCTCGGCAGCAGATACTGCGCAATGCGCTGGTAGATGTCCGCCTGCTGGTTGCGGTTCAGCCCTCCGGCCACCCGCCCCCAGAAGATCCACCATTCAATCTCGCACTGCACCTGGTTTCCGAATTGCAGCCCGCCCGCATAGACCCGCCGCGCCTGCTCAATGCGCAAGTCATCGCCTGGGAAGCCGAATCCCGGCCGCAGGCAGAAGCCCGTCAGGTTCAACCAACGCGCCTCGTACGATGCCCCGCGTTTTCTCCCCTCGGCATTTTCCAGCAGCCGGTCCGCCAGCCGCCGGATGGCGCTCGAAGGCCACGAATTGCGCCCCAGCGCCAGCGTCTGTTCAAGCTGCGACGGCAGTTCGTGCGGCTGCCCCTGCCCTGCCGCGGCGAACGTGTTCACCACTAACTGCTCCGCCGCCGCCAGCGCCTCTTCCGTCACCACCGCGGCAGCCTTCCGCGTTGTGGCCTCGGCGCGTTTGCGCAGCTCGAATTGCAGCCGCCACCGCTGCTCGCTCACCTTCGATTCCGCCCAGATGTCGAGCGTCCCCACCTCCGTCAGCCGCGCGCCCAGCTTCACCGGAATCATCCGCTCTTCAATCTTCTTCCCGAACCGGATCACCGCATTCAGCGGCGCATGCATGTGCAGCCCGCTTTCCACTTCCTCCGGCGTGAACTCCACCACGTCCCCCAGCTTGTCTTCCGTGCGCGTCAGCGAACTGTATAGCCGGAACGAGACCGGCCGGTTGGCCACCAGTTGCAGCCCTTCCAAGTCCAGATCGAGCGTGCTGCCCTCTTCCGTCCCGCGCGGAGCCAGACACACCGTGCGCACCTTCTCGCCTTCCCCCCCAATGCCGATGAAATACGCCCGCGGCAATCCGCCGCGCACCAGAACCCCGCTGCCGCCGTGGCGCACATACGAGTAATACGCCGCCCCCACCGCCACCGCCAGGTCCAGATCCTGGTTCTCGAACACCGCCGGACGCGCGCCGTACCACTTCTCCACCACATCCGTCACCCGATCCCGGCAGATCCGTGGAATGAAGAAGCCGCCGTTGAACAGGATGGCGTCAATCTTCTCCACACCCGCGCCGCCGAGGAACGCCGCCAGATGCCGCGTCACCGCCGGGTCGCTCACATAGGGCAGACCCAGTTCACGGAACAGGCTCTTCTTTTCCTCCTTCGGCTGATCGCCCAAATTGCAAAACGGCAGAAACCCTTCCAGCGTCAACTCGAGCGCCTCTTCCCTCAGGATCTCCGCGCGCATCGTGCCGCCGATCAGCGACGAACCCCCGCCGAGCACCGTGATCTCGACGCTCTTACGATTGGCGTCCGTCAGCAGTTTCTCTTTTGCCGCCGCGCACTGCCGCCGTAGCGCGCTCCGCTGCCGTAGCGAAAGCGGCTTGCCGAGTTTCGCCTCCACCAGCCAGGCAAGCGTCAAATCCAGGTTGTCCCCGCCGAGCAGCAGGTGTCTCCCCACGGCCGTGCGCGTGAAATTCACGCGGTCGCCCTCTCTGTTCACGCGGATCACCGTGAAATCGCTGGTGCCGCCCCCCACGTCGCACACCAGCACTGCCTGCCCGTCAAACAATGACTTCTGTGATTGCGAAAGGTGATTGGCAATCCACGAATAGAACGCCGCCGCCGGCTCTTCGAGCAGCGTCAGGTTCTCAATTCCCGCCTCGCGCGCCGCCATCACCGTCAACTCGCGCGCCTCTTCGTCAAATGACGCCGGCACGGTGAGCACCACCTCCTGCCCCGCTATCGGCAGATCCGGATGCGCCTGGTTCCATGCCTCCCCGAGTTGCGCCACTATCTTCGCCGATATCTCCACCGGCGACATCACTCGTCCGCCTTCCTGCGCATCCCAGGGCAGAATTTTCGCCGTCCGGTCCGCCTCCGCATTCGACAGCCAGCTCTTCGCCGAATGCACGGACCGTGTCGGAACCAGCGCGCCCTGCTCGCGCGCCCACTCGCCGATCACCTGCCGCGAGTCCGCCAGATATAAAAATGACGGCAGCGTCCGCCGCGCCTCCGTCCGCCCTTCCGCCACCAGTTGCGGAACCTCCAGCACCTTGATGGGCGGGAAATCCGCCTCCCCCGCCTCCCGCGGATCAATGTAGGCGAGCGCCGAGTTCGTCGTTCCTAAATCGATTCCGATGTTCACTTACGCCACCCGCTCTCTCACATTGAACTCGAGCTTCCACCGCCGCCCGTCCTTCGCCACGCAAAACAGTTGCAGCACCCCGGTCTCCGTCACCGCCGCTTCCAGCGACACACGCGCCACTTCCCCCGCGCTGCCCGGCAACGTCACCTCCACCGGAGCCAGTTCCTCCAGTTCATCCGGCTTCCATTCTTCCAGCATCATGCCGGCTTCATCGTTCTTCCGCGCCGCCGAACAGAAGAAGCGGAACTCGGCCGGTTCCCCAACCAGCAGGCCGAACTCGCGGTCCGGATACTCGTGCGACGTGCCTTCCTCCATCCCGAACGGAACCACCGTCAGCGCCTTCATCGGCGGCGGCATGCCCGGAATCGCCGGCATGGCCGTCTCGATGCCGACATAGTAAGTCCGCGGAACACCGCCGCGGATCCGTACCCCGCGCCCCCGCCGCGCCAACCCGTAATAAGCCGCCCCGCGCGAGACGGCATGCATCAGATCCTCGCCCAGCAGCGCCTTCGCCGCGTCCATGCCCTCCTCGCTGAGCCATCCGTTCAACACTTCGAGCAGCCGCTCCCGGATCATCTTCGCCCGCAGCACGCCGCCGTTGAACAAAACATGCGTCGGCGCAGCCATCCCGCTTGCCGTGCGCCGCACCGAACCCTGCTCGCCCGTCGATGCCTGCTGCCGCAGGAAGCGCGCCAGTTGCCGCGTAACCGCCGCATCGGAGGCGTATGGCAGGCCGATCTCCTGCAGCGCCACCCGGCGCTGCCGCTGCGGCATGTCGTGGCTGCCCACCCGCGGCAGGAATCCCTCCAGCAGTGTGCGCTCCACATCCTCCCGCGCCAGCTTCGCCTTGATGGTCCCCCCCACCAGTCCCGTCCCGCGTCCCAGAATCGTCACCGCGTGATCCGCCGCCTTGTTGCCCTCCTCCAACAGCTTTTCCTTGCCCACGCGGCACTGCTGCCACAACGCGTGGAACTGCATCATGTCGAGCTTCGTGCCTTTCGCCGCAAGTTGCTGCTCCACCACGCGCGCCAGCGCCAGATCGACATTGTCGCCGCCCAGCAGAATGTGATCGCCCACCGCCACGCGCTCCAGGTTCAACTCCCCGCCGCGCTCCGTGACGGCGATCAGCGTGAAGTCCGTCGTGCCGCCCCCGATGTCGATCACCAGGATCAGGTCGCCCACCTTCACCCGCTCGCGCCAGTCCGGATGCCGCTCCAGCCACGCATAGAAAGCCGCCTGCGGCTCTTCGAGCAGCGTCACCGAAGCGTACCCCGCTTCCTCCGCCGCCCGCTGCGTCAACTCGCGCGCCACCGCGTCGAACGACGCGGGCACCGTCACCAGCACCTGCTGCTCCGTAAACGGAGCTTCCGGATTGACATCGTCCCACGCCTTGCGGATATGCTCCAGGTACCGCCGCGAAGCCTCCACCGGAGACACTTTCCGCGTCCCCTCGGGTGCGTTCAGCGGCAGAATCGCCGCCGTCCGGTCCACCGCGCTGTGCGAAAGCCACGACTTGGCCGAAGTCACCAGCCGGTTTGATCGCTCCACGCCGCGCTTCTGGGCCAGCGCTCCCACCAGCATCCCTGGCTCCGCCCCCCAGGGCAGTTCCAGCGACCCTTCCGGAAAATCCTTTGCCTCCGGCAAATAGAGAGCGCTCGGCAACAGCGGCTCTTCCCGCACTTCCCCGGGGTTCGTCAGTTGCTTGATGGGGAAAAGCTGTACTTCGGGAAGATGCAGCGGGTCATCCATCTTCCCCGCATCCGCCCAGGCGACACCGCAGTTCGTGGTGCCGAGGTCGATTCCGATCACATAGCGATTGGGCATTAACGTAAGACTGAGCTGGCTATTCGATTTCGATTTCCGCGGGGGCGACAATCGTCACGTCCTGTTTTGCCGGTATTGCCGGCAGATCCACCTTCTGCGCCTTCCAGCCGCGATGCCGCAGCGTGCCGCCCTTCGGCGGTGGTCCGGCGGGCACATTGCCCACGAACTTCACTGCCTGCGCGCTCCCCGCCGCTGACGCATTGGTGAACGTCCCCTCCACTCCGTCAATCACCGGAACAAGCGTGATGTAGCGCGACATCGCCGCCTTCGATTGCTCATGCAGCGATCGCACCGCCGCGCCCACCTGTTCATCGTCGTAAGTGGAAATATCCTCCATCAGGAAGTCCACCAGGCGCGCGTCGCGCTGCAATATGCCGAGCAGTTGAAGCGCTCCGTCGCCCGGCTTGGCCGGGGGCGGCGCCGGCGGCGCGGGCTTTTCTTTCATCTGCTTGACGTAGCCGAATGCCGATGCCACATCGGCCGGCAGTTCGCCGCTGAACAGAATACTGAACAGACTCCGGAACGCGAGAGAAATACGGCTCAAATGAAACCTCTTTGGATGATCAGGACGTATGTTTGTGACGCGCGGGACGGCGTCACCTTTTTAGGATACAACGCGCGGCGAATGCTCCCGGCCCGCGGCTCTATCCCCTCTCACCACAGTCGCATCCCGAAGCTTCTCGAGTTCCCGCCGCGCCACGTCCGCCCAACTGCTCGAAGCATCGAGCTTCAGATACGCGCGCCAGTGCCGCACCGCCTTCATCACCTGCCCTGTCCGCTGGCACAACAATGCGAGATTGTAGTGCGCATCGGCGTAATTCGGTACAACCCGCAGCGCCGCCGTGTAGTGCATATAGCTGTTCGCCAGGTCGCCCCGCTCGTCGTAAAGGTTCGCCAGGTTGAAATGGCCCAGAGCGTAATCGGGCTCAATCTCCAGCGCCTTCTTGTAATAGCTTTCCGCGCGCTTCCACTGCCGCTCATGAAAGTAGATCGTGCCGAGGTTCACCAGCGCCCCGATGCATCGCGGGTCCAGTTCGATCGCCTTCTCATAGGCGGCCGTGGCCTCGTCCATCGCCACGCCGGATTGCTCCATCTCGAGCGCGCGCTGAAACCAGGCCGCCGCCTCCTCGATCTTCTTCTTCTCGCGCGCCTGCTCCTGCTCCTGCTTCCTGTGCGCGGGGAACGACAGCAGCCGGCTGATCTCCTGCTGGTCGAAGTTGAACAGAAACTGGCCGGAACTCGCCTCCATGCGCTGCCCGTCCACCAAGACGTGCACGCTCTTGCGCTCCAGCAACACGGTCACCTGCGTCAGCGGGTCTGTTACCCCTTCCAGCTTCCGCTGGATCTCCCCGAAAACCTCGCTGATGCGCTTCGGCCCAAGCCCCGCGTCGCGCAGTTTCGCTAACGTCTGGAGCGACTTCAGGTCCGCGATGGTGTACTCGTCCCGCTTGCTGATGAGCGCCGCCCGCTCCCAGTTCCGAAGCTGCCGTTCCGACACCGAGGCGACACGCAACACCTGATCGCGCGTGTAGACATGCTGCGTTTGCGGTCGCGACACGGTGGAATTGTAGCATGGCGCATGTGCCTGCAAACTACCGGGAAGAGCTTAAGAGCCTGTGGGCGTGAAGTCGCGCTCCCGAAGAACTCGCCGATGCAATGGTGGGCGTAAGCGCCTTCGGGATGCGCCGCATCGAATTGGACTTTGGCTTCCTCGACGCTTCCAGTACTCCCCTTGGCGAAGGCGGGGTGGAGCGGGCGTCCATCCGCGTGCATTCGCGCGCCTGATTGTGTTCCATTTTTCCTGCAAACAAAGTCTCTATAGAGGCTAGAGCGGGGCTCAACTCCGGGTTGCCGGAGAACTTCGGAAACTGTAACTCAATGGTTTCACGCTATCTTTCGCGTCGCGACGGCAATTGTTGCGCAAGACCCTTGACTTTTTTTTTGGGGGGGGACATAATTCCGCCTAAAGGAGGTCAGGACCATGAGGTCAATTTGCTGTTCAATACTGCTCCTTAAAGTGGCGGGTTTGTCATTCGCCGCTGCCTCGGATCAAATCACGTCGATCACGCCCACCACGACGGTTAACCTTCGAACGACTGTTGCTCTACGCGAGACTGTCGCGGCGGCAATCATTGGTGACAACAAGCTGTCCCTCTTGATTACCGATCAAGCCCCAACTGGCCGAAGCGGGATTTTGCTCCAGATGGACGCTACCGGCGCCAATCAGAAATGGACCGATCTAAAGGTGCCGGCGGATGACTTGGTGATAGCCGGAAGCTTCGTCGCGGCTCTCGCGCCTGTCCACAAGGGGCTCCGAGTCCTGCAATCAGTTGGCGGCGGCGTTCAATCCACGGATCTCACCGGCATGACAGCGGTCACGGTGGGAAGCAGTTCCCGCCTCATACGTCTGTTAGCCAGCGGGGATCTGGCGGTTCACGATCTTGGCGTGAACGGAATTGCCCCGCCGCGGGTTCTTCCAATGGCCACCGTGCTCAAGGTTCCCGAGGCTTGCGCCAAATGCGGCGCCGCGAAATTTGTCGGCAGATGGACGTATGCCGTTTGTCCTCTGCCCGGCGACCGATTAGCGGTCGTTCAACGTTCCTCGGGAAACCTTAAGATATTGGATTTGAACAATTCCAAAGTGACCCTGACGACATTATTAAACGGCGATGACATCACTCGCGGCAAGAAGATGTATGCGAATTACCAGGAGAAAATCCGTGTCGCGGGGGGAGAAGATCCACTCAATCCCTCGCTGGTCTTGGCTATCGCCGCGCACGCGTCCGGTGACATGTTCTTGCTCGTCGGACCCTTTGCTCCAGTTGAAGGAGCACGTGTAATTCGCGTGAACTCGAACGGCGCGGTGATCGCATCCCTGCGCTGCGCCTACCCTGCTTTCGACGCTCAGTACGGCGCCCCGCAATTTATCGGCCTCAACGGTGATGATCTCTACTTGGTCACCTCCCGCGGACTGATCAACATCTACCGTCTGCATCGATAAGCGGTGTTGGAGATTCTGAACAGATTCCTGGTTCAATTCCATAGATGAGGAGGTTGTGTATGTTGCGGAAGCTTCTCATTGTTCCGTTTGTTCTGATTGGGCTTGGTATCGCGCCTGCCCTCAGCCAGTGCCAGTATGGATTTGCGAACTGCTGGCATTGCGCGCGTAACATGTGCTGGTCTCAGGCTGGCCAACTCAGCTACTATGGAACGCTGGATTCCTGGTATTGTTCCATTTTTATGTGGTATGCCTGCGGCGCTGGTGAATGCAACTACCATGAGCTAAGGGTTGATTCCTATTGTAACGGTGTGTGGTATCACACTACAGGCTATATTTGCTGTGATATTTACTGAGATGGCAGTGGCTGCCTATCGCAGTGAATTCAACCTGTATATTGAAGAGGCGCGTTTTTCGCGCGTGGGCTAAGGCTGGCTCTGACTTGCCATCGAGATTGGCTGGCGGACGAGGGGCGAGTGCAGCACCAGCCTCGTAAGCGTCTCGTGAACTACCCTTTCGGCGGAGGCCAGCGCGGTGGACTCTGGAAGGGT
>JAIXKK010000048.1:0-17405 GCA_026954325.1 Bryobacterales bacterium | reverse complement strand
GCGTCTCGTGAACTACCCTTTCGGCGGAGGCCAGCGCGGTGGACTCTGGAAGGGTGAGAGAAAAACAACGTAACTATTGGAGCAAGGTTATTGCCGAGCAGGAGGCCAGCGGACAAAAGGCCCGGCCGTTCTGTCGCGAGCGCGGCATCGGCGAGTATTCTTTCTACAAATGGCGCAGGCGGCTGCATCGGCCTGACTCCGTCGAGTTCGCACTGCTGGAGCCGAAACCCGCGGTGGCCACCGTAGTAGACTCCGCGCTGGAGTTGGTGCTTGGGAACGGGGAACGGCTGCGCATCGCCAACGGAGTAGATGCGGCCACGCTCCGCCTGGTGCTGGATGTGGTGCGGTCATGATGCACCTGCCAGCCAGTGTACGGGTATATCTCTGCCTGAGCCCATGTGACATGCGGCGGAGCTTCGATGGACTGCATGCGCTGGTGCGCGATCATCTCGCGCTGGACCCCTTCGCCGGGCATCTGTACCTGTTCGCCAACAAACGAAAGGACCGGCTGAAGATTCTGTACTGGGATCGGGATGGATTCGCAATTTGGGCGAAGCGGCTGGAAGCGGGCAGTTACGCCATCCCCTTGGGAGAACCCGGCTCGACCCGCTTGGAGATCACCGTCGAGGAACTGGGAGCGTTGCTGAGCGGCATCGATCTGAGCACCGCCATCCGGCGCAAGCGGTATTGTCGCGCGGCCGCGTAAAAACATTTCGACACCTGTCTGTTTTAACTTGGAATCGGCTCTGTTTCCGCTTATTCTGATAGCACATTGGTGCTGCCCCTCGATCCTGACCATCTGCCGAAAGACATCGATCTGCTGCATAAGATCGTCGTTGAGTTATGCGAGCGCCTGAAGCACGAAACCTCGGAGAAGGACAAATTCCGGAGTTTGTTGCGCGAACTGCTGGATGCGCAGCGCAACCGCAAGAGCGAGCAACTCACCAAAGACCAACTGGCCTTGTTTGAGACCATGTGGGAAGCCGGCCATCCGGAGGCGCCCGAGTCAGAACAGGAAGCAGCACCCGACGCCGAGGGGACGGGCGAGGAAAAACAGGAACCCGAGAAAGCGCAGAACAAGAAGCGTAGTGGACGCCAACCGTTGGCGCGGCATCTGGTCCGGGAGCGGGTGGTGCACGATCTGACGGAGGCGGAAAAGCACTGCCAGTGCTGCGGCAAGGATCTGCACCTGCTGGGCGAAGAAGCCAGCGAACGTTATGAGTTCATCCCCGCCGTGATGAAGGTGATTGAGGACGTGCGGCTGAAGTACGCCTGCGATTGCACGGTGAAGACGGCGGAGAAGCCGGCGCAGCCGATTGAGAAGAGCACGGCGGGAGCGAGCGTGTTGGCGCAGGTGATCGTATCGAAATTCGCTGATCACCTGCCGTTGCACCGGCAGGAAAGAATCTTCGCGCGCCACGGCGTGGAGATCTCGCGCAAGACGATGGGCGGATGGATGCCGCCAGTGGCCGGATTAATGGCGCCCTTGTATGAGGCGGCCAAGAAGGTCCTGTTCGAGTCCAAGGTGATTGGGACCGACGACACCGGGGTGAAGGTGCTGGACCCGAAACTATCGTTTGCGCGAACGGGCCGGATCTGGCCTTATGTGGGGGACGGCCATCATCCGGTTGTGGTCTACGACTACACGGCCACACGAGGGCGCGACGGACCGGCGAAATTTCTGGAAGGATATACCGGGTATTTGCAGGCCGATGCCTACTCGGTCTATGACGCCTTTTTCAAACCCGCGCGCGGGCTGACCGAGGTCGGCTGCATGATGCACATGCGCCGGTACTTCATGAAAGCCTTGGACTCGGATCAGGGGCGCATGGGCCCGGCGCTGCATCTGATTGCCCGGCTATACGCGGTCGAGAATAGGGCCAAAGGAGTTAGTGGCGAGCAGCGGTTCCAACTGCGCCAGCGGTTAGCGGCTCCCGTGATGGAGAAACTGCACGCGTATCTGCTCGAGATTCGCGAGCAGGTGCTGCCGAAGAGTCCAGCTGCGCGGGCCGTGCGCTATGCGCTGAATCAATGGGGAGCGCTGACGCGTTATCTGGAAGACGGCGACCTGGAGATCGACAATGGCGCCACCGAGCGGGCCAACCGGGACATCGCGATTGGCCGCGGCAATTGGACGTTCTTCGGCAGCGACACCGGCGGCCGGACCGCCGCCGTGTTGTTGAGCTTCATCGCCATGTGCAAGCGGAGCGCAGTCGAGCCCTTCGCCTGGTTCCGCGACGTGCTAACTCGCATTGCCACCCACCCCATCCACCGGATCGCGGAACTGCTGCCTCACAACTGGAAGACTCTCGCAACGGATCAGCAATCCTAAATCAAAAGACTCCCCGGGCTCGCCGGGAGCCTTCCATGGTGGTTCACAAGACGCTTACCCAGCCTCTTAGATACGCGGGATCATCACCGCCAACGTGGCGGTAATGAAGAATGCGCGGAAGTAGGCCCTGACGGTGTAAAGTAGGTCCATGTTCCGATGGCTGACACTGTTCCTGCTCGCGGCTCTTCCCGCGTTCCCCCAAACCAAGAGATTCCGGGTGGCAATTGGCGGCTTCATGCACGAATCGAATTCGTTCAATCCCGCGCGCACCACGCTCGCCGATTACAACATTCAGGAAGCCGGCGGCGCGGAGGACCTCCTCACTCTGTGGTCCAAGTCGAGCAGTGAAGTCAGCGGCTTCATCGCCGGCGCGAAGGAGGCCGGCTTTGACGTCGTCCCCACGCTCCACGCCAACGCCACCCCAAAGGGCCCCCTCACCACCGACACCTACAACACGATCTATTCGCGCCTTGAAAACAAAATCAGGAGCGCCGGCAAAATCGATGGCCTGCTGCTGGCGCTGCATGGCGCCATGGTGGTGGAGGGCTATCCGCACGGCGACGAGGAGACCGTCCGCCGCCTGCGTAAGCTCTTCGGACCGAACTTCCCCATCATCGTCACCCACGACTTCCACGCCAACGTGTCCCCGGAAATCGTCAGGCTTTCCACCGTCCTCATCACCTACAAACAGAATCCCCATCTCGACACCAAGGACCGCGGCATGCAGGCCGCGCGGATCATGGGCAAAGTCCTCCGCGGCCAGGTGAAGCCGGTGCAGACCGTCGTCAAGCCGCCCATGGTCTACAACATCATCTTTCAGAACACCTACGCCGAACCGCTCCTTCCCATCACCCGCGAAAGCATGGCCCTCGAAAACAATCCGAAGATTCTCGCCGTGAGCGTCTCCGGTGGATATCAGTACGGCGATGTGCCCTACATGGGGCCCAGCGTCGTCGTCGCCACCGATAACGACCCCGCCCTGGCGCAAAAGGAAGCCCAGCGCCTCTCTGACATGCTTTGGGCCACGCGCAACCGCATCGTACTGCGCATTCCCGATCCCGCCGGAGCCGTGCGCGAAGCCATGGCCGCGACGAAATTCCCCGTCGCCCTCATGGACACCGGAGACAACATCGGCGGCGGCTCCGCGGGCGACAGCACCTTCCTGCTCGCGGAATTCCTCAAACAGAAGGCCACTGGCTGGGTGGTGACCATCGCCGATCCGGCCGCGGTACAGGCGGCGGTAAAGGCGGGCATCGGCGGAGCGTTCGACATGGAGGTGGGCGGCAAGACCGACAATATGCACGGCAAGCCCGTCCGCGTCCGCGGCCGCGTGAAATCGCTGCACGATGGAAGCTACATGGAGACCGAGATCCGCCACGGCGGCGGCCGCTACTTCAACGAAGGGCTGACGGCGGTCATCGAGGCCGAGGGCTCCACGCGCGACCTCCAGAACTTCCTCGTCCTCACCACCCGCCGCGCCAGTCCGAACAGCCTCCACCAGATCATCAGCCTCGGCATCTATCCGCAACGCCAGCACATCCTCGTCGCCAAGGGAACCATCGCCCCGCGCGCCGCCTACGAGCCGGTCAGCGCGAAGATCATCGCCGTGGATTCCCCCGGAGCAACCGCCGTGAACCCGGCCCGATTCACCTTCCGCCACGTGCGGGCGAAGCTGTGGGGCTTGCAGTGAGCCGGCGTTTGCCTGTCACAGGCATTCCCCGCCCTGCGTCCGAAAGATCTCGCAAACGCTTGGGCAGGCGATTCGCCTGCTAATGAGACCGGGGCGTTGAAGTATTCTTCTACCGCTGCGTCGCCGCCCCCGGCGGCGCCTGCTTTCTGCCGTTCGCAGCCTGCGCCGCCTTCGCCTTCACCACCAGGTGAATCGCCTGCGGAGCCGCGTACAGGCTCTGCTGCGGCGAACGCGTTTCCACCGTCCCCGCAACATAAATCATCTGATCTACGGGCTCGGCCGAAGGAAGCGCCTCAACCGTGAAACCGCGCTTCGTTTCATCCTCCGCCACCAGAACCCCGTTCAGTCCGACATTCAATACGTGCACGCGCGGCGGCAGGTTCAGCACCTGCACCGGCACCCTGCCGCCGTAATCCCGCTGCCGCGCAACCGATATCTCGATTTCCGCCTTCCCGCCCGGCTCAAGCGTCACCTCTTTCGTCTCCGATGTTATCAGCACGTCCGGCTTCGGCATCAGCGCCAGCAGTTTCAACTTGTCCTCCGGGCTCGCCGCGTGCGCCGCCTCTTTCCCCTGAATTCGCGCCCGCCCGGTGATCTCGAAATGCGCCGCTTCCGCCGGCTTCGCGTCCGCATCCGCGCTCAGCAGCAGTGTCGTGCTGATCTGGTCCCTGCCGATCACCCCCTTGGTGGCGTGTACTCCCGCGGGCAGACTGTTCACCGCAACGTCAATCGGTCCCTCGAAGTCATCCGTCCGGAATGCCGTCACCGTCACGGGAACCACCCCGCCGCGCGGCACGTTCGGGTTCCGCGGATTCACACTCAACCGGAAGTCCGGGCTCGGCGGAGCAATTGTCAGCCGGTACGCATAACTCTCCCCGCCTTCATTGCGCACGTCCTTCAGCTTCACCACATACTCGCCATCCGCCGGAGCAGTAAATCGCAGGTACGAATCCTTCCCCCAGCCCGGTCCGCCGTCGTCGTTGTGATAGTACAGATGCACCAGCGGCAGTCCGTTCGGCGTGAATTTCGTCCCCGGCGGATGGATCTGCACCTTGTACACCGCCTGGTCCATCGCATGCGCTTCCCCGCTCGTGCCGAAATAAGAGATCCGCTGCCCGCCAAAGGATTCCGCAACGAAATCGTCGTCAGGACCGCGCGGCAGCGCTTCCATGCGCACAATCTCGCTTCCCACCAGCAGGTAATCCCCAACGGCCAGCGAGTTCCACGAAAGAATCCGCATCCCGCGCTGCGCCGAATCATGGTCCCGCAGCGTCAGGTTCGTCTCCCACACGGCGCGCACCGTCGCCCGCTCAATCGGCTTCCCGCTCGCGTCCAGAACTTCGATTTCCGAATCGAGATCGGAGCCGAGCCGCCGCGCATTCACGTCCAACACAACCTTCTGCCCCTTCTTCGCCGCGAACCGGAAACCTGGCCCATGTCGTAGATGGTGAGCGATCCGTCGAACCGGTCCGCGGCTACGCGTTTGCCGTCCGGTGAAAAACGCAGGCCAAGCACCCAATCCGGCTGGCTCGCAATGGATTTCCGTTCGGTGAGGTCCTTGGCGTCGAAAACTTGATCACCCCGTCAGCCGAAGCCGAAACGATCATCTTCCCATCCGGCGACCAGGCCAACTGCAAAATCGCGTCCTCATGTGCGATGAGCGATTGCCGCAATTCGCCGCCCTTATCGCCCCGCGACCAGATTCGGACCGTCTTATCCAACCCGCCGGCCGCAACCATCTTCCCCGTGGAGTCCAGCGCAATCGCGTTGATCCCGTCCAGCGGCTCGCCGAATGTGTACAACCGCTCCCCGGTCTCCGGATTCCACACCTTCACCGTCCGGTCAGCCGCCCCGGAAACCAACCGCTTCCCGTCCGGCGTGAATGCAAGCGCGTAGACCGCGTCGATGTGGTCCTTGAGCGTGCGAATCTCCTTGCCCGTCGATGCGTCCCACAGCTTGATCAACTTGTCGTAGCTCGAAGTCGCCACCGTCTTGCCGTCCGGTGAGAAGGCCACGGCATAAATGCAACCGTGGTGGCCTGTAATCGTCGCCGCCACGCTCTTCGCATCCACGTCCCAGATCTTCACCTCGCCCTTGCGCGCCGGCAACCCTCCGGCGGCCGCAAGCCGCTTGCCATCCGCCGAAAACGCGAGGGCGCGGACTGTCTCCGCCTCTCCCGGCAAAGCCGCCAGCACGTTCCCGCTTGCCGGATCCGTAAGCCGGACCTCCTGATAGCCCCCCAGCGCCAGCATCTTCCCGTCCGGCCGGAAAGCCAGCGAAAAGATCTGCGCCTTCGGCTTGGCTTCCGCGGCGAGCGAAGCAAGAACCAATAGCGTGAGAAAACAGAGGCGTTTCATGGCTGTCAATAGTTGAATAGGAATTCCTTGCTGGTGACCAGCGCCCACAGCATGTCTTCGAGGGCCTGGCGCCGCGCTTCCTTCTTCGCTTCCGCCGGGCCCGGTACATTTTCCGCCTTGGCAAGGTTCGCCAGTTCCGATTGCCGCTCCGCGGCCGACGGATAGCGGCCAAGCGCGGATAGATACAGATGCTCCAGAATGCGTGCATCCGAAATCCCCAGCTTCACGAACAGCGCGATCGTCCCATCCGGAGCGCTCAGCTTCTTATTCAATGTATCGCCGTTGATTATGTGCAGCGCCTACCCGATGCTCGGATCGGAAGACCGCTCCGAGGCGTCGCAAATCACCCGCTTCGGCCTGCCGAATACCGACAGGAACTCCGACTTCACCTGCACATCCGGCAGTTGCAGCGCCCGCGTGCCCGAGGGATACCCCTGAAACGCCGTCGGCGCCCCCGTCACCTGCGACATCGCATCCAGAATCACCTCCGCGGGCAGCCGCTTCACGATGTACTTCGAATAGAAAATGTTGTCGTACTGGTTCGTGGCGTTCGCATCCGAAGATAGCTGGTACGCCGCCGAATTCATGATCGTCCGTATCAGGTACTTGATGTCGTAGTTGTGCGCTACGAAGTCCTCGGTCAATGCGCTCAGCAGTTCCTCATTCGATGCCGCATTCGCCTCGCGCACGTCATCCACCGGATCAATCAACCCGCGCCCCATGAAGTTCGCCCACACCCGGTTCACAATCGACCGCGCGAAATACGGATTCTTCGGCGAGGTCAGCCACGTGGCGAACGGCAGCCGCCGGTCCTCGGTCGAATCAAGCGACAGCGGCTTTCCATCCAACGGAGTTGGAGGCAGCGGGCGCAGCAGCTTCGGATAGTTGATGTTGCCCGAAGTCTTGGCGAACACCACCACGTCTCCAGGCTCGCTCCCGTTCTTGATCCCCACCCTCGAAAAAAGGTTCGCGAACTGGTAATACTGCTTCTGCGTCCATTTCTCCAGCGGGTGGTTGTGGCAGCGCGCGCACGTCAGCCGCTGCCCCATGAACGCCTGTGTCGCGTTCTCGCTCAAATCAATCGGGTCCTTGTGCAGAAAGAAATAATTCAGCGCTCCGTTCTCCCGCGTACTGCCGGAGCCCGTGAAGATATCGAGCGCGAACCGGTTCCAGGGCTTGTCCTCCTTCACCGAATCGCGAATCCAGTTGTAGAACGCCCACATGGCGTTCGAACGCAGCCGCCGGCTCGACACCAGCAACAGGTCGCTCCATTTGTACGCCCAGTAATCCACGTACTCGTCCCGGTTCAGCAACTGGCCGATCATCTTCGCCCGCTTGTCCGGCGACTTGTCCGCCAGGAACTGCTCCACCTCCGCCGCGCTCGGCAGCGTGCCCGTCGCATCGAGAAATGCGCGGCGCAGCAACGTGGCGTCATCCGCCTGCGCCGAAGGAGTCAGGTTCAGGCTCTTTAGGTTCGCCAGCACATGATCGTCAATGTAGTTGTGCCACGGCAGACGCTGGTAATCCGCCTCGCTCACCTGGTTCGGATACGGCGAAACAAAGCGCGAATAGATGATGCGGCTCGAATACCAGAGCGTGACCGCGGCTTCGCCGTTCCCCGTCATCTTCACCTTGCCGTAGTCATCCACCAGCGCCACGCCTTCATTGTTCGAACTGAACTTCACCCACCGCGTCACGTCCTCCACCCGGCCGTCCGAATACTTCGCCCGCACCACGATCTGCTGCTCCTGGCCCGGCTTCAAAGTCGCCGCCTTGGGGAACGATTCGAGCCCCACCACCTGCGCATCGTTGGTCGACGGGGGCGGAGCCCCCGCGGCGATCCACTGTTCAATGACGCGGTACTCCAGCGAGTCTTTCTTGAAACGCTGTCCCCCGCCGTGCGGAACCCCGAAACTCGGCTTCAGCAGCATCAGGCTGCCCTCCGGATTGGCCAGCGAAACGCGCCGTCCAATGGATTGGCGAGTCAACGTATCGTAATCCACATCCGGGTCATAACCGCGCAGCGTCAGCTTGAATCCGTTCTTCCCGGCCAGCGCTCCGTGGCAGGCGCCGAATTGCACCCGATCTTCGTCAGCACTGGAATGACGTGGTTGCGAAAACTCCACGTGAACGGCTGCGTGAAATCTTTCACCCGAACCGTGGCAGTCGCCTTCTGTCCGTTCACCGTGGCCGTGATCACAGCCTCCCCGTCTCCCGCCGGTTTCACCTTCCCGGCGTCCACCACCGCCACCTTCGGGTTCGACGACGTCCACTGCGCCGTCTTCGTCAGGTCCTCTTGAAAACCGTTCGTGGTCCCCTCGGCCAGAAACTGCTCGCGCGATTCCACCGTCGGCAGTGTCGCTTCGGATGGCGTTACTTTCAGCGTGGTTTCGGCATAGAGCGACGAGGCGAGTGCGAAAACTACTGCCAGCCTCATGAGAACAACTCCTTGATGGGGTGCATGCCGCGATCCACCACCGGTATCGGCCTCCCTTGCGCCCCGGGTAGCTCGGTTTCGAGATCGACACCCAGAGAATGATAAATCGTTGCCGCCACTTCACCCGGCGACGTGGGACGATCCTTCGGCATGGCGCCGAGTTCATCGGATGCGCCCACCACCTGGCCTCCCTTCACTCCCCCGCCCGCCATCAGAATCGACCAGCATTGCGGCCAGTGATCCCGTCCGCCCGCCGGGTTCACCTTCGGCGTCCGTCCGAATTCCCCGAACGCCGCCACCATCGTGTTCCCCAGCAGTCCTCGCTCACTGAGTTCCTCGAGCAGGCTCGAGTACGCCATGTCGAACATCGGTCCCACCAGGTCCCGGTAACACGAGATCGGGCTGAACGGCTTCGATCCGTGGATGTCCCACGTGATCTCGTCAAACACCGTCTCGAACATGTTCACCGTGACAAACCGTACCCCGGCTTCAATCAGCCGCCGCGCCAGCAGACAACTCTGCCCGAAGCGGTTCATCCCGTATTTCTCTCTCACTTTCTCCGGCTCACGGTGCAGTTCGAACGCCGCCCGCGCCTTTTCCGAAGACATCAGCGTGTACGCCTGCTGGAAGGTCGCATCAAGCAACCGCGCATCCTGCGAAGTCTCGAACTTGCTCACCGAGCGGTCCACCATCTCCCGCCAGTTCCTCCGGCGGTCGACGCGCAGCGAAGTGAGATAGTCCGGCGGCAGCATGTCGGGAACCCGGAAGTTCGGATCCGACGGGTCGGCGTTCAGCACGAACGGGTCGAACGTCTTTCCCAGGAACCCGGCGTTCTGCCCATGCGGCATGTTGCCGCCCGTGTTGCCAATCGGCCGCGGCAGCAGTACATGCGGCGGCACATCGCCCTTGGGCCCTCTCAGCTTCGACAGCACGCAGCCGACATGCGGATATTCCACCCCGCCCTGAAACAGCCGCCCCGTCTGCATCATCTGATGCCCCGTATCATGCACCGCCGCCGCCGTGTGATACATGCCGCGAAGAATCGCGTACTTGTCGGCCTGCTTCGCCATGCGCGGAAAGTTTTCTGAAATCTCAATGCCCGGCACGTTGGTCTTGATCGCCTTGTACGGGCCGCGGATTTCAGCCGGGGCATTCATCTTCATGTCCCAGGTATCGAGTTGCGAGGGGCCGCCCACCAGCATCAGCATGATGCAGTTCGCGTCTTTATTCCGGTCGACGGCCCCATCGGCCTTCAACCCGAAGAACTGCGTCAAGCCGAGCCCGAGGGCGGATAACGAGCCGGCGTGCAGGAAATCGCGGCGCCGAAAACCGTCGCAGAATTCCACGGAGCGGTCAGCATCAAGGCGGATCATGGAGTTACGCTCCTCCCAGTCAGATTTGAAAGTTGCCTACATATTATTACAGGGCGCTGTGGGGTGGCGTTTCAGCAGGTGAGACAGCGCCCATGAATGCTATCGTGGACTTCAATGCCGATTGCCCGGCGCGGATCCGCGCCGCTCCGTTTCTGCCGGTCCTGATTGCCGCCCTCATCCTTGCTTCCCAACTCCTCGTGAAGCCCGTGGTGGGGCTGGCCGATAGCGGAGACTTCGTCAATGTCACCCGCCCCTTTCAACTCGAGCCTTCCAATGGCAGGCACGTCTACTTCGATTACGTCGTCCCCCAGTGGCGCTACCAGCCCTCCACGCCGCCCATCGCGCGCCTGATCACCTCCGAATGGCTGCTGATCGCTCCAGGCTATGCCCTCTCCCGCCTTTTCTGCAACGGCTCGTACGACCTTCGCTGGACCGGGCTCACTCACATGCTCTCTTCCTTTGCGCCGTGTGGCTGGTGGCCCCGCTCGTTGCCCGTCTGCCCGGATGGCGCGCCCTCACCGCATGGGCCGCTATCTTCGCCGTGTTCTGTGACGTGGCCTATTTCTCCGTCTACAACTCCTTCTATATGGATGCCGCCTCTCTTCTGTTCCTTTTATTATCTGTGGCGTTCCATGCGCGCCTGACCTGCGGCGAAGGCAGCAGCCTCTGGAACACATGGGGGCTCATGGCAACTCTCTTTCTCGTCCTCACCTCGAAGCTTCAGCACACCATCCTCCTTCCTGCCGTCCTCGCGCTGTTCCTTTTGGACTGCCTTCGTGATGCTGCCTGCCGGATCCTACACCGCCTCCGCCGCTTGCCTCCGGTTCGCCTCATCGCATCCGCGTGGGAGGCAACGTCCAGGCCACCAAACTCCTCTATATGGCGAAACCCGCCTATCCCGAAACCCTGCAACAGCAGGGAATCGAAGGCACGGTCCTTCTCGAAGGAGTTATCTCCGTGGACGGAAGCTTCCTCAGCCCGCGCAGCCTCAATTCACTGGCTCATCCGGAATTGAAAAAAAGCCGCCATGGATGCCGTGAAGCAGTGGAGATACCAGCCGACCTTACTCAGCGGGAAGCCCGTCGAAGCCGTCACTCCCATCACCGTGAACTACAGATTGGAGAGATAGCGCCTCTCACTCCATCCGCAGCGCCTCCACCGGCTCAACTCCGGTCGCCCGCCTTGCCGGCACATAACTCGCCGCCAGCGCCGCCCCCATCAACACCAGCGACACCGCCCCATACGTCACCGGATCGAGCGGGCTCACCCCGAACAACAAAACCGCCATCAGCCTCGTCAGCGGCGCCGCCACCGCCACCCCGCACACCACCCCGATCGCCGTCAGCATAAACCCGCTCCGCAGGAACATTCGCATCACCGTCTCCTTCCGCGCCCCCAACGCCATCCGGATCCCAATCTCCCGGGTCCGCCGCGACACCGCATATGAGATCACGCCGTAGACCCCGATCAGCCCCAGCAACAGCGCCATGCTCCCCGCGATCGCCAGCATCACCAGCGTGAACGACGTCCGCGCCATCGACCGGTCAAAAATCTCCTTCACCGTCCATGCATCGGCGATCGGCAGGTTCCCATTCACGCTCCACACGGCCTGTTCCACTTCCTTCCGGAACGCCGCCGACCCGGCCCGGCCGCTACGGATCGCGAACGCCATCGTCCGCTGCACGGTCACCGGCATGTCCCAGAAGTCCGGAATCATCATCGGCCAGTAAACAATTGCCGGCGCCTTCTCCTGCGCCCCGTTGTCGCGCTCATTCCCCGCCACTCCCACCACCTCGCGCCACGGAGCCTTGGGGTTCTCCCGCACCCGCTTGCCCAATGCACCCGCCGGCCCTCCCCACAATTCCCTCGCCAGGTTCTCCGACACCATCACCACATTCCGCTTCTCGTACACGTCCGTCCACGTCACATCGCGCCCTGCCAACAGATGATTCCCCATCGTTTCGAAATACCCCGGCCCGATAAACTTGAACCGCCGCAGGGGAGGCATCCGCGACTCCGAATAGACCCTGCCCTCCGCGAATATCGGATCATTGTCCGTGTTCCCGTCCATAGTGATGGAATTCGAAAGCCCCACGTGATCCACGCCCGGAATCGACGCCAGCCTGCGCGCGATATCCTCGTCCATTCGCGCCACCTGCTCCGGCTTCGCGATCATCGTTTCCGGAATGGACAGACGCAGCGTAAAAATCTGCTCCGGCGCTGTAAACCCCGGCTGCACGTCCTTCAATGCACGCACAGTCCGAATCATCAGCCCCGAACTGATCAACAGCACCAGCGCCAGCGCCACCTGCACCACCACCAGCACGTTCCGCGCCCTATGCCGCTCGCGCCCGCCGCTCGATCCCCTGCCGCCCTGCCGCAGCGCCGTCTCCACGCTCGGACCCGCGTGCTTGATCACCGGAAGCAATCCCGCCAGCAGACTCGCCGCCAGCGCAATTCCCGCCGTGAACACCATCACCTTCCCGTCAATCGCGATCTCGTCCAACCGCGGCAGATTCAAAGGCCCAATCGCCGCCAGCAGTTGGATCGCCCAATTCGCCAGCGCCAACCCCAGCAATCCGCCAAGCACGCCCAGTGTCACGCTCTCGAGCAGAATCTCCCGTGCAATCCGCGTCCAACCTGCTCCCAAGGCCGCCCGGATCGCCAACTCCTGCTGCCTCCCCTCCGCCCGCACCAGCAACAGGTTCGCCACGTTCGCGCACGCGATGAACAGCACTATCCCCACCGTCCCCATCAACACCCACAACACATCTCCGATGTTGCCGACCACGTCGCGCTTCAACGGCCGTACATTCGGCCCCACCCGGGCATCCTCGAACATCTTGTTGCTCATCCCCGGAGCCGGCTTGAACTTCCTCAGCATCATCGGCAGCATCCGCGCCACGTCCGCGTTCGCCCGCGCAATCGTCACTCCGGGCTTCAGCCGAGCCAGGCACTGGTAGCTGAAGTTCCCAACGAACGCCTTGTTACGGTCCAGTTGAAACGGAAAAATCAACGCCGCCCGCGAATTCATGAAGCGGAAGCTTTGCGGCATGATCCCGATCACCTCCCGCGCTTCCCCATCCACCATCAGCCGCTTCCCAATCGCCCCCGCGTCCCCGCCGAACCGCCGCTGCCAGTACCCGTACGACAGCATTACCGTCCCCGCGGTCCCCGGCATGTCCTCTTTCTCCGAGAACCACCTCCCCTTCACCGGCGGAACGCCCAGCGCCGGCAGAGTCCCCTCCGTCACGAACAGCGCATCCACCTGCTCCGGTTCCGCCATCCCCGTCACACTCACCGAATCATGCCGCCACAGTCCCAGACGTTCAAACGCGCGGCCTTCTTCTCGAAACGTGAAATACGTCGCGGGCGATGCATTCAAATCCGCGATATTGATCCCCGGAGCCGTCTCCCATACCCCCACCAACCGTTCCGGCTCGGGGTACGGCAGCGGTTTCAGCAGCACACCGCTCAACACGCTGAAAATTGCCGTATTCGCCCCAATGCCCACCGCCAGTGTGAGCAGTGTGATCCCCGTGAACATCGGCGACCGTGCCAGCCTGCGCATGACGTGATTCACTTGGTTCCCCCCAAGTCACGTTATACGACACCCGCGCCGCCGATGTTCCACCGGGTTACTCCGAAAATCCACCGTAAAGCTGTTAGCTGTTAGCTAGAACAGGATCTTCGCCACAAACTCCATCTGCCGGTTCAAATTCGCCTGGCTCGAAATAATCCCGAAGTTGGCATTCCCGAAACTCGTGTTCGGCGCGCTGAACACCGGATGGTTCAACACGTTGAACATCTCCGCCCGGAACTGCAATCTCACCCTCTCCACCAGCCGGAAATCCTTGGACAGCGTCAGGTTCGCGTTGTTCATTCCCGGCGATCGCACCGTGCCGATGTACGGGCTCACATTTCCATAGGTAAAGTCCGCCGGTTGCGCGAACGCGCCGGTGTTGAAGTAGTTCCGCAGCCGGTTCACAATCGGTCCGCTTACGCCGGACGAAGGATCCCCCACCACGTTCGGGCGCCCGCTGCCCGCCCCCACCGTGCCGCGCGCCAGACCGAACGCCATTGGGAAGCCTGCCTGGTATACCTGGAACGTCGAAAGCATCCACCCTCCGGCCAGCAGGTCCACCGGCCGCGAAATGTTCGTCCCGAACCGCCGCCCCTTGCCGAACGGCAGTTCCCACGTCGCCGTCACCGACAACCGCTGCGGCACGTCGAACGATGCGTAGGAGCGTTCCGCCTGCCGGTTGTACACATTGTCCGGGTTCGTCATGTCACTGAGATTCTTCGCAATCGTATACGAGACCAGCGCCGTGAGCCCATGCGACATCCGCTTTTCCAACTGCATCTGCACCGAATGGTAGTGCGAATTTCCATACGCCGGGGCGATTCGCGTAACCCCCGAATACTGCGGATAAGGCCGCAGCAATTGCGACCGCGCTACGGTCGCTCCCGCCAGAGGTCCTGACGCCAGAATCCCGAAGAACGGATTCGGAACCACCTGCGTCAGCGCTGTCCCCATCGAGAGATACTGCGGATTCAGTTGATTCACGTTCTCGTTGACCGCCCCCGTGAAATCCGATGGCGCCGCCGCCAGGTAATATGCCCTGCTTCCCACATACGATGCCGTGAACACCGTCCCCGCCGCCACCTCCCGCTGAATGTCGAAATGCCAGTTGTGAAACCGCGGGATGCGGTCTCCCGGATTCGCGAACGTTACATTGTTGCCCACCAGCGTCAGCAGCCCCTGTGAATTGCCGATTGCCGGAAGTTGCCCGATGGGAAAGGGATTCCGCAGCACGTCCTTCGGCGTGATCCCGTCTTGCGTGGTCACCATCGGCGTGGTGTTGCTGTACCCCGTCGCGTAAACCGTGCCCACCTGAGGAATGTACGTCAATGCGTACCCCGTTCGGATCACCGTTTTCGGCGTGAAGTTGTAAGCCAGCCCGATGCGCGGTCCAAAGTCAGCCTTGTCCGGATCGAACACTCCCCGCGGCAATCCGTTGACGCCCGCATACAGCAACCCTCCTGCCAGATTCATCCCGGGCACTTTCAGCGGATTCGGAGTCCCGTAAGCGAACCCCCGCGTCGTCCGGTTGTACCGCTCCGTCGTCGGCGTCTGGTAGTCCCATCGCAACCCCAGATTCAACGTCAGCTTCCGTGTCACCCGGTAATCGTCCTGCACATAGAGCCCGGTGTAGAAATTCTGAATCGAGAGGCCTGTCGCATAATCGATGGATCCCCCGCTCGCATACCCGTACAGAAAGGTCGCCATCCCCAGCCCCGAACTCGCCACCGGCGTATCCGCCCGCGGACCGCCCGTGTTCGCCGTATTGAAAGAAAACGTCCCCGACGGGTTGCCGCTGGTCAGGAAATTCCCCCGGAACAGATTGAGTTGCACCCCTGCCTTCAGCATGTGTTTCCCCTGCTGCCTCGAGAGACTCGATTGCAGCGAATAGTTGTATCCGGGCTGCTGCTTCCACCCCACTCCGCCGAGCGACTCGAATCCCGTAATCGAGATCCCCGGAAAGTTCTGATACTGCGCTCCCTTGACGAAGGCCTGCGGAAAACCGAGCGACGCCAGGTCAAACCTCGCCGAATACGGCTCCTGCTGCTCTTTCCCGTTGGCGTACCCCACCCTCACGTCCAGAATCGTCGACGGGTTGATCATGTATGTGTCATCCACCGCAATGCCTTTGTTCGGCCGGTGCACCACATTGCGCCCTGGCGTTGCAATCCCCGGAAAATCGTAGTTGAAGTTGAAGAAAGCATCCCCGCTGTTGACCCGCACGAACATCTGGTGTTTTTCCGCCAGCTTGTGATCGAACTTCAAAATCCATACATCGCGCGTCTGCGGCCATTTGCTCGACTGCACATAATTGTTCACCCATGGCGTCGCGGCGCTCACGTTCGGATTGTTCGGTTCCGGCCAGTAGTTCATGATCTTCCGCGCCACCGGATCCTGCATCGACAAGGGAATCACGTTATTCGGAACCGGATCGCGCGTCGGCGCGCCGTTCACCATGCGCATCGAGAACGGATCATAGATGGCGCCCTTGAACTCCGAAAAATCCCCCGTCCGCATCTTCGCCGTCGGTACGTTCAACCGCGGACCCTGCCCGTTGCCCTCGCGCGCGCCCTCGTAGTTGAAAAAGAAAAACGTCCGGTTCTTTCCGTTATACAAGTGCGGGATCACCACCGGCCCTCCCACCGAACCTCCGTAGGTATGCGCATTGTAGGGAACTAATCCCTGGCCCGCCCCGCGCGGAAAGAACAGATTCGCATCCACCGCCGAATTGCGTAGAAACTCGTATAGCGATCCGTGAAAGTCGTTCGTTCCCGACTTGATCACGATATTCGTGAACACGCCCGCCGCGCGGCCATACTCCGCCGGTAGCGTCCCCATCAGCAGCTTGATCTCCCCTACCGCTTCCGTCGACGGCACCCACGGCGACAAATACAACCCTCTACCCACGTTCACCGTGTTCGATACTCCATCCACCGAAACTTCACCCGACGCCGGCGGCGATCCGTTGGCCGTGAACAACACGTTCGTCCCCGTGTCGCTCGGACGCGTGTCTTCAAAATACCGGTTCCCCACCACACCCGCCGCCATCATGTACATGAACAGGCTGCTGTGCCCCTTCCACGGAATATTCACCACCGTCTGCTCGTTGATCACCGACCCGAGCGACGACGAATCCGATTGCACCGCCGTCACCTGCCCCGTCACCTGCACGGTTTCCGAAGTCTGTCCCAACGCCACTTCCACGTCCACCCGCAAACTGTCGTTGATGCTCAGCTTGATTCCATCCCTTACCGTTGTCTTGAAGCCGGCGGCTGCCACCGTCAGCGAATAGTTGCCCGGCGCGACAAAGGTGAAGATATAGTGCCCACCTTCGTCGGATTTGACGGCGCGCTCGATACTGGTATCGATATTCCGCAGCGTCACACTTGCCCCTACGATCGTCGCGTGCGTCGGATCGGTGATATCCCCCTGAACCGTTCCGCGAAACTCCTGCGCGAAGCCAAGGGACGTAATGAAAAGCGAATAAATAATGAGATAGCGAGACATACAAATCTCCCAATGTAGTCTTCCGTCCACAACCCCCTCATTGGGCGGTGGACGAAGTGAGTATATACGTATCGCCACTGCAATACAACTCGCTCACTTTTCAAGACTTCTCGTGCTCTCTCAAAG
>JAIXKK010000223.1 GCA_026954325.1 Bryobacterales bacterium | reverse complement strand
CGTTGCGAGTCCGCACAGGGCTTGAGGGGCGGCGGCGGCCCCTTTGCGGGCTAGAGAGCGGCCAACCTGGGGCGGCGGCAGGCGGACTTCCTGTGGATGGCGCTCTGTACCCTTGGATAAAGGACTACTTCTTTGCTTCCCGATCCTCGACCATGCGCTTGACGCTGTCGAGTTCGCGCCGCAGACGCCGCTCGCGGGCGACGAGTGATAGGACATACAGGGCGAGAATCAGCCATGCGGCCGCGAAGCCGTAGAACATGTATGTGAAATTGCGGCTATCCATGCCGTTTCTCCTTTATAAGGCGTGCGCGTAGCGCCGCATTGATTCCACTTCCCGCTGCATATCTTCCTGTCTCATGCGGACGGCAACGATGACGGCGCACAGCAGCAGAAGGGCGCCAAGGTTCTGAAAGAGCATGTGCTCCATGGCGGGGTCGATGTTGCCGCCGCCGGTACGGAAACTGAGGACCGGGCCGGGATGCTGCGTGCGCCACCAGTCGATGGCCTTGTAGGTGATGACCACGGAAGTGAAGGAAAAGATGCAGAGCACGGCGGAATTCTTGGCGCGCGCGGTGGGATCGTCAATGGCATGGCGCAGCATCAGGTAGCCGGCATAAATGATGCAGGTGATGAGCGCCCAGGTAAGGCGCGGGTCCCAGGTCCACCAGATGCCCCAGATAATGCGACCCCAGATGGAGCCGGTGACGAGTCCCACGATTGTGAAGGCGACTCCGACTTCGACGGTGGCGACGGCAAGGGTATCGAAGTGCGAATTCTTCCGGATGAGGTAGAGGAGGCTCGAGACGCCTGCGACGAAGAAGGCCGTGAAGCAGGTGATCCAGCTTGGGACGTGGAAGTAGATGATGCGGTAGATGGCCCCCTGGGCGGCTTCGTCGCCCAGAGTGAGGAAGATGACGTACAGGTTGCGTACCAGCCAGAGGCCGGAGACGAGGCAAAGCGCGGCAAGAATCTTGGTTCGCATGGTTAACCTACCAGGACAACCTCCACCAGGCCGACGGCCAGCGCGGTGAAGATGATATCAAAACCGATCAACAGCCTGATCCAGATTTCGTCGCCGGCGGGAATGGGTTCGCCGGCGATGAGCAGGGTGGTGAGGCGCATGGCGGACATGAGGGCGGGAATCATCATGGGATAGATCAATGTGGGCAACATCAGTTCGCGCAGCCGCAGGTTCACGGTGAGCGCGCTGAACATGGTGCCGATGACGGTGACGCCCCAAGTGGTGAGCAGCAGAATCGTCATCAGCATCCAGAGTTGGCGCGCCCATTGGGTGTTGTAGAGAACTCCGAAGATGGGGAGCGAGACCAGTTCGACGATGGTGAGCAGGACGAAGTTACCGAGCGCCTTGCCGAGGAAGAGCGCGGAGCCGGGGATGGGGGAGGAAACCAGCGCGTCGAGGCAATCATTGCCGAGTTCGCGCGCAAAGCTGCGGTTCAGGATGAGCGCGCCGGCAAAGGCGAACACCAGCCACAGCAGGCCGCCGGAGATCTCCTTGATCTGGTCGGCGGACGGGTCAACCGCGAAGCTGAACAGCACGAGAATCACAATGGCGAAAGAGATGGCGGCGTTCAGGGACTCCTTGGTCCGCAGTTCGCTGCGCAGGTCTTTGCCCGCCACCGTCCACACCTGGCGAAGATAGAGCATCAACTCTCCCCGTAGGTGCGATACAGCCAGGTAGGATCCTGCAACATCTCGGCGGGGCGTTCACCGTGGAAGATCAGTTTTCCGCGGACGAGGAGGGCGACATAGGTGGCCAGTTGCATGGCCTCGCGAAGCTGGTGAGTGGACATGATGACGGTGGCTCCGCGCTCGAGGGCGGACTGCATCAGGCTTTGCAGCAGGGCGATGGCGCGGTCATCGAGCGAGGTGAAAGGTTCATCGAGAAGCAGCAGAGACGGGTTGTGGAGGAAGGCGCGCGCGACGGCCAACCGCTGGCGCATCCCGCGGGAAAACTCGCGCACGAGAGAGCCGGCCACGTTATCGAGCGAAGTGCGCCGCAGCCATTCCATGGCGGCCGCATGGGGGTCGTTCAATCCGTAGAGGCGCCCGAAGAGGAGCAGATTCTCGAGGGCTGACAATTCGTCATAGACGCCTATGCCGTGGCCGATGACGCCGATGGAAGCGCGGGTTTGGGGATGCCGCGAATCCTTATCGAGGATGCGGATCTCGCCGCGCTGCGGGCGCAGAAGGCCGGCCATGATGCGGAGGAGGGTGGTCTTCCCTGCCCCGTTTCGACCGAGCAGCGCCAGGCATTGTCCTTCCCGCACCGAGAACTCGATGTTTCGAAGGGCCGGGTAATCGCCGTAATATTTCCAGATGCCTTCAACGGCAACAGCGCTCATGCGCGGGATTTCCCTTTCGCAGGGGAGGGAGCGGCCTGGGAAGGCGCAGCAACCTGGGGAGCGTTGGGGCCGCGATAGAGGACGACAAATCCGAGCGCCAGAATTGCCGCCGCGAGGCCGAGGACTACGTAGACACGGTCGTAGACTCGCGGCAGAATTTCCTGAATACCGGGACCTTCATCATTGGAGGCGGCGGGGGCGTCGCCCATGGACCCGGCACCTTCGATCTCCACTTTGAGATTCTGACCGCTGAGACTGTAGATGGCCGCCTGCGTGGCCGGTTCGCGGCCGAGTTCCTGGACCCCCTCGCCTTTCAACGTAACTCCCCGAGGAGTCACCAGGCGGGTCACGCCTTCCTTGTGTAGGATCCTGCCGGTGAACACGGCCGGAGAACCGGCGGGAATTTCATACGTGAGTTGGAACCGCGTCTCTCCCGGCTTGACGGGGAAATCCACACCGTAGACATTCGGGGTTTTCGTGGGCACGGCGGCGCGTTCAATGGCCATTCCCTGGGGAGCGGTGCATTCGACTTTCACTTTCCCGTCGGCTTCCGGAGGCAGGTAGAACTGGAGGGTGCCGTTGTCGGGATTGTTGTAGCTGATGAGGCCCGAGTTCTGATAGATGATGTTTTCGTTCACCATCAATTTGCCGCCAACCGGCTCAAACAGCAGCATGTGCTGCGTCACTTTGGCGTCGCCGGGCTTCGATTGCGAGTTCCAGACATCCACTTCCACTCCCGCGCGGGGAGTATTGGGAGTGAGCATTTTGTTATAGGTGACGCCATCCCAGGCTCCCTGGAGGAGGGCCGGGCCGGGCCCCGGATCGGCGGTGAAGGAAAACTTTCCGGCGGCATCCGATTTCACGGTCTCAAGCGACTCGATACCGGCAGTGCCGAGTTTGTAGACGGAGACCGTCGCGCCGGCCTGCGGCTTACCAGTCGTGCGATTGATCACCGTGCCGTCAATGGCGGCAAGCAGCGGGACGGCCAGCAGAAAGACGGAGAATCTCATGCGGCATCTCCGGGCATCGGCTTGCCGCATTCGCCGCAGAATTTCAGCGCGCGCTCGAAGCCGGCGCCACAATGAGGGCAGACATTCGAGGCCTTCTGCTTTCTGGTCTTCTCCGCGACAGCGGCGGCGGGCGGGGGCGTCGCTTCACCCTTCACGGCGTCGATTTCGGCCAGCACGTTGGCGAGTTCCCGCTGGAGCTCAAGTTTCGTCTTCTGGTAGTCCTCGTCGGAGAGTTTGCCGACGCGAAACTCGAATTGCAGATCGCGGAGGTTCTCATAGATTTGCGCCTTGCGGTCATCGAGGTGCTGAAACGGAGAGACGGGAACAGGGGCGGGGAGATCCTTTTCGCGGACTCCGAGCGTGAAAACAACTGCTCCCACAATCAATAGGGCGGCTGCGGCTAAGAGCATCGTGCTATTCCAGTTTGGCGAGGTCTTTCTCGATCTCCTCGTGATAGCGGTCGAGGGCTGCATTGTCAACGGGAGCATCGGGAATCGCCGGTTTCCTGAAGCGCCGGACATAGAGGACGATGACGCCCAAGCCGAGCGCGAGGGCGACAAACGGCATCACCCAACTCAAGAGGTTGAACCCTTCGGCGGGCGGCGCCACCAGGGCGCGCAGGCCTTCGCGTTTGACGAAGTCGGCGATGATGGCGTCGTCGGAGACGCCCTCGGCCTCCATTTTGGCGATACGTTCGCGGGCAGGCAGGGAGTAGTGGCATCCGAGCATCGGACACGTCGCCACGCTGTTGTTGCAGGCTCCGCAGAGACAGGCGAGCCTGTCTCCGACCCGCTTCACCGCCGGCGTGAGCATCTGCGAGGAACTCTGCGCGAGACACAACCCGGCTGCCAGCACCAGCAGCAGCAATTTATTCAATGACAGGCGCATGTTTTTGCACGTACCCCACAGTCTCCGTCCGCATGTATTGCATCTTCACCTTGGGCGGGACGAGGCAGATGAAGGTTCCGAATAACGTCACGTAGAAGCCGACCCAGATCCAGGACACGAGCGGAAAGACAAAGGACTGGATGATGGCCATGTTGCGGCCGTCGTTGGTGGTTCCGGCAAAGTTGAGGTAGAGGTCTTCGTTCAGGCGGCGGCGGATGGAGACAACGGAGATCGGCTGATTGCTGACCTTATAGAGACGCTGTTCGGGCTCGAGAGTTCCCAATTGCGAGCCGCCGGCGAAGACGTCAACAATTGCGCGCCGCCAGGCGTAGTTGTCGTTATCACCGTCGAGGAGATTGCGGATTTTCAGATCGTAACGGCCGATTTGGAACTTGTCGCCGATCTTGACGTCGTGTGTGGCGTCCTTATTGAACGCGGCGCCGGTGAATCCGAGGAACAGAAGAACCATTCCCATGTGCACGACGTAGCCGCCGTAGCGCCGGGTGTTGCGATGGGTAAGTTCCACCATGGCCGCCACAAGATTCTGCCCGGTTTTGCGGGCGATGGCGCGCGATCCCTTCCAGAATTCGATGACGATGGTGGAGGTGACAAACATGCACAGGCCGAGCGAAACCAGTCCGTAGAAGTGCCGCACGCCGGCGGCAAGAAGGACAGCGATGACGCCGAGGCCGAGTAGGGATGGGATGGCGAAGGAGCGCTTGAGGCTATCGAGGGAACTCCGCCGCCAGGCAATGAGCGGTCCCACCCCGGTGAGGAATAGCAGAAAGAGCCCGATGGGAACGTTGACCCGGTTGTAGAACGGGGCATCGACGCTGATCTTTTCCCCGGTGACGGCTTCGGAAATGACGGGGAAAATAGTGCCCCAGAGGACGGCAAAGCAACTGGCGAGAAGGATGAGGTTATTGAACAGGAAGCTCGACTCGCGGCTGACCACGCTCTCCAGTTGGGACTCACTCTTGAGGTATTCGAGGCGGTCCAGAATGAGGTAAACGGTAGCCGCAATGCCGATGGCGAGGAAGGCAATGAAATACTTGCCGATGGGGGATTGCGCGAAGGCGTGCACGGAGCCGACAATGCCGCTGCGGGTGAGGAAAGTGCCGAAGATGCAGAGGAAGAAGGTGGCCGAGATGAGGACCATGTTCCAGACCTTCATCATCCCCTTCTTCTCCTGCATCATCACGGAGTGGAGAAAGGCAGTCGCGGTAATCCAGGGGAGAAGAGAAGCGTTTTCGACGGGATCCCAGCCCCAGTAGCCGCCCCATCCGAGGACGGAGTAGGCCCAGCCGGCGCCGAGCAGAATGCCGGTTCCCTGGAACATCCAGGTGATCAGCGTCCAGCGTCGCGTAGTGTGAATCCAGGCATCCCCGGGCTGCCTGGTAATCAGCGATCCCATGGCGAAGGCGAACGGAACCGTAAAGCCGACATAACCGAGATAGAGCATGGGCGGATGGGCGGCCATGGTCCAGTATTGGAGCAGCGGATTGAGTCCGTTGCCGTCGGGCACCTCCGTGATTCCCCTGCCCACGGCGAGCACCTGGAACGGGTTTTCGGGGAATGCGATGAGGACCAGGAAAAATGCCTGGACGGCCATAAGAATGGCCGTCACGTAGGGCATCATGTCGCGGAACTTGTTGCGGTTGGTGAATACGAGGATGGCGCTGTAACCGGAGAGCAGCCACGCCCACAACAGCAGCGAACCTTCCATGCCGCCCCACCAGGAGGCGAACTTATAGACCAACGGCATGGCGCGGTTGCTGTGCTTGGCGACATAGGCCAAACGGAAGTCGCCCGCAATGAGGGAGTAGACCAAAATGCCGGAGGCGATGGTCAACAGGAACCATATGGCATAGACGGCTCGCTGCCCGCTCAAGACAAGCAGCGGCTTCTGCCTCATCCTGCCGGTGATGGAGGCGGCGACGGCGTACGCCGACAGACACAGCGCAAGCAGGATTGCCAGCGCTCCCAGATTCTCCATGAAGTCTCCTTAGTGCAAATCCCAGCCGTACTTACGAGGTCCGCTTCTCCTGATACACGGGCGCGCCCTGGTTCTGTCCCGGCTTGGTTTCATATTTCGAGGCGCATTTGGCTTGAATACGACTGGCGCGGAAGACGCCGTCGTTGCCCAATCGCCCGTCGGCAACGGCCTGCGCGCGATCGCGGAAGGTGTCCGGTAGCGGTTCGCTGCCGCTGTACACGACCTTAAGCGTTTTTGCTTCCTGGGTGAGGACAAACTCGACTTCTCTGCCGCGGCGAACGATGGAGCCCGGCTGAACATCTCCGGCAACGCGCAGACGCTCTGACCGGGTTGCGGGGTTCATCTTTTCGAGTTCCGCGACTGTTTTGTAATAGCTCTTGCTGTCGCTGACGCCGCCGACAGCGAGCCACACCAAAGTGCCCACGATAACAGTCATAATCGCGCCGAACTTCAAGTAAGTATTCATCCGATTGCACCTGCCCCATAGTATAGCTCCCGTGCCTCGGCATACGATTTCATGAACTTGCAAAAAATTGTCTCCACCGTCCGGTTTTGGGACGGCAGTTCGCGGAAGTGAACGGGAAATGGAGCGGAAGAAGGGTTGAACTCATTGGAAGCACATAGCTTATCTTATTGTTTGGAGAGACGATTGCCTACGTCGGGCTGATCGTCAAGGTTTCCAGACGGAGGCAGTCACCAGCCCGAGCGAGATCCCGCGGGCGGCTGCGGCAAACCGCTACGACCTCATATTAATGGACCTGAACTATACGCGCGATACCACTTCCGGCGCCGAGGGGCTGGATCTGCTCACGCAGCTCAAGTCTTTTCCCGATCCCCCGCCCGCGGTGGTGATGACGGCATGGTCTTCGATCGATCTGGCGGTGGAGGCGATGCGCCGGGGGGCGGTGGATTTCGTCACCAAGCCATGGGACAACGCCCGGTTGGTGAGCACGTTGCACAAGAATATCAGCTTGCGGCAGGGCTCCTCCGGGCGGGATGAATTGGCCATCGCCAAGAAGGTGCAAGGGAAGCTTTTTCCGCAGGTTATGCCTTTCCTGAAGACACTGGAGTATGCGGGCATGTGCGTGGAGGCAGGGAGCGTGGGCGGGGATTATTACGATTTTCTGAACTTGAACCGGGGCCGGTTGGGGTTGGTGCTGGCGGATGTCTGCGGGAAGGGGATGGCGGCCGCTCTGCTGATGGCGAACCTGCAAGCAACCTTGCGCAGCCACTGCCAGAGCGCGCCGGAGGACTGGGCTGCGGTGATGCATTCGGTGAACACGCTGTTCTACGAGAGTACGGCTCCGGAGCACTTCGCCACGGCATTCATCGCCGATTACAACGATGATTTACGCACCCTGCAATACATCAATTGCGGTCACAATCCGCCCATGGTGTTGCGGGCGGACGGGACCTTGGAACGGCTCAATCCCACCGCGCTGGTGGTGGGGGCCTTCCGGCGGTTCACGTGCAGAACAGCGCAGACACGGCTAGGAGCGGGGGATTGGGTGGTCATGTTTTCCGACGGGATCGTAGAGGCGCAGAGCGAATACTCGGGGATGTACGGGGAGGAGCGGTTGGTGGAGGTGGTGAGGCGCAACGCCGGCGGGACGGTGCAGGGAATGCTCGGTGCGGTGCGGGAGTCTTTGGACGGGTTTGCGAGTCCGGCGGGGCGGGACGATTGGACGTTATCGGCGGCGCGTGGGATGTAACATACCGAAAAGGAAGCACTCGGGCCGTTGACCGGTAAAATGTTCCTTGGATCAGATTGAAGAAGCGTACGCCCGCGCCGTGGAGGCGTTGCGGCGGTGTTGCACACCGGCGGGCTTGAAGGCCTCGGGACGCAAACAGGGCCATCACCAGATTTGGGCCCGTGACAGCATGATAGCCCTACTCGGAGCGCGGTTGGTGGACGATGACGGGATTCAGGCCGCGCTGCGCGCGTCGCTCGATTTGCTGGCGCGACATCAGTCTGCGAGCGGCGCGATTCCGAACAACGTGGATGCGGCAAGCCACAGGCCGAATTTCCGCGCTTATGCAGACGGCGGGTTGTGGTGGATCATCGGAAGCTCGCTGCTCGCTCCCGATCCGGAGGCCGTGCGATCGATCCTCGGTTGGTACGC
>JAIXKK010000072.1 GCA_026954325.1 Bryobacterales bacterium | reverse complement strand
CGGCGCGGCCTACGCCGGCCATCCCCCCATCCGCACCTACAAAGCCAAGGTCACCAACCCCAATCACCCCGTCACCCGCGGCGTCCGCGATTTCATCGTCACCGACGAGCAGCACTACATGGAGTACGACAAGGACCGCAAACTCATCTTCCTTGAAACCGTGAACGAGAAGGGCCTCACCTATCTCAACCTCGGAGCCACCGCCCCCGGCGGCTGGTCCTACGACTACGGCAAAGGCCGCGTCTGCTACCTCTCCCCCGGCCACCTGCTCCGCGTTCTCTGGAATCCCGAATACATCAAGATGCAGCACAACGCCGTCCGCTGGCTCCTCCGCCAGGGCTCCTGACCCGCCGTTATTCACACGAGAAGCGACGAAATATTTACCGTATTTTCAATACACCCGGCGAATCCGCGCGTAATTCTCTCGCAAGCCCGCGTTATCCTCGAAGCGCGAAAGAGACACTCGCTTGGAACAAACAACCTATCCGCTCCTCTCTAACATCCTCATCCCCGGCGAATCCGCCGGCTTCCTGCAATCGGTTTTCGAAGGAGCACGCTCCTGGCTTCAGCCGCGGAATCCCTTCGAGCAACTTCTCATCGATATGCTCGCCGCCACCCTCTGGCGCTATGCCCGTCTGGCGGCCCTCGAAGCGCGCATCCTCACCATCGAGCAGGACATCCAGCCTGAGTTCCTCCTCAAGCAATTCAAGAATCTCGACCCCGCCGGCCGCGCCGCGCTCGTCTTCAATGTCTGGCACAGAAAATTCACCGCCCTCTCCCGCGTCGAGGCCATCGTCCTGCGCAATTTTCACGCGCTGTTCAAAACCTTCGCCGAAATGCGCAAAGCGTTCCCCCATCCCCCAACCGCCAAGAGCATTTTCCAATCGAAAGATGAGCATGAAATCGGCTCCGCTCGACCGAAGGGAGAGAGCGGATAGGAGAATGAGGAGGCCGCGTAGCGGCCGACTTCCTTTCTTTGGTTTTTGAGATAAGAAACCGCCGTCATCATCGCGTGCGTCAGGTGGGAAAGTGGGAAACCGGTTTTTGGTTTTCCACTTTTCCATCCGGCGCACGCCAGGGGCGGTGGAATTTTGAAAATCCCGGCTTTGCGGGATTTTCAAGGGGCGGTGGAAAACGAGGTAAACCTGCTTTTGGTTTTCCTCGTTTTCCACGGGCCCGGCATTTCCACCGCCCCGCGCCGCTGTTACCGGAAAGGCGGTGGAATAGGCAATTGCATTTTGCACTGCCGCAGCAACCGCGTCTTGGCCGCCGTCATCTGGCGGGCGCACTCGGTGTCGCTCATCGCCATCGCCTCTCTCTCCAGTTCCGCCATACTGAAACCCGGCTTGAGATATTGCGCAGCCCCCTCCAGCGACTTCAGTTTCTCCAACGGTGTCCGATAATCTTCCGTCTTGTATACCCGCACCCGTTTGCCCTGCTCGTCCAGACTCACCGTGGCAAAGCCGCAGGGCCGGTGAAAGTTCAAGTACGGATTCAAGTGCCGCACATAAAATTTCCCGATCGCCTCGGCGTGTTCGCCGGCGATGTATCCGTACCCGATCAGTTTGCGCACCACCGCGCCGTTCTTGCCTTCCACCAATGCGTTGTCCTGACTGCGGCATGCCCGGCTCTTGGTGAACTCCGCATGCAACTTCTTCAACATTGCCGCCACCCGATGATTGATGTACTCCGAGCCGTTGTCCGTGTGAAATCCCAATACCTCGAAGGGAAACTGCGCCAGCACCCCCTGCAACACCGGCAGCAGGTAAGCTTCGCTGATCTTGCTGGTGCAACCCACTACCTGCCACTGCGTCACCGCATCCACCGCGTTGATGTGATACACCCCCTTGGCCCCGTCCCAGTCGCCCTGATGTACCGTGTCCACTCGCACAAACCCCGGCCGGCCCTGCGGGTTGGGCCGACGCCGCTCCCCGATCGCCTTCCCAGTCGGCCGCGTCACCTCGAACACCGCCGCCTGGTTGCGGTAGCGCGCGCTGGCTCGCAAGTTGTATAGATGCGACACGCTGATCTTCGCCAGTCGCTCGTACTGTTGGTTCCCATAGCACTCGTACTCGCGCTGGAGAATGTGACGCGTCGCCGGCCCGCTCAACCGCTCGTGCACACGGTCCACTTCCGCCAGCAGCGCGACGTCCTCGGCCGTGTACTTCACAGGAAACTCGTGCCGTTGGTAGGGCACCACCCGCACCAACCCCTGGTCCAGGAAGGTACGGATCAGTCGCGTCGTCTGTGACGTGCTCATCCCCGTCACCTTTTCCACGTAGGCCCGAACCACGCCTCGTCCCTTCTTGCTCAAATCGCCATAGTTCTGCGCCGCCAGCACGCGCTCCACCCAGGCGTATTTCTCGCTCCGGCCACACCCAGTGAACTTGATCCCCTCGCTGGACTCGAGGAACTCCCGGATTTGCTCCCGGCTCAGGCTCTCGGCATTCCACATGCGTACTTGCACCCGGCCGGGCCACGCCTATCCCATTCTTCCCTTTTTCATGCTCATCTTGTATTGGAAACTGCCCCCGTCGTTTCGCCAGTTTCATGCTCATCTTGTATTGGACAATTCTCAAGGACGCGGCGTAAACCGTTACTCAGTCCATATAATAAAACTGCGATCACCGCGCCTCCGCGAGAATGACGAACGTCAGAACTGGAATCGCAAACTGAATTGCAGAATCCGCGGCGGCTGCGCTCCCTGAATCTGCCCGAAGAACGGGCTCGACGCATCCATGTTCGGCGGATTGAACCGCACCTGGTTGAACGCGTTGAAAAACTCCGCGCGGAACTGCAACTGCGCCGTCTCCGTAATGGCGAACTTCTTGAACGCCGACATGTCCCAGTTCCAGAATCCGGGACCCGAAATCAAATCGCGCCCCGAGGTCCCGAACGTCAGCGGAGCCACCCGCGCGAACGCATTCGGGTTGAACCAGTACAATGACCGGTTCGCTCCGCCGAAATCCTGCCCCGGCGTGATCTGCTGCCCGCCCGCCGAAAAGCTGGAATTCGAAGCGATCCCAATGGCGTCCGCTCTCTGCGAGACGTACGAGATCGTCGACAGATTCGGCGACGTCACGCTCCGGTTCACCCCCGACTGGAATACCGTCGTGCTCGTGATCTGCCACCCGCCCACCGCCAGGTTCGCCGCCCTTCCCGTGCCGCCGAGAATGCGCTTCCCTCGTCCAATGGGGATTTCATAAATGATGCTCGTCACAAACCGCTGCCGGATGTCGAAATCCGAGCTGCCTTTATCCAGTTGGAAGTTCGCGGGGTTCAAATTCGGACTCCCGAACGAGCCGCCCGAATCCGTGTCAATGGAATGCGACCAGCTATAGGATCCGAGAACCGAGAACCCTTCCCCGAAACGCCGCTCCAGCTTCATGTTCAATGCATGGAAGGTGGACATGCCCGCCTGGGACGAATACAGCATCCCCAAAATGCCCGTCGTCGCGGGATCGAATCGCGAGGTTCCGGGAACCACCTTGTACAGTTGCCCGGGCACGACCGGAGCCGACGTGTTATACCGCTTCGAGAGCCGCCGCCCCTGGCTGCCGATATAGGCAGCCTCCGCCAGCCACTTCGTCCCAATCGAGCGCTGCACCGACAGGTTCCACATGTACTCGCGCGGCTTGCGTCCCTTGATCTCCTGCGCGAACACGTTCGTGTTCGCCGGAATCCTGTAGTCCTTGTTGATCGGCGGAACCGGCGTCGCCGGCAGCGTGTTCACCCCGAACTGGTATGTCGGCGCCCCTCTCCCCGTCAGGTTGATGTTCTGCTGGAAGAACGTCGGCGGCGAATTCGTCGTGAACTGCGCCTCGTTCATCTGTGTCTGGTCGTAATAGATGCCCGCGCCCGCGCGGATCACCCACTGCGGAGCCCACTTCGGGTTATAAGCCAGGCCCAGCCGCGGCGCGAAGTTCCTCCTGTCCGGCTCAATGATCGAAGGCCGGATCTGCCCCAGAATCGGGAACAGTTGTTTCCCCGTGTTGAAGTCAAACCCGAAGACATGGTCCAACTCCTCCGCCGTGGGCGGCGAAACATATTCGTACCGCAGCCCGTAATTGATCGTCAACTCCTTGGTGATCTTCCAGTCATCCTGGATATAGAAGTTGTCCGTGTAGAACCGGAAGTGCGTCTGCGACGTGCCCACCGCCCCGCTCATGTTCGTCGGATAACCCAGCAGGAAGTCCGCGATCGGATTGCCCGACCCCGTCACCGGATTCCCCGTCGCCGGATCCAGCCGCGCCGTCCAACTCGACAGGAACGTGAACGACCCGCGCGGCCCATTATCGGAATCGAGGAACATCCGCGATTGCCGGATCTCCACGCCCGCCTTGATCGTGTGCGAGTTCTTAATCCACGAAATGCTGTCCGCAATCTCGTAGTTGTTGATCACGTTCCCCTGCGTCAGTCCGTTCGATCCAATCCCGCTGTACCCTTGCCAGCCTACCCCCGGCACTCCCCAGTTCCGTGGAACCGTCGAAACACCCGTAATCCCGATCTTTGCCGCCAGATTCTCGCTCACCGGCACTTGCTGCCCGAACAGCGTCGCGTAGCTGTGATAGATGCGCCCCACGTTCACCAACCGCGGTGTGAGCGACGAAGTGAGCTGCAGCACCTCGTTGTAACCCTTCGAAATTACCTGTGTTCCCCCCAGCGGCGTCAGAGACGCCGGTTCGAGCGGCGCGTCCTGCCAGGTCTGCCGCCCGAACAGCGAATGCCTCGAGTTGATCGACCAGTCCACGCGCACCGTCTCCTGGTCATCCGTCAGCTTCTGCACCGGTGTCCCCACCAGGTTCGCCCCCTGCACCGTCGGGTTACTCGTCACCGGAATGTAGGGAAAGAAATTCTTCGACACCGCGTTCACGCGCGACGACGGAACCACATTCCCCGCGAACGGCTGCCGCGTCCCCGCCGCCGGATCGAATGTTGTGGGGTCGAAGATCGGAGCCTGCGCCGTGAAGTCCCCGCCCAGAAGCGCCTGCGTCGGGTACAGCCCGCGCTGCACCTGCCCCAGCCTCTGCCGCAACCCTTCGTAGTTGCCGAAAATGAACAGCTTGTCCTTCTTGATCGGAGCGCCCACGCTGAATCCGAACTGGTTTCGCTTGAACGGCTCCGGAACCGCCGAAAAGAAGTTGCGCGCGTCCAGCGTATCGTTGCGCAACAGCTCATACACACTGCCGTGAATCTGGTTCGTTCCGCCGCGCGTGGCCACGTTGATGATCCCCGGCGAATTCCCGAACTCCGCGTTGAAGAAATTGCGCTGGATCTTGAACTCCTCGATCATGTCGAGCGAGGGGTTCAACGCCGTGTCGCCCACGCGCGTTGCGCAGTTCCACGCCGTCCAAAAGATAGCTGGTCGAGCTTTCCCGCTGCCCGCCCACCAGGATGCTCCGGTCCGCCCGCTGCGTCGTCGACGAGATGAAACTCGCCGGCCCCTGCGACGAGGGGATCTGTGGAATTACTCCCGGCGACAGCGACCCGAGCGTCAGATAGTTGCGGCCGTTCAACGGCAGGTCTTGAATCACCCGGCGCTCGATCAACTGCCCGAGCGATGCCGTCTCCGCCTCCTTCAGTTGCGCCGCCTCGGCCGTTACGGTGACTTCCTCGGTCACCTGGCCGACGCTGAGCGTGATATTCACCACCTCGCGTTGCGCAATCGCGAGAACTACATCCCTCACCACTGTCGTCTGAAAGCCCGGCGCCTTCGCCGTGATCTCAAAGCGGCCGGGAGGCAATTGCGGCAGAACGTATTCCCCGTTGGCCCCAGTGGCAGTCTGGCGCTCCTGGCGGGTATCTGCCTGGATGGCGATTACAAATGCGCCTGGTACAACACTCCCAGTGCCGTCAGTGACTGCCCCGCTGATCGACGACGTGTTGACTTGTGCAGGCGCGGAAACATTGAGTCCAACCCATAACAGGATGGGAAGAACGAAACGAGAAGTCATGGCAGGCGAGTATATCTTAACCGGTAAACGAGAAATGTCTCATGCCGTGAGACAATTCCAGAACTGCCATTGCTGTTTTCTCCACAAACCAGCCGTCGTGCGACACGAGGATCACCGCGCCGGGATACTGCCGCGGCGCGCCCGCCGGCGCCTCCTGAGCCTCCATCTCCAGGTGGTTCGTCGGCTCATCGGGCAACAGCGCCGTCTTGCTGCGCTCGCCCAGGCTCAGCAGTCTCAGCGGCCCGCGTACCAGGCCGCTGCGCGGTCTCAGGCAGGCGAGCAGCGTTCGCACCGCTGGCCGGCGAGGCTCCGTTGCGCGGGCGAGTTCTTCAGGAGGGACCCGAAGGTCCGTTGCCGAGCATATCAGCTTTTCAGCCGCAGGAAGAACCACGCCAGTCCGGTCACCAGCAGGAACGAGGCCGCCACGCGGGAAGCCGCGGGCGCAATGCTCGAAAAGATGCGCGAAAGCCGGCTCAGCGGCAGCGCAAAGGCCGCGATCGCCAGCACCTCCGCCACGCCCATCCCGAACAACACCGGAAATGCCGCATACCCGGTTTCCGAAAGATAGAGCGCATAGGACAGACCATGGAACAAGCCCAGTATTGCCGCCACCGCCCATCGCTGCCCCGCCCGCGGCAGCGTCAGGATCTCCACCGCGAGGTAGGCGATCGTCAATGCGAGCGCCGCTTCGACGAATCGCGGCGCCGGATTCCACGGCGTCAGCGGAACCACCACCGCCGCCGCCACCTCGCCCGCCATGAAGCACACCGTCAGCAGCAGCAGTTCCTTCCGCCCGCGCGCCGCCAGCACCAGGCAGCCGAGAAACAGGATCGCCGCCGCGCTCGAGAACGCCCGCGCGAAGCCGGACCCCGACGCCGTCACGAACACCTCGAACGCCGTCGGCGGACGGAACCGGATCTGCGCCCTCGGGTTGGCGTAATCAAACACCGCCTGGTCCGATTTGTCGCCCATATAGGCGTGGATCAGGTGCACGTGGTTCGGCACCGTCACCTGGTAGAACGTGCACGCCACATCGACAATCTCCACCGGCGCGGGCCATTCGTACACCCCCTTGCAGCGGTACGCGCCATCCCCGGGATCCTCGCGGCAGCTCTTCTCGAGCAGCTTCCCTTTGACGCCGCCGCTCTCGAACGTAATGTTGTCGAACAGCGTCTTCTCCGCGCTCTGGATGTGCTGAATTTCATACAACGGCATCCGCAATTCATAGGTGGCGCGGTTGCCGTCCACCCGCAGATCCGCGCTCGACATGCTGATGACGTGGGCCTGCGCCAGGCAACCCGCGAGAAAGGAAAGAAGAAACGCTCGCTTCATGACACGGCCCGCACCGACCGGATATACACAATGCGCAGAGTCGCCAGCACGGGAACCGAGAATATCATGCCGGCGATGCCCGCCAGTTGCTCCCCCGCCAGCGCGCCGAACACGATCAGCAGCGGATGCAGTTTCAAGCCGCTGCCCAGCAGAAACGGCTGCAGGATGTAATCCTGAAACAGCCGGTAAAGAAGGAAGAACACAATCATGGCGCCTACATGCGGGTACCCCGAAACCAGCGCCACCAGGCAGGCAACCGTTCCCGCGGTCAGCGGCCCGATGACCGGGATGAACTCGAGCACCGCCGCGATGGTGGCGAGCAGCGCCGCATACGGGACAGCGAATACCTGGAAGAACAGGAGGTAGGCCAGAAATGTCGCCATGCTCAACAGGAACAGCGCGCGGATGTATTGCGCCAGCATCAGGTGAACATCATCGAGCAGACCCTCCACGAATCCCTCTTCCGCGCGGCTCACCAGTCCCAGCGCCTGTTGCCGCAACTCCGCCGCGTCCTTTAGAAAGAAGAAGCTTAAAATCGGCACCAGCACCGCGAAGCCCAGATTGCCGATGGCGCCGATCACCTGTGTCACCGCCGCGCGCAGCATGGGCAGCGCCGATTCGAGCCCCGCCGCCAGTTGTTCCTGAATCGCCCCGAGCACCTGCCCGCGCACCGGTTCGAGCCACGGCGGAATGGGAGCCTTCGAGAGCTTGCCCGCGCTCTGCGCGAGGTCCGGCATGCGCGCCAGCAGATTGGCCGCTTCCTCCGATGCTCTCGACCCCACCGCGGCCGCGACGCTGACCAGCGCGGCGATCAGCACGACATACACAATCGCCAGCGATAGCGCGCGCGAGATCTTCCCTTTGGCGAAGCGGTCCACCCGGGATACCACCGGCCACAGCAGGTAGGCGAAGAACACGGCCAGCAGGAACACCAGGATCGTCCGCCGCGTGTAGTAGAGGAAAGCAAAGAACCCCAGCGTGAGAAGAGCGGACCACGTGACGCGGACAGCTTTCGGTTCAATGCCAAGCATCGAAGTAGATCAGGCGTTTTCGTCGATTAGAACCGGCGGATTGTAGTACAGGATGCGCTTACACGATTCGCAAAAAATGATGCCGTCCAAACCCTGCCGCAGTTCCTGCATCACCTGTGGGCGGATGGTCATGTTGCATGCCGTACAGCGGCCTTCCACCGCTTCCGCCACGGCGACGCCCCCGGCCCGCTTCCGGATGCGCTCGTAATTGGAGATGTAGTCTTTCCGCGCCGCCGCCGCGGCTTGCATGCGCTCCGCCTTCACCTGCTCAAACTCCTTGCGATGGGCTTCGGCTTTTTCGAGCGCCGCCTTCTTTTCGGCCTCCACCTGCGCCGTCTCGATCACCAGCGCCGCTTCGGCCTTTTTCACGTTCTGATCGAGCGGCTCGGATTCGGTCATCAATTCCAGAATCCGGTCCTCGAACTTCCGGATTTCCTTGTTGCAGTAGTCAATCTCGGTCTGGAACGCGCGGTACTGTTCGTTCGTCTTTGCCGAGGTCATCTGATCCTTCAGCTTGGAGATCTTCTGCTCCTGGACTTTGATGTCGTCATCCAGACGCTTGCGCTCTTTCTGGTTAGCGGCGAGAGCGGCGCGGTCCACTTCCAGGCGCCGCTTGTGGGTATCCATTGCTTTCGCAATTTCCGCGATCCGCTTGGGCAGGATCGCGATCTCTTTTTGAAGATCAGCGGTTCTCTGATCCAGACTTTGTATCTTCAGGATCAGCTCTAATTCCGTACTCATCAGCTAATGGATTGTAACACGCCCGCGCCGCAGCCTACCCGCCAAGGGCGCGGCCAGAGTCCGCACGGCGGGTTCGAGTTCGGGGATCGCCAACCTCTTCGCGACCGCGTAGAACACCAGGATGCCGGAGGGAATGGCAAGCGCCAGGACGCCGAGGAATGCCGGGCGGGTCATGCCGAAGCGGCCGAGAACCAGCGCGTTGACGCCCGAGACCAGCACCCCCATCGCCACGGCGGCCACGGTCACCTTCCACAGGCTTGCCACCAGAGCGCGGCCGTAGATGCCCGCCAGTTTCGCCCGCAGGATGGTGAACTGCACCACGAAACTGAGCAGCGCCACCGCCGCCGTGCTCAGCGCCAGTCCGCTCTGCCCGAAGCCGAACCGCCCCGTGAGCGTGGTGGCCACCTCATAGTTGATCAGCACGGAAGCGAGCGAGATCAGCATCGGCGTGAGCGCATCGTTCAACGCATAGAACGCCGGCGTCAACAGCTTGACCCCCGCGTATCCCAGCAGGCCGATGGCAAAGTAGGAAAGCGCGTCCGCCGTCTGCCGCGTGTCGTAGAGTTCAAACCGCCCGCCTTGATAGATGGCGCCGATGATGGACTGCCCCAGCACCACAAGGCCTACCGAAGAAGGCACGGTCAGCAGAAACACCGTCGCCAGCGAGCGGGACAGCGTCTGGCGGAACTCGTTGAAGTTCCCCGCCGCCGCGCTGCGCGAAATGGAGGGCAGCGTCGCCGTCGCCATCGCCACGCCGAACAGGCCGAGCGGCAGTTGCATGAAGCGGAATGCGTAGCCGAGCCAGCTTACCGGCCCATCGGCGCCGCGCACGGGATCCACGAGTGAGGCGGCAAGGTTCGTGTTCACCACCAGGTTGATCTGCACCGCCGCGTTGCCGAGAATGGCGGGTCCCATCAGGGTGATGATGCGGCGCAGTCCCGCGTCGGCCCAATCAAACGCCGGGCGGAATCTGAATCCGGAACGATAGAGACTCGGCAGTTGCCACACGAGTTGCAACGCTCCGCCGAGAACGACGCCGTAGCCCATTCCCTCGATCGGCGCAAGCCCGATGTGCGGGCCGGCCCAGAATCCGAGGAGCAGGCCGACGGTCACCGAGCCGATGTTGAACATGGTGGAGGCAAGCGCCGGAACTCCGAAGATGCCGCACGCGTTCAGCACGCCCATCGCCTGCGCCGCCAGCGCCACCAGCAGCAGGAAGGGGAACATAATCCGCGTCATCTTGACCGCGAGTTCGAACTTGCCGGGAATGTGGTGAAACCCCGGCGCCAGCAGGTCCACCAGCGCCGGCGCAAACACCATGCCGAGACCGCAGACAATGCCCACAAGGATGATGATGGCCGTCGAGACGAGGTTCGATAACGCGGCGGCTTCCTTCCGCCCGCGAGTGGTCAGGTACTCGGTGAAGATGGGGACAAAGGCCGAAGAGAGCGCCCCTTCCGCGAACAGGTCGCGGGTGAGGTTGGGGATGCGGAAGCCGAGCATGAAGGCGTCATTGACCAGGCCCGCGCCGAACAACCGCGCCATGACGATCTCCCGGATGAGACCCGTGACGCGGCTCATCGCAATGGCTAAGGACGTCACCCCCGCCGACCGGACAATGCCCTCGGAGGTGGATGGAGTCTCGTCTTTCGTCCGTGCCGCCGTCGTTATGCTCCGTACTCTTCAAAGAATTCGGCAATCGTCAGGATGCCGGTGTAGTAGTTCTTCAGGTTGTACTTCTCGTTGGGCGAGTGCAAACCGTCATCCGGCAGTCCGAAGCCCATGAGCACGGTGGGAATGCCGAGGTGCGTGGCGAAGTCGCCGACAATCGGGATGGACCCGCCTGACCGCGTAAAGACAGTGGGACGGCCGAGCGCGCGGGCAAACACCCGCGCGGCCACCGCGATCGCCGGATGGTTCGGATTGACGACAATGGCCGGCCCGGAGCTTAAAACACGAAGCTCGAGTTTTGTTCCGGCCGGGGTGTTGGCCGCCAGAAAGTCCCGGAAGGCGGCGATCACTTTGTCCGGGTCCTGTTTGGGCGTCAGGCGGAAGCTGACCTTCGCAGTCGCCCTGGCGGGGATGACTGTTTTCGCGCCCGCGGCAGTAAAGCCTCCCGCAATTCCGTGGACCTCCATGGTGGGGCGCGCCCAGGTCCGCTCCAGCACGGAGTAGCCCGGCTCACCCGTGAGTTGTGTCGACCCTACTTCCTTCTTCAGGAACTCGCCCTCATCGAAGGGCAGGCTCTTCCAGGATTCGAGTTCGGCGGGCGCCGGGGCCTCCACCTCGTCATAGATGCCGGGAATTTGAATGACGCCGTCCGCGTTCTTTGCCTTGGCCAGGACTTCGATGAGCCCGTACACCGCGTTCGGAACTGCCCCGCCGTAGAGGCCCGAATGCAGGTCCCGCGCGGGGCCCGAGCACTCCACTTCCGTGTAGACGAGGCCGCGCAGCCCGATGCACAGCGTGGGAATTCCCTCGGCATAGAGCGCCGTGTCGGAGACCAGCGCCACGTCCGCCTTCAGTTTTTCCTTGTGCGGCGGTACGTACTTTGCGATGGACCAGCCGCCCACTTCCTCTTCGCCCTCGATGAGGAACTTGACGTTGAGCGGAAGGCGCCCGCCATGGAGCGCGCGCAATGACTCGACGGCCTTGATGTGCATGTACATCTGGCCCTTGTCATCGGCCGAGCCGCGCGCGTAGAGATTGCCGTCCCGAATGGTGGGCTCGAAGGGCGGAGTGCGCCACAACTCGAGCGGATCGGGCGGCTGCACGTCGTAGTGGCCGTAGCAGAGGACCGTGGGCTTCCCGGGCGCATGGAGCCAGTCGCCGTACACCAGCGGATGCTTCTCCGTGGCGATGATCTCCACGTTCTCGAGGCCGGCTTCCGTCAAGCGCGCGGCCACGTATTGTGCGGCCCGCCGCACATCCGGCGTATGCTCGGGCAGCGTGCTGATGCTCGGAATGCGCAGAAAGGCGTTCAATTCCTCGAGGAACCGCGCCTCGTTCTCGCGAACATAGGTTTCGAGTTGCATGGATCGGGTGTGTGGACCATTATAGCCGCGCCATCCATGGAGCGCAGTCCACGCAAAAGGCGCGCGCTGACTATGTACACTATGGAAACGGCGAAATCATGAACGTACCACTCACTCCCATCCGCTGTCTCTACCGGGCCATGGATCTGTTTGCCCGCAAGGTGGGGATCGTGTCCGGAACCCGCACGTTTACCTACGGCCAGTTCGGGGAACGGGCGCTGAAACTCGCCAGCGCCCTCGCGCGCGGCGGCGTCGCCAAGGGAGACCGCGTGGCGCTGCTCAGCTTCAACAACCACCAGTTGCTGGAAAGCTATTACGGGGTTCCGCTTGCCGGCGGCATTGTGATGCCGCTCAACGTTCGGCTGTCCATTCAGGAACTGGCGCCGATCCTCAACCACTCCGAGGCCGGCGTGCTGATGTTCGAGAACGACTTCATTCCAATTGTCGAGCAGTTGAAGAAGGCATGCGGCAGCATTGAGCGCTATATCACGCTTGACGAGAAGGTTGGGGCTGCCGGCATGACGTACGAGGAACTGCTCGATGAAGGCAGCCCGGACTACATCGATTACATGGATGTGGATGAGAACTCCGTGGCCGAGTTGTTCTACACCAGCGGCAGCACGGGCGCGCCGAAGGGTGTCATGCTCACCCACCGGACGCTGTATCTGCACGCCATGAGCGTCGCGACGCTGGTGGGCGACCCGAAGGACCTCATAGACCTGCACACGATTCCGCTATTCCACGCCAACGGCTGGGGAAGGCCGCAGTCTTCGACGATGCTCGGATCGAAGCAGGTGATGGTGCGGCGCTTCGAGCCTGCGGGAGTGTTCCGGCTGATCGAGGAGCATCGGGCCACGGAGATGAGCCTGGTGCCGACGATGGCGAACGCTTTGCTCAACGCGCCGGATCGAGCGCAGTTCGATCTCTCGAGCTTGCGGCGCGTGATGGTGGGCGGCGCGGCCGCTTCGCCGGAACTTGTGGCTCGCTTGGAAGAGGCGTTCCGCTGCGAGATCATTTCGGGCTACGGATTGACGGAGACTTGCCCCGTGCTGACCACCGCCCGCGCCAAGGGCGCCATCGATGAGTCCGGCGACAGGGAGCGCCACCGGCGGCGCGCCATGGCGGGATGGGCTGTTCCGGGAGTAGAGGTGCGCGTGGTGGACGTGAACATGCAGACCGTTCCGCGTGACTCGAAGACGATCGGCGAAGTGGTGGCCCGCGGGGATCATCTGATGGCCGGCTACTTCAAAGATCCAGCGGCCACCGCCATGACCATCGAGAACCATTGGATTCACACCGGCGACATGGCGGTCTGGGACGAAGAAGGCTACATCCAGATTGTGGACCGGAAGAAGGAGATCATCATCAGCGGCGGGGAGAACATCTCGTCCATCGAAGTGGAGAAGGCGATCGGCGCGCACCCCGCCGTCTACGAGTGCGCCGTGGTGGCCGCGCCCGACGAGACGTGGGGCGAAGTGCCGGCCGCGGCGGTGGTGTTAAAACCCGGCATGGGACTCACCGCCGGGGAACTCACGGAATTCCTCTCCGCGACGCTTGGCCGCTTCAAGCTGCCGAAGATCATCGAGTTCTACGAAGACCACCTGCCGAAGACCGGCACGGGCAAGATTCGCAAGCTGGTGATCAAGGAGAAGTTCTGGGCGGGCAAAGAGAAGCGGGTGCAGGGATAGCTCCGGATCATGGTGTCTCTGCTTCTCCATTGCGGTATTGACGAGAAGGACGATCTCATCGCCGAGTTGTACGAGTGCGGCACCACGGGGATCGTCGAAATGGAGGCGCCCGGCGGCGGGTGCACACTGGACGTGTTTTTCGACACCGCTCCGGAGGCCGCAATCGCCCAGGAGCGCTTCGCGCGGTATGCGCCGGAATGGATCAACCACGGCGCGCGCGATTACATCCGCGAATTCCAGGATCACTGGCGGGCGGTGGCTGTGGGCGAGCGGTTCTGGCTGGCTCCGCCGTGGCATGCGGGGCCGGCGCCGGAGGGGCGGTTGCGGCTCGACTATCAGCCGGGAATGGCGTGCGGCAGCGGAGCGCATCCCTGCACGCAGTTGTGCATCGAGGCGCTGGAAGGAGTGGCGCGGCCGGGCAGCGCGGTGCTCGATGTGGGGGCGGGGTCGGGGATTCTGCTGCTGGCCGCGGGCCTGCTGGGAGCGTCGCGGCTTGTGGGCTGCGATATTGACCACGAGTCGATGGCCATTGCGAAGGAGGCTGTGCCGGGAGCGCTGCTGTTCACCGGGTCGCCGCGGTCTATGCGCGATGGGCTGTTCGACGTGGTGATCGCCAACATCAGTTCCATTGCCGCGGAGGAACTCGCGGCCGATCTGCGCCGTGTCTGCCGCGCGGAGGGTACGATCATCGTTTCCGGGTTTCGCGGCAGCGATCTTCCGGAAGGCTACGAAGGGGCGCGCCGCACGGAGCAGGAAGAGTGGGCCTGCCTCACGGTTTCGCTGCCGCGTAGTGAGCCGTGATCTCCTGCTCAGGGAGCACCCGCCCGTACACCGCCACCTCGCTCACCTTGCCTTCGAAGCCGGCGCCGGCGATGAGGGTTCCGGATTTGCCCGCAGCCTCGCTTTCGCTGATCAATTTCGCGTTGCGGTAGAGCCGGATGCGGCTTCCGTCGCGCACGAGGACGGCATGCTGCCACTGCCGGAGCGGAAGGCCGGTGGGGGCTTTCCACGAATCGCCGCCCACGGAAAAGACGGTCCTGGGCGGCGCTCCGCTCCAGAACCACAGTTCGACGCTGTAGCTTTGGCCCAAGTCGCGCGCCGGGGTGACAATGCGTCCTCCGGCCAGATAGGCTGCGCGGCTCCCCTCGTCAGGGCCGGCAAGGTAGTGGGCCACGCTGCCGTCGCAGGAGGCAGGCGGCCCTCCCATGCTGTCCCGCGCGACGGCGCCCTCCATCTCATGAAGGCGGAAGTAGGCCGCGGGTTTGGAGGCGCTTACGGCTCGCGAATAAGAGCCAACGGCGGCGATGGGTGTCCGGCGCTCCCCTCCGCTCACCTTCTCGAGCAGACGCAGGAGGGCTTCGGTGATCTTCGGCTCGGCTGTGACTTCAAGACCCGCCGTGCGCGCCGGCCATGTCGTGTAGCCTCCGAGCTTGTGCTGCTCCGGAGGAGGGATGTATCCCTCGGCCCCGTTGGCGAGCGCGATGTTCATGGTCAGCGGAAAGGGGCTGCGCGCCTTGAGCTTCAGTCCGGTGAGTCCGTAGGCTTCGTTTGGAATGGCCGTGATGGCGAACTCGCCGATACGAATGGCTTGCAGCCTTAGTTCGCGCTCGGGTTCCTGGTGGAGGAAGATCTGCTCGCGGGCGTAGACTTCCGTCTGGTCCCTGGGTTTGCGCGCGCCCACGCGTTCGACGATGGCGCGCGCCCAGCGAAGGCGTTCTTCATCGGGGGCGCGGCGCTTCAGCGTGAGGAGGGTCTCCGCCATCGCGAGCGGAACCCAATTCCGGTAGCGCACCTTTGCGTAGGCCTTGAAGGCGGTTTCCACAACGCCATCGGCGTATTGCTCGATGGCGAGGCTGCTTTTCGGCTTGCCGTAATCCATCCACATCTGGTCGCCGCTCGTGCCTTGGGACATGATGCCGGTGAAGGTCTCCGGCGCTCCGATTCGGGCGGCGATCTTACTCGCGAACAGCCCGTAGTAGTCGGAGGAAACCTGGGTGTCGCCGAAGTAGTGCATGGAGTAGTTGGCAAGCAAGGCCAGAGGCTGCCCCTGTGTGGTCTGGACGGACAACACGGTGAGCGCGGGGTCTACGGGTCCGGATTCGGTTACGGCGTCGGGGTTCTCATAACCCGGATGCATGTTGGCGCGCACGGTGAGGTTGCCGAAGGGGTCTTTGCGTATCTTGTCCGGGCGGAAGATCCAGCGGCGGCAGTGGGTGTGCGCGGTGTCATCCTCCACGGCCCAGCCAATGCGGGCGGGCTGAAGGTTGCGCGCGGCGGCGGCGATGGCGGCGGCGATCTTACCGGGCAGATCGGCGGCATAGTCGAGTTGCATATCGGAGCCGAGGCAGGCCATGGAGGACGGAGCGGTATGCGAGTGCGTGGCGGAGACGAGCATGCGTTCCGCGGCGATGCCGGTTTCGAGGCGCGCCATTTCCTTGGCGAGATCTATCAGTTCGCGGGGCAGCATGCAACTGTCCACGACAGTGATGGCAATTCTGGCCGCGCCGTCGTCGAGCACGAGCGCGCGCGCATGGAGGGGGCCGGCGACCTTGTCGGCGGTACGCTCGAGCATCTGGCAGTTGGTGATGACGGGCAGCACGGAAGGAGTGATGTCGACGCTCGCCGCGCCCGCGCGAAGGATTCTCGCCTGGGCGAAGGCGACCTGGGGCGCGAGAGTCAAGAGACAGAGCAGGCGGAGCACTCTTGCATTGTACCGGCGGCTAGGGCTGGGACTGGATTTCGTAGACGGCGGCGCGAGGAGCGCGGAAGAGCAGGCGGTAGGGGGGAGAGGAGGCCAGTTTGTTCCAGTCAACAGTCTCTCTCAGGAAGGGATCGAGGTCGGCGTCAGTCAACAATGCGTACCCGATGCCATGGCGGCGAGCAGTTGCCGGCAACTCTCGAAAGGCCTGAATGAGGGGGGGGCGATCATGCCGGTAGAACTCTTTGGGGAAATTACGGGGGCGTACCGCTTGAAGTCCGGAGTAAAGGAACACCGGGACATCGTAGTAGGTAAGGACACGCTTGCCGGGCGCAAGGTTCTGTTTCATCCAGAGGTACGCATTCCGGCTGCTCTCGAATTGCTGGTGATAACGCTCGGCGATGGAGGGAAGCAGCACCAGGTTACCCACGGCGGTCATGGCTCCGGCCCACAGCGTGATCATGGCGACGACGGAGGCGATGGCGGCGGCAACAACCCGTTGCCCACGGTCCGCGGAGCGCCAGACTGTGAACAGCATGCTTAGGAGATGGCGCAACTCCGCCTGTGCTCCGAAGACAATCACGGGGGCGATGGGAATGAGAAACCGTTCGTTCGGCGGATACTGCCAGACAAGAAGCTGAAGGCAGAAGCCCGCGCAAAACCAGTGGTGCAGGCCGAGGCCGTCTTTGCGTGCCTGACGTATGATGCCCACAATGGCGAAGATGCCAACAAGGCGCGGGAACATGGGGCCGAGGAATGGAATCCCCACGACATCTGGAATGACGAGATTCCCCGCCGAGTTGAGAAGAGTGGGGATGTTCTGGACAAAGAAGCCGAGCCATTCCGTCCCGCGCAGATCATGGAGAAAGTCGCCGAGGTAAGAGGTGTAGTAGATGTCGACTATGTCCTTGGAGTGCATCATGTGACGCACGCTCCAGGTGTTCCAGGAAAGGACGGCCAGGAGTAGAGGAGAGACGAACCAGGCAGCGAGGCGGACTCTCTTCCCGAGGGCATACCAGACGGGGCCGGCGGCAAGTAGCGGGAGGACGCAAGCCTTGGTGAGATAGGCTACACCGCCGAGCGCCCCGGAAAGCAGGGCGGCGGCGGAAGATTCACGCCTGGCGGAATTCTGAGCGGCGAGAAAGCAGCATCCAAGGAGCGAGGAAACCAGCAACTCCGGCATGAGGTTGACGCTGAAGAGGATGATATAGGGGTTGAGCGCTGTCCAGGCGCAGAGGACCAGCGCCAGGGGGCGGGAACAGCCCCAGGATTCGAGGAGACGCAGCATGGTCCAGAGGAAGGCAGGGAGCATCAAGGCCACGGCTGCCATCGCCCAGGGCATGTTCTCCGGGAAGGCGGGAAATAGCTTCCATACGCCGGCGAGAAGCAAGGGCAGAACTGGAGGATACTTCGTTTGGAATGGAGCGTCAGGATAGCTGATGATGCGATAGCCCTGGCCGGTGGCGAGGGCCTTGGCGCTGACCCAGTACATGCCGTCGTCGTGGAAGTAGCCGAGGTGATCGAAGTGCCGCATCTTCCATGCGAAGAGGGTGGCGGGGACCAGTGACAGCGCCAACACGGCCCATACGGCCGGGCGAGGAATCCTCGGAGCGCAGGCAAGAGTGCCCGAGCCACGTGGAGACGGAAGAGGGGCGAGAGAAGGCGATGCCGACACGTCCATTGATTATCTATCGGAGTGTGGACAGCGTAGCTATAGCCCAGGGAGGCAGAGGCTTCGAAGACGCCTGGTCCAGGTCTAGGCGGTGCCGCCGACGGTCATGCGGTCGATCCTGATGGTGGGGATTCCGACTCCCACGGGAACGCTCTGTCCCTCTTTACCGCAGACACCCATGCCTTCGTCGAGTTTGAGGTCGTTGCCTACCATGCGGACGTGCTTGAGGCTTTCGGGTCCGTTGCCGACGAGCGTGGCGCCGCGGACAGGCTTCGTCAGTTTGCCGTCCTCGATGAGGTAGCTTTCGGTGGCGGAGAAGACGAAGTTGCCGCTGGTGATATCGACCTGGCCGCCGCCGAAAGTGGCGCAGTAGAGGCCTTTCGGGACGGAGCGGATGATTTCTTCGGGGTCGCTTTCGCCCGCGAGCATGAAGGTGTTCGTCATGCGCGGCATGGGGATGTGTTTGTAGCTCTCGCGACGGCCGTTGCCGGTGGTTTCGCCGCCCATGATGCGCGCGCTGAGGCGGTCGCGCAGGTATCCGCGCAGGATTCCCTTTTCGATGAGGACATTCTGCCGCGTGGGGTTGCCCTCGTCATCGACGTTGAGGGAGCCGCGGCGGTTGGCGATGGCGCCGTCGTCGATGACGGTACAGAGCGGGCTGGCCACCTGCCGGCCGATGCGGTTGGAGAAGGCCGAGACGCCTTTGCGGTTGAAGTCCGCCTCGAGACCGTGGCCGACGGCCTCGTGGAGGAGAATACCGGGCCAGCCGGGGCCGAGGACGACAGTGGTCTCTCCGGCCGGGGCTTCGACGGCTCCCAATTGGACGACGGCCTGGCGGGCCGCTTCGCGAGCGAAGTGCTCGGGGGTCTTCTGCTCGAAAAAGAAGTCGAGGGAGACGCGGCCGCCGCCGCCCGCGTAGCCCTGTTCGGGATTGCCGTTGTCCTGCTGGGCGAGCACCATGACCCCCATCCGCGCCATGGGCTGCGTATCGAAACTGAGCGTACCGTCGCTGGTGGCGACGAGCACGTGCTTGACGCTATCGCCATAGCTTGCCTGCACCTGAATGACCCTGCTGTCGTAGGAGCGGGCGGCCTCATCGGCGCGCTTGACGAGTTTCACGCGCTCTTCGAGGCTGGTGTCGGCGGGGAGGACGATCAATTTGTAGAGGTCGCGGCGGTTGGCTTCCTCGAACCCTGTTTTGATGGTTTTCGAGGGTCCACTGGCGATACAGGCGGCGACATGGGCGGCCTGGAGAATCTTTTCCGGACTGAGATCGTCGCTGTAAGCATAGCCGGTGCGTTCGCCGGAAATGACACGAATTCCCACTCCGAGAGTGACTCCCTGAGTGGCGCTCTTGACGATGGATTCTTCGAGGGAAACGGAAGTGGTGGCCAGGTATTCGAAATACAAGTCGGCATAGTCGCCGCCCGCGGAGAGGGCTTCCGCCAGGTAGCGTTCGAGGTCGCGCCCGGTGATCCCGAACTTGTCGGCGAAAAAGGAATCGCGAAATGCCATGATTTCAGCTTAGCAGCCGCTGGTTGACATGCCGGACCGGCCCGGGTTGTGGAGCGGCTGTTTGCTGTGTCATTCTCGATAGACACCGGAGAGGGCGGTCAAAGTGGCGGAACAACAACGCGCGGATGTGGCGATTGTCGGTGGGGGAATCGTCGGACTGGCGCATGCCTGGTACGCGGCGCGAGCCGGGAAGCGGGTGGTGCTATTTGAGCGCAGCGCGCAGGCACAGGGGGCGTCGGCGCGGAACTACGGGCTGCTGTGGCCGATCGGGCAGCCGGCGGGTTTCCTGCTGCAGATGGCTCTGCGGAGCCGCGAATTGTGGATTGACCTGCTGAATCAGTGCAAGGCGCCCATGTCGGCGACGGGCTCGCTGCATGTGTGCTATCGCGAGGACGAGGAGGCGGTGGGGAAGGAGTTCTGTTCGCTAGGTCCGGCGCAGGGCTACACGTGCGAGTGGCTGGACGCGCAGCACACTCTGGAGAAGTGCAACGCGCTGCGGCAGAAGAACCTGCGCGGGGCGGTATACAGTCCGTTGGAGATTACGGTAGATCCAAAAGTTGTGCTGGCGGAGTTGCCGAAGTTGCTGAAGGAACGGTACCGGATGGAAATCCGCTACTCCTCGCCGGTGCGGCGTGTAGAGCCTCCGGTGGTGGAAACGTCCTCGGAGGCATGGAGGGTGGATTCGGCGATCGTGTGCGCGGGGACGGATTTCGAGACGCTGTTTCCGGGGGAGTTCAAGACGAGCGGGCTGCTGCGGTGCAAGCAGCAGATGATGCGGACCGTGCCGCAGCCGGACAACTGGAAACTCGGGCCGGCGCTGGCGGCCGGATTGGGCATGCGTTTCAACCCTTCGTTCCAGATTTGTCCTTCGCTCGAGGGGTTGAAGAAGCGGATTGCGTCAGAGATGCCGAAGTATGAGAAGTGGGGGATTCACGCGCTGGTATCGCAGACCCCGCGCGGCGAACTGACGATTGGGGACTCGCACGAGTACGGGCAAAACGCCGATTTTTACGACAAAGTGGAAATTGACGATTTGATTCTCGACTACCTGGACTCTTACACCAGTTTTAATGACCGGACGATCACGCAGCGGTGGCAGGGCGTGTACGCCTATCATCCGGAGAAGCCGTTCTTTCTGGCGACGCCGATGAAGGGGGTACTGGCGATCACGGGCGTGGGCGGAGCGGGGATGACGCTCGCGCCGGGGCTTGCCGAGCGAATCTGCAAGCGGTTTTTCGAGTAGTTTACGTTTCCGGGCGGGCGGTAATGGCGGGGTCGCCGGTATCAAAGTGCGGCCCGTTTTCGTCCCAATCCTCGGCGCGGAACATGCGCCCGCGGCCGAGCGAGCCATCGATTTCTTTCACGGTGAGGTACACTTTGTTCCCTTCCACGTGGCCCCAGACGAAGTGATAGAAGGCGCCTTGGGCAAAGCCCTCGCCTCGGATGAGCCTGCCGTTCATCGTGCCGCCGGAACTGCCCACCTCCATGTAGACAATTTCATCGCGCACGAAGCGCACGAACTGGTGCCCGTGCCCGCTGATGACGTGCGAGACGCCGTAGCGCTTGACGATCTGGTGGAGGGGAAAGTCCGTGCCGCGCTGTTTGATCATCTCAATCCAATAAGGACGGTGGAAGAGGACGAACTTCGGGCCGCGGTTGCGGTTCGCCTGGAGATCCTGCTCGAGGAAGCGCAACTGCTCGTCGTCCAACTGGGCGGTGCGGCTGTTGTCGAGAACGGTGAAGTGGGCGTCCTGGTAATCAAAGCTGTAGTTGGGGTTGAACTTCGTCTCGCGGATGTAGACCTTTTCGGAAAACGGGGACCAGATGTCGTGATTGCCGGCTGTGAAGTAGAGGGGGAAGTGCTTGTAGCGTTTCCAGATGGCCTGGAATTCGCCCCACTGCCGCTCGACGGTGGCATCGTCGCGCTTGCCTTCGATGCTGTCGCCGACGTTGATCATGAAGTCGGGATGGAGCATGTCGATTTCGCGCAGGACGCGGCCGAAGACCTGAGGCTGCGCGCCGCCGGTGCGGTCACCGAGGAAGGCGACATGGAAGTTGTTGGAGGGCTCGGGCACGGCGCGCATGGAGAACGCGGCGGCGAAGAGAGCGAGAACGATGGCAGTGACTACATGACGCTTTGGATTGGAGGACATCGCGATTCCATTATATGGAGCGTTCCGGAGGCGTGGGGGAGGCTGAAGATGAAAGGTAGCCGGTAAAGCGACGGAAGAACCGATGGCAGCGATCTTATCAGCGGGCGCGCCACGCCTGGGAGTTCCCAGGCGCGGCGTCATTCAACCCCGGCCGGCGCCAGATCCGGGTGTGGATACCGCAAGGATAATTACGGTACGGGACAGAGATAAGAGCGCACCCGAAAATTCCAGCGCATTGTAACCAAGTCTAAGTCTTCGGGGGATGGGGTTCAATAATTGGTTTATACTACTCCGTCTCCAAAGCGAGCGTCCTGCTCACGCTCAGTGCAGGTGGAGGATTTCAGCGGAAGTTGGTGACCATCATGATCTCGCTGTCGTTCTGGTCGGTGCGTTCGTAGAGCAGGGATTTGCCATCGGGGGAGAGTTCGATGGCGCCGACGGCGGCGAGGCGCGGATCGATGATCTTCATCACGGTCTCGCGGGCTCCATCCTCGATGCGGATGCGTTCGAGGGAGGCGGCGGGACCGTTGCCCCGTGGGATGAAGTAGACGCCGCCGGGTCCGGCGATGAACTCGCGACCGCGCATGCCGGAGGCCAGTTTCGTCTCCGAGCCGTCAGCAAGGCTCTTCTTCCAAAGTTCGGCGCGGCGCGAAAAGAGCAGCCATTTCGCGTCGTCGCTTTGGATGGCGTAGTCCGCGCCGGAGCGGGTGACTTGCGTGACTTCTTCGCCATCGATGCTGATGCGCCAGATCTCGCCGCGGCCGGAACGATTGGAGACAAAGTATAGAAAATGACTGTCGCGGGACCAGGTGGGGAGGAAGTCGTCGGAGGAGGAATGGGTGAGGTTACGTTTCATGCTGCCGTCGGCGGCGGCGATCCAGAGGCCGGATTGGCCGGAGGGGCGCGCATCGAAGGCGAGGTAGCGGCCGTCGGGGGACCACCGCGGAGAGCCGGTCTGGCCGCCGCCGATGGAGGTGATCTTGCCGGCGTTGTCGCCGCCGGCTCCGGAGACCCAGATTTCCCAACTGCCGAGGCGGTCAGAGGTGAAGGCGATGCGGCGGCCGTCGGGGGAGTAACAGGGCTGGAGGGTGAGGCGGCTGGAGCGGATGAGTTTTTCCGGGGGCGCGGCGCCGTCGAGAGGGGCGCGCCAGATGTTGATATTGACGCGGCGGTGGACATAGGCGAGGCGGGCTCCGTCCTTGGAGAGCGAAGGAGAAAAGGCATCGGGGCCCGTGGCTTCGACAAGGCGGGGCTCGCCGCCCTTGGAGGGGACGCGCCAGAGCGAATAGAGGCCGCCGCGATTGGAGGAGAAGATGATCTCACCGCCGTCCCTGGTCCAGGTGAGGCCGGCAATCCAGCGCTGATCATTGGTGACGCGGGTGGCGCGCATGGCGCCGAGGGAAAGCACGTAGATGTCGTGAGAGAGGAAGCTGGAACCTTGGGTGAAGGCGATCCGCGCGCCGTCGGGCGAATGGACGGGGCTGCCGAGGAAAGGTCCGCCGGAGACGAGTTTCTTTTTCTCGTGGGAGCGGATATTGACGGAGTAGATGGAGACAGGCTCGGAAGGAGACATCCGGTCGGCGATGAGGAGGCTTGATCCGTCGGGCGACCAGTCGAGGTTGCGGCCGCCCATCTGGCCGGGCACGGAATAGACATCGGCCATTTTGAGCTCTCCGCCGCCGAGGGAGCCGATGACGAAATAGCCGGCTTCCGGGCCGTGAAAACGGGCGAAGGCGAGATAGCTGCCATCGGGGGACCAGACGGGGCTCTCTTCCCGCGCGGCGGAACGGCTGACACGGACGGCGGAGCCCGCTTCGATCAGCTTGACGTAGACATTAGCTTCGGTCCGGCCTTCAGGCACCCAACTGTAGGCGATCTTGTCGCCGCCTGGGGAGAGCACGGGGCCTTCCTTGAATCCGGCGGCGCTTTCGGCGGGGACGATGTGCGCGGGCGGGGCCGTGTCGCGTTGCAGGCGCCACACGCCGAGGGCCGCAACGGCAAGCGCCGCGCCGCTGGCAGCGAATATGAGGCGCCCACGCTTCCCGCGCGGGGCGAGGATCACGGGCGCACCGCGGCCGGCGTCGCTTTGGCGCAACATGCGACGGAGTTCGGCGCGCAGATCGAGCGCGGACTGATAGCGGAGGTCGCGATCCTTTTCGAGGGCGCGGGTAATGATGCGATCGAGTTCGGCGGGGAGATCGGGACGGAGGCGGGAAGGGGGGAGCGCGATGCCGCTGAGGATTTTGCGGAATACGTCGGTGGCTCCCTCTCCTTCGAAGGGGGCATGTCCCGTGGCCATTTCGTAGAGAACGACGCCAAGAGCATAGGTGTCTGTGCGAATGTCGGCATCCTCGCCGAGGATCTGCTCGGGGGACATATAGGACGGCGTGCCGGGGACGGTGCGGGGGTTGGTGAGGGTGATTTCGTCGGGGGCTTGTTTGCGGGCGGCTTTGGTGCGCTTGGCGAGGCCGAAGTCGAGAATTTTGGTCTGCCCGGAGCGGGTGAGGAAGATGTTGCCGGGCTTGATGTCACGGTGGACGAAGCCGCGGGCGTGGGCGGCTCCGAGCGCATCGGCGATTTCGGCTCCGATGTGGAGGAGTTCGGCTATTTCGAGGGGCTGGCCTTGAAGGCGCTCGCGGAGGGTCTGGCCCTCGAGGAGTTCCATGGTGAGGTAGGGGCGGCCGCGCCATTCGCCGATATCGTAAAGGCGGCAGATGTTGGGGTGCTCGAGGACAGAGGCGGCGCGGGCTTCGCGGCGGAAGCGCTCGACGAATTCGGCGTCGCCGGCGAGTTCGGGGAGGAGCATTTTGAGGGCTACTTCGCGGCCGAGACGTTCGTCTTTGACGCGGTAGACTTCGGCCATGCCGCCGGAACCGATGCGGCTCAGGACGCAATAGGGGCCGATGTTATCGGCGTGCTCTTCGAGGAGGGAGGAAGCAGCGCTCCAGCGTCCGGAGTCATCTTCAGCCTGGTCATGCGAGAGGAGCAGGGACCGGACCTGAGTTTCGAGGTCGTGGTCGCCCTGGCAGCGGGCGCGGAGCCACTGGGGGCGCGCGGCGTTTTCGACCTGGAGCGCCTCGTCGAAGATCTCGGTCACTTTGGCCCAACGGTCCGGTGTCATCGATTCTCTGGCTCATCTTAGCGTAGCTTCTAAAGGAATACGCGCAAAACGGAGCCGGCCCGCGCCGTGAGTCATCGCGGTGTTCCTCGTACTTTGGGGGCGCGGGACGCGCCCTTTGCGCTATGGAGAAATTCCGTTCGCTTAATGATCCAAAGCGGGAAGCGGATTTCGCGACCTTGCACAGAGGAGCGAGTCGGATGCGAATTCTGAAAGCAATAACGGCAAGCCTGGCGCTGGCCGCCGCCATGATGGCGGCAGCGGCGGGCAACAATACGGCTGGGAATGGGAACGCGGCGTTGCAGGAGGCGATCCGCCAGGGTGATCCCGGCCGGATGAAGGCGCTGTTGGAGGCGGGCGCCGATGCGAACGCGGTAGACGAGGAAGGCACGCCGGCGCTGATGAACGCGGCGCTGTATGGGGGCGCGGCGCAAATGAAGATGTTGCTGGAGCGCGGCGCGAATGTGAATGCGAAGAATGCGGCGGGGGCGACGGCTCTGATTTGGGCGGCGGGCGACGCGGAGAAGGCGCGGCTGCTGGTGGCCGCGGGGGCGGATGTCAATGTGCAATCGATGCCGGGGCGGACGGCGCTTCAGGTTGCGGCCACGGCGGCGAACGGCGCGGCGACGGTGAGGTTGCTGCTGGACAAGGGCGCGAAGGTGGATGCGCGGGACCGGATCGATCCGATACCGGTGCTGTTTACAGGCGGGGGGAAGGCGACGCCGCTGATTGAGGCGTCGCGCGTGGGCGATGTGGCGGCGGTGCGCGCGCTGCTGGTGGCGGGCGCGGATGTGAATGCGAAGTCCGCGCAGGGCGTGACGGCGTTGAGCGAAGCGGTGCTGTTCGGACGGAGGGAGATTGCCAAGGAGCTACTGTCGAGCGGGGCTGCCGTGGACGGCGCCGTTTCGATGAGTAAGATGCCGCTTCTGTCGATGGCCGCCATGCGCGGCGACACAGCGATTGCGCGCATGCTGCTGAACGCCGGGGCAAAGGTGAACGCGGCGGACGCGACGGGGGCGACTCCGCTGATGTGGGCGGCGTATTTCGAGCGCGTCAATGCGGACATGACGCAATTGTTCCTGAGGGCGGGAGCGGATGTGAAGGCGGTGAACAAGCAGGGCGAATCGGCACTCGACTGGGCACAGGCGCGCGGGGAGACGCGGGTGGCGAAGATGCTGCGGAAGGCCGGGGCAACGGCGAAGCCGGCGGCGGCGATGGAGCCGCCCGCGCCGGCAACCGGGGAGGTTCCGGTGGAAGCGACGCTGCGGCTGCTGGCGAAATCCGGGGAGGGCAGCTTCAAGGTTTCGGGCTGCGCCACCTGCCACAATCACACGCTGCCGCTGGTGGCGTTCGCGCAGGCTTCGCGCCATGGCATCGCGGTGGATCACAAGGCGGAGAAGCAGTTGATGGCCTATGTGATGTCGATGGCAAAGCCGATGACGGAGATTCTGATTGAAGGCTCATCGGCGCCTCCGGATCTCCAGGTGACAGGGGGCTATATTCTGGAAGCGCTGGCGGCGCAGAACTATCCGGCGGACCGGGTGACGGCTGCAATGGTGCACAACATCGCATTGCAACAGATGGGCGATGGGCGCTGGGTGGGCTGGTCGCCGCGGCCTCCGCTCGAGAACGGAGACATCCAGGCGACGGCGATGTCGATTCGGGCGCTGCGGCTGTATCCGATGGAGGGCCGGCGTGACGAGTTGAACGCGCGAGTGGCGAAGGCGGGGATGTGGCTGCGGCGGGCGGTTCCGGCAACCACCGAGGAACACGTGATGCGGCTGTTGGGATTGAAGTGGGCGGGGATTGACGCCGCCGAGATCAGAGCATCGGCTGACCGGCTGATGCGCCTGGAGCGCGCCGACGGAGGGTGGGCGCAACTGCCCGGCCTCGATAGCGACGCCTACGCGACCGCGAAGGCCGTCTATGCGCTGCGGGAGGTGATGGGAAGCTTGGCGAATGTGAACGCGGGAATGAACTACCTTCGCAGGACGCAGTTGGCGGATGGGACCTGGCACGTGAAGACGCGTGCGTTCCCGTTCCAGCCGCTGCGCGACACGGGCTTCCCGCATGGCCGCGACCAGTGGATTTCGGCCGCGGCGACGAGTTGGGCAATGATTGCACTGATTCCCGACCAGGGACAGAAGATGCAGACGAAAAAGCTCCGGCCAACCCGCCGGAGCCGGACCGGGAGCAGCGACTAGCTTTCCGGTTCGGAACCGGCTCCGAGGGCCCGTTGGAGAAACGCGCGGGCGACGAGCCAGTCCCGCTTCACGGTCGGGGTAGACACGCCGATGACCTCGGCGGTCTCCTCGATGGTGAGGCCGGCGAAGTAGCGAAGTTCGACGATTTTCGCCTGCCGCGGATCGAGTTTGGCCAGTTCATCGAGGGCGTCGTTGATGGCGATGACGTCGGCGTCCTGCCGGACGAACGGTTCGGGGGAGTCATCGAGGGAGACTTTGGGCCCGCCGCGCTTTTTGGCGTTGCGGGCTTTGGCATGATCGACGAGAATTCGCCGGGCCATTTCGGAGGCAACCGCGAAGAAATGGGCCCGGCCTGGTTTTGCCATTTGGAGCCCTTCTTTCGACAAGCCTGGACGACTTCCAGATTTTTGATTGAACGCGGCAGCGGCTATGCAAACAATGCAGCCAGCATTCGTCGATAATTTTCTTGACTGCAATTAATGACAACGCTAACATGTATATGGTTGTTGAGTTCTTTTACACAGTCAAACATCATGAAATTATGCAGAAGTGGTCTTATTCTCCTTTTTTTCGTGAAGCTCAGTGCCTCTGTTCCCCTCCGTGCCCCCGCTTACTTTGAACCTGGTGTGAGGAATGCAACGCCCAGCGCGCCGTTTCTCTTTTATGGCAGCAGTGGGGTTGCCGGTGTTTCGGGAAGGGGCATTGAATTCCATCTCCCAACCGGACCTGTACACTTGAGATTCCTGGGATCGGAGTCGGTCGCACGCGCTAGAGGAATGCGCGTGCTCCCGGGTGTTGGCAACTACTTGATGGGACGGGACCGCGGCCGCTGGCGGACGGGCGTGCCACATTACAAGGGTGTCCGAATGGAGGGGGTTTACCGCGGAATTGATATCGAGTTCCATGAAGCGGGCGGCGCGCTCGAGTTCGACTTCCTAATTGCGGCCGGGGCGGATCCGCGCCAGATCCGGATGGCCTGGGAAGGAATTCAAGAGACATCCCTGGATGGCTCCGGCACCTTCGTCGCGCTGGCGAAAGGTGGAACCTTCGCGCTGAAACAGCCGCTTGTTTATCAGGAGCGAGATGGCAAGAGGCTCCCAGTGCGGAGCAGGTACCGTATTTCGAAGAGGGGAGTCATCGGGCTTGAACTGGACCAATACGATGCTGCCACAGCGTTGGTGGTTGACCCCGTGGTCGCCTATTCGAGTTACACGGCTTCCGAGCCGATGGGGATAACGCGTCCTGCCGCGATGGCTGTTGATGGGGCCGGGAATCTGTTCTTTGTCCAGAACGTCAACGGTCGAGTACAGGTTGTGAAGTTGGACCCATCGGGAGTGCTCCTCCTCTCTACCGTCGTGGGAGGCTCGAATGGAGATGCGGCCAACAGTGTGGTTCTTGACGCTGCGGGAAACATTTATGTCGCAGGATATACGGCGTCGACGGACTTCCCGGTGGTGAACGCAATCCAGAAGGTCTTGACCCCTCCTTCCGTCCCAATCGGAACGGGGTCGGACGATCAATGGGACGGCTTCCTTCTCAAACTGGCGCCCGACATGAAGAGTATCCTGTATTCGACTTATCTAGGGGGAAGCCGAGCCGACGAGGTGCAGGGAATCGCGGTGGACGCCAAGGGGTCATTGTATGGTGCAGTCTCTACCAAGTCGGCGGATTTTCCAACGACTTCGGGCGCCTATCAAATAAACGCCGGCGGCCGGTACGATGCAGTGATCTTTAAGGTCAGCCCGGCCGGAAATCAACTGGTGTATTCTACCTACTTCGGAGGTTCCGGAAACGACTTCCCCGGGATCAGGCCCATTGCGGTGGACGGGGCCGGGAACGCTTACATCATAGTCGCGTCAGACACGGGCGACATTCCCGTTACCTCTGGTCCGATTGGCAAAGAGATCGATGGCGGTTTCCGCCCATACGTCGCGAAACTCAACCTTGCCGGCACGGCTTTGTTGTACTGCAACTATCTGGGAGCCAATAACAATAGCTATCCGCTAGGGATTGCGGTGGATGAAGCAGGGCATGCTTATATTGCAGGCTCAACCTCCGCCAATGATTTCCCGACAACGGAGGGAGCGTTCCTGCGAAATGCCAGTCCTGCTCCGGACGCGGACCCGGGCTCAAATTTCGCGTGGTACGTGGGTTTCGCGAGCAAGTGGAACAGCCAGGGAACAGGACTCATTTACTCCACCTATGCGGGCCAATACGCCAACGCAGCGGAGAATGTGGCACTCGATCCGTCAGGAGCATTGTTTCTCGTTGGCAGAGCGCTATACCCATTTCCCACGGGCATTCCCCGGGCACTTTTCGGTATTCCGCTTGACGCTTTCGCGGCCAAACTGAATCCTGCGGGCACGTCGCTGAGCGCACTGCTTTTCGGCGGAAGCGATGACGATGTTGGAACCACTATCGCTTTGGGACCAAACAGTAGAGTCTACGTGGCAGGGAATACTTACTCGAGCGATTTCCCCACCACGCCCGGTGCGTTGCAAACAGTCAGCCCCACCAGGCAGGTGAAGAGCTTTTTGACATACCTCGATGGGTTCGAGGTCTCCATGGCTCCGTGTGTGACTTCGCTCGCCGCCGATACGTCACCGATCCTGCCCCAAGGCGGGACAAGAAATATAACCGTTACCGCTCCGGGCAACTGCACTTGGTCTGCATCGGCGAGTATGCCCTTCCTCCGCATCACCCAGGGCAGCACGGGAACGGGGAACGGGACGGTAAGTATCGCCGTGGATGCGAGAAGGGCCGGAGACAACAGCGTCCAATCGGGTTACCTGGTCGTGGAATCACAGATGGTTCCGTTCATTCAGCCCCCTTGGGGGCAGGATGGCTCGCCTTATAGCGACGTCGATCCCTCGGCCCCATTCGCCGGCCATGTAGCCCTTGTGGCACAGCATCTCGATCTGAGCGTCCGCCCGGGAGTGTTCAGCCCCAATGCGCCGGTGACGCGCCGGTTGATGGCGCGCGCGGTCATCTCTAGCCTTCTCGGCACGGATAACTTCCAATCCCCATCCAATCCGTACTTCTCCGACGTTCCGGCGAGCGACCCCGACTTCCGGTACGTGCAGAAGCTACGGGAGGCAGGTATCACGGCAGGGTGCACGCAGGACCGGTTCTGTCCGGATGACGTCGTGACGCGCGGGCAGATGGCCGCGTTCCTGTGGCGGAGTCTGGCCGGTGAGCGTTTCCAGGTTGCCGCGGCGCCAACTTTCAGTGACGTACCGGCCGGGCACCTGTTCTATCGCTACATCCAGAGAATTCGGAATTGGGGGATTACCGCTGGCTGTACCGCGGCCACGTATTGCCCGGATGATCCCATCTTGAAATGGCAGCTTGCTGTTTTCCTGGCCCGGTCATTCTATACGCCGCGCTAACCGAGCCATACTGATCCCGGGTGCTCAGTAATCCACGCGCCGAGCGATTGACGGGCGCGGGACTGGCGCGGCGACACCAAGCCATACGTTCAGGTTCGAAGAAAGAGAGGTTATTCATGTTGCCAGACTTGAAGGGCATACCAAGTGTGTGCTTTTTCACTGGAGTAATCGGTTTGCTTCTTTTCACTATTCCTTCCAACGCTCAGTTCAGTGACGTGTATGCAAGCGATCCCTATTACGACACGGTACAGCGCTTGGGCGCTCTCGGGATAGCGAATAGTTGCGGCATTGGCTATTACTATTGTCCGACAGATAATCTGACTCGCGGCGACGCCGCGCAGTTCCTAATCAGGGCATGGTCTTACAAAAAATACGGCACCATCGATGGATTCCCTGCCGCGCAAGGTGGACCGTTCTTTGACGACGTGCCGGTCAGTCACCCGCAATACCGATATATTCAGAAACTCTATGCCCTGGGTGTCACAAGCGGGTGTTACTACGATGGAACGGTGCGGAAGTATTGCCTGAACGATCCCACTTCGAACTGGTCTATGGCGGTATTTACGACGAGAATGAGCCAACTTGTTCTGGGTCATCCGAATTATAATAATAACGTTATAGATGACACTCATATTCAGGCGTCTTCGAACTTATACTTTCCCGCAGATATGGACTATTTGTATCCCCTGTATAAGCTTGTCCAAAACTCGCGCGATCTTGGAGTGATCGCGATGGGATGCGCTGAAACCGCATTCTGCCCTGGATCGGCAATCCGGCGGGCTGAGGCTTCGTACTATGTTACCCGTGGCCTGTTGCGTGAGTTTCTCGCTCTTCATGCCGTCACTTCGAACTCCGGTGGCGTATGGGAGCCTGCCGCGGCCAGCGGCGTCAATTCCACATCGGCAATCGTTTTCCGAAATGGCGGCCAACCGCCTGTGGCCTCTTCACGCGTAGCGACTTATCATGCTCCCAGTTCCATCAGTTCTAACAGCTTGCCATCCCCACACGGAAACGGGTACGACGCTTTTATCATCTACGACTCTCCTCGGGGCAAGTACGTATACGTGGCCCTCGATAGCCATTCCGGGTTGAATGATGTCGTGTTCGGAAAGAGTACGGATAGCAATGGTTCGCAGTGGTCTTATACGGCAATCCCGCTAGTGGCGACAAGCTCCTATTATTGGGACTTCCCATCGGTTGGTGTGGATTGGCAAGGCCGGATCATCGTTGGTGCAGTACAGATAGACACCCTAACAGGTACCGCCTCCGGATTCTGGACCACGTTTTCGACCGACGCTGGACTCTCCTTCAGCACACCGGTACGGACGGCCTACGATACCGGTAATGACATCAAGGGGAATCGTACACGGGTAGTTGCCACTCACAGCAACTTCCATGTTTTCGCGCCAAGCATCCTGTCAGGCCAGCAATCACCCTACAAATTGTGGCACTATCAATCAAGTGATGGCTCCAATTGGAGCAGGACTCTACTTGGCAGCTTCACGCAGGCAGCCGCGTACACGGACCAATTAGTTTGCGTCCCTTGGACGCAGCCACAGAAGTGCAATGGCCACCTATTCCTTGCGCCTTTGGTTGAGGCTGCGGGGGATCAGAATAGCGAACAGTGGGCTGCTGCGGTGCCGGCACGATATGCAAACCGAAACAACATTCTCGCCTTCTCGCCGACATCGATGGCATTCGTGAATGCAGACTCGGGCTCTGACCAGTTCGTTGGCTCCACGGCGATCGCACCCGGAGGGGGAAGTTTCTGGTTTTCCTATATGACCTATTCTGCGTACTATGGTCCGAATAATGTTTCCAGTGCGGTGGTCTATTATCCGCAAAATGGGACGCCTTTCGTCTCCTGGGCTGCCCGCGGTTTAACGCCGGCGAGTTGGCTCGGCGCAGGTAGCGTTTGCGGAGAAACCGTTACGTGTTCTGGCGCCGGCGACTATGTCCGAATGGCGGTGTCGACAGACAATCCCAACAATGCCATCCTGCCGATCGTACAGCAGCCGATGGACGGTTCGAGCAGCGGATCGACTGCCAATAATGACCTGGTCAGCGCCGCGCTGAAGTGGACAGGCGGCTTTAGCTTGCCGCCCGCGTTTGATGCAGTGAAGAGCGACGTCGCGGATGCTCAAACGGAATCCGTCGTCGTTCGAGTGGGCAACGACTATCACGTCCCCGCTACCGCCCCCGCCAGGGTCTTGCCCGCTGCTTTTCAGGCAAATGAAGCCAAGTACCCCGTTGGCTCGGATGTGCGCTCCGTGGGGGTTCCGGCTCCGGTCGAAAGGCTCGGGCCTTCCATGGAGGAAATCGCCCGCGCACGGCAGAAGGAGAGGGCTTCTCTACCTTGAACGATGTACACACGGCTACAGGCTGAAGAGCAGTTCGCGCACACTAGCTTTCCGGTTCGGAACCGGCTCCGAGGGCCCGTTGGAGAAACGCGCGGGCGACGAGCCAGTCCCGCTTCACGGTCGGGGTAGACACGCCGATGACCTCGGCGGTCTCCTCGATGGTGAGGCCGGCGAAGTAGCGAAGTTCGACGATTTTCGCCTGCCGCGGATCGAGTTTGGCCAGTTCATCGAGGGCGTCGTTGATGGCGATGACGTCGGCGTCCTGCCGGACGAACGGTTCGGGGGAGTCATCGAGGGAGACTTTGGGCCCGCCGCGCTTTTTGGCGTTGCGGGCTTTGGCATGATCGACGAGAATCCGCCGGGCCATTTCGGAGGCAACCGCGAAGAAATGGGCCCGGTTTTGCCATTTAGAGCCTTTCTGGCCGATGAGGCGGAGGTAGGCTTCGTGGACGAGGGCGGTGCTTTCGAGGGTGTGCTCGGCGCGCTCCTTCATCATCTGGCGGCGGGCGATTTTGCGCAGTTCCTGGTAGACGAGCGGGGTGAGTTCGTCGAGGGCGTCGCGGTCGCCGCCGGACCAGCGTTCGAGGAGGCGGGTGACGTCTTTGGGTGTGGAGTCCATGGGCGCCGCTTTATTGCATGTCGAGGTCTTCGGCAATTGCCGCCTGGAGACCAGCCAATCTGGACCGCGTCTTCCAGAGTATAGTTTCATCCACAGCTTCGTATTCGTGCCGGTAGAGGTTGCCGGCTGCCGCAATCGCAGGCCGGTCGATTTCCGGATGAGTCCGCTTGTACTCCTCCGGGAGCCGGCGGTGGGCTTCTGAAATGATTTCCAGCGCTCTGGTCACAGCGTAGACTGTTCTCCGGTCGGCTGCAAACTGGTCGAATGTCATGCCGGCGGTGAATTGAAGGACAGCCTCGATGTTCTCCAGGATATCCCTCATTCTCTGCCTGGGATCTCTAGAAGGCATTGACTGCATCCCGAATAATGCTGTCGCGAAGGAGAGGTTTCAGCTTCTTACGATTGGCGACATCGCTTCGCCCTCCAAGTAAGTCGTCAATGTACAGTTTGATTCGAGCGTACTCGAAAATGCCCAAGTCTTTGTCGTAGTCGAGGTCGACCAAGACATCGACGTCGCTCGAGGGGCCGGCCTGGCCACGAGCTACGGAGCCGAAGACGGCGGCATGGGCCACGCCCATGTCGCGGAGTTCCCGCTGGTGGGCGCGTAGAATGGCCAGAACATCGGGGAGGGTACGTGGCATTCCTGAGACGAGTCTAGCAGAGACGAACGCTTACAACCAGTTAGCGGAAGTGCCCTATTCCGGGACTTCTCATGCCGGCGAGTGGTACCACGCGGCTAACGACGGATTCGCGGCGGCATGATAGCCTGAAGGTAGTGGGGGACACGGAAGAAATCGCTGTACGCACCGTACACTTGGCGAAGGTCTACCCTTCGGGCGAGGCGGAGATTACCGTGTTTCGCGACTTGAATCTCGAGGTGAAGAGCGGCGAGAGCGTGGCCGTGATCGGGGAATCCGGGGCGGGAAAGTCGACATTGCTGCATCTGCTGGGAGGTCTGGACAGGCCTTCGGAGGGCGCGATATACTTCGGCGAACGACGGATTTCCGAGCTGGACGACGGGGAGCTCAGCGAGTTCCGGAACCGGGAGATCGGTTTCGTCTGGCAGAGCCACTCGCTGTTGCCGGAGTTCACGGCGCTCGAGAACGTGATGATGCCCCTGCTCATTCGCGGGACTGCGCACCAGAAGGCCGCCCGGACGGCGATGGAGAGGCTTGTTCAAGTGGGGTTGGAGCACCGCGCGACGCACCGCGCGGGGGAGTTGTCCGGAGGCGAACAGCAGCGGGTATCGCTTGCGCGGGCGCTGGCCGGCTCACCCAAAGTTTTGCTTGCCGATGAACCGACCGGCAGCCTCGATTACCGCACCGGCGAGGGGATCGTATCCCTGCTGGAGCAACTCCAACGACAGCTCGAACTCACCTCTATCCTGGTCACGCACAACCTGGCTTTCGCGCGACGCTGTGATCGCGTTTTAATACTAGACAAAGGTCAGTTGCATCCTATAGATGATAGGGTGCCGCCGCCACAGACATGAACGGATCGAAATATGTTTGAACGTTACACGGAAAAGGCCCGCAGAGTCATCTTCTTCGCACGGTATGAGGCCAGCCAGTTCGGCAGTCCTTATATCGAGACAGAGCATTTGCTGCTCGGCCTGCTGCGGGAGGACAAGGCGCTGGCGAACCGGTTTCTCCGGTCGCACGCGGCCATCGAGTCCATCCGCAAGCAGATCGAGGCGCACACCACGATTCGGGAGAAGGTCTCGACATCGGTGGATTTGCCGTTGAGTCACGAATGCAAGCGGGTTCTGGCCTACGGCGCCGAGGAAGCCGAGCGGCTGAACCACAAGCACATCGGGACGGAGCACCTGTTGCTCGGGTTGCTGCGGGAAGAGAAGTGCCTGGCGGCGGAGATTCTGCATGAGCGCGGGCTGCGGCTGTCGCAGGTGCGGGAAGAGATTGCGCGGTCGTCTTCGGAGAAGATGGCGTCGAACCGGCCGAAGGAAAGCTCGCTTTTGTCGGAGTTCAGCCGGGACCTGACGCAGGCAGCGCTTGATGGGACGCTCGATCCGCTGATCGGGCGCGATTTTGAATTGGAGCGGGTGGTGCAGATCCTGTGCCGGCGCACGAAGAACAATCCGGTGCTGATCGGGGAGCCGGGCGTAGGGAAGACGGCGATCGTGGAAGGGCTGGCGCAGCGGATTGCGGATGGTGAAGTGCCGAGCTTTCTGGCGGACAAGCGGATTCTGGCGCTGGACCTGTCGCTGATCGTGGCGGGCACGAAGTATCGCGGGCAGTTCGAAGAGCGGTTGAAGACCATCATGAAGGAGCTGATGGAGAACCAGAACGCCATCATCTTCATCGATGAGCTGCACACGCTGGTGGGCGCGGGGTCGGCCGAGGGATCGCTGGATGCGGCCAACATTTTGAAGCCGGCGCTGTCGCGGGGCGAGATCCAATGTATCGGCGCGACCACGCCGGGTGAATACCGCAAATCGATCGAGAAGGACCGCTCGCTGGAGCGGCGTTTTCAGGCGGTGAAGGTGCCGCCGCCGAGCGAAGGCGACGCGGTGAAGATTCTGTTCGGCATCAAGGAACGGTATGAGAAGTTCCACGCGGTGGCGTACACGGATGAGGCGATCGAATCGGCGGTGTATGCTTCGTCGCGGTTTATTCCGGACCGGTTCCTGCCGGACAAGGCGATCGACCTGATCGACGAAGCCGGGGCGCGCATCAAGCTGCGGCAGACGACGGTGCCCTCGGAAGTGTCGGAGATCCAGAAGAGGATCAAGTTCATCGTGCACCGCATGGAGAACGCGATTGCGAACCATGAATTCGAGAAGGCGCGGTTCTATTCGGATGAAGAACGGCGAGAGAGAGAGAATCTGCGGCAGTTGCGGGAGAAGTACAACCTCGACGATACATCCACGGGCGTGGTGACGAAGGACGACATCGAGGATGTGGTGGCGCGGTGGACCGGGGTGCCGATGACGGCCATCCGGGAGGAAGAGGTTTCCAAGCTTCTGCGCATCGAGGAAGAGCTGCACAAGCGGGTGATCAGCCAGGAGAAGGCGATCAGCGCGCTGGCGCGGGCGATTCGCCGGTCGCGCGCGGGGTTGAAGTCTCCGAAACGGCCCGCGGGGTCGTTCCTGTTCCTGGGGCCGACGGGCGTCGGCAAGACCGAGGTAGCGCGGGCGCTGGCCGAGTTTCTGTTCGGGAGCGAGAAATCGCTGATCCGCTTCGACATGTCGGAGTTCATGGAGAAGCATTCGGTTTCGAAGCTGATCGGCTCGCCTCCGGGATACGTCGGATACGAAGAGGGCGGACAGCTCACGGAGCGGGTGAAGCGGTCTCCCTATTCGGTGATTCTGCTGGATGAAATCGAAAAGGCGCATCCGGATGTGTATAACATCCTGTTGCAGGTATTTGAAGACGGCCAGTTGACCGATGGATTGGGCAACACGGTGGACTTCAAGAACACGATCATCATCATGACATCGAACCTTGGGGCGCGGTTCCTGGACAAGAAGTCGCCGATGGGTTTCGTGGCTCCGGTGGGTCCGGGGATGGCTCCGAAGGTGGAAGAGCAGGTGATGAGTGAGGTGAAGCGCGCCTTCAATCCGGAGTTTCTGAACCGCCTCGATGAGACCATCCTGTTCAGCCCGCTCTCGGACGAGGACCTGTTGAAGATCATCGAACTGCTGGTGGGACAGGTGAATCTGAACCTGGTTTCGAAGCAGTTGACCATCCGCCTGGCGGTGGATGCGGCGCGGTATATTCTGGAAAAGACGTGTACGGACCGCAGTTACGGCGCTCGCCCGTTGCGGCGCGCCTTGCAGAAGTATATCGAAGACCCGCTTTCGGAGGCCCTGATCCAGGGCTCGATCGCGCGGCCGGCCGAGTTGGAAGTATATCTCGGCGACACGGGACTGTTCCTGCGGCAAATCAAGGAGCAGGCAGAGGTTACAGTGCCCGAAACAGAACCCGAACCCGGTGTGCCGTTGTACCTTTTCTAAACGGACCTTAGACAACAATGTCGGAATTCACCGCGGCACCTCCCTGCGCCTCTGTCCCGGGCGAAGCGGAATCCCTGCGCCGGAAGGTGGAGGATCTGGAAGCCCAACTCGCGCAATCGCAGAAGATGCTGGCGATCGGGTCCTTGGCGGGGGGCGTGGCGCATGATTTCAACAACCTGCTGACGGCGATTGTCGGCTATGTGAGCTTGCTGCGGGAAGAACCCGCGGCTCCGTGCCACGTGGTGGAAGCGCTGGAGGTGATCGAAAAGGCGGCGGACCGGGCGTCGCAACTGACGATGCAGCTTTTGGGGTTCGCGCGGCGCACGTCGCCGAAGCGGGTACGGATCGATCTGCATCAGACGCTGACGGAGGTTGCGGACCTTCTGCGGCACACCATCGACAAGAACATTCGCATCGAGCCGCGGTTCGAAGCGGTGTCGGCGCATGTGATGGGGGATCCGAGCCAGATGTTCCAGGTGTTTCTCAACCTGGCATTGAATGCCCGGGATGCGATGCCGGATGGAGGGACGCTGACGCTGGCAAGCTCGACGGCGCGAAAGCACGTGAAGGTTTCGGTGATCGACAACGGGACCGGCATTCCCATGCATCTGCGGGAGCGGATTTTTGAACCGTTCTTCACGACCAAGGCTCCGGGCAAGGGGACGGGGATGGGGCTGACGGTGGTGCAGAGTATCGTGCGGAGCCATGGAGGACGGATCGAGTTGGAGTGTGATCCGGGGACGCGGTTCCACCTACTGATGCCGCTGGCATCGGAGCGCAGTTTGAAGCATGCCGGGGATGGGACGGCGGCTCCGTCGCGAGGGAAGGGATCGGTGCTGGTGGTGGACGATGAGGAGGTGGTGCGGCAGGTAGCGGCGAAGATGTTGAAGAATCTCGGCTACCACGCGATCTGTCTCGGGTCATCGCGAGAGGCGGTGGAATATTACCGGCGCCGCGGCGCGGACATCGATATGGTGATTGTGGATTTGATCATGCCGGAGTTGAGCGGGAAGCAGGTGTTCGAGCAGTTGCGCGAGATCAACCCGAGGGTGAGAGTGGTGCTGTCGAGTGGGTACAACCAGGACGCGAGCGTGGATGCTCTGATTGACGCGGGGGCGAGGGCATTTCTGCAAAAGCCTTACCGCCTGGCGCAGCTTTCCGAAACGATCAACGCGGCGATGAAGGAATGAAGGAACGCATATTTCCGGACTTCCACGGTAATTCGGGCGTTGCCCAAGCTCTGCGGAACATGATCCCGCAGGACCGGATACCGCAGACGCTATTGCTGGCTGGTCCCGAAGGAGTGGGGAAAGCAACGCTGGCGCGGCGATTCGCGGCGGCTCTGCTTGGGGACACGGGGAAGATAGAACAGGACGATTTGAGCCTCGAGGGCAACGTCGAAAGGCTGGCGGAGCGGGAGAAACTGCCGAGCGAGAAGCGGGCCGATGATCCACTGGTGTTCTCGGCGCATCCGGATTTCCTGACGTTTCCGCCGGACGGGCCGCTACGGCAGATTACGATCCAGCAGATGAGGCTGTTGAAGGAGCGGGCGCAGTTCAGTCCGCTGAAGGGGCGGCGGCGGGTGTTTCTGATCGACCACATTGACCGGGCGAATGAACAGGCGGCGAATTCTCTGCTGAAGATTCTGGAGGAGCCGCCGGCGCATCTGGTGGTGGTGATGACGGCGGAGAATTTCGCGGACCTGTTGCCGACGATCCGGTCGCGTTCGCTCATTTTTCATATGACGGCGCTGAGGGATGAAGAGATGGCGGAGTTCGCGAAGACGCGCGGATGGGGTGTAACGGAACGCCGGGTGCTGCTGGCGGCCGGATCTCCGGGGCTGGCGGTGACGCTTGATCTGGAGTTATGGGATACGCGGCGGAAGCGGATGGTGACGCTGCTCGAGGTGGCGAGCGGGCAGGCGCATTTTTCGGCGTGGGTGAAGCATAGCGAATCGATTTCGACGAGCAAGACGGAGAAACTGGAGTTCTATCTGAAGACGCTGTACATGCTGCTGGAGGATGTGCTGCTGCTGCGGGAGGGTATCGCTCCGAAGCGGAACCCGGACCTGCGGGAGCAGCTTTCGCGCATCGCGGGCGGGACCACGCTCGAGTGGGTGAGGAAGGCGACGGAGAAGGTGGACGAATTGGTGGAGTTCGCGCGGCGGAATGTGCAGAAGGGAGTGGCGCTGGACGCGTTCGCGGTGGAGTTGCGGAAGGCGGCGGGGTGACTGGCAAAGATTGCCAACTAGTGCTCTACGATCCATTGTAGAGGTTCCTTGTGCCCACGCGAAACATTAATTTGACCGACCACCTGGACAAGTTTGCGCAGAATTGTTGTTTCGCCATCGGCCCAATGTGATTTACAGGATATCTTGATACGGAGCGAGGCCGATTTCGGCTACGAAGCGATGCTCCGCTATACGGCACTTCTTACGCAAGCACTACGCGACATGGGAGGCGGTCCGGAGATTCCGGGCTCGCAAGCGAGGAAGGACTTGGGGAAGGACATCCAAGTCCATCACCTGAGATTCAGCCGGGCGCGGTCCGGGAGGGGAGCCGTGCATCGCCCCAGGCATTTCATCGTGTACAGGCACGGGAGACAATGACCAGGCGTTGGTCAATACCTTGCAAACGACGCTCAACGAGCGGGGCTTCTACATGTTTCCGAAGATGAATCCGGCGGCGAGCATGGAGGAGAATGAGCGAAAGCCGGCGTCGGGCCCGTCGGGAATTCTGATCTATTTTCCGAAGAGGGAGTTTGCGTTTGGACGGCTGCTCGGGATCGAGTTTCTTGCAGAGTTGCTACAAACACTGGCGGCAGCGTACTTACTTTCGCTGACGCGATTAGGGAGCTACGCCGGGCGGTTGGGGTTCTACGCGGTGGCGGGGTTCATGGCGGTGACAACAACCAACCTTTCCTACTGGAACTGGTATGGCTTTCCGGCGGCCTATACCCTGCCGTACATGTTGACGGGATGGGTTGGGTATCCGGCCGCCGGACTGGCGGGGGCGAAGATGATCGAGGTGAAGGCTCCCGAGCCTACTAGTCGTTGAACATTCCTTCAAAGAGCGGGGAACTGAGGTAGCGCTCGCCGGCATCGGGGAGAATGGCCACGATGGTCTTGCCGTTGAATTCGGGTTGCCGTGCCAGACGGACGGCGGCGGCGACGGCGGCTCCGCAGGAGATTCCGCTCAGAAGACCCTCTTCGCGGGCGAGGCGGCGGGCCATCTCGATGGCTTCCTCGTCGGTAATCTGCTCCACCTGATCGACGATTGAGAGATCCAACGTATCCGGAATGAACCCCGTGCCGAGCCCCTGGATCTTGTGGGGGCCGGGCTGCAAAGGTTCTCCGCGAAGCGTCTGGGTGATCACGGGACTACGGGCGGGCTCGACGGCGACCGAGAGGATCTTCTTGCCTTTTTCGTTCTTGATGAATCGGGAAACTCCGGTGATGGTGCCGCCCGTGCCGACGCCGGAGACGAGCACGTCGATGGCGCCCTGGGTATCCTCCCAAATCTCGGAACCCGTGGTCTTAAAGTGGATGGCGGGGTTGGCGGGGTTCTTGAATTGCTGGAGGAGAACGTAGCGGTTGGGATCCGAGTCGGCGATCTGCTCGGCCCTGGTGACTGCTCCCTTTGTCCCCTCGGAACCTGGCGTGAGCACCAATTTTGCTCCGAAAGCCTTAACCACCTTGCGGCGTTCGAGGGACATGGTTTCGGGCATGGTGAGGGTGACCGGGTAGCCGCGGGCGGCTCCGACAAAGGCGAGGGCGATCCCCGTGTTTCCGCTGGTCGGCTCGATGATCTCCTTGCCGGGCTTGAGGACGCCGCGCTTTTCCGCGTCCCAGACCATGGCCGCGCCAATGCGGCACTTGACCGAGTAGGCGGGGTTGCGGCCTTCCACCTTGGCGAGCACGGTGGCGGAAGCCCCATCGGTGACACGGTTCAGCTTGATGAGCGGGGTTCTACCGATGCTGAATGAATTGTCGTTAAAGATCACAGCATTCTCCTAAATTTCCCAGTTTGGGACGTATTTTGATTGCTTTTCCTGCCAGGACCGGCCCAGGTCGCCGAAACTGGTCTTGTCGATGACGCAGGAGACGGAATCCTCCACGCGGCGCCACATGTCGGCAAAGGGGGTGTCCGCTTTGCGCCGGGTGGCGGCGGCGCGGCTGCGGGCTCCGTCGATGTAGCGGATGACGTCACCCACCATGATGGAGTCGGCGGGGCGGGCCAGCAGATAGCCGCCCTCGGCTCCGCGCCGCGATTCGACGAACCCGCCCTGCTTGAGCGCGGCGAGAATGAGTTCGAGAAACTTCTGGGGAATCTTCTGGCGGCGGGCGATGTCGGCGATGCGAACGGGTTCGCCGCGGGGCTGCATGGAGAGGTCGAGAATCGCCTGGAGGGCGTAGTCCGCTTTGACGGAGATGTTCATTCCCTGTTCAATTCTACTACTTTGATAGGGATGCCAGACTTTGAGGTCTCACGTCAACCGCTCAGTGCTGCTTTTCGAAGATTTCGGTGACCTGGCCATCTACTTCTTCGATGCGGAGCGTGAGCCGGGTGCGCGCCTGGAGTTTCGCCTCGGGGACCTCAAAGCGCGCGGCGACCATGCGATCGACGGTCTGGCCGGGGAGGATGCGGTCCTTCATGCGGAGGGTGTCGTTGTACTTGGGACCGATAGCCGGGTAATAGTCGATGAGCCGTTTGGCATCCACATCGGCGACGACCGTGCCCTCGATGGGCTTGCCGCCGATTTCCGCGATGAGGCTGACGGTGCGAACGACGAAGGGGTAACCGGCGGGATTGGAGAGGCGGAAATCGACGACCATGGCGGAAGCCTGCTCGATGGCGACGGCGCGGACAGACTTGAGACTGCCATCAAGCACCATGTGGGCGCCGAGGTTGACCTTGAGGACAATGGCGGCGACGATAGCGGCAACGACGATGCCGATGGCGACTGGGAGCAGCAGTTCGCGGCGCATGGGCTCTAATCCTCACTAGAGAGGATACCGCCCAAGGCGCCGAGCGGGTTGCGCTCGTCACCGCCCGCGCGCATGGGGGCGAGTTCGCGGCGCAGTTTTTCGAGGGTCATGCTCTGTACGATCACCTTTCCGGGACCGGTGAGGGTGGTGAGGAAGATGCCCTCGCCGCCGAAGACGGCGGTCTTGATGGAACCGACAAACTGTATATCGTAGTTTACACTCTCTTCGAAAGCGACGATACAGCCGGTGTCCACCTGGATGCTCTCGCCGGGGGCAAGGGTGAACTCGATGTGATCGCCGCCGGCGTGAATGAAAACAGTGCCGGGGCCGGTGAGTTTCTCGAGGATGAAACCTTCGCCGCCGAAGATACCGGCTCCGAGCTTCTTGACCAGAGCGATATTGAGGGAGACCGAGGTTTGGGCGGCGAGGAAGGCGTCACGCTGTACGAGCCAGGATTGGCCGGCGGCGAGGGAAAAGGCCTGGATGCGTCCGGGGTAGTTGCCCGCGAAGCCGGCCTCGCCAGGGCTGGAGGCTCGGAAATAGGTCATGAAGAGGGATTCACCCATCAGTTTGCGTTTGAAGGCTCCCCAGAGCTTGTCGCCGATGGATTGCCCGGTCATGCGTGTTTCCCAATTGATGTTGGCGGTTTTGTAGACCATCTTGCCGGCTTCGGCGTAGACCTCCTGGCCGGACTGGAGTTTGAGGCGGACCACCTGGAGGTTGTCCCCTTGGATGGTGTAGTCGAGAGGCTCGGCGACGGCGGCATAGGCGGGCGCGAAGGCGGGAGCCGCCAGTTCAGACCCGGGCGCGCCGGAGCCAATAGAATAGCCGCAATTGGGGCAGAAGCGGGAGGAATCGGCGATCTGGTTGCCGCAGGAAGTGCAGAATGGCATGGGGATGGAGACTCTGGAATCCTATCTTACAATGTAGGCAAGGAGTTTCATGCGGTCGAGAAGTGTGCTCGCCTGCGTCTCCGCGGTCCTGTTGTGGACTCCACTCGAAGCGCGCCAACCGATGCTGGTGTGCGGGACCGAGCGCGGAAACGCAAAAGAAGAGATCTTCCTCCACAGCCGGTCGATGGCGATGCGCGCGCGGATGGGTTTACGCGCCGCGGCCGGGCCGGTGGGAAAGGACATCGGCGATATCGCCGTGATGTACGATTCGGGAGGAGTCATCGCTCGACGCAATCCGTTCAATCTTGCCTCGAAGGGAATTACGTTTACGCCATCGAATGAGTTCACGCAATATCGCTTTGAGACTGTGGGTTCGAGCTATGACGAAGCGGCGGCGAACGGCACGCTGCTGAGCGGGATGGGCGACGACGATACACGGCGCGTCCCGATTCCGTTCGCGTTTCCGTTTTACGGGAAGCGGTATTCGGAGATGTGGGTGAATTCGGACGGGAACGTGACGTTCACCGAGGGAGATGCGAAGCCGGCGGCGAAGACCGTCGGGCTGCTTGCGGGGGGACCGCCGCGCATCGCGCCGTTGTTCGATGACCTCGACCCGACGCATTCGCTGAAGGGTGTCAGCGTGCTGACGGAACCGGCGCGGGTGGTGGTGACGTGGCTGGAGATTCCGGAGTTCGGCGCGCGCTCGACGTTGACGTTCCAATTGCGAATGTTTCCGGACGGGCATTTCGAGTACGCCTATCCGAATGCGGGGGCGGCGCGGGAAGCGGTGATCGGGATCTCGCCGGGGAGGACAACGGGTGTTGAACTGGTGAGTTTCAGCCAGGGAAACACGGGGCCGTTTCCCTCGACGGTGGCGGAGCGGTTTACGGTGGCGGATGCGCTCGATTCCGTTTTGCTCGCGCAACGTTTTTTCCGGACGCACGAGGATTCGTATGACTACCTGGCGGTGTACAACACGGTGGGGATTGCGGCGCGGTCGTTTGCGGTGGCGACGGAGTTGACGGTGCGAAGTGTGAACCGGGCAGGGTTTGGGGACACGGTGGTGGATGTGGGTTCGCTTTACGGGTCTACGCGCCGGATGCAGGCTTTCCTTAATATGGGGCCGCTTTCGAATTATCCGCTGGACATGAATGCTCCGGTGACCTTGCGCGGCACGACAGGGGACACGCCGCTGACGATTCTGGCGCATGAAACGGGGCATTTGTTCCTGGCGCTGGCGAGCATTCGCGATCCGGCGGACGAGAGTCTGCGTCCGATGCTGGGGGTTGATTTGGCGCACTGGAGCTTCAACTTCAACTCGGAGGCGTCATTTCTCGAGGGCAACCGCATTCAGGACAACGGCGAGAATACGGCGCCGCGCTACACAACGGTTGCGACAGTGGAGCAGTATTCGCCGCTCGATCAATATCTGATGGGTTTCCGGCCTCCCGAGCAAGTGTCCGGGGTGTTTCTGGTGAAGGGGACGGGCTTTGCGAACGAGAATCCGCCGCGGAAGGGAATCAGCTTCAACGGGGAGCGGCAGAACATCACGGTGGACGACATTATTGCGGCGGAGGGGCGGCGGTCTCCGGATTCCACGGTGGCGCAGCGCCGGTTCCGGATGGCGGTGATTCTGGTGATTCCGGACGGCACGGAACCATCGCAGGCGGACCTGGCGCAGGTTGACCAGTTACGGGCAAGTTTCGAAGGCTTCTATCGGAAGAGCGCATCCGAGTTGGCATCGATGGAGACGGCGCTCAAGAAGAACTTGCAGCTATCGTTGTGGCCGGCGGCGGGCATGGCGGCCGGCGAGGCTCTGAATGCGCGGGTTTCATTGGATGAGCCGGCGGCGGCGAATCTTACGGTGATGCTGAGGACCGGGGCGGGGTCCGCTTCGATGCCCGGGAGTGTGACGATTCCGGCAGGTTCCACGGAGGCGGCGTTCACCATTCGGGGGGTGCGTCCGGGAGTGGAAGAGATCACGGCGGAGCCGTCTGATTCGCGCTACCTCACCGATCATGCGCGCCTGCAGGTGGCCGGCGCATTGACGGATGTGAAACTGGCGATTGTGGGCGGCGATAAGCAGGTGGTGGCTGCGCCCGGGGTTGCGCTGCCGGACCAGATCGCGGTGCGGGCTACGGACACAAACCTGATTCCTTATCCCGGATTGACGATTCGCGCGGCGGTGGAGACGGGCAGCGTGACGCCGGCGAGCGCGGTTACGGACGCGGACGGCGTGGCGCGGTTCCGGTGGATTCCGGGGACGGCGGATGTGCCGGCGATGCGCGCGACGCTCGATGGCACGGCGAACGCGGTGACGGCGACGGCACTCAGCCGTCCGGGCTTCCAGAGCGCCTATGTGTTGAATGCGGCATCTTACGCGCCGGGCATCACGCCGGGGGGATTGGCGGTGATCTTCGGGGGAAGCCTTGGAGGCGGCTTGACCGGCGAGGCAAAGGCGACGCCGTGGCCGGAAAAGCTGGCGGGAGTGCAGGTGATGATCAACGGAGAGGCGGCCAGGCTTTATTACGTGAGTGACGGGCAGATCAACTTCCGCGTGCCCCCGACGATTGCCGGGGATTCGGCGGACGTGGTGGTCAGCACGTCGTTGGGGACGTCGCCGGCAGTGCGGGTGCCGGTGGTTGCGAACTCCCCTGGACTGTTCTTTAATCAGGCGACGGGCGAGGCCGCGGTACGAGTGGCGGGGACGGGGCTGCTCACGTCCGAGCGGCCGGCGGCGGGGGGGGAGTACCTGGAAATCTACGGAACGGGACTGGGGCCGGTGGAGCCTTCGCCGGCGAGCGGCTTGTATGAGACGGTGCGGACGCCGGTGATCACGGTGGGCGGGGTGGAGGCTCGCGTGGTATTCAGCGGGCAGGCGCCGGGCGTGCCGGGGTTGTATCAGATCAACGCGCAAGTGCCTGACGGCGCCCCACGGGGTGTGGTGAAACTGCGGATCATGGTGGACGGGACGGCGAGTAACGAAGCTAACGTCACTCTGCGCTAATTTCTATTCTTGCGGTCACGACATTCCGGACGGAGCAAGGGGCGATGGAGCGGACGCTATTTGCGGGAATGCATGATCAGAAACCGGTTCGGGGCTTTTCGCGCGGGAGGCGCGGGCGGCATTTCTTTCGGGAGAGAGCGTTCCGGGAACCCGGCAAGATTCACGCGCGCCGCGGCGCGCCTTGAGTCTGCGCCGGGGCCGGCAGTATCCGCGGCAGAGCGGGAACGGGGTCGACTTCAGCTTTCCACGAAGCCCGGCGAGAGGATGTGTTCGATCGCCGCCTGGTCACGGATCGGCGTGGATTTGCCGTGTACGGTCGCCCCGGCGTGGTCCGGCGCTCAGGCCTTGGGATAGCCGGGTTTCGTTTTGACTTCGTTCAGTTGGAGAATGTGGCGCTCGGAGTGTCCGGCGATGAACAGGATCCACTGGTAGGCGTCGAGTTCCCGGAAGGCGGCATGAGGAGCGGCATGGGCGCGCAGATCGCCGGTGGTGGTCTGCACGTATTCGATGGTGCGATCGCGGCTGTCCTTGAAATGGCTGACAAGTTCGGCCTTGGTCTTCCAGCGGTGCGTTGGTTGCAGGTTTTGTGGGGCTTTGAATTTCCGGCTGCGATCAACCGCTGTCTTCATGACCGCTTCATCTTTACCCTTGGTTTCGGCGAGTTGGGCGGGGCCGGCCGGCGGTCCCGCGACCGACTTGCGCACCAAGGTGAAGAGGTTATCTTCGCTGAGGGCGATGTGTTCGGCGACTTCCGCGATGGACCACACATCCGGCTCCGGCTTCCACTCCCATTGGGCGGGGGTGACGCCTGCCACGGAGTCGAGGAACATCTTGCGCGTGGCGTGCAGGTAGCTCATGGCGCGGTCGCGCTCGCCCTGTTCGAGGACGCGCGCGCGCAGCAGGCCGGCCGCGGTGATTCCCAAGAACAATCTTCGCTTCATGGCAGATTCCTTTCGAGCCAATCGAGCATCTCCTTTTGCTTGTCGAACTTTCCCAGCGCTACTTCGAGGTTCGCATACCGGACGCCGCGTTTGGCCATGAGGCGGCTGAGTGAACCGTCGTCCTCGCGCGGCGCTTTGTTTTGGAGGACGGCGTTGTATGGGGAGAGGGCGAGGATGCGGAAGTCGGACGGATCAGTGGCGAGGAAGAATTCGTGCGGGTTGCGGGCGTCGCGTAGCGAGACCTGGCCGCTGATGGGGACTTCGGTTTCGACGGAGTAGCCATGGCTGTTGTTGTGCACGGCGACGAGTAGACCGCCGGGCGGCGGCGTGAGGGCGCGGATGAGCTTTCCGCGGGTACGGTCGAGCGAGTCGAGTTCCGCGTCAACCCGGGCGGCTGTCCATTCCGGGTTGAGCAGTTTCAGGTTGCGTTCGGCTCCTTCGCGCGAATACATGCGGTTGGGATCGAGCAAGCCGCCGCCGCGCAGCGGGACATCACGTTTGTGACCGGTGACGAGGTAGGCCACTCCGGAATTGCGTTTCATGTGCCGGCGCAACACTTCGCGCGCGGTCTCTTCATCGCCATGGATCAGCAGGTAGCGGCGTTTGGAGGCTCCTCCGCGGAGCACTTCGAACTCGACTCCGGCGAGTGTCGTGCGATGCCTGGGCCGGAAGGGCCATATCGACAGGAAGGCGCGGCGCGAAAGGGGGCGAGGTCCAGTCTCCACGATGGTCTCTTCTCCTTGTATAGCATCCGGGTATAGCATCCGGCCGGAAGGGTGCGACGCGCGATACACTAAGTTACTCATGCGATCGATAGCTCTGGTAGCCCAACGTACCCTGGAAGAATACAGACTCCCGGACCCGCCCGACCCCGGTCCCGGGGAAGTGCTGGTGAAGTTGAAGACGGTCGGGATCTGCGGATCGGACATGCACTGGTATCTCGAAGGCGGGATCGGACATACGGCCGCGGGATACCCGCAAGTACTGGGGCACGAACCGGCGGGTGAGATTATCGCCATCGGCAAAGGGGTCCACGACCGAAAGGTGGGCGACCGCGTGTCGATCGAGCCGTCGCTGACGTGCGGCCACTGCGAGTTCTGCCTTCGCGGGCAGCACAACAACTGTATCCACTGCGTGTTTCTGGGCAGCCCGCAGGCTCCGGGACTGTTTCGCGAATACGCGGTGGCGCCCGAGCACAACGCCGATCCGGTGCCGGAGGGTCTGAACTGGACACAGGCTACTTTGATTGAACCGGTGGCGGTGATTGTGCACGTGATGGAACTTGTGCCGGTTCATCTTGGGGACACGGTAGCGGTGATGGGCGCGGGACCGATCGGGATGCTGTGCGCCTCGATGGCGAAGCAGGCGGGGGCCGCACGGGTGTATATCTGCGACAAACTTGCGCACCGGTTGGAACTGGCGCGCAAGATGGGCGCCGATGTTGTAGTGCCGGTGGACCGGATGGAGCAGGCGGTGATGGATGAAACGCGCGGCTGCGGGGTGGACCTGGTGCTGGATGCCGCCGGCGCCCTGGAGACGGTGAATATGGGCATCCGCATTGCGCGGCTGAGCGGAAGATTCATGCTGATCGCCGTACCGGTGGGCAGCGATCTTCCCCTCGACATACACACGGCGATGGGCAAGGAACTCCAGATCCATACGCTGAAGCGATCGAACCATAAGGGCGCGGAGGCGGCGCGGTTGCTGGCGGCGGGCCGCGTCAGTGACGCATTGGTTACGCATACGCTTCCGTTCGAGCAGACGGCGCGCGGTTTCGAGCTATTGGCGAATTACGCGGACAATGTGGGGAAGGTGATTATCCAGGTAGCGCCATGAAGCATTTCCTCGGGTTTGATCTGGGCGCCGAAAGCGGGCGCGCGATGCTGGGGACACTGGCAGACGGCAAACTCGGGCTCGAGGAACTGCACCGGTTTTCCAATCAGCCGGTGCGCCTGCCGACGGGTTTGTACTGGGACACGCTGCGTCTGTTTCACGAGATGCGCCAGGGACTGGCGGCGGCGACGCGCGAGCGCAAGGCGGCGCTCTCCGGCATCGGGGTGGACACGTGGGGAGTGGACATTGCGTTTCTCGGCCGCGACGGGGCGCTGGTGGACAATCCGCGCCACTATCGCGACGCGCGCAACAACGGGCAGATGGAACGCACTTTCGCGATTGTGCCGCGCGAGGAGATTTTTGCCGAGACCGGATTGCAGTTCATGCAGATCAACTCGCTGTTCCAGTGGCATGCGATGCAGGAGGCGGACTCGCCGGCGCTCGATGTGGCGGATACACTGCTGTTCATGCCGGACCTCTTTAACTACTTCCTGACCGGGGTCAAGCGCTGCGAACTGACGATTGCATCGACTTCGCAGTTCTATGATCCGGCGAAGAAATGTTTTGCGGTGACGTTGCTGGAGCGGCTGGGGTTGAACCCGCGGATTCTTCCGCCGGTGGTGAATCCGGGCGCGTTGCTCGGTCCACTGAAAGACGAGGCGGGCACGCACATTGTTCCCGTGTTTGCCGCGGCGGGACATGATACGGCAAGCGCGGTGGCGGCAGTGCCGGCGCAGGGGGATATGGACTGGTGCTACATCAGTTCGGGGACGTGGTCATTGATGGGCGTGGAGACGGGGGAACCGGTGATCAACGAACATTCCCTCGCGCTGAATTTTACCAATGAGGTAGGGGTGGAGGGGCGCATCCGGCTGCTGAAGAATATCGCGGGGTTGTGGCTGTGGCAGGAGTGCCGCCGGACGTGGGCGGAGGAAGGGGCCAATTACAACTACACGCAGATGACGCAGATGGCGTTCGCGGCGCGGCCGTTCGCGGCGGTGATTCATCCCGACGCGTTTTTGTTGCCGGGCGATATGCCGGCGAAGATCGCGGCGCATTGCAAGGAGCACGGCGAGGCTCCGCCGGCGACGCATGGGGAGTATTGCCGGTCGATTCTGGAGAGCCTTGCGCTGCGCTACCGGCAGGTGCTCGAAAGCCTGGAGAGCCTGTTGGGGCGGACCTTGAAGCGGATTCACATTGTGGGCGGCGGGTCGCGGAATATGCTGCTGAACCAGTTTGTGGCTGATGCGACAGGGCGCGTGGTGATTGCCGGGCCAAGCGAGGCGACGGCGGCGGGGAACATCCTGGTGCAGGCGATGGGCGCGGGATTGGTGAAGAACCTGGAAGAGATCCGCAGCGTGGTGGCGGCCTCGTTTCCGGTGACGGTGCTGGAGCCGAAGGATAAGGGGCCATGGGATGCCGCCTACGAACGGTTCGTGCGCGTGCATGCGGCGCTGACGCGATAGGGCGCCGGTCTTATTGAGGGCGGGAGAACGGGTTTGCGTAGAACTGGATCAACGTGGCGCGGAGGGGAGTATCGGCGGCAAGGGTCCAGCAAAGTCTCCCGACAAGAACCAGGCTGATGGCTAACTGCACGGCGCTTCCAATGGTCTGGGCTACGGCCGCGCCCCAGACGCCGTATTGGGGGACGAGTTCCCGGCAGGCGGCGGAGATGGCGACAGAGACCGCGAGATGCATGGGGAGTTGGATACGGAAACAGCGCGCCGAGGACAGTGTATATCCGGCGCAACTGGCGAGGTAAGTGAGTGCTCCGCCGAGCATGAGCCAGAGCAGGGCCGCGGGGTCAGCCGTGTAGCGCGCGCCATAAAGCAAGCCGACAATCTGATTGCCGTAGAAAGCGGCGGCGGCAATGCCGGCCAACCCGAGCAGGGCGCCGAGGAGGGCAAGACGCGCCGCCTGGCCGCAGAAGCCGAGCAGGTCGCGGCGGTCCCAGGCGCGGGTCATGGCTGGTCCTGATGCCTGCCCGAGGGCAACCACCATGGTGTTGGCGCCGATGGTGAGATAGGCCATGGCCGAGAAGAGCCCGACTTCGCCTTCCGACTTGAGGTGCGCCAGCCAGTAGCGGGCGAGCACGGCATTGAGGGAAACGAGCATCAGGATGAATCCGGGAGGCCCGGCCAGATAGACCAGGGAGCGAAGGTGAGGCCAAGTGCCGGCGAAACGAGGCAACCGGGCGAGAGGGACCTGGCGCAAATCGTACAGCAGAAGGACAGCGGCAGAGGAAGAGGCAATCCCGAAGGCTGCCCAGAGAACGGAGCGGGTGCACAGGAGGGACGCGACCAGCGCAGCCGTGGAGAGGATGCCCTTCGCAATTAGGGAGAGCGCCACGCGGTCCATGGCTTCTTTTCGCTGCAAGTGACCGTAAACAATGTCGCTGAGGGCATCCAGGCATTTGGCGGCGGCCACACAGAGGATGACAAGCCTGGTTTGGCGGGTGTAGTCTCCAGCCCACATCAGCCCGGCGATGAGCGCAAGGGCGGCGGCAGTGGTGAGGACGCGCATGCCGAGGTAGTGCCCGAACTCGAAACGCCCGCCGAGATCGGTGACCAGCAGAGTGCGGAGATTAAGGCCGGCCAGGACGATGATGGGGGAGACGATGGCAAGGCCGAGGGAGTACTGGCCGACCATGGAGAGATCGCCCAGACGGGCGAGGAGGACAATGAGGCTCCATTGAGCGGCGCTGGAGACGCCGTTGCCGAGGAGGGCCCAGGTGAAGTTGGCGCGAAGCGGGAGGCGGTCCACAGGGAAGAGATCGGAGGGAGAGAGGGAGAAGAGGAGGGGGCGGTGAATGTAAACGTTTGCTTTACAAGGAAATAGCGGCGGATCTACCGCACTCGCGGGCCTAGGATGCGCGCAGCGAGGATGCGGGCTCTTTTCGGGGTGTTATCGACGGCGCCGGACTCCAGGATCAATTCGAAGTAGGGGAGGTCTTCGAGCGAGGAGGCTCCGAGGGCCTTCAGCAGTTCGGGCACGGATTGGGGATTGGCGGCGACATCGCCTGCGGATTCCATGGTGACCATGTTGATGCCGCTGATGAGGAGCACGGAGCCTTTCCCGCTGAGATTCGGGACCAGGGCCAGACGTCCGTAGCCGAGACCCTGTTCCTGGGAGGCGGTTGGGACGAGGTATTCGGGCTGTTCGCCCGGGCGAGGCTTGCGGTTGGCGAACCCGATTCCCCGATCGATCCGGACGTGGGGGAAGTTCAAATGGTCCTCGAAGAGGCCTACCCAGGGAGTGGAGTAGTCGTTGCCGAGGAGGATGGCGTCGCCTTCCATGAAACCGCGGGCGCTGATGTCGCGGGCGTGGCGAACGACGATGCTGCCGCCGGAAGCCGTGGCGCGCTGGATGGCGAGGACAATATTCAGATCACCCAAGCGTGTGATGCGGTGGGTGCGGAGGATGCGGGCGATTGAGGCAAGGCGGGGAGATTGGCCCGGCGGCGGCGTGAACTGCCCGTAGTCCCAGGTGGCGTAATTGTTGAGAGTGTAATCGCGCGGGTGGAACAATACGCGAAGCAGGGGCATGGAGAAATCGGAAACCACTACCGTCACGGGCCGTAGGGAGTGTTTGAGAAGAGCGCCCGCCAAAGTCGGCTCCGGACTGGGCGTCACGGGGACGGTTGCATGGCGGTTCCATAACCAGAGGTTGAGCCCGAGGAATGAGACATTGAGGGCAACTGCCGCGATCATGAGCCAGAGGAAGGGTGTAGACGGCTTTGTTGCTTGTTCCGAGAGGGGCGCGGCGGGCGCCGGAGCAGGGTCCGTCGCGGGTTCGGCGGTCCTGGGGGAGAACACCGGCACGTATCCTCCTTTGGGAATGTCCACGGTCCAGGTTTCGGACTGGCCTTCCGTTTCGAAATACTCCTTGATCTTAAGGCGGAGCTGCCTGGCGGCGCCCCGCACGACGCCGTCTTCGGAGGGAACGTAGCTTTCGGGGCGGCCGAAGACGCGGCGGCCGATCTCGAACTCGGTCACTTCCGCGGAGTTTCCCTGGAGGAGGTTAATGCTGATGTGGCGGAGCAGTTCGCGGAGGCGGGCGCTTTTGGAGAAGGTACGGCTTTGGCAGATGCGCAGGACGAGTTGCCAGCGGGGATCGGCGGCAAGGGATTCCGCCGGTTGATGTCCTTCCTCTAACTCTTTGTTAATTCGAGATTTAATCCCGTTTGACACCTGTTTCAAACCAGATGAGACGAGTTTACCACATTATCCTGACCGCCCAGTCGCCTTAATATCGCATTCGTGGCGCGGCGGCTTCGCCGCGTGAGATAGGCTTGTGGGAAAGCGAGGGTATCTGATTGCAAACAACGTTGTTGCTGCTGATTCTTGGCACGGGGGTTACCTGGGCGCAGACCCAGAACGCGCAGATCAACGGGATCATTTACGATCAGGTGGGCGCGGCGGTGCCTAACGCGACAGTGAGCGCGGTGAACACGGGGACGCAGATCGCCAGGACTGTCCACTCGACCACCACCGGCAATTACGTGATCTCGAATCTTGTTCCAGGGCGCTACCGGGTGGAGGTGACGCAACCGGGATTCCAGAAGTCGGTTTCCCAGGAGTTCAACCTTGACGTCAACCAGATCACGACACTCGATTTTCACCTTACCCTGGGGGCGGTGTCGCAAAGCGTGGAGGTATCGGCGGAGGCAACGCAACTGGAGGCTTCGAACGCGCAGTTGGGGACGGTGGTCACCCAGGAGAAGATTGTGGACCTGCCGCTGAATGCGCGAAATTTCACGCAGTTATTGACACTGTCTCCCGGCGCCACTCCGGTGAGCGTCGCCCAGAACAGCGGCGGGGCGCAGGTGCAGAGGGTGGGGACGTTCGTCTTTCCGGCGGTGAACGGGCAAAGCAACCGCAGCAACACGTTCACGCTGGACGGAGTTTATAATGACGCTCCCTGGATGAACACCTACGCGATTGCGCCGAATGTGGATGGGCTGGCGCAATTCAAGGTGCAGTCGCACAGCGACCAGGCGGAGTTTGGCGGAGTGACCGGGGGCGTGGTCAACATCGCCACCAAGAGCGGTACGAATCAATTTCACGGGAGCCTGTATGAGTTCCTGCGCAACGACGCGCTCGATGCGCGGGCGTTTTTCGCAGCGAAGAAGCCCACGCTGCGCCAGAATCAGTTCGGCGGCACCGTGGGAGGGCCGGTGATTAAGGACAAGACGTTCTTCTTCTTCACTTATGAAGGCTACCGGCAGGTGAATGCCTCCTCTTCGCTGTACCTCGTGCCGACGTCTGCCGAGTTGGGCGGCGATTTCAGCGCGCTGAAGCGGGCGATCTACAATCCATTCTCGACAAGGCCCGATCCCGCCAAGGCCGGCTCCTATCTTCGCGACCCGTTTGCAAACAACACGATCCCGGCTTCCCTGATCAACAAGTCCACCAGCGAGTGGGCGAAGACGATCATTCCCGCGCCCATTGACACGGGGAATCCGAGCTTCAACGGAAGGAACACGACATCGCAGACCGCGCCGATGAACCAGTACAGCATTCGCGTGGATCATAACTTTACGCCCTCGGATTTCCTGTGGGGCCGGTTCACATGGGGAACGCAGAACCAGGAGAGCGCGGGCACGCTGCAAGGAACGCTGAACCAGATAGAGACGCCGGCGAGGAATTTCGGCGCCAGCTATACCCACGTCTTCGGGGCGAACACACTCCTGAACGGGCTATTTGGGTACAGTTCGCTGACGCAGAACAACGTTCCCTTTCTCACCGCCAGGAACATGTTCGCCGAAGGGCTGTTTGCCGGTTTTCCGAAAAAGGACGGGCTGAACGCTCCGGGCATCACCATGCCGAGCGCCTTCGGGACGCAGGGGAGCCGGGTGGATTTTCTGGGCCCGCAGGCCGCCTACCAGATGCGAGGCGACCTCTCGCACGTGCATGGGAACCATACGCTGAAGTTCGGCGGCCAGATTCTATGGGTTCCGTTCTTCGACGATACCTATGACGGCAACCTGACGTTCAACGCCAGCCAGACGGCGGATTTGAACAATCCCGGCAACACCGGATCCGACATTGCCTCGTTCGTGCTGGGGGCCCTCGATGCCTGGGAGTATCGCGACCGGAAGTACGACTATCAGACGCAACTGTGGAACTTTTACGCCGAGGATTCCTGGAAGGCCACCGATAAGCTGACGGTGAATCTCGGGCTGCGATGGGACCTGCTGCGGAATTCCTCCTTCCGGTTGAACTTCCCCTCGACGTGGGACTTCGGGTCCGGGCGATTCATCGTGGGCGCGGCTGCTCCCCCGGCGTGCGGCAGCAGCCAGCCCGCGCCATGTCTGCCGGATCCGCAGAACGCCTATGTGAAGCAGCATGTCGTTTTCACGGGGCAGCCCAAGCTGCGCGACGACGATTACAAGATGTTCGGTCCGCGGGTGGGCCTGGCGTACCGATTGCGGCCCACGCTGGTGGTGAGGAGCTCCTTCGGGGTGTTCTATGACTTGCAGGCGGGAGTGACACAGCAGGCGCAGAACGCGAGCGGCGCGTGGCCGAACACGAACCTGCTGCGCGGCATCAACATCAATCGCCCCATCGTTTCCGTACTGGCCAACGATCCGTTCGGCGGCAAGGACCCCAGGATTCCAGCGGCGGACCCCAGTACGGCGCAGGCGTTTTTCTTTGATCCGCACTTCCGGAACCCCTATTCGCTCCAGTGGAATCTGGACATACAGAAGCAACTGGCCAACAATGTGACGCTGTCGACGGCGTACGTGGGCGCCAACAGCCTCCGGTTGCCGATCGGCGGTTTTTACAACACGGCGCTGACGCCCGGACCCGGCGCCGTGCAGCCGAGGGCGCTGTGGACGTACGCTCCGGCGAGCAACTACGACCGCAGCATCGGGCGCGGCAATTACAATGCGCTCCAGGTGAAGCTGGAGCAGCGGTTTACCAAGGGGTTGTCGTACCTGCTCGGGTACACATGGAGCAAGTCGATCGACATCGCTTCGTCGGGGCAATTCGGAGTGGAGGGCTTCTCGCTCCAGAATCCGTATGTTCCGAATAATGACCGGTCGGTTTCGGCCTACGACATTCCGCAGAACTTCTCGGCCGCCGTGGTGTACGACCTTCCGTTCGGGAAGGGACAGCGCTGGGTGGCGGATGGCCCGGCCGCAAGGGTTCTCGGCAACTGGCAGTTCAATGCGATCGTGCTGATTCGCAGCGGGCAGCCCTATACGCCGACCATGGGATTGGATGTGGCGAACATCGGCACGAATTCGACACGCCCCAATCTGGTGGGGAATGCGGCCATGACGAATCCGAAGCCTGAAGCCTGGTTCAACAAGTCGGCCTACGCTTCCCCGGCCGTATATAACTTCGGTACAGCGGGAAGGGATCAACTGCGGACGGACGGCTATCAGAACTTTGACCTGTCGCTGTTTCGCCAGGACAGCCTGACGGAGCGGATGAAGCTCCAATTCCGTGTGGAATTGTTCAACGCCTTCAATCAGCCGACCTTCGGGACTCCGCAAACCGCTTTCACCAATTCCAGGTTCGGACAGGTGAGTTCCACGGTGAGCACGGCGCGGCAGATCCAGCTTGGGGTAAAGGTTCTATTCTGAGGGAAGGAAGAGAATGATACAGCGCCGGGAATTCCTACAGGCCGCGGCAGCCGGAAGTCTCGCGGCCGCCCAGACAGGCAAGCCGAATTTTCTGTTTTTGATTGCGGATGACCTGACGTTCAATGGGGTTGGGAGCATGAACAACCGCGAGATTCATACTCCCCATCTCGACCGGGTGGCGCAAAGAGGATGCACCTTCACCCACACCTTCCACCAGGGATCCTGGTCAGGCGCGGTGTGTATCGCCAGCCGGACGATGCTGAACACGGGGCTATCCTGCTTCCGCGCGCACCGGCTTTCGGAAGAGGCCGCGCTGTGGCCTGGAACGATGGGAGATGCCGGCTACGATACGCACATCGTGGGCAAGTGGCATTTGAGCCAGGCGAATCTGAAGCGGGCGTTCAAGACATTTGGGCCGGTGAGCCCGGGGATGTTCGAATCGGGCCCGGCGGCATATAACCGCCCGAGTCCGGGCAACACGTGGACGCCTTGGGACAAGTCCCTCAAAGGCCAGTGGTTGCAGACGGCCAAGTGGGAAACCGGGGCCAGGGAAGAGGTTAAGCATTCGGCCGAAATCTGGGCGGACCGCGCCGCGGATTACCTGCGGAGCCGGCGAAACCAGGCGAATCCGTTCTTCCTGTACGTGGGGTTCAACTCGCCGCACGATCCGCGCCAGGCCCCGAAGGAGTACGTCGACCGTTATCCGAGGAACCGCATCGAGATTCCGCCCAATTACCTGCCGGAGCATCCTTTCGACGAGGGCGATCATTTCATCCGGGATGAGAAGCTGGCTCCATTTCCGCGAACGAAAGAGGCGGTGCAGTTACACCGCTCGGAATACTACGCCCACACGACCTACATGGACGCGCAGATCGGCCGGATATTGGCCGCGCTCGATGAATCGGGCCAGGCGGCCAACACGTATGTCATCTTCACCGCGGACCACGGACTGGCGGTGGGGCAGCACGGATTGATGGGCAAGCAGAACATGTACGACCACAGTATTCGCATGCCGCTGATCTTTGCCGGTCCGGGGATTGCCGCCGGGAGGCGGGTGGATGAACTGGTCTATCAACACAGTATGTTTGCCACGACTTGCGAACTGGCGGGGGTATCCGCGCCGAAGGCAGTGGAGTTTCCTAGCGTTGCGAGCCTGCTGCATGGCAAGAGTGGAGCGCCACACGATGCCGTCTTCTGCCGCTATCTCGATTATCAACGCGCGGTGCGAACCAGGGAACACAAACTGATCGTGTATCCAAAAGCGGGGGTCACGCAGTTGTTCGACATGCGGGCCGATCCGTGGGAGATTCACAACCGCGCCGGAGATCGACGGTATGCAGCGGCGAGGAAAGAACTGTTGGAACGGCTGCACCGGTTCCAGCGCGAACTGGATGATCCGCTTCCGCTGGATGACCGAACGGGGGCCACAGGCGCCGGCCCGGGCACTTTCCGGACCGGCTGATGAAAGCCAAAGCCACGCATCGGCTGTCCGGCATACGGTAATGACAACGCGGGACACGCATCATGACTCTTCCTGGACGCAAGTTTGTGGCGCCTGGCGCGAAGAGCCTGGGGTAGCCAGCCTCGTTACTCCCGGCAGATTCACGTATCAAGTTTCGTGACGAATAGTCCGCTCCAAGTCCGCTCCGAAGAGAAAGCACTGCACAGAGAAGCCCATGCTAAAATAATTTGCCCTGTTGTGTCGATGGGCATTCCCGCGATGGTGGGAGGTGGAATGAACGGTTCTCCGGGCGGCACGGCGATTCGTTTTCAAGGCGTCACGAAGAGGTTCCCCGGCTACACGGCGGTGCAAAACATCTCGCTGGAGGCGCGGGAGGGGAGTTTTCTTTCCGTGGTCGGTCCCAGCGGGTGCGGCAAGTCGACTCTTCTAAACATGGCGGCAGGCTTGACGCAGCCCAGCGAGGGGGCGGTGGAAATTTTCGGCAAGCCCTTGACAGGGATTAACGCAAGCGCCGGCTATATGTTTCAGCAGGACGCCTTGTTGCCGTGGAAGACCGTGCGGGGCAATATCCTGCTGGGTCCGGAATTGCGGGGGGCGGACGCCGGCCAGGCGGAGCAGTCCGCCCGGGAGTGGATTCGCCGCACGGGACTCGAGGGTTTTGCGGACCGCTATCCGCATCAACTCAGCGGCGGTATGCGGAAGCGTGTCGCGATGGCGCAGACCTGGATCGTCAACCCCGATATTGTCCTCATGGACGAACCCTTCGGCGCGCTGGATGTGCACACGCGCCTCCGCATGGAGGGAGAAATTCTCGCGCTCTGGGCAGGCAGCAGGAAGACCGTGATGTTCGTGACGCACGACCTGGAGGAGGCGATTGCGCTGTCCGATGAGGTTGCCGTGCTGTCCGCCGGGCCGGCGAGCCGCCTGGTGGGCGTCTACCAGGTCGGGTTGGAACGGCCGCGGAATCTGATTGACATCAAAACCGATCCGCGGTTTGTGGAGATCTACCGTTCGATCTGGGGCGACCTGCGAGAGGAGGTGCTGAAGAGCTATGAGCGCATCCAGGCGTAACCAGGTTCCGATGGCGGTGTGGCAAGTTCTGCTGGGGGCGGTTCTGCTGCTCGGCTGGGAAGCGGGAGCGAAGACGGGGGTGCTGCAGCCGTTCTTTTTCAGCCGCCCGAGTGATGTGCTGGCGCGGGTATGGAAGATGGTGGCGGGGGGCGGCATCTGGGAACATCTGGCCGCCACGGTGGCGGAGGCGTCCTTGTCATTTCTGATCGGCGTCAGCGGCGGCGTGGTGTTTGGATTCCTGCTGGCGAGGAACCGCTTTCTCGGGGACCTGTTTGACCCGTACATCCGTATCGTGAACGCTCTGCCGCGAGTCGTACTGGCTCCGATTTTTCTGTTGTGGTTCGGGCTTGGGATCTGGTCAAAGGTCGCGCTGGGGGTGACGGTGGTGTTCTTCATTGTCTTCTTCAACACCTTTCAGGGGGTGCGGGAAGTGGATCCCGTGATGGTCAACAACGCGCGCATGCTGGGGGCGAGCGAGCGGCAGTTGATCCGCCACGTGCTGATTCCGAGCGCGCTGACGTGGATCTTCTCGAGCCTGCACATCAGCATCGGGTTCGCCATTATCGCGGTGGTGGTGGGCGAATACCTGGGCTCGTCGCGGGGAATCGGATACCTGATCTCTCAGGCCGAAGGGGTGTTCGACACAACCGGCGTCTTCGCCGGGATGGCGATTCTCGCCGGTGTCGTGCTGGCGGTTGGCGCGCTGGTGGACCGGTTGGAGCGGTACCTGCTTCGCTGGAAAGCGCGAGATTCGGATGCGGCGCGGGGAGGGGTTTCATGAAAGCGATGATGGTTGCGCTGTTTGCCGTGCTGGCAGGCTGCGGCAAAGCGGGCAAGACGCAAGTAATCGCGAATGCCGGGATCAACCTGCGCCCAAGGAATACCAGACGGCTGACGCGGCGATGGACCTGAAGGTGATTGAATGGGGAAAGAAGAAATACACGAATGACGGCTCGATGCCCGAAGGCGGGCCGGAGGCGGCGAGGCGCTATCTGGAGGCGACGATCGACAGGGTGCGGGATGCCGAATTCGACCTTGCGCCGACTTGGACGAATGCATATCTGCCCGGAAAGAAGTGAGCGCAAGATCCGTTTGATGCCGCGGAGGCTCAGGCTCCCGGAGGACGGTAAGAGACCTTCTTATCGAGGGCTTTATCGGTCTCGCTGACGGTGAGGAGGACGGAGGTTTTGGTGCGAGCCATGCCGCTGCCGCAGGCCGCTGCGCCAATGGCGGCGGCGCTGACATGGTCCGGGAGGTCGACGATGAGGATGACGTCGCTCTCCCCGAGGCAGAAATACATTGCGTCGAGCTTTCCACCGAGCTTTTTCACCGCCTGCGCGATGGCCGCCTTGCGGCCGGAGGCCTTGTCCTTGGCGAGGCCCTGATACCCTTCGGCGGTGTATGTGGCTTCCACTAGAAACTTCGGCATCTGTTGATTCCTTTCGGTTAGGAATGGACTATTCCATCCGTGAGCAAGTATAGCCCAAGCGGAGAGCGGAGGAGTTTCAGGAGGCAATTGCGAGAAAGAGGAGCGAGCCCAAGGCGATGGGGACGGCATAGGGGAGTTTGGGAGTAGTGGAGTTTTCGAGAGTGAGTTCGGGATGGCGATGGTAGGGTGCGCGGAGGTGAGCGAGTTCGTAGAGGATGAAGGCGCAATTGCGGAGGACCGTGGAGAGTCCGCCTTTCCAGAGCAGAAGGACGAGGGCGAGGATGCCTCCGGTCACGGCGGTGAGGACGAAGATAAGGAACGTGTTGGAAGGGCCGGCGATGGCTCCGGCGGCGGCCATGAGTTTGACGTCGCCGCCGCCGCGTCCGCGGAGGAGGAAGAGGGGGAGGAAGATCGCGGCTCCGAGGGCGAGTCCAAGGAGAGAAGAACGGGCTCCCGGGATGCCGTGCAGGGCGGCGTTGAGGATGAAGCCGGCGATGGCTCCGGTGACAGTCAAAGAATTGGGGATGCGCCGGGTCCTGATATCGGAGGCAGCGGCGAGGAGAACGAGGAGGGCGAGGGAGATGACGAGGGGGGTGTCGAGGTGGGTCATGAGGCTGGAAAGCCTGCGCCACGGGTGGCGTGAGGAAGGAGGGGCGCCTTAGTAGAGGCGGATGCCGCGGGGGCCAGGGCCGGTCTCCATGTGGACGGTGTCGACGAACCGGACCTTGTTGGTGGACATGGTCATGACGAGGGAGTGGGTGCGGCAGCCCTGGCCGAAGAAGCGAACGCCGCGGAGGAGCGTACCGTCGGTGACGCCGGTGGAGGCGAAGACGATGCTGCGGCCGGGGGCGAGATCGCGGGCGGAGTAGACGCGTTTGGGGTCACGGATGCCCATGGAGGCGATGCGCTCTTCGAGTTCGGGGGTGTCGACGACGAGGCGGCCGACCATTGCCCCATGGAGGCAGCGGATGGCGGCGGCGGTGATGACGCCTTCGGGTGCTCCGCCGGCTCCCATGACGGCATGAACACCGGAACCGCGGACGGCGACGGCGATGCCGGCGGAGAGGTCGCCATCGGGGATGAGTCGGATGCGCGCGCCGGCTTGGCGGATTTCGCGGATGAGATTGGCGTGGCGGGGGCGGTCGAGGACGACGATGACGAGGTCCTGGACGCGGCGGTCGAGGCAGCGGGCCATCTCCTTGAGGTTTTCGGCGACGGGGGCATCGAGGTCGAGTGAGCCGCGGCAGGCGGGACCGGCGATGATCTTCTCCATGTAGCAATCGGGGGCGTGGAGGAGTCCGCCTTTTTCGGAGGCAGCGAGGACGGTGATGGAGTTCGGAGTGCCGGTGGAGCAGAGGTTAGTGCCTTCGAGGGGATCGACGGCGATATCGACTTCGGGGTAGTCGACGCCGGGAGGCGGGGATGCGCCGACGCGCTCGCCGATGTAGAGCATGGGGGCCTCGTCGCGTTCACCCTCGCCGATGACGATGGCGCCGGCGAAGGGGACCTGCTCGAAGGCTTTGCGCATGGCCTGAACGGCGACGCGGTCGGATTTGTCGGGTTCGCCCTCACCCATGGTGCGGGCGGAAGCGATGGCGGCTTCCTCGACGACGCGCACGAGTTCGAGCGCGAGGTCGGCTTCAAATTTGTAGGCAGATTCGCTCATGAGTCCTCCGGATGATGGTACATCAGACGGGAGGGCGGCGCTTGTGCCAATCGGTTGCGGACTGGAAGGCCTTGCCGGCGGCGATCAACCTGTTTTCGCTGTAAGGCGGTCCGGCGGCGGCGAGGCCGAGCGGGAGGTTACCGGCGAAGCCGCAGGGGAGAGAGAGGGCGGGGATGCCCGCGAGGTTGCCGGCGGGGATGATGGGAGTGGGAGGGATGGCGGGGTTGTCGAGGGGTTCGCTGAGTCTGGTGGCGGGCGTGGAGAGGGCAGGGGAGAGCCAGAGATCGACATCCCAAAACAATTTCGCGAATTCCTGTTGGACGAGGCGGCGGATGCGCATGGCGCGGAGGTAGTCTTTGGCAAGGACTTCCTGAGAGACCTGGATGCCGGCGATCTGTCGTTTGTCGGCGAGTTCATCGACTTTGCCGGAAGCGACGAGTTCTTCGAAGACAGAGCCCATTTCGGCGCTGATGATGGTGGCGACCATGGGAGAGAAGGGGAAATCGGGGAGCTTGGCTTCGACGAGTTTGAGTCCGAGGGAGCGAACGGCGTCGAGGGCCTGGGAGAAGGCGGGGCGGGCTTGTTCGACGACGCCATCGGTGAAGTCAGAGGGATTGTAACCGAACTTGAGATCGGTGAGTTTGGGAGCGAACTGGGGGGTGTAGTAGAAGCGCTTGCCGGATGAGCCGGGGTCGTCATTGTCGCCGCCGGAGATAGCTTCAAGGACGAGGGCGCAATCTTCGGCGGAATGGGCCATGGGGCCGATCTTGTCGAGGGTCCAGGAGAGGGGCATGCAACCGGCGCGGCTGACGAGGCCATAGGTGGGGCGAAGTCCGGTGATGCCGCAGTAGGCGCTGGGGGTGAGGATGGAGCCGGAGGTTTCCGAGCCCAGGGCATAAGGGACAAGTCCGGCGGCGACGGCGCTGCCGGAACCGCTGGAAGAGCCTCCGGACCAGTGGGAGCGGTCCCAGGGATTGATGCCGGGACCTTGGAGGGAGGCATTGGCGAAGCGGTATCCGCCTCCGCCGGCGAGTTCGACCATGGAGAGTTTGCCGATGAGGACGGCTCCTGCTTTGGAGAGTCGTTTGACGACGGCGGCGTCTTCGTTGAACATCTGGGCGGCGTAGGGCTTGGCTCCCCAAGTGGTCGGTCCGCCGGCGGCAGCGATGAGATCCTTGACGGCGTAGGGGACGCCCTGTAGAGGGGAGCGGATGCGATCGCGAAGAAAATCGCCGTCGACGTCGTGGGCTTTGCGGACGGCGGACTCACGAAGGGAGAGGGCGAGGGCATTGTAGCGCGGGCCAAGGCGTTCGAGCCGGTCGCAAAAGGCGCGGGTGAGTTCGACGCAGGAGAACCGTCTTGCCTTGATGCCCGCCTGGATTTCGGCGATGGAGCCAAAGAAGATGTCGTTTTCGAAGGTAGGCATGGGCTTTACGCTTTGAAGACGAAAGCGGGCTGGACGGCGGTGGTGAGTTTGACGTTGGCGAGCGCGGCGCGCCACTGTTCGAGCTTCTGGTGTTGGATGGCGAGGTCGTCGCCGGCGGGCGTGGTTTGGGCAGGCGCGGGGGGGAGGGAGGGAGTGAATGGGAGGGCGGCGAGGGCAAGGCTCCGGCGGGAGAGTTTGGCGGCCATAGGCCACATTATGGCAGAAGCGAGGGGGATCAGCCGGGGGGAGCGAATGCGGCGTAGTTGCCGTATGCTGAAAGCGGGAAAGGGGATTGGATTGGCACAGCGCTACGATGCGGTGATTGTGGGCGGCGGGCACAATGGCCTGGTGGCGGCGGCGTACCTGGCGAGGGCGGGCCGCAAGCTGTTGGTGCTGGAGAAGCGGGAAATGGTGGGAGGCTGCGCGGTGACGGAGGAGGTGTGGCCGGGCTACCGGGTTTCGACGGCCTCCTACCTGACGAGCCTGTTGCAGGAGAAAGTGATCCGGGACCTGGAACTGGAGCGGTTCGGGTACAAGGTGGATGCCAAGGATCCGGCGTTTTTCTCGCCGTTCCCTGACGGGCGCTACCTGTACATGTGGCAGGACGAGCGGAAGACGATCGAGGAGATTGCGAAGTTTTCCAAGCGTGACGCGGAACGGTTCACGGCTTACGAGGAATATCTGGAGAAACTGGCGGCGGTGGTGGAATCGCTGTTGCCGGCGACTCCACCGGAATTTCCGCCGCGGGGGTTGGGAGACCTGCTGGACTGGCTGAAACTGGCGGGGAAGATGCGCGGGTTGGGGAGACAGGAGATCGCCGGCCTGGTGAAGATATTCACGCAAAGCGCCGCGGATTTTCTGAACGAGTGGTTTGAATCAGAAGAAGTGAAGGTGACGCTGGCGACGGACGGGGTGATCGGGGCAAACGGGGGTCCGCGCTCGCAGGGTACGGCGTATATCCTGATGCATCATTGCATGGGGGGCGTAGGGGGCAAGCGAGGGTTGTGGGGATTCGTGCGGGGCGGGATGGGAGCGGTTTCGGAGGCGATCGCGGCGAGCGCGCGGAGCAAGGGCGCGGAGATACGGGTGAATGCGGAGGTGGAACGGATCCTGGTGCGGGACGGGCGCGTAGAGGGTGTGGCGCTGGCGGGGGGCGAGGAGGTGACGGCGGGCGTGGTGGCGAGCAACCTCGATCCAGTAGTGACGTTCCTGCGGTTAGTGGAGGAGCGGCATCTACCCGGAGATTTCGTGGCGGGGATCAAGCGGTACCGGAGCGAAGGGACTTCGTGCAAGATCAACCTGGCGCTTTCGGGATTGCCGGAGTTTCGCGCGCTGCCTGGGGCTCCGGCGCCGCACCACAAGGCGACGATGCACATCTGCCCGGATATGGAGTACGTGGAGCGGGCGTGGGACGACGCCAAGTATGGGCTCCCGTCGCGCTCGCCGCTGCTCGAGATGACAGTACCGACGATGTATGACCCATCGCTTGCTCCGGAGGGACGGCATATTATGGGGATTTTCCTGCAGTATGCGCCCTATACGCTGAAGGGGGCGAACTGGGACGAGATGCGGGAACCGTTCGCGGACCGGGTGTTGGAGGTGATCGCGGAGTATGCGCCGAACATACGGTCGATAGTGGAGGAGCGGCAGGTGCTGACGCCGCTTGATCTGGAGCGGAGATACGGGCTGACAGGGGGCAACATTTTCCACGGGGAGATGAGCGTGGATCAGATGTTCGTGATGCGGCCGCTGGCGGGGTGGGCGCGGTACAGGACGCCGGTGAAAGGGCTGTACTTATGCGGGTCGGGGGCGCACCCTGGGGGAGGAGTGATGGGAGCGCCGGGTCACAACGCGGCGCGGGAGATGCTGAAGGGGTAGTTTCGGACAAGGAAATCCCCTTGACTCCGGCGTGTTGGGGTGGTAAATGTGGCGCTACCTGAACGAGGCAGGACTGCAATGCGAACAACCGAAGCAATTCGATCCATTCTTCGGCAGAAGGGTGGGCAAGTGTACTGGCTAGGGCCGGACGCAACCGTATACGACGCCATCGCGTTGATGTCGGAAAAGAGCGCGGGTGCGCTGCTGGTGATGGAAGATGGGCGGATATTGGGGATAATTTCCGAGCGGGACTACGCGCGGAAGGTAGTGTTGGAGGGGCGTTCGTCGCGGGAGACGCTGGTGGCGGAGATCATGACGTCACCGGTAAAGGTGGCGGGGCCGGAGGAAACGGTGGATGAGTGTATGAGGATGATGACGGGGGCCCGGATCCGGCATCTTCCGGTGGTGGATGGGGAGCGAGTGGTAGGGATTGTGTCGATTGGGGATCTGGTGAAGTGGATGGTGAGCAGACAGGAGGAGACGATCGAGCAGTTGAGCAGCTATATCAGTGGGGCGTACCCGAGGTGAGGGGGTGGAAGAAATTTGATTTTTTTGTGCGCGGGATGTTGCGCGTGGGGAGTGGGCTTGCTAATCTAAGTGAGTCAGCCGCCGCGACGCAGACCAGAGAGTGGAAAGCGAAAAAAGTTGCGGAAGTCACTTGACGGAGGCAACGAAGTTCGGTAGGCTGGAAGATGGCAGCGGTTACGAAGTAGTGAGGTTAGCAAGTCCGAGGCGCCCCGGAAGGGACGCGATCCTCAGTATCAGCCGGTAGCGCGGAAGTCAGCGTTACCCGCTACCTCCCGGCAGTTCTTTCGAGATCCAAATTTTCTCGAACAAATGTGACCCCGGTGCAGTTGACTGGCGTGGTTGCACGCGTTCGGAGCGGGTTTCGAGGCCTTCCCTGGATCGATCTTCGCGAGATCGTCGGTTTTGGGAGCAGATCTTTGAAAATCTGGTTGGATGTAAAACACTTAATTCGTCAATGAAGATGAGTTCTAGGCTGAGACCGTCTTGGTGGTAAAACGCCAAGGCAAATTACTCTAACGGTTCAAACGAGAGTTTGATCCCGGCTCAGAATCAACGTTGGCGGCGCGCCTAACACATGCAAGTCGAGCGAGAAAGGGGAGCAATTCCTGAGTACAGCGGCGTACGGGTGAGTAACACGTGGGTTATCTGCCTTTTGGTGGGGAATAACCCTGGGAAACCGGGGCTAATACCGCATAAGTCCGCAAGGAGAAAGTCGAAAGACGCCGAAAGAGGAGCCCGCGGCCGATTAGCTAGTTGGTGAGGTAATAGCTCACCAAGGCAAAGATCGGTAGCCGGCCTGAGAGGGCACACGGCCACACTGGCACTGGAACACGGGCCAGACTCCTACGGGAGGCAGCAGTGGGGAATCTTGCACAATGGAGGAAACTCTGATGCAGCGACGCCGCGTGAGCGATGAAGCCCTTCGGGGTGTAAAGCTCTTTCGACAGGAACGATAATGACGGTACCCGGAGAAGAAGCTGCGGCTAACTACGTGCCAGCAGCCGCGGTAATACGTAGGCAGCAAACGTTGTTCGGAATTACTGGGCGTAAAGAGTGTGTAGGCGGTTTTGCAAGTTTGGTGTGAAATCTCCCGGCTTAACTGGGAGGGTGCGCCGAAAACTGCAAGGCTAGAGTACTGGAGAGGAAAGCGGAATTCCTGGTGTAGCGGTGAAATGCGTAGATATCAGGAGGAACACCGGTGGTGTAGACGGCTTTCTGGACAGTCACTGACGCTGAGACACGAAAGCGTGGGGAGCAAACAGGATTAGATACCCTGGTAGTCCACGCCCTAA